>JAYGGE010000095.1:0-20201 GCA_046581505.1 Verrucomicrobiales bacterium | reverse complement strand
AAACTCGATGAAATCCAGAAGCAGATTCAGCGTTGCCTGGTCCTGCAGATCGCCGCCGGCAACACTGATCGCCAGGATCGGCCTGCCGTCTTTGAGCACCAGCGTGGGGGTCAGTGTAATCCGCGGTCGCTTCCCGGGCTGAATACAGTTGGGATGGCCGGGAGTCGTATTGAGACTCCGCAGCCGGTTGCCATAGGAGACCCCTGTCGGACCGCCCATAGGATCTTCCTGGCGGTAGACATTGGCGCTCGGGGTCGCCGCGACCACATTGCCCCAGCGATCGGCAACCACACACGTGGTGGTGTCCTGCACCGGGATATCGCTGGTTGATTCTGCCGGCTCATCCCTGGCCTTCAGCGGACCCGGGCCATAAGGATCTCCCGGACGGATCGCCCTTGAGGCATTTCCTGGGTCAATCAACTTGCGACGCAACACCGTATATTCATCGGAAAGCAGCGATTTAAGGGGAACTTCGGTGAACAGCGGGTCGCCGTAATACTCATCCCGATCAGCCATTGCCAGCTTCAGGGATTCGATCACCGTGTGTATGTAGCCGGAGGAGAGGTGCCCCATCTCCTTGAGCTCGAAACCCTCAAGAAGTTTCAGGGTCTGGCAAAGGTAGGGCCCCTGTGTCCACGGGCCGCATTTGAAGATCCTGTAGCCCCTGTATGTGACGGACACCGGATCCTCGATCCTGGTGCGGTGGTTCTCAAGGTCACGCTTGCGCAGGAAGGCACCGGACTTGATATACCAGGCCTCAAGATCATCCGCGATATCACCCTTGTAGAAACGGTCACGGACGGCGGTGAGCTTTTCCGCACGCGAACCTGCTGTCTCATCCTCGCGGGCAATCAATTTGCGCAACGTCACGGCCAAATCCGTGTGCCAAGGCGCTCCCTTGGCATCGAGCAGTTCCAGGGCAGGCTGCACTGCCTGCTTGAAGGATACGGTGCCGTATAACTTCAGTGCGGTGACAACAAGATCGAGCGCACCGGGCACCGGAGCCGATTTCATGCTGCCGTTGGCAGGAATACCGTTTTTATAATACCACTTGATTGCCTCCGGATCGAGCGGCGCGGCGCCCAGCCCGCTGAGCACCTTGACTTCCTTTTTCCCGGCATCGTAGATGATCAACGGCACCTCACCGCCGATTGCAAACAGTCCATAGTCCGTGATTGCCAGTGCCAGCAGTGTCGCGGCAGCGGCATCCGCGGCATTGCCGCCCTGCTTGAGGATACGGATGCCGGCAGCTACCGATTCGGCCTGCCCCGCGGCAACCGCGCCCCCCTTGCCCGAGTCTTTCCATGTAATCAAATCATCGCCCCGTGCGTTGCGGGTAAACCCCAGCAATATCAGCAATTGAATAATCAGGGACAAGGAGTTGATCCAGGAACGGCTCATCAGGAAAACCTAGGTGATTGCCGCAATCAGGATGACTGCATGGCAAAAGCCAAACCCCGGCGACAGGAAAAATTGTCTCAGGCCTTCATGCGCGCGTCAAGGACAACACGGACACCCATTGAAATTAAAAAGTCCCGCCAGCAGGCCATCGTGTGCCCCATGGGGCAACAGTTCCTCCGCCACGGGGCAGATAATGCATAATCAGGTATTGCATTTTAAGGCGTTTGGCAGTCAACTTTAAGTTGCAATGTAAGTTGCCAAACCCACCGGCCGGCGACTGCCGATCCAACCCCCCAACCCTCACAAAGCCTGCGTGCTTTGCCGCCATCATAAATTTGCCATGTCCTCCCTGATTCCGGCGGATTCCCGCTTACTCAACCGCCTGCTGGCAACAACCCTGCCCCTGCTCTCACTCTTCATCCTGCCAGCCTCCGCAAGCCCGCGAATCTCGGAGTTCATGGCAGTCAATGACTCGACAATCCTTGATGAGGACGGTGATTCCCCGGACTGGATCGAAATCTATAACCCAACAGAAGACAATACATGGCTCAACCTTGCAGGCTACGCCCTGAGCGATGATCCGCTCGTTGCCCAGAAGTGGCTGTTTCCCACCACATCGATTGCACCCGGAACGCGCATCATTGTCTTTGCATCCGGCAAGCACCGCTCTGTCGCAGGTTCCGAGCTGCACACCAATTTCTCCCTCGACAAGGACGGTGAATACCTTGCCCTCGTGGAGCCTGACGGAAACACGATCCTTACCGTGTTTGATCCATATCCCGAACAGTTCGAGGGCATCTCCTACGGTTATGGCACCGCCCTTCCTCCGGTAACTTCCACAGTCATCGCCGCGGGCGCCCCCTGCCGACTGATCGTTCCCGGCAGTGCAATCGAAAACTGGCAGGATGACAGCTTCAACGACAGCACATGGACTGCCGCCAATACAGGAATCGGCTACGAGAGGGCCACCGACGGCATTACCTATACCGCTTTAATCGGGGCAAACGGGAATGTCGAGGCGGGCACCTTCAATACCAACGGCACCTGCTATGTGCGCGTCCCGCTCCCGTTAACCGGCGCAAATACTGTTACCTCCCTGAAGCTGCGGATAAAATATGATGACGGTTTCATTGCATACTTGAACGGCACCCAGGTGGCATCGGCAAATGCCCCGGAAAATCCTGCCTTTAACTCGCTCTCCACAAATTTCCACAGTGACAGTGCAGCCATTATTTTTCAGGATTTCGACATCACGGATTCCATCTCGGAGCTCAATGAAGGCAACAACGTGCTGGCATTCCACATGCTCAACAGGGCACTCGACAGTTCCGATCTTCTCATGTTGCCGGAGCTTGATATCGTGACGGTCAACCAGAACGGTGCACTGGTCGAGGGCTACTACACCACGCCAACTCCAAACACAGCGAACGGTCCCTCGGTGGAGGGCTTCGTCAAGGATACCGGCTTCAGCATTGACCGGGGATTCTACTCCGATCCGATCGCGGTTGAAATCACGACCGCCACACCCGGCGCCACAATCCTCTACACAACGGACGGATCCCAACCAACGACAAGCAACGGCATTGTTTATGATGCCCCCGTCCAGATAACGACCACCACAACCCTCAGGGCAGCTGCCTTCCTTGAAGGCTATCAGCCAACCAACGTCGACACCCACACCTACATCTATGCCGCCGATGTCCGCAACCAGCCAACAGCACCTCCGGGATACCCGGCAACATGGGGTAGTGATGGCGGATCGATCGTGAGTGCCGACTACGGAATGGATCCGGTGGTCATCAATGACCCGGCCTACTCCTCACAGATTGAAAGCTCGCTTACAACAACACTTCCCGTGATCGCAATTTCAACTGGACGGGACAACCTTTTCGCGATCAACGGCATTTACGCCAATGGGCGGGATGGTTCAGATGAAATCCCGATCTCACTCGAGTATTTTGACCCTGACAGCACTGACGAGTTCCAGCAAAACGCGGGAATGCGGCTGCATGGCGGCAATGCCCGTTCGCACCCGAAGAAACCCTTCCGGTTTTATTTCCGTCAACTCTACGGCAAGGGAAAACTGCGTTTCCCCCTTTTCGGGGACTCTCCCGTCGACTTCTTTGACCAGCTCATCCTGCGCCCCGGCGGCCACGACGGCTGGGCGGTTCCATTCGGCAACGAATCACATGAGCTTGCCCCGCATGCCTCCTATATCCGTGACCAGTTCGTGCGGAAAACAGAGACTGACATCGGACTGCTCTCACCACGCGGCAAGTATGTGCACGTCTATATCAACGGTTTGTTCTGGGGGGTCTACGACCTGCACGAGCGTCCAAATGCCAAGTTTTTCACCGCTCATCTCGGTGGCGAGGAGGAGGACTGGGATGTTTACCACCATCCCACCTCCTTCGGCGAGGACTACACTCAGGTCGACGGCACGGCAACAGCTTACCAGACACTGATGACCCTGTCACAGTCAGGTATATCGACAGAACAGGATTACCTGGACATTCAGGAGTATCTTGATATCGACGGCTACATTGATTCAATGATCACCCGTACCTGGGCAGGTGATTACGACTGGGTTACACCAATCTACATGACCAATTCCGACAATCCGGCACAGGAGGAATCTGTTGGGTATTTTGACAACAAGAACTGGTATTGCGGGCGCAAATCCCGCAACGGAACCGGTAAGTTCCATTTCTTCGCTTGGGATGCCGAGATGTGCATGGGAAACCACCTGCTTTTGAACGTACCTGCCCCTTCGTGGCTTCTCCAAAATCAACTGCCTCCCCAGCGCATTGCCACATTTGACACCAGCAGGGTGGGCAGCAGTGGTTCTCCTGCATTCCCCTACTCAAAACTGCGCCAGTATCCCGAATTCCAGAGACGGTTCGGGGACAGGCTCCACAAGCATCTCTTTAATGACGGCGCAATGACCGTGACTAGAAACACAGAGCGGCTTGACGCCATGACCACCCGGATCCGCGACGCGATGATCGTGGAATCGGCACGCTGGGGAGATGTCAACGAGGGGGATCCACTGAACAAGGCCCTCACGCGCAACGATGACTGGGATCCCGAGATTGCCTGGCTCAGAGACACTTACCTCACTACCCGCAATGACTTCATGATCGAGCGCTTCAGGGCCATCGACCTGTATCCCGCCATTGATGCCCCCCTCTTCAGCCAGCATGGCGGTTCTGTCCCCTCCGGGTTCAACCTCTCCATCAGTGCCCCGGCGGGAAATATCTACTACACAACTGATGGTTCCGACCCGATCACCGAGGATGTCCCGGCTGTCACGACCCTTGTGCTTGTCGACGAGGGGGCAGTTTGCCAGGTCTGGATTCCCACCAGCGGCACGCTGGGCAACTCCTGGAAAAACACCACGAACCCGGCCAACATCGCCCAGTGGACAAGCGGAGTTGCCGGCATCGGCTTCGACACGGGCTCCGATTTTGACGCCCATGTCGGGACTGATGTCTCAGGCATGCAGAACAGCAACGCCAGCGTCTATATCCGCTTTCCATTCACCATCAACTCGCAGGAACAACTCGACCAGATGACCTCGCTGAGCCTGCAGATGCGCTATGATGACGGATTCCTCGCCTCGATCAACGGCACAAGGGTGCAAGTGGACAATGCGCTCTTCGGCGCCTCCTGGAATTCCAATGCAATCGGCACACAAACCGATGCCGAGGCAGTTGTATTCCGTGAATTCGATATCTCAGAGCACATAAACACCCTGCAGCTCGGGCCCAACATCCTCGCCATTCACGGCCTGAACAGCAGTATCACCGGGGATGACCTCCTGATTGAACCGATGCTGAGCGCAACCTTGCCTGACACCGGCGGCAACGATCCGCCGCGGGTCATCCTCTACACAGGCGCTTTTCCCTTAAGCCAAACGGGAACCATCAAAGCCCGCGTTGAATCCGGTGGAACGTGGTCGGCACTTACCGGGGCCTCGTTCATTGTTGGTGTCCCGGCCGATGCCTCAAATCTTTCAGTCTCCGAGATCCACTACAGGCCGGCTTCACCGGATGCAGGGGAGATTGCCGCCGGATTTACCAAGCGTGGCCTGTTCGAGTTTATCGAAGTGGTAAACACATCGACGGAGATCATTGAACTCGCCGGGCTTTCCTTCTCTGCCGGCATCGATTTTGACTTCAATGACAGCACAATCAGCCAGCTCCTTCCCGGGCAGCGCCTGCTGATCGTCAGTGACCAGTCAGCCTTCGAGTTGCGTTACGGCGCCGGGTTGCCAATTGCGGGCTCTTTCGCGAACGCAACCAGCCTGAACAACGGCGGCGAAAGACTCACGCTGCTGGATGCCGAGGGAGCAACTATTTTCAACCTGCGCTACCGGGACGATGAGCCCTGGCCCGAGGAAGCCGATGGAGATGGTTACTCCCTGGTGCTTTCTGCAAATTTCGGTAATGGTGATCCCGGGGAAGGGATAAACTGGCGGGCGAGCCGGGACATTGGCGGCAATCCCGGGACGCAGGACTCCCTGTCGATTGACACGTGGCGCAGCAGCCGGTTCACCACTGTCGAACTGGCATCCCCGCTGATTTCCGGAAATGATGCGGATCCTGACGAAGACGGCCTGAATAACCTCCTCGAATACATCTTTGGCACTGACCCGAAACAGGCAAATGCTGAACCGGTTACATTGTCCGTTGAATACAACCCTGAGGACGCGGCCACCCCCGGAACATACCAGACATTCGCCCTGCAGATCGCAACCGGCCTGGATGCAGTGGATATGACACTGGATTCCTCCCCCGACCTCAGCATCTGGACGACCGGGACACCGGGAATATCCTACGATTTTCTTGGCAGTGAAAGACACAGTGCGGAGACCCGCACGTTGAGGTTCCGCACCAATCAACCGGCGCAGTCAGCCGCCACGACCTTCTACCGGTTCTCTTTTTCACTGCAATAAACCTTTCCCGGATTCCGGGCACCTTGTTGGTAAGGTTCCATGAAAATTCCCCGTTCCCATCGCTGCCTGCCGGTTCTTGTGGTCGCAGGAATTCACTGGATACCGACGCTGCATGCCGACCTCGCGGTCAACCAGGACCTGGACATCATGGAGGCTGGAACCGTCAATATCAGTCATGACACAACCCTCGGGACCAACAATACGGATGCCTATTTCAGTTCTGGAAGTCATTCCTATGGCAACAAAATCGTCCTCCAATTCACGATTGAAAACCGTCACATCCTCAACCTGACAAGTGTGGCCCTGACCGGCGATCATGACTTCTTCCTGCTCGACAGCCTGTCCACCGCGATAAACGATGCCGGCTTGAGATTCGCCACAGGAACCCTGGCGGAAATCTGGCTGGATGATTTCCCCCCCGAGACAGAATCATTCGGTCTCCTGGAGCCGGGCACATACTACATCAGTGCCGACAGCTATGATGAGTTCGCTGCTGCTTTCTCGATTGACCTGACACTTGTGGCCCCGGCACCACTCAATATCCTTAACGCAACCCTACTGGGCAGGATTGCAGCCGTTGCTGCACCTTTCTCAATTGACACCCTGGGCTCCGGTTTCGACACGGAACTGGGAGTCTGGGATCAGGACGGCAACCTGATCGCCGCAAACGATGATGTCGAAAGCGATGACGATATCCTCCAGAGCATGATTGACTTCACAGCCCTGGAAAAAGGCACCTACTATATTGGACTCGGCACCTTCGATACTGACTATTACCCGGGTTTCATTATCTTCACCACTGACGACGATGAATCAGGCAGCTACCAGTTTAATTACCCCGGCGGCACGCTTAGTGGCACATTAGCCTCCCAGGAAATCCTGCTCTTCTCCTTCGAGATTGGCGGTTCAACCCCGCCCGGAACCCGGGAGTTTGCCATTAGTGATGTCTCACGAAACAGCGACGGCAGTGTAATCATCACCTTCAACTCTGCACCGGGAAAATTCTATTCTGTCGATATCTCGAATGATCTGGCTGCCTGGCAGGAACTTGACGATGCAGTCAGCAGTGGGGGAACCAGCACAAGTTACACCCACTCTACCCCGGACCTGGCGGCACGAACCCTGTTCTACAGGATTCGTCAACCCTGACCCCTGGTTGGCAGATGCCTCAAGTCCCCCCCATCACTCCAGCTTAGCGGCCGGATAAACACATATCCCCATGAAAAAGCCCCCTCTGATGGCTCATAAGTCCCGAAACATCAAGAATAAAGGTGATTTGATCGCTTGACGCATATAATTATTGAAGGCTTCATTGAACCCCTTGGTTATAAACTTATTTAACCTAAAGCACTAAACCTAAAAAACGATGACTCCCGTTAATACCCTTTTTGCTCTACTCGCCCTCATCACCCTAGCCGTGCATTCCTTGCCAAGCGCCAACGCTGATCTGGTGGTCACCGAGGATCTTGGCGTCCTGAAAGCTGGCAGCAGCACAGCCTTTAACGGCAACACGGCCACAGGCGCAAACAATTGCGACACATATACCGCGGCAAGAGGCATCGTCACCTGGGGAAATGAAATCGTCTTCCAGTTCACGGTCAGGCAAACCGCGTGTATTCAAGTGACCAGCGTTGCCCTCGGCGGCGACCCGGACCTGTTCCTGCTTAACAGCCTTGAAACCGAAGTGAACGCCGCAGGGCTCATTGATGCAACGGGTGCCCTGGCTTTTGCGTTTCTTGATGAAGCCGTGCCTCAAAGCGAAAAGATTGCGATAGTGGAACCGGGAACCTACTACCTCTCTGTCGACAGCTTTGGAGAAGCGGACGCAGTTTTTTTCTGTAACCTGACCGTGAATGACGTGATTCTGCCGGTGGCATCATCAATCGGCGTAATCGCGGAGGTAGAGACACCGTTCACCATTGACACAATCGGCAACACAATCGACACGGAAATCGCTGTTTTCAATGATGCGGGATCACTGCTCGCCTTAAGCGATGACGCCGACCTCACCGGTGATGGTTTTATAGATGTCTTACAGAGCAGGATGGACTTCATCGGACTTCCTGCCGGCAACTATTACCTCGCCGTCGGCGCATGGGACACTGTCTGGGGCAACTGTTTAGGAGCCGATGGAAGTGGGGGGACAGAGGGAGGACTACTGAATATCAATCACGGCCCGACCCCGGCGTTAATACTGGACGGAGAAGAGCCGGTGCCGGCTGTAAACTCAATTCAAGGGACACTTGAGGTGGGGGGCATACTCTGGTATTCCTTCGAGATCGGTAAGGCAATACCACCCGAACCCCTGCGCATCACCAACATCACGCGCAATGCCGAAGGGCAGGTGAACATTACCTTCAACTCGGTAGCTGGAAGAGAATACGCAGTCGAAATCAGCAGCGACATAATTGAATGGCAGGAACTCACTGATGGATTAGTCGGTGAGGCTGAAAGTACCACCTACACCCATACCTCACCTGACCGCGCAGCGCGTTACCTGTACTACAGGATCCGCCAGCTGGGAGCAATTCCTCTGGAGTAGCCTGAGCAGGCAAAAAGGATCCCTCCGTCTGAGGCGCATGCCACCTCATCCAAGTAAGTATGGAGTCTGTTGCAAGTGCCGGCTTAAAAAATGCCGCCGCAGGACACCTATTGTTGCAGAGGACCCCTCCTGAAAAACCGATTAAGAAAAACCCGCATGCGTCACCTGGTCGCGATTCCTGCCTTATGGGCATCCCTTCTTACCCTGTGGGCCAATCCGCCTGATCTCCAAATCAGCACGGGAAAATTCAAGGATGGGATCTTCCCGGAACATGAGGCACTTTCCTTCAGGCTGACACTGACAAACCGTTCAACGGAAAACCTCAAGGCCAATATTTCCTGGGAAATAACCACCGATGAAAAAATTCCGGTTGCATCCCGCACAGAGATCCAAACCCTGAACGGCAAGCAAACCATATCCCGTGACTTTGAATGCAGGGTTCAATCGCCCGGTTTCTATCGGGTTAAAATTTCCTGTTCCACAAAAACGGGAACGCTAAGCCGTTCCATGCAGGTGGGCTATGCCCCCAACAAAATCCTCCCGCCCCTGACAGGCAGGCCTGACTTCAGGAAATTCTGGGAGAACACACGCCGGCAACTGGATGAAGTCCCCCCCGCCTTCAAGCTGCTCCACCGGGCTGACCTCAGTAAGGGGAAACTCAATGTTTATGAGGTGAGAATGCGCAGCCTCGACGCAGTGCGTGTGGGCGGATGGTATGAAATCCCGAAAACACCCGGGCCTCACCCGGCAATACTCAGGGTTCCCGGTTACGGCCAGAACATGAAGCCGATTGCCCGCTTCAATGACATGGCTATCCTCTCATTCAATGTCCGCGGACACGGCAACAGCCAGCAGGACATTGCCGGCAAACCCCAGGATTACTGGATAAGGGAGCTCGATGACAAAGAAAAATACTACTACCGCGGAGCCTACATGGACTGCATTCGCGCAATGGACTTCCTGAGCTCTAGAAAGGAAATCGATCCCAAGCGCATTGCGGTAATCGGGGGCAGCCAGGGAGGAGGACTCAGCCTGGCAACCGCCGCAATGGACAGGCGGGTGAGCCTTTGTGCCCCGAGCGTGCCTTTCCTCACCAACTGGGAAAAATATTTCAAAACCTCCCACTGGCCGGAAATGAACAGGTGGATTGCCGCGGAAGATCATCGCACATGGAACACCACACTGGCGACATTAAGTTATTTTGACACGATGAACATGGCATCGCGGGTTCATTGCCCGGTATTCATGGGAGTGGGTTTACAGGATTCCATATGTCCTCCGTCGACGAATTTTGCGGTCTACAACCGAATCAGGGGTGCAAAGCAATACCGCGTCTACCCGCAGGCAAACCACAGCCTTGGCCCTCAACACCACAAGCTGGTCTTTGACTGGATCCGGGCTAAATTCGATCTGGCTCCGGCAGGCGGGTAATCGCGCAGGAAGCGGCGCAATCAATGAACAGGCAACCAGAGCAGAACCAGATGAAGAATTACACCAGCACTCTGTTCATCCTGGCCGCCTTTATTCTTGTCCCCTTGCTGCACGGCATTGAGCCGCCCAACATCGTCATCATCCTTACCGACGACCAGGGCTATGCGGACATCAGCTTCAACCCCGATCACCCGGAGGAAGTCGCGACCCCACACATGGATGAACTGGCAAGGGAAGGGGTGTTTTTCTCACAGGCCTACACCAGCGGGCACGTGTGCTCACCAACCCGTGCCGGCCTGATGCTGGGACGCTACCAGCAACGGGTGGGAGTCTATAGCGCCGGTGATGGCGGGCGCGGGTTTGATCCACAACTGCCGATCTTTCCCTCCTTCCTGCCTAATGAATATACCAGCACGGCAATCGGAAAGTGGCACCTGGGACTTGATGAGGATTATCCGCAACTCAAGTGGCACGCCCTGAACAGGGGGTTCAGCGAGTGCTATAAGTTCATGGGCAGGGGCGGTCACGACTACTTTAAGCTTCAGGGGGTAAATGGCAGTGGCTACGCCCCGGTCTACCGCAACAAAAAACGACTTACCGGCAATGAATATAAAGGCTACATGACCACGCGCCTTACCGAGGAGGCAGTGGATTTCATCGAGCGGGAAAAAGCGGACCCGTTCTTTCTCTATCTTGCCTATAACGCAGTACACGCTCCGGCGCAGGCGCCGGAGGAGGACATCGAGCGCTACCGGAAAAAATTTCCGGAGATATCCGAGAAACGCGCAACGCTGATGGCCATGCTGTACCATCTTGACCTTGGAGTCGGCGCCGTGGTCAGGAAGCTCAAGGTCGAAAATTTGTGGCAAAATACTCTGCTGTTTTTCCTGACAGACAATGGTGGATCCAGGGCTATGGAGGCAAACAACGGTGTTCTGCGCGGCTTCAAGGGAAGCCTTCACGAAGGAGGCATCAGGACCCCCTGGATAATCAGCTGGCCCGAGAAGTTCAAGGGCGGACGCGTCATTAACATACCTGTCAGTTCCATTGATATCCTGCCCACGGCACTTGAAGCAGCAGGCATTAAGGTAAATGAGGGTGAAAGGTTTGACGGCAGGAGCATTTTGCCGCTGCTCGCCGGCCGGTCAGACACCCATCATCCCAACCTGTTCTGGAACAGCGGGCCTCCAAAAGGAGAGTGGGCGGTTCGTCAGGGAAACTGGAAAGCGCACGGGTTCAGGGACAAATACGAGCTTTATAACCTGTCTGAGGATCCCTCGGAGACAGAAGACATCGCAACACAGAACCCTGCCAAGACACGTGAACTCTTTACCCTTCATGAGCGGTGGTTGAAGACGATGATTCAATCTGCAGGCAGCAAGGACACCCCATCAGTGAGTGGTGATGGCACGACAATTAAACAGGATTCCCGCGAGGCCAAACGGCAGAAAAAACGTGAGGAGCGCAGGAAAGCACGCGGACAAAAGAAGCTCAAGGCAGCAAGCAAGGCGCCAAATGTCCTGTTCATCGTGTGCGATGACCTGAACACGCACGTCTCACCTTCAGGATACAAGTCAATCCACACTCCTGCCCTCGACTCACTTGCCAGGGACTCCATGACCTTTCGCCGCGCTTATTGCCAGTATCCGGTCTGCGGACCTTCCCGTGCCTCATTGCTCAGCGGGCTCTACCCCGAGACAACAGGAGTCCTTAACAACACTGCGGATATTCGCCAATGCCGCCCCGGTACTATTTCCATGCCGCAGAATTTCAAAGACAACGGCTATTGGACCGCAAGTGTCGGTAAGATTTTCCATTCACCACGCCATCAACATGGTGAGGTTGCATGGCATGAACAAATGATGTTCCAGAATGACGAGCTGCCGCGGGTGACAACAGCTCGCAGGGCATATGAAGGGGAGCACGGCTCAGTCGAGCTGCGCACCAATCGAAAAAACTGGAAAACTCACCTGCAGGCGCTCTCTACACAGACCAGGGGACAAACCCCCCCAGGCTACGGGCCGACCGGCCTGAAAGATGCACAGCATAAGGACGGCAAGAATGTCCGTCAGATCATCAAGTGGCTGGATCAGGAAAGTCATGGCGAAAAGCCCTTCTTTATCGCCTGCGGCATCCAAAAGCCGCATGTGCCGTTCCTTGCGCCCAAAAAATATTTTGACCAATATCCCCGGGAGGATCTCAAGTTTCCGCTCAGCCCGTCCAATGACTGGGATGACATCCCGGCTCTTGCCATGGTTAAGCGTTTCCAGTCCTTTGGTTTCGAACTGGGCCATGAGGACGATAGCCTGCGCCGGGAATACACCCAGGCCTACCACGCCTGCATATCCTATATTGATGCCCAGCTTGGATTACTCTTTAACGCTCTCCGGGAGCACGGTTTGTGGCAGGATACCATCGTTATATTCACCTCGGATCATGGCTATCATCTCGGCGAGCACTTCATGTGGGGAAAGGTCACCCTGTTTGAGGAATGTGCCCGCGTGCCGCTGATTATTCGCGCGCCGGGAATAACCCGCGCCGGGACAAGCACTGATGCCCTCGTTGAACTCGTGGATTTCCACCCCACCCTGCTTGAACTCTGCGGACTGGAGACAAAGAGCCGCCTGCAGGGAAAAAGCCTCGTCCCGCTGCTGGGTAATCCTGAGTCCCCGGGAAAAAAATACGCCTACACAGTCGTCAGCCGTGGCACAAAGCTCGGGCGATCAATCCGCACACCAGGCTGGCGCTATGCGCAATGGGGAGGCCCCGGGATGGCTGAACTCTATAACCTGAAAAATGATCCGCAGGAGTATGTCAACCTTGTCGCAGACCCGGGCTCAAGTGCACAGCTTGAGAAAATGAAGCGACTGTTTGCCGAAGCCCGGCAGGCAGCCGGGGGCAGCAAATAATCACCGGCTGCGGCTTACCCTGAGACGGACCCAGCGCTGCGGATACCCTGCGAAGCTTACAGAAACCCTGCGCGTCTCCACCCCGTTTTCGCTGGCAATGAGCGTATCAGCGACGGGAACCCAACTTGTGACGTTATCACTCAGTTCCGCCTGATAGGTGATTCCCTCCTTCGTAAGATCCTTGCGATAGGTAAATGTAAAGGACAGGTCCTCCGCAAAAGGGTCAGCGCTGATGACAATGTCACCCTCATTGCCACCGCTCTTTCTTGGATCTGAACCAAACGCATACTCCACAAGGTTTGGCATACCATCAAGATCAGGATCCGCCTGGTCCCCCCACAGCGTTGTCTCCAGTGCCGGGTCACTGAGTTGCGCGACCGTAAAAAATCCATGCCGCCACATCTCAACCGGCCCCTCGTTGAAAAATACCACCGCCGGATGCGGCCCGTCACTCAACACTCCATCACTGACTGAGATCGAGAAAGCGGGCAGCGGAAGCGGGGGCAGGCGCCGATAACGGAACAGCGGCACATTCACTGACCCGGAAAGATTCTCACCGAGGGTGGAGATGGCATCACCATTTGCCGAGAACCAAATGGCTTCCCCCTTCGGTTCCCCGAACGGATAAGCGGCAGGTCCGACAAAAGGAAGTTCCTCGACTTGAAACCCGGTCAATAACCCGGCAAGCGAAGTCGTTAAATCATCACGTCTATAATAGAAAATATGATTAAAGTTGCGGATTGCCACTTCCAGGCCGTCTCGGGAAATGTCAACAGCAGTGGCAGTTCCCACGGAATCCCTGATCAAGGCCGGCATGTCACCGACATACTCAAGTGTCTGAACACCGATATAGGCATCCTGATGGGCAAGCCGGAAAATACGGCAACGCAATTCACGCTTGGAGAACACGTAGATGTCACCATTTCCCGGGTCCACCAACAATCCTTCCGCATCCCTGCGTGCAGGTATCCCGGGACTGAAGACATCCCGCTCACCGGGCGGGTAGTCCGGGTATTGCATCTGGATCTTCTCGATATCAGCAAAGGGAACAAACCCTCCAAAAGACCCGGTCACCCAGGGTTCCCTGACCCGGTAGATTGCCTGATCCGTGCGTACTGCAATGTTATCCCCGAAATCCCCTACATAGATGAAGTTCTGACCGCCAACCGTGGCAGCGGCAATATCCTCCCAGTCCACGTTCGTGGCCCCCGACAGGATCCAGTCACCGCGGTCACTGCCGTCAACACCCATGGCAAGCAGGGCAGCTGCATTATCACTGTCCTCAATTGCCCAGAGAAGATCCGGGTTTCTGATCGAGGCAACAACTCCCGAGATCTCGTCGTGGCCGAGAGGATCAGCAAGCTGCACATTGCTTGTCGCTGCCCCGAACCTGCCGGGAGCGTAGACAAAACGAACAATACCCGCAGTAATCTGGCCCTGGGTGAAAACCCTGACCGGCTTCCCCGGATTGGTCCTCATCTCGAAATATCCCGATTCAAGATCACTTACCGTGAATATCAATGCCGAGTCATTGCTGCTGATATCCGATGCACTTATATTCTCAGAAGATATCGTGACAGTCGGTTCTGAGCTGTTCAGGCTTAACGTGCAGTTTTCAATCACCGGCGCGGTCGCCCCGATGGCATCGGTAATTCGCAGGTCGAAGCTGAGGTCTGAATTAGCCGGCGACGCCTTGTGAACTTCCACGGCAACAACATTCTCACCCGCCACAAGAGTGTCCGGAAAAATCACGAATGTTTCGGGGATTGTCTCGGTAAACCCGGACAATGAAGTCGACGCAAGGGTTTGGTAATCAATGGTGCCGTGCGGCATGTTCGAGCGGAAAACCTCCTCGCCATTGACATACAGGACAGCCCCGTCATCACGGAGAACATCAAACCTTAAACCCGGGACAAAATCCGGATTCTTTATCCTGAACACGTGGCGAAAGTAGGTAGTGACATGTTTGTTCGCCGCTACAGAACCGAAACTGACCACGGTAGCCTCATTGCGCTCACCATAGCCAAGTTCAGCCGGGCCACTGGCCCAATTACTGTGATCAAAATCCGGATGCCGCCACGCAATCCCCTGGTCAGACCCGTCATCAAGGTAATGCCAGGTTGCCCCATTAGGGACAAAGGTCGTCTGGCTAAATGCAGTCGGCGCCAAGAACAGGGACACGAGGATTATCACTCCTGTGGCAGGGAACTGGCGGGAACGTTTCAAGGGACGAGGTAGGACTGGAGGCTGTTACTCACGCAATGCACGCAATGCACGCAACGCTCCAACACGGTTGATCCTAGGATGAACTGATGCGTTGCGCAATAACGATCGGCTGTGCAACTTTTGTCATTCTGCAATTGCCATACAGCATCAAGCTCACGAATCCTGGCCGGGAATAATAGGAAAAGTCAGTATCAATGCTGGAGGACTGACCAAATCGGGTCGTTTGGAAGTTTCTTATCCGGTGCTATTGACTGCTAATTTAAATGATTCAAGGTCACGGCACATCTGCTAAAAATGCATAGACACATGAAAATCATGAATATCCCCGCCGCCATCGCTGCGGCCTCTTTGGTCATGACCTCTCCGGTCGCCCTGCATGCCAAGGGCGGGGGTCCCAATATCCTCTTCATCATGTCTGATGACCATGCTTCCGAGGCCATCGGGGCATACGGCTCGCGGCTCAAGAAATACTGCCCCACCCCGACCATTGACCGCCTGGCGGCCGAGGGCATGCGCTTTAATAATGTCTGCTGCAACAACTCCATCTGTTCACCCAGCCGCGCGAGCATCCTTACCGGCCAATACAGTCATAAGAACGGCGTGCCCAACCTCAATGGCGCCATCAATGAGGACTCCCCGCAGGTGACCGCCGAGTTGCAGAAGGCCGGCTACCAGACGGCCGTCTTCGGTAAGTGGCACCTCTCCTCAAAGCCCACGGGATTCGATACCTTCAAGGTCACGCGCGGCCAGGGCTCATGGTTTGACCCGGTGTTCTTCACGAAAACGGGCCAATGGTATGGCAAAAAGAAAAAACGCGAGGTGGTTCCCGGCGAGAAACACACCGGTTACTCCTCGGACGTTTACACCACCGAGGCCCTCGAGTGGCTGAAAGCCCGCGATGCCAAGAAACCTTTCTGCATAATGCTGCATTTCAAGGCACCGCATCATTCCTACGAATACCCCGAGCGCTGGAAGGATTACCTGAAAGACACCCTCATCCCCGAGCCACCCAGCCTGCATGAGAAAGTGGCGAAGACCAGCCCGCTCCTTAAAGGCGTGCACACCTGGCACATGATCGAGAAGAATGGCTACTTCGGCCGGCACGACAAGGACAGGGAACCTCCCATGTGGCCGCATGACGGCAGTGATCGCGGCAAGGCCTCCGCCGCCTACCAGCACATGATCCACAAGTACCTGCGCGCGGTGGGAGCTGTGGATGACAACATCAAGCGCGTTATTGATTACCTGGAAGAGCAACGCGTCAAGGATAACACCCTCATCATCTATACCAGTGACCAGGGCTACTGGCTGGGTCAGCACGGCCTCTATGACAAGCGCCTGATCCTTGAGGAATCCCTCAAGATGCCCTTCATCGTGCGCTATCCTAAGGAGATCAAGGCGGGTTCAACCAATGAAGCGCTGTGCAGCAATGTCGATTTTGCCCCCACGCTGCTGGACATTGCAGGGGTTGCCGTGCCCAAGGCCATGCAGGGGGTCAGCCTGCGGCCGTTGTTGCAGGGCAAGGCGCCGGCAAAGTGGCGGGAAGGCATCTGGTATGCTTACTGGGCCACCGGCCATTTTCACTGGGGAGTACGCACCCACCAGCACAAGCTCATCCGCTTTGCAGATACCGAGGATTACGAATTCTACGACTTGAAGAAAGATCCCTTTGAAATGCAAAACCTGGCCGGCAGGCCTGGCTATCAAAAGGCCATCGCCGACACCGGCCGGCTTCTGGAGAAACTCATCAGGCAGGTTGATATCAAGCCGGAACAAATGCCCGGGGCAAAGCACCAATGAAAGCTCTTTTTTTTACAATCATCGCAGCCGTGCTTCTGGTGGGTTGCAGTAGTGAGCCAAAGCAGGTTTCCGGTGCAGCATTTCAAGAGTATCACAGATTGGGCTTTTCCCCGATGCACATCTATGAGTACATCGGGGGGAAAAATGGTAAATTTTATCTTCGGCACAAATCGATGTCGTTAATAAACCAAAGAAAATGGAACGAGGAAACATTGTATGCAGAAGGCAGCGAATTAAATCCAACGTTCCTTGAGCAACTCAGGAAACAATCCAAGGAATTCGTGGAATAAAAAGCCGAAGGAAAATGAAATGCCTCAAGGGCACTAAGGCTTGCTGATCACGGCACGCAGCCATGCCCGGGCGGCGGAACGGGCGGCGGAGGGACGCAATATCCAGGAGTCGTCATGGTTGCGGAAGCCGCTGTCCATGAGGGTGAATTGGCCGTATTCATCTCCGGCTTGATCAAGGTAAACCCGTGTCGGCTCCAGGCCTGAGGAACCATCCCAGCCACGCTCGTTAATAATCAGTTGCGGACGCCCGCCGAGGCGCTCCAACCTGCGCAGCGCGGATGGCCGGTCACTGCCCGGGTAGCGCCACTTGCGCACCCCGTCATAGTGGCTGAACGGCATGAAAGCACTCCATAACCCGGCAATCTCCTTATCGTGCAGGCCGATGAAATTGCAGGCAATGGCACCACGGGAAAACCCGCACAGGATCACACGCTTTGGGTCACCGCCAAATTCCCGGCAAACCCTCGGCACGATTTTTTTGCAGTAGGCAATAGTCGGACCCGGGTTATGCCGCGGTGCATCCCCCCACCATTGGGACACGTTGGCATCTGCCTTGTCGTTGAGATAAGGCAGGCACAGCCAGATAAACCCGCGACCGCCGCTCAGTCCGTATCCCATCCGACTACCCTCAACAAGACCGGTGCTGACATCACCAAGCCTGTTGCGAAAAGGGCCGTTGCCGGCATACTCGACAATAACCGGGTAACTTTTCCCCGGCTGCCAGTCCTCCGGAAGATACAGGACATGATAGACACCCGGGGTTTGATCCGCGGGGTCACTAACCCTGACCCTCTTTCCCGGGCCCGCTTCTCCTGAGATTAGGGGTGGAACCTCAAGGTCGAGCTCCACCTCGCGAATGTCGGGAACTGGATTGTTCTTCCAGCCCGATGCCTCAAGCCGGGCAAACTCACCCTCAATATCCTCACCCTCAAAAAACCACAACCGGCCGTGCGCAGTCACTGTTTTACCGGGAGCACAATCCGCAAACCCGGGGTCTGAGTGCAGGCAGGGAACCTGCGCTTTCTGCCACGACCGGTGGCATAGCTGCCAGGCGGTG
Source organism: Verrucomicrobiales bacterium (assembly GCA_046581505.1). Classification (GTDB taxonomy): domain Bacteria; phylum Verrucomicrobiota; class Verrucomicrobiia; order Verrucomicrobiales; family DEV007; genus CACIUL01. The sequence continues at coordinate 1,588 of JAYGGE010000095.1, read as the reverse complement.
ATGATCCATTGCTTGCCCGTCCCATCGTGGCAAGCGGCATAGCAACCGTGCAGCCGCTTGTTTTCCTCCCTCTGACCCGCGAAGCCTCGAGCCCCCTTGAACATCACGCAAACCTGCGCCCGTAACCCGGTGAGCGCTTTCCCGGTACCGTTGTGCAACCACATCTCCATGGCAATCGAGTCGGCCAGCGGTTCCAGCCTCGTGCCGAAACGGATACCATTGGGCAATTCACGCTCCAGGGACAAGCGCCTGCCGGGGCCGCGCTGCCATTCCAGTGGCGGCAAAGAAACTCCACGCTTTGTCCATATCGTCTCGATATGGGTATGCGCCAGGTAGGTCAGGCCCAGGTTCGACCAGATCGCCTCGGGCACATCAATCACCACATGACTGGCAGGATCCCACGGCGTAACCACACTGGCCTTGGTCTCACGCTGGGGGTCAATGGCTCCCTCAAGGAAACCAATCCGCGGATGCCGTCCCCCGGGATAAGGGAGTATCAGCACCGGTTCATCCTCCCGGCGGGCGGGTCTCGTACCCTCTGATATCGTAAAACGCTTCAGCGCCGCGTCCACCTCACTCTCACCGAGCCCTGTGGCAGCACTCACCTCAGCGATGCTGAAACCATGGTGCCAAACCATGTTCTCCAGCCAAAAACGCAACTCGGTATCGTTGCCCGGCCGGCGCACGCTCCCGGCAAACACGCCACCGCAAAGCGATATCAGCAGCAAGACGCCCAGGGGGTAGCTCATCGCACAACCTCACTCCTGGAGGGAAGGACTGCAACCCGGACACCCCGGGAAACAGGGGAAAAACAGAGATCCTGTGCTTCCTGCTCTGTGACTTGATATGCCCGCAATTGCCCTTTAACTCTCAGTGAACATGGCAATATTCAATAAAGCGACCCTGCAAAGCCTTTCCAAGACCTGCGGTTGAGCTGCAAAGATCGACCCGGTCGGGCTCGGTAAACTGCTGGCAAGCCTTCCAAAGAACGAAGATCCCAACCTGCTCGTTGGTTTTGACACCAGCGATGATGCAGGTGTCTACAAGCTTACCGAGGAGATCGCCATCGTCACCACTGCCGACTACATCACTCCCCCGGTCAACGACCCATTCACCTACGGCCAAATCGCGGCGGCAAACTCCATCAGTGACATTTATGCCATGGGCGCACGCCCAGTCACCTGCCTGAACCTTGTCAGCTTCCCCTCCGGGAAACTGCCGCCTGAAGAGTTGCACCGCATCGTGGCGGGAGCCCTGGACAAGATCACCGAGTCCGGGGCAGTGCTCGCCGGCGGCCACTCGGTGGAAGACAGTGAACCCAAGTTCGGCCTTGCCGTTACCGGTGTTGTCCACCCCGGGAAAATCTGGCGCAATATTGGTGCGCGCCACGGGGACGTACTGATTTTGACCAAGCCAATCGGCAGTGGCGTGCTGTTCAATGCCGAGTTGAAGGGAAAACTCAACGACCCTGATGCCTTCAATTCCTGTATTGAAAGCGTCACTGCCCTCCACAATATCGCCGCCGGGATCTTCGCGCAATTCGAGGTACACGCCGCCACCGACATCACCGGTTTCGGCTTTGCAGGAC
>JAYGGE010000073.1:0-4751 GCA_046581505.1 Verrucomicrobiales bacterium | reverse complement strand
TTCAAGATGGTGGTGCGCCATTTAATTTTGGAACTTGGGGGTCATATTCAATAAATGACGTTTCGGCAATCACCAGCCATTTCCAGTCAGGTGGCAAGCTGTAGGCAAGATGTGCTCCCAAGTTCCTGGCACTGGCCTTGGTTGGTTTCCTGGTCTTCGAGTCAATGCCATACTGGACGAAACTCTTGCTGGTTGTGAGCAGTTCACGCAACACGTTCTTGTCTTGTTCGTAGAAGTGCATGATGAGCCGGTCGGTGTCGCTCACCAGGACCTCAGGCACGTGGTTGCGATTGAGCGTTTCGTCCTTGAATACGTCGGCTGCGCCGCCATACTCGAAATATTCACGGAAGAACCCGAGGATGCGCGGCTTTTGCAGCTTGGGGTTCGCAAGCATGCGGCGGACTTGAGCCGCGACCTGTTCGGGGGTTTCGAGTTTTCCTGTGGAGGCGGCCTTTAACAACTCGGCATCCGGTCGCGTGTCGGTCAGGGCATAGGCCAGTGCGTAGGCGATTTCGCGCGGGGCCAACAGGGCCCGGCCGTGTTTGTCGGGCTCGCCTTGGGCGAGTTCGGAGCGGTAAAGGGCCTCGGGCTTGAGCAAGACGGCTGAGATCAGGTTGCGGACGCCGAGGAGCTTGCCATCGGACTGCATGCTCTTCATCGAAAAGTCCTTGAGGCGTTCTTGCTCCTCAGGGCTTGGGTTTCGCAGCAGCACACGGTCGTAAAGCCACTGGATGGCGGCATCGACTTTCGCTTTGGTTGGTGCGGTATCCTCAGGGTGGATCAGATCAAAGAATTGGTTGGGCGTGGAGTTGCCCTTGGAGATCTTGCCGTTGACCACCCGCACCTCGGTCAATTGGCCGGCGGCGGTCGCGGCGTTGGCCATCAACTGGGCAAGGTCCGCCCCGGCGAGAAGGTATTGATTGTCGTAATCGCGGAAGCCGTGCCCGCCGGACTTGAGGGTGAAGGGGCGCACATACTTGCCGTTCTTGGCGAGGGAGCGGATACCGGACTCATAAACCGAGGGGCGGATGCGCCAGATGCGGGGCGGTGATGAGGCGGGGCCGAAGTCCTCGGGACCGAAAAGCTGTTCGTGCTTCACGTAGTTGCCCGCCCCGGGGCGAAGCATCTTGTTTTCCGGCTTCCGGCCACCTTTGAGAAATTCGGCCCGGATCCATTGGGTGAGGCTGTGGCGCTCGGCGATGGTGGGTTGGGACTTTTTCTCAGGTGGCATCTGGCCGAGCTCAAGCTGGTGCAGGACCTTTTCCCAACGGGAGAGGTTGGGGCCGTCGACCAGGTTGCCCTCGATCCTCTCAAGGGAGAGGTCACCCTTGGAGGTATCGCTGTCATGGCAATCCATGCAGTAGCGCTCGATCAGGGGTGCTATGATTTTGCGGTAACCCTGAACGTCCGGCTGCGCTTCAGAGGCCTGAAGCGTGGCGTAGAGGAAAAGAATCGCTGTAATATACTTCTTCATTTCTTCCGCGCGAGCACCACTCGCATGCCACGAAAGTCCGAGTGCCCTTCGTTGTTGCTAAACTTACAGGACAAACGGAAGCCACTCTGGCAGTAGGCAGCCAAACTGCACCACGTGCCTCCGCGGATGACGATGTTGCTTCGCTTTTCCACATCTCCCAGGGGATCATTTCCGCCAGGAAGTTGGGTCAGGTATTGGTCCTGCACGAATTCGGAAACGTTGCCGTGCATGTCGTGAATCCCCCAGGCGTTGGGCAGGTAGGAACCGATTGGCGCCGGACGCCGGCCTACACCGTCGTTGGCCATCAGGTCGCCGTAATGAAAGGAGTCGTCTTCCTCGTGCAGCGAGCGATCCGCGAAGTTGGCATAACGATGAAGGTCGCGCGCGGAATCCCCGAAGGAGAATCGCGAAGTGCTGCCTGCCCGGCAGGCATATTCCCACTCGGCCTCGGTTGGCAGGCGATAGCCCCAATCCGATGGCAGACAGCCTGCTTTTTTTTCCACCGGCTCGAGAGTCCCTGATCCAAACTTCAGCGCGCTCGGACCCTTGATTCCGGTAATGGGCTGATTGGCATGAACCAGTGGAACCATCTCTCTTCCTTCCGGGTTTCGCTTTCTTGCCCGGCCATAGTCGCCCAGGGTGAGTTCATACTTGCTGATCCAGAATCCACGGCTGATTGTCACCTCGACCGGCGCTGCGTCGCGCGTCTGTGGTGTTGGCGCCCCATCGATTCCCATGCGAAATTTGCCCGGCGGACACCAGCAGAATACCATGCCCAGGCTGTTAATCCATTCATCCCCCGGCCTGGGGTTGCCGGGCGGCAGCCTGGTGGTTGCGATCTTGCGTTTGTGTCCCGAGACGATCTGGGCGGTTTTGTCCCGGGGCAGGGAGTAACCGGTCCAGATTTCCTGCTTTCCTCCGGATCGTTTCGCAACCTCGGCCTTGACCGCATCCATCACCTCGCCGAGTGGCAGGTCCCTGGCAGTTATATGACGGGCAAGGCTCTCCGCCAGTAGGGAAGATGTGCCGGCGGGAAGGGTTTTTCCGGGTGCCGCCGCATAACAGATCATGCCGCCGGGCCAGGTCTTCGGGTCGATGGGTGCCAGGCCCTGCTGGTTCGCCTTGGCCTTCGGGCACTTGTAGGCGCAGTCAAGCACCAGCAGGTTCAACCGGGAGTGGCTTCGCATACGAAAGACTCGGGCGATATCCTCTAGCCGGTAGGGAGTGCCGCCCTTTGTGCTCCAGATCCCTGAATCGGGCTCGTAGTAGTACTCCTTTACCTTTTGGCCGTCCGGCTTCTCGATCGTCCTCGAGAGCTTGCGGTCGTAACCGCTGCCGTATCCGCAGTAATACACCAGCGACACGCCGCCATTCGGGCAAGTGGGAAGGAAGGCTTCCAATTCCCGGCGAAAGTCCTTCTCGATATTTTCTTTCACCGTTACACTGAAGCCTGCCTGCTCCAGTGTCCTGGCGAGCTTTGCGACGTTGGCTTGCGCCTCGGGCAATGGGTGCTCTGCGTAATCGGAGTTGGCAAGCAGCAGCGCGGTCCTGTCGCCGGCAAAAATCTGCCCTGCCAGCAGGAGAGCGAGCAGGGGAAGTAAACGCTCGACACGCATCTTGGTAAACGTGATGAGCCTAGGAGATCAGCGCTTCCAATGGACCGTCGCCGCGCGCGTCGCCCTTGAGCATGGCGTCGTGCACTCCAAAGTATTCGCGCTTGTCTCCGGCAGCGTGCAACAAGGTGGTGTAGAGGTTGCCGATCTCGCGGTGGCCATCCTGCATGTAATGCGGGAAGTCGAGGTAGCGGCCGCCTTTGAGGCCGGTGTTCTTGCCCGGGATCAGGACAAAGGGCCACTGCCCGCAGCGACTGTGATGTGCCTCGGCGGCATCGGAGAGATAAACGATCACCGTGTTGTCGAGCATCGTGCCGCCCCCTTCCTGCACCGCATCGAGTTTCTTCATCAGGTCGGCGATCAGCTGGAAGTGGAACTTGCGAATTCTGACCTTGAGCTGGTCGGCGTTCATGTCGCCGAAGCTCTTGCCATGGCCGATACTATGTTTGTCCAGATCAATTCCCAAGCCAGTAAAACGGACGCCGAAGTAGGGATTACCTACGCCCGAAGCAATGGTCAGTGAATTGGTGAGACCACCGATCAGGGCGGCGGCCGCGATGTCAAACTGGGCATCGAGCCGATCGGACTCGACCTCCGACTTGAACTTGTCGGTGACCTTCGGCGCGTTTTTGCGCAGCGTTCCCTCAATCTCGCCGAGACGGCTCTGCCGGTTGCGCATGTCCTCGTAACCCTTGAGGTGGGATTGGAGCTTATCGTGTTCGCTGCCGGCGACCTGGCCCTGCAGGCGCCTGACGTCGTCGCGCAGGAAATCGAGCAGGTTGGTCTTGGCATTGAACTCGGCCTTGGAATTGCCACCGGCAACACTGCCGAACAGCGCGCCATAGGCGGTCATGGGCTGGCAGATGGTCGGCGTGGGTTGACCCTTGCCCCAGGCAGAGGAGTTGTAGATGACATCATGTTCCTTGCGGTTGGAGATACCGATGCCGAAGTGCGGGAAAATACCACCGAGCTTCTTGCCGAGGGCGACGTCGATGGTCTCGTCGAACGGTGTGCCGCTGCTGCCGACGCCGCTGCCGCAGTTGTAGGCGCCCAATGCGCCAAAGTCATTAGAGTGTCCTCCGCCGGCGATCCGCCCGGAAAGTCCGTGCACAATGGTAAGGCGATCCCGATAGGCTTCAATCGGCTGCAGTGATTCCGGCAACTGTTTGCCGGCATGGGACTCATCAACCATCTCGGTCACGCCCTGCATATTGGGAACCTTGGGTTTCCCCACATGGACATTCGGGCGCTTATATCCGATTGGTGTGATGTGCTTGGGTACCAAACCATTGCCTTCGACAACAAAGACAAAGCGCGGCGGCAATTTGATCCCGGCAGCCTGCGCCTTTATCTGGGAGAGGATGGGTGCAAGCGTCATTGCTCCCGCGGTCGTTGCGGAAGTTCCTAGAAATTGGCGCCGACTGTTCATTCCCACTAACTTAATTAATAATGGGGGTTTGGTCAATAAAATGGTGAGGTGGTCTGGTTATCGTAATGGGTTCAAAATTAATGGTTAATAGTTCCTTCCGGCTTGAACCGGAGCCCCCTTTCCCGGTATCCTTGCTGCCCTTTTGATATGGCAGTATTGTGATTCCAATGAAACCACTGGTTCCCCTCAGTGTGCAGTTTTTGTCACTTGCCTTCGCCGCCGGCTTGCCGGCTGC
>JAYGGE010000053.1:0-25790 GCA_046581505.1 Verrucomicrobiales bacterium | reverse complement strand
TCATGACAACGTTCCACGGCAGGATCACCGGATTATCGCCATTGAAGACCGGGCCAAGCAACAGCAGGATTGCAAGGTGCAAGGTGCATGCCAATACCACTGCGATACGGCGCGAGGCCAGGATGAGAAAAAGAATCCCGATAAGTATTTCCAGCGGGCCTGCGATCCAGTATCCGCTTTCAATCAGGGGGCGTAGGGCGGCCGGGGATTGCGTCAGGAAGTCTTGCTGGACCCAACTGCCATAAAATTGTGCGAATCCGTGGTTGCACTTGTGCAGACCGGACCACAAATAGGTTGCTATTGATATCCACCGGACAAGATTCATGCAGCGCAATGAATTTGCTCTGAGCGACCCAAGTGGCAGGAGAATGAGGATTGTCAGCCAGTATTGGTAGCACCAGGGCTGCCAGCGCAGCTGATCAAGTGCGGCCAGCATAAGGCCTGCTGACAGGGCGGTGATTCCCCCGGCAACGCGGTAAGCCGGCAGGACGGCAAACACTGCACAGCCGACCAGCACCATGACGGCAAGCAGGAGATCAAGTTCACCGGGCATATTGTTGAGGGGTGTGAGCAGCGCCACCCGGGGTAATTGCCGTTCTACTGAAAACCAGAGGTCTTGCGACATGAGCATTCCCAGCGTGACACCCCCGGCCACGAGGAATCGCACTAGTTTTGCCCTGTGTTGCTCGGCTTCGTGTTTCATTGAGAACTAATCGCGGATGTGCTGGACATTACGTCTGGTTTGGCAATGTATATTGATATAATGGTCTCTCCCAGGCAGCCGGTAATTTCTCCCAACAAGCTGTTCAACGAGTTTGAATCCGGCAGGATATCGCGCAAGGATTTTCATGCCGCGATGGCGGTTCATGCCCGTGAACTGATCATCGAGATGGAGGAACAGCGGCGCAACCCGATGGCTGCATTTACTGAGTTTATCCGCAACCGGCGCACTGCAAGGAAACTTGCCCGGCATCACGGGGAGGTGGTGCTGCGTGAGGTTTTTGTGGTACTTGCCGATGTTCCGGATTTTGCACCGGCGTGCCTTCTGTGGAGTGCCGGCCATCGCCATGTGCCGCTTTATTGTTTTGTCCGGATGAGGCACCGGCCGCTGTTCCGGATAACTGCCATGGAGTCAAGTTTGATGAAGGTGAATATTGCGGTTGAATACCAGTTTGGCAGTGCCTGTCATCCTGTCTGCGAGACATTCAATCTGTGCCGGGATTGTTCAGGCAACATGGCGGTGGCATCCCGAAAGGCTTTGCGTTGAGCCCAAAAAAAATACCGCCTGTTACAGGCGGTATTTTTAAAGAGAACTTTATCAGTCAGGGTAATGCCTTATTTCTTCTGCAACTTTGCCAGATATTTGGCTGGATCGGCCTTGACCTTCTTTTCGCACTTGCCGCAGCAGACGCCGATATTGATGTCAACGGATTCAGCTGCAGCCTTGCCGGTGAATGCGCATTTGCCTTTTTCGGCTTTAGCAATTTTCGCTGCATAGGCAGTGGGATCTTTCTTGAACTTTGCAACGCACTTCTCACAGCAGAAACCTGCTGTGTATTTGACGTTCTTTGAAGAGTCAACTGCTTTACCGGTTATCGGGCAGTTCTTGTTGACAGTATCTGCAGCGAGAGCAACACCGCCGCTCAGAGCCAGTGCACAGATGGCTGTTAGTGATGATTTAATCAGCGTTTTCATATTGGCACAAATCGTAAAGGGTTAAATGGCGGGTGTCAACGTCCTTCGTTGAGGTTTAGATCCACCATCAGATCGGCGGCAATTTGCTCCAGGTGCTCCTTTAGATCGTCAAGTTCAAGGTCTTTGGGTAATCCGAGTTCAGCACTGGCCTTGAATAGTGAGCCTCCGCTCATTGGGGCGCTGATGCACTCGGTACGCAGTTTCTCGACGTTCACGGAGTGCTCAGCGAGGGCGCGTGAGATTTTGCTGATGATACCGGGATGGTCGATTCCTATGAGTTCCAGGGTGACTGTTTCGGCGGGCAACGGACATTTGTCTTCAGGCTCTGTGGTTACAACACTGAGATTGCTGATCGCCTGCAGTGCCGTGAACAGCATCCCGGCCTGCGATTGGTCATACTCGATTCTCACGATGCCGGCGAATTGTCCGCAGAATCGTGCCATGCGGCTCTCCAGCCAGTTACCGCCGTTAGCGGCGACCGCTGAGGAGAGTTCATCGACTATCCCCGGGCGGTCAGGACCGATTGCGGTGAACACGAGCGATTTCATTTTGAGGGATTAAAGCTTGGGAAATTGCGGCTTAGAGCAGTTCAGGATAGGTCTTTTTAAGGTCAAGGCTGTCACCGGTTTCTTTTTGCAGTTGCAGCAGCCTGTTAAAAAGTTTTTTCATTCTAGCCGGCGAACCCGGTTTCCCGGAAACGTCATTCATCTCCTCGGGATCGGATGTCATGTTGAAGAGTTGCGCTTTCTTGATCTTGGGAAAGAGCAGGAGCTTGTGCCCCTGAGCGGTGACTGCGCGCTGGAAATCAACGTAGGCTCCGTATACTGCATCGAGACCGCCTTTTTTGTTTTCCCTGAGCATTGGCAAAAGGCTTTGGAACTGGACATGTGCCGGTTTCTCGGCTTCGGCGAGATCAAGCGCGGTGGCCATGACATCCTGCAGGTAGATGGGAGAGGCATTCCTGGCCCCGGCCTTAATTCCCGGGCCGACTGCCATAAAGGGCACGCGTACGCTGTGGTCGAAAAGACTTTGCTTGCCGATCAGCCCGTGGTGTCCGACCGACAAGCCGTGATCTGCGGTGAAGAAGATATAGGTATTGTCCGCCTGGCCGGTTTCTTTCAGGTGGTCGAGAATGCGTCCAATCTGTGTGTCCATGTGACTGATGATCGCGTAGTATTCGCGTCGATTGACCTGCACGGCGTGTTTTGTGCGCGGGAAGGGGGCAAGCTTCTCGTCACGCAGGCCCTTGCCGCAGCCGATGGCATCTTTCCACGGGTATTCCGGCAGGAAACTGGCCGGTATTGCAATTTTATCAGCCGGGTATTTGTCGACGTAGGACTTTGGTGATTGACGCGGGTCATGCGGGGCATTGAAGGCGATATACATGAAGAAGGGCTGGTCGTTGTTTTTCGCGTCATCGAGGTAGTCGACTGCATCATCTGCGACAACCTCGCTCCAGTGCTTGCCGCCCTCCCAGAAGCCGCCAAATTTGGGGTCACTTGGGTTCCACGGATCCGAGCCGTCGGCAAGCGGCCTGTTGTAGCCCTGAGATGACTGCCTGGGCATTCCCCCGCGGATGTGGCGCGCGGTGCCAAAGAGGTGGTTGGCATCGGCCTTGACGTGCCATTTACCGGTAAAGTAGGTACCGTAGCCGGCTTTTGCCATCAATTGCGGCCAGAGTTTTCCATCGAGTGATTTCTTGAGTTCCTTTTCCGAGTTTTTCGCGTGCCAGACGTATTTTCCTGTGACCAGCATGGTCCGGCTGGCAACGCAGACTGCCCCGTGGTAACCGCCCATGTTGTAGGCGTGTGTGAATGTGGTACCGCCGGCGGCAAGTTTGTCGAGGTTCGGGGTCTCAATTTCCCCGTTGTTGACTGAGCGGATCGTTTTGTAGCACTGGTCGTCGGCAAAGATAAACAGGACGTTTGGTTTGGCCTTTGGCAAGGCATGCCCGAGGGTGAGGGCAAACACGGAGAGGGTGGCAAGGAATTGATACATGGGGGGTGACCATAGCGGCGGATGGCGGCATTTGGCGATCCTGAAATGACGCTATTGACCCGGGATATTGGAATTTCCAGACATTTACAGGCTTTAAGCCGGGATTTTTTGCTACAGGTTCAGCTTGATGCCAAGGGGCAAGGCGCCATTAAGGGTGTGTCAATCAAGCCACATTGAAAATCTTTACGCAGGCAATACTTGAAGATCGCGGCAGAAACGTTGAGAATTAAACACTCACGGGAGTGACTTCATATTGCCATGCCTTGCCGCTTAATCTCATTACTCTTCCTTACCGTCCTTACCGTCCTTACCGTCCTTGCCGACAGTGCTGTCGGTGCGGAGGTTGACTTCAATCGTGATATCCGGTCGATCCTGTCGGGAAACTGTTTTGTGTGCCACGGGCCGAATGCCCATGACCGCAAGGCGGATCTCAGACTTGATACCCGTGAGGGAGCCGTCAAGCTGCGCGACGGGGTTAGGGCGATCGATCCCGGGAAACTGGCGGACAGTGAGTTGCTTTATCGCATCGGCACTGATGACAAGGAGGAGGTGATGCCGCCCCCCGAGTCGCACAAGGTGCTGAGCGCGGAACAGAAGTCACTTCTGAAGCAGTGGGTGCTGGCCGGTGGCGGATACAAAGACCACTGGGCGTTCCGCTTGCCGGTGAAGGCCAAAGTGCCGCCATCCGGAGGCAAGGGCCTGCGGGTGCACAACCCGGTTGATGCTTTTGTTTTAAAGAGGCTTTCAAAAGAAGGCCTGCAGCAATCCGCGGAGGCCGATCGCCGCACATTGATTCGCAGGGTGACATATGACCTTACAGGGCTGCCTCCGGCGCCTGCCGATGTCGAAGCATTCGTGAATGACAACTCTCCACAGGCTTACGGGAAGGTGGTTGATCGTCTGCTCGGCATGGCGCGCTACGGTGAGCGCATGGCGCTGGCATGGATGGACGCGGCGCGCTACGGTGACTCGTCGGTGATGCACGCGGACGGTCCGCGCGACATGTGGGCGTGGCGCGACTGGGTGATTGATGCCTACAATTCCAACATGCCCTTTGACCGGTTCACCGTTGAGCAGTTGGCGGGTGACTTGTTTCCCAATGCCACGGTTGATCAGCGGGTGGCCTCGGGCTTTAACCGCAACCATGCCACCTCCGATGAGGGTGGAGCATTTGCAGAAGAACTGCGCGTTGAGTATGTCGTCGACCGGGTAAAGACCACTGCCAATGTATGGCTGGGGCTGACCATGGAGTGCGCCCAGTGTCATGACCACAAGTATGACCCGATTTCCCAGCGTGAATATTACCAGATGTTCGCTTATTTCAACAATACCACCGACCCGGGCATGCAGTCACGCGGTGGTAACCAGGCGCCCGTGGTGAACGTGCCGCCGAGGGCACAGGCTGGGAAGTTGGCAGAGTTGCGCAAGGCAATCGAGGCCAGGGACAAGGAGATTGAAAGCTACAAGCGTGCCGCGGTACCGGAATATGTGAAGTGGCTGCGCGTGGCGGAAAAATCCGCGGGAAACGCGTTGCCCGAGCCTGCCGGGCTGGCGCATTTTTTCCCGCTTGATGAGAGGAGCGGCAAGCAGGTCAAGGCGAGTGTCGGTGGCGGCGTGGGTCAAATCGGCGGCAAGGTTCATCCGGCCAAGCGTGAGAGCGGCGGCGGATTGAAGTTCAATGGCAAGACTGCCGTTACTTTTGCGGCCTGGCCGGCCCGTGAACGTGATAAGGCCTTCACCTTTGCAGCCTGGCTCAAGGTGCCCGGCAACGGCAACGGCTCGGTATTTGCCCGCATGGACGTCGGCAAGGCCTACCGGGGTTATGACCTCTGGTTCCAGAACCGGGCGGTTGGCACGCATATCATCAGCAGCTGGCCGGGAAACGCACTCAAGGTGGTTTCCGCACAACCCCTTGCGGCGGACAAGTGGCAGCATGTAGCGGTTGTTTATGACGGTTCATCAAAGGCCTCCGGAGTGAAGATTTTCATTGATGGGAAACTGGCGGGCAACAAGGTTGAGCAGGATTCCCTCAAGGATTCCATTGTGACACAAACACCGTTCAAGATCGGCAGTCGTTCAAGTGGCGGCAACTACAACGGTGAGGTCGATGAGTTGCGCATCTACAACAGGGCGCTTTCCGCAAGCGAGATTCAGCGGCTTGGCGGCGACCCGATCAAGGGGATCCTGGCAACATCGGCCGCCAAGCGCACCAAGGACCAGAAAATGGCGCTCCTTGAGCATTATCTTTCCTCAAAGGATAAAGGATACCAGAAGCTGGTCGCAGCGCGCAGTGAGCTTCAGTCTCAGGAGAGCGGGATCAAGAGCCAGAAGGCGACCACCTCAATGGTGATGCAGGACAACCCGGAGAACAAGACACGGGTCACTTATGTGCTTAACCGCGGCGCTTATGACCATCCGATCAAGGAGGGCCCCGACGCAGTGGTTGAACCCGGTGTTCCGGCTGTCCTTCCGCTCCTTGGAGAGGGGGCAACATCCAATCGTCTTGGCCTGGCGGAGTGGCTCACCTCCGGCAAGCACCCGCTCACCGCGCGGGTGGCGGTCAATCGCTACTGGGCGCTGCTCTTCGGGCGCGGGCTGATGAAGACGATTGATGACTTTGGTAACCAGGGGAGTCCCCCGAGTCACCCGGAACTGCTTGACTGGTTGGCGGCTGATTTTGTTGAGAGCGGATGGGACGTGAAGCGGATGCTCAAGCAGATTGTTCTCTCCGCGACCTATCGGCAAGCCGCACGGGTGACCCCGCAGTTGGCCAAGGGTGATCCTGAGAACATTCTCCTGGCCCGCTCGCCGCGTTTCCGCCTGCAGGGTGAGTTCATTCGCGATACTGCGCTGGAGCTTTCCGGCTTGCTGGTGGACAAAGTGGGGGGGCCGAGCGTTAAGCCCTACCAGCCACCCAACATCTGGAACGAGGTCTCGCTCAATGGTGGACTGCGCTACAAGCAGGACAGCGGCGAGAAACTCTACCGGCGTTCCATGTATACCTACTGGAAGCGCTCCGCCCCGATGCCCAATATGCTGATTTTTGATGCTCCCACCCGTGAGAAGTGCATGATCCAGCGTCCGGTCACCAATACACCGCTCCAGGCCCTGGTGACCTTGAACGACCCGCAATTTGTCGAGGCGGCACGTGCCTTTTCGCAGAGGTTGATCAAGGCGGGAGGCAACGATACCGCATCAAGGATTGATTATGGATTCAGGCTGGCCCTGGCACGTCCGCCAACATTCGAAGAAAGGAAGATTATTGTGACGGTTCTGGGTGAGCAGTTGACCCGGTTCCGGAATGATCAACAGAAGGCAAAACAGTTCCTCTCGGTGGGGCAGATGGCGCGCGATGAGTCGCTTGACATCGCCGAGCACGCCGCGTGGACGGTGGTTGCCCAGCTTTTGCTCAACATGGACGAAACACTCACGCGCGGGTAACTGCGCCACTTTTCCCAACTGAATACCTGTAAAAAAATGCACTACGATCCAGCACGTCGACGCTTTCTGCTCAACACCGGCCATGGCATGGGTGCCGCCGCCCTCAGCAGTCTCTGGGACCCCGGCCTCATAGGTTCGGCACAGGCAGCCGGGGGATTGCCAGGTTTTCCAAATTTCGCCCCGAAGGCAAAGCGCGCCATTTACCTTTTCTTTTCAGGGGGGCCATCCCATATCGATACCTTTGATTACAAGCCGGAGTTGCAGGACATACACGGCAAGGAGTTGCCTGATTCGATACGTCAGGGGCAGCGCATTACCGGGATGACCAGCGGCCAGAAGTCGTTTCCATGCGTAGCGCCGATGTTCGAGTTTGAACGCTTTGGCAAGCACGGAACATGGGTTAACAAGAACCTTCTTCCCCACACAGCCGGCATCGTGGATGACATCACGATCATCAAGTCAATGAATACCGAGGCGGTTAACCACGATCCCGCCATCACCTTCATCAACACCGGTGTCCAGCAGCAGGGCAAGCCCAGCATGGGCTCGTGGCTGAGCTATGGACTTGGCAACGACAACGAGAACATGCCGGCATACATTGTCATGATCTCGCGCGGGAGAGGGCAACTGCAGGCGCTTTATGACAGGCTCTGGGGCAGCGGCTTTCTTCCCTCCAGTCACCAGGGTGTAAAGCTGCGCAGCAGTGGTGAGCCGGTCCTCTACCTGAACAATCCCCCGGGCATCGACCGTGATGCGCGTCGCGGCATGCTTGACGGGCTCAAGGAACTAAACAACGGAACCTTCAAGAAGTTTGCCGATCCGGAGACCCAGTCCCGGATTAAGCAATACGAGATGGCTTTCCGGATGCAGGCCGAGGTGCCTGACCTGATGGATATTTCCAAGGAACCCAAGCACGTCAAGGACCTCTATGGGCCGGCGGTCGAGAAGCCCGGCAGCTTTGCACGCAACTGCCTCTTGGCAAGGCGCATGGCCGAGAAAGGGGTGCGGTTCCTCCAGCTCTTTCATCGCGGCTGGGATCAGCACGGAAGCCTGCCCTCAAAATTGCGCCAGCAGTGTGAAGACATTGATCAGCCCTGTGCAGGACTGATCAAGGATCTCAAGGAACGGGGAATGTTTGATGACACCCTGGTGATCTGCGGAGGTGAATTCGGGAGGACGATCTACTCGCAGGGCAAGCTGACCAAGGATAATCACGGCCGGGATCACCATGGGCGCTGCTTTACCACCTGGATGGCAGGAGCGGGAATCAAGCGGGGGTTTGAACATGGGAAAACAGATGATCATTGCTACAACATTCTCAAAGATCCTGTCCATATCCGTGACCTGAATGCCACGATTCTTCACCAGCTTGGCATTCATCACGAAAAGCTCACTTTCCGCTATCAGGGACTCGACCAGCGCCTGACAGGCGTTGAGGAGGCGAGGGTGGTGCAGGAGATCCTGGCCTAGTCCTTTCAGAAAACAGCTGATTTTTTGCTCCCGTTTTTGTTGGGAGCTTGCTTCAATCCGGGTCATCCGGTTGCACAAGGACAGTTGCCATACCGGCTCGTTCAGCGGCCTCAATCCCGAGGCCGCTGTCTTCAAACACGAGACATTTTTCCGGCGCTACCCCCATTCGCTCAGCAGCCAGCAGGAACAGATCCGGCGCGGGCTTGCTGCGCTCGACATCGTCCTGGGTGACAATAATGTTGAACAAATCCGCAATTTGCACCGCTTCCATTGTCCTGATGACTGTTGGTCGGATTCCGCCCGAGGCGACTGCAATAGGCTTACCCTCGGCAGCGCGTGCCCGGGCAAAATCAACCACCGGAGCATAAACAACAACCTTGTCGATGTTGGCGAAATAATATTCTTCCTGGTCTCGCACAACCTGTGTCGCGTCCATGTTGCAGCCAAAGCGTTCGTTGAGGATCTCCACCGTGTCATGCATGCCGACGCCGGCGTAGGATTGCGCAATTTCGCGGGTGAATTCAAAGTTCCCGCCGTTCTTTCTGAACGCGTCGACCCAACCGTCAAAGTGCACATGCATCGACAGCGACAAGGTGCCGTCGTGATCGAATATAAAGCCTTCGAAGTCGCCTTTAGGAATGTTCATGTGTTTGCTGGGTCGTTTGAGACCGGGACAGTGGAGCGGAAAGATACACTTGCTGGCTATTGTGCAAATCAAGTGTAATACAGGCATTTCATGGCGGTTGATATTTTGCGGTTATTCGGTCTCTTTTAGCAGCAAGAAGATTAATGGAAGTCCTTATAGTTTACCCGGAGAAGGCCGATGTGGTTACCGGCAACTCCTGTTCCGCTGAGCAGTGGGGAGAAGTTCTGCTTGCATTGGGGCATGAGGTGGTAATTGGCGGGAGTTGCGGTCATCGCCAGGCCGATTTGCTGATCGCACTCAACGCAGAAAAGATGCAACCTGAGATTGATGCGTTTTCGCGCAGTCACCCGGGTTCAAAAATTGTTGTGATATTGACCGGTACTGATATTTACCCCGCTCTGTCTGATGCATCGGTTGGATCAATACGGGCGGCGGATTGTTTGGTAGCGCTGCAGAGTAAAGCGATTCACCAGATTCCCGATGAATTTCATCATAAGCTACGTATTATAGTGCAGAGCGTGATTCCGTCCCGACCAGGATCAAAAGGGAAGGTCAGGGGCGAGACCTTCAACGCGGCAATCGTGGCGAACCTGCGTGAAGTGAAGGATCCGTTCCGGGCAGCTGCGGCTGTGAAGTTAATGCCCGGGGAATCCAGGATACTCATTCGCCACGCAGGATTTCCCCTGCAACCCGGGACTGATGAACTTGCACGACAGGAAACCTCTGAAAACTCGCGTTACGAATGGATTGGCGGACTGAACCCTGCTGAAGCCAGAGAACTGATTGCTGAAAGTGATGTGTTGTTAGTGACTTCCAGTAACGAGGGCGCCGGGCGGGTCGTTGGTGAGGCAATTACCGATGGCACCCCGGTCATTGCCACCCGGGTGGAGGGAATCACGGGGCTCGTCGGGGACGATTACGGGGGGCTTTTCCCGGTAGGTGACACGGCTGCTCTTGCTGCACTGCTGACCCGTGCCGAGAGCGAGCAGGGATTCTTGGATGAGTTGTCCCGAAATTGTCGGGAAATAGCCCCTATTTTCGAGCCGATTAAAGAAATGGATGCCTGGCGCGAGCTGATTGCCGGGTTGTCCTGATAGATAGATCGGTTAAGCGGGTTGCCGGCGCAGTATTTTTTGTGCGCGTTTCTCGATGGAGACGGCTTTGCGCTCCTTGCCCATATCACGCATCAGTTTTGCGAAGTTTGCTAAAACAATGGAGAATGTTTGACCGTCCTCGGACAGGTTTGATTCAAGGATGCGTATGGCAATCTGATAGTTCTTCAGTGCTTCATCATTTTCGCCGAGTTCATGCAGGACGGTGGCAAGGTTGCCGTAGGACTGGCCGAGGTCCGGATGCTTTGGATCGCTTACCTCCTTATGTATTTCCAGTGCCTGGTTGTGCATTTCGCGAGCCTGGCCGTTGTAACCGGATGATTGGTAGAGGGCTCCGAGATTATTGTATACCCCTGCAACATCGCTATTTTCCCGTCCTGAGATGCGCTCCAGTATTTCCAGGGCCTTTAGATAATTGTCTTCGGCCTGATCAAAGTCCCCCCCCTCCTTGTAAAGCATGCCGAGATTATTGAGCAGGTTGGCCACGTCCAGTTCGGCCGGAGGATCCATGGCTTCAAAGAGTTCGATGGCCTGCTGATAGAGGGGGATTGCTGATTCGGGTAACTGGCTGAAATCGTATACCGCGGCCAGGCTGCTCTTTAGGCGGGCAAGTTGATTATGGGCAATTTCGCTGGTATCCGTATGCTGCAGTGCTTCGAGGTAAAGTCCCTCGGCACTGGGGTAATTGCCTTCTTCCCGGCGCAGGTCACCCAGCAGCTCGAGTGCGGTGATCAGCTGCGGAATTGCGGAGGGATCGGCTTCCACGATTCGGCGGGCGGTATCAACTGCAGTCTCGGCACTGATGGCAGCCTCGGTATTTTTGTTATCGTTCTGCAGTGTTTTGACGCGATCGAGCAGAACCTTTAATACGCTGGCTTGGTTGTTGTTCTTCATGATCTTGAGGGAATATGTGGTTTTATTTGAGGTGCGAAGAGGTTATCTAAAACTAATCACTTATCTGTCGTTGACCAGATGTATTGCCTTTATTTAAAAGAGGTTTTTATTTAATTTCATAATTATTAATAATTTCCATGCGAAAAAAGACCCATTGTAAGGTATTACTATGTAAAGACGCACCGTCTCGCAATCATATGCAGTATTGCCTTTATTTACCGATCAATTGCAATAGCCCGGCGCGGGTTTTTGGCAATCGGTGGTAAACGTTGTGCAAGGTTTTTGCCGGGGTTTGTCCGGGTTCCAGAATTCCCAGTGCCTGTGTCATTTGTTTTTCGTAATGGAGAATGGTTTTCATGTCCGGAAGCTTTTCTTCCAGATGGTCCAGAGCACGATTCAGCAAGTTGTTCAGCTTGCGGATGGGGGTTTCGGGCTCGGTCACCTGGTTGAGGAGTTGAATAAAGTATGTGGCGGCAAGGGTCTGCAGGTAACTGTTCCTTAGCCGGGAGCGTGACGATGTAAGGGATAGTTCACGCAGCGTGTGAAGATCAGACTTTTTGCTGCGTATGATTTCAAATTCCGCTTCAAAGAACAGGTCGAGCTTACCGGCAAATGGGCTTTTGGGCCGGCGTGCCCCTTTTGCCACCGTCCTCAATATACCATGTTCCCCCGTGCACCAGGTGACGATCAGGCTTGATTCCGTGAGCGGTGTGCGGCGGATGACTGTACCTTTACATTTTTCCATCTGGCTTGCGGGTTGCGTGCTTTGAGCTTACTGGCTAAAGTAAGCACTCATGGATGCACTTTCCAATGACCTCCAAGCTTTCGATACCGATTCCCTGAAATCGCTCATCGGTCAGCTTCGGAGGTATCTTTGACTTGGACAAGCTTGAAGCCGATATAGCGGATCTTGAGGCGGAGATGTCGGCGCCCGGATTCTGGGACAACAACGAAAGGGCAATCAGAATTTCCGGAAAGCACGCTGACGTCACCAAGAGGATCAATACCTTCAGTAGCCTGGAATCCCGGGTGGCGGACATTGATGAGCTTATTGAGTTTGCCCGGGAGGAAGGTGATGCCGAGTCGGCAACTGAGGTCAGTAAAGAGTTTAAGGAGGTAAGCAGGCAACTCAATGAGCTTGAGCTTGAACTGCTGCTTGCCGGGGAACACGACGACAAGAACACCTTCCTGACCGTTCAGGCCGGCACCGGAGGCACTGAGGCATGTGACTGGGCGGAGATGTTGTTGCGGCAGTATCAGCGCTGGGCGGAGCGCAGGGGATTCAAGGTTGAACTGGTCGAGTACAAGGAACATGACGAGGCAGGGGTGAGTTCGGCAACACTGCGCATCATTGGGCAAAATGCCTACGGTTACCTGCAGACCGAGTGCGGCGTGCATCGCCTGGTGCGAATCTCGCCCTTTGATGCCAATGCCCGGCGTCATACCTCATTCGCCAGTGTTGACGTTGTGCCGGAGCTTGAAGATGACGGGGACATCGAGCTTGATGAGAAGGAATATGAGATTACCACCACCCGCAGCGGCGGCAAGGGAGGGCAGAATGTCAACAAGGTTGAAACCGCAGTTATCCTGAAGCACTATTCTTCAGGCATTATGATCCGTTGCAGTGCCGAGCGCAGTCAGCACAAGAACCGGGTCGTTGCCTTGCAGTTGCTTAAGGCAAAGCTTTTTCAACTTGAGGAGGACAAGAAGCGTGCCGAGATGGAGCGTGTATATGGCGAGAAAGGTGAGATTGCCTGGGGCAGCCAGATTCGCTCCTATGTTTTTCATCCGTACCAGATGGTAAAGGATCATCGTACCGGTTTTGAGACCAGTAATGTGAGTGACGTGATGGATGGAGCCCTTGACGGGTTTATCGCAGCCAGGCTGCGCGGACAGACAGTCGACAGGGATTAACCTGCCGCGCTCCATCGAATACGCAGTTGATGAAACCCCGGCTTGAAATCGACATCCTGACAATCTTTCCGGAGGTTGTGCAGGGTCCTTTGTCCGAGAGTATCATCGGGCGGGCTGTCAGTGGCGGGATTGTTGACCTTAAGATCCATGACTTGCGTGACTGGAGCCGTGACCGGCATCGTAAGGTCGATGATGAGCCTTACGGGGGAGGACCGGGGATGGTGATGAAGCCGGAACCGTTCTTTGCGGCGGTACGTGAATTGCGGCGTGACCGGACACGGGTGGTTTTAATGACTCCCCAGGGACAAAGGCTGAGGCAGTCGATGGTAAGTGATTATGCCGGGAATTGCTTCCACCTGATCATTCTGTGCGGGCATTACGAGGGGATTGATCACCGGGTGGTTGAAGTCCTGGTTGATGATGAAATTTCAATCGGTGACTATGTGCTCACCAACGGGGCGGTTGCCGCCGCGGTCTTTGTTGATGCCGTGGTGCGCCTCATTCCCGGGGTGCTGGGGGACGAACGTTCACCCGAAGAGGAGTCCTTTTCCCATGGTGAAGGACTCCTGGAGGCACCGTGTTACACGCGGCCGGTTGAATTCGAGGGAATGGAGGTTCCGGATATCCTGCTCTCCGGGCATCACGAGAAGATTACCGAGTGGAAGCGAAAGCGCTCCGTTGAGAGGACCTTGCAGAATCGCCCGGATCTTCTGCCCGAAGGTGAGAGCGTGTGAGGTTCTGCGGGATTTATCTGGTGGAGAGAGTGAAGGCGCGGCTTGACCTTCCCGGGGTTGATTTGGAGTCGAAGGTAAAAACCATTAAAGTCATATTGAAGTGAAATCCGTTCGCGATGCCGGCAAATGGCATCATTGATAAGGTGGTCGGGCCGGCGGGATTCGAACCCACGACCTCTTCACCCCCAGTGAAGCGCGCTACCAAGCTGCGCTACGGCCCGACTTTAAATGATCTGCAGCAAGAGGTTTTGCTGGATGAAACTTGTGTTTGCGACATTTGACCACTTGTGTAGTCGAAGCAAGAGGAAAACCTGTCAGACATTAAGCTTGGAAGGGTGCTTGAAAAGTGAGTTGCGATGCGGGCACCTGAAAGCGAGGCTTACTTGATTACTTAAATGTCTGATGTGAATCCAATCAGGGTGGCGATACTCGGCGCAAGCGGATATTCCGGTGCCGAGCTGATTCGTATTTTGCTCTGCCATGATGGGGTCGAAACGGTCTGCGTGACCTCGCGCAGTGAGACGGGTCGCAGCCTTGGTGATGTATTTCCACGGTTTAGGGGCGTTGGTGCGGCGGATTCACTGAAGTTTATTGAACCTGATATTGAGGAGATTGCCGCAACTGGGGCAGAAGTTGCGTTTTTAGCCCTGCCTCACGGGGTTGCTGCCGGGTTTGCCGGGCCATTGCTTGATGCCGGGCTCAAGGTGATTGACCTGAGTGCTGATTTCCGAATTTCGGATGCCGAAGTTTACGAGGAATTCTACGGGACGGTGCACCCCGATCCGGTACGGCTTGCCGAGGCGGTATATGGGTTGCCTGAAGTTCGTTCCGGGGAAATTGCGAAAGCACGCCTGGTGGCTTCCCCCGGCTGTTATCCAACCAGCGTGATATTACCCCTGTTACCCGCCCTTGCCGATAGCCTGATTGACCCCGCAAGTATCCACGTGGTCAGCATGAGCGGCACCAGCGGGGCGGGAAAGAAAGCGGATACCTCACTGCTTTTCGCCGAGTGCAATGAAAGCCTGCGTGCGTATTCAGTGCCACGTCACCGGCACCTGAGCGAGATTGAGCAGGAGTTGTCGATTGCCGCAGGCCAGAAAGTTACGATTTCATTCACTCCGATCCTGACACCGGTCACTGCCGGCATCTGTACAACGATGTATGCCGCTGCTCAAAACGGGGCGGAGGCTGGTGATCTCGAGCGCAGTCTTGAGAATGCCTACGGTGCGGCACCTTTTGTGCGATTGCTGGGTGAAAATACCCCGCCGGACACAAAACATGTCACCCGCAGCAACTTCATTGATATCGGATGGGCTCATGATTCCCGCACCGGGCGTTTTGTATTGATGAGTGCTGAAGATAACCTGGTGAAGGGAGCGTCCGGGCAGGCAGTGCAGAATTTTAACCTGATGTCAGGATTGCCGCAGACAAGCGGTCTGATTGGCCTTTGAGCCAACTTGCCTCTGCGTCCAGGCAATGGGAAACTTAAGCTTTTTTTTGACAATGGCTCAATCAGTAGAACTCCTGCGTTCCCCGGTTCTTCCCGGTGGCTTTATTGCTGCCGGTGTTGCCTGTGGCATTAAAGATGGAGGCAAGCTGGATTTGGGTCTCCTCGTGTCGAATCATCCGGCCGTTTCGGCAGCGACCTTTACCACCAACAGGATAAAGGCTGCGCCGGTCAGGCTGTCGATGCGTCACCTGAAGGGTGGTCAACTGCAGGCGGTTTTTGTCAATAGCGGCAATGCCAATGCCTGTAACGGCCAACGTGGTGAGGTCGATGCCAGGGCAATGGCGGCGGCAGCTGCCGGTGCACTGGGATTGAAATCCCGCCAGGTTTTTGTTTGTTCAACGGGTATTATTGGCTACCCGCTTCCTGTTGAAAAAATTGAGGCGGCAGCGCCCGTTATCGTAAAGAAGTTGCGGCCCGGCGGCTGGCGGGACTTCTCAAGGGCAATCCTGACCAGTGATAAGCGCAACAAGGTTGTCTCTGCGAGAATTATGATCGGTGGCAAGAAGGTAACCATTACCGGCGCCGCAAAGGGTGCCGGGATGATTGCCCCGGACATGGCAACGATGCTCGCTTTCATCACCACTGATGCGGCCGTGACAGCTGAAGAACTGGATGGGGCGACAAAGGCTGCTGTGGCTGCCTCGTTCAACTGCATCAGCATCGATGGCGACATGAGCACTAATGACACTGTCCTGGTGATGGCTAACGGCGCAGCCGGGAATCGTCCTTTCAAACCGGGTTCACGCGCCTCCCGGATATTTCGCGAAGCCCTTGCCAGGGTAATGCTGGAATTGGCCTGGAAACTTGTGCGTGACGGCGAGGGGGTTTCCAAGTTTGTGACCATTGAGGTGCTTGGCGCAGCCTCAGATCGTGATGCGCGGAGGGTTGCCGAGTCGGTGGCGAATTCTTCACTGGTAAAATGCTCCTGGAACGGATCGGACCCGAACTGGGGCAGGGTTATTGATGCTGTCGGTTATGCAGGGGCCCGGGTGGACGAGCTAAAGGTTGATATTGCCTTCAACGGGATTGCCGGGGCCAAAGGCGGCAAGGCAGCCCGGACACCGATTTCAAGGCTGAAGGCGGCAGTGGCAAAAAAGGAGTTTACCGTGACCGTGAACCTTAACCTTGGTTCCGGGAGTCATCGTGTATTCACATCAGATCTCTCTGAGGGTTACGTTGCCTATAACCGCCTTGAATACGCCCTGAAGATTCAGGGGCGTTGATAATCGCTCCGGGATGGGTTAGGTTTGGCTTTTCCCGCGCATCTCGCACTGTGCGGGATTTTACTTTTCTAACTAAAGATGTCCGCCATTCCTGAAGCGTTGCGTGAGCAGATCAGCAAGGCAGCAGTCCTTGCTGAGGCGCTGCCGTATATTCAGCAGTTCAGGGGCAGGACATTCCTGGTGAAGCTTGGGGGTTCAGCGATGGAGGATTCGCACCTGCTGGATGCCCTGATAAGGGATGTTGTCCTGCTGGAGGCTGTTGGCATCAATCCCATTATTGTCCACGGCGGGGGCAAGGCTATCACTGCAGCAATGGCACGTGAGGGAATAGAGCCGAGATTTGTATCAGGTCAGCGGGTGACTGATGAACAGTCGATTGCCATTGTTGAGCAGACGCTGGGCAGTGAAGTCAACCCGCAACTCGTTGATCTGGTCAAGGCACACGGAGGTCGTGCCGTTGGTGTGGCGGGAAGGGATGTATTCTTGGCGGATCGCATGCGCGGCAAGGATGATGACGGCAACAATGTTGACCTTGGGTTTGTGGGGCATGTTACCAGCTGCAGGGTGGACACTCTTGAGGCATTGGTTGCCTACGAGACGATACCGGTGGTTTCACCGATTTCTGTTGAACAGTCAACGGGGTCGGCGCTGAATACCAATGCGGATGTCGCGGCAAGTGCCCTTGCGCAGGCCATGAGGGTCGCGAAGCTTGTCTATATCAGCGACGTCCTTGGAGTCATGCGTGACCCGGATGATCCGGCAAGCCTGATTCACAGTATCTGTTGCGGTGAAGTTGAGGGGTTTGCCGAGGAGGGCATTGTCCATGGCGGCATGTTGCCGAAGTTGCGTTCCGCTGTCGAGGCGATCGAGGCGGGAGTGGGCAAGGTGCACCTTGTAGATGGTCGCATCGGCCATTCACTGCTGCTTGAAATATTTACCAAGTCCGGTGTCGGAACCGAGATTGTACCATGATGGAGAGCGACGACATGACGGTGAACGCACTCTACGAGCAGTATGTCGCGCCAACCTACGGCCGTTTCTCGATTTATCCCCAGCGCGGGAGGGGGACTCGGCTCTGGGATGAGGAGGGAAAGTGTTACCTGGACTTTGGTGCCGGCGTTGCGGTCAATTCACTGGGGCACGCACATCCCGCGCTGCTGGAGGTGTTTGAGCGCCAACCGGCGGATCTTCTGCATTGTTCAAATCTTTATCAGCCCCGGGGTCAGGCCGAGCTTGCCCGGATCATCGTTGAGGACATTGTGCAGTCTCCGGGGAAATGTTTTTTCAGCAACAGTGGCACGGAGGCAAATGAGGGCCTGATCAAGCTCGCCCGGCGCTTTGGTGAGGCGCTACCTTCTTCAAGCGGCAAGCCGCGCCGGGAAATCATCTCGTTTCTTGGTTCCTTCCACGGCAGGACTACCGGCGCGATGGCGGCAACGGGCCAGGAGAAGGTGCGCGCCGGGTTCGGCCCGCTGATGAGCAGTTTCGTGCATTTGCCCTTTGATGATATTGGAGCCTTGCGTGCCGGTCTCACAGAGGACAGCGTTGCCATTCTCCTCGAGGCCGTACAGGGAGAGGGGGGGGTGCGCATTGCCACGCCGGAATTCCTGGCCGCGGCCGCTGAAATCTGCCGTGAACGGAACATGCTGCTGTTGCTTGATGAGGTGCAGTGCGGAATGGGTCGCTGCGGCGAGCTCAATGGTTGGCACGCAATCGGTGACACCCGTGGTATCGTCCCCGACGGTATTTCCTGGGCCAAGGGCCTGGGAGGAGGCTTTCCGATCGGGGCAATCTGGTTCAGGGACCGGCCGGCCGGAGAGGTGAGTTTATGTGATCTTCTCGGGCCCGGGAGTCACGGAGCGACTTACGGCGGGTCGCCTCTGGGCTGTGCGCTCGGCAAGGTCGTCATTGAGACGATCGTCAGTGAGAGGTTGGAGGAAAATGCGGGCATGCTTGGCGGGAAAATCCTTAACGAGGCAAATCGCCGGAACCTGCCGATGATTGCCGGGGTGCGCGGGCTCGGGCTCATGATTGGTTTTCAGATTGATCCGGATGCGGTTACCGGAGCTGGAGGTTTTGCTGGAGACAGCAGGACACCTTCGGTTATCGTTGTCGAGGCGCTGGCGGAGGCCGGTTTGCTGACTGTGCCTGCAGGTTCAGACGTGGTTCGCTGGCTGCCGCCGCTGGTGGTGACACAAGCCGAGGTCGATGAGGCATTTGAGATCATGGATAAGGTCCTTAACAAAATGGTCGGATGAAAAATTTTCTATCCATTGAATGTTCCTGCCGGGAGGAGATCGAGGGTCTGGTTGAATCAGCAACCAGGCTCAAGGCTGCGCGCGCTGCGGGTGATTTTACGCTTCGTCCACTTAAGGGTCAGTGCTGGGGAATGATGTTCAGTAAATCATCGACACGCACCCGGGTGAGCTTTGAGGTTGGCATCGGTGAACTCGGCGGTACAGCGATGTTCTTCTCCTCACGTGACCTGCAGCTCGGGCGTGGTGAACCCATCAGGGATACTGCACGGGTGTTGGGACGCATGATCCACGGTGCGGTTATACGTAATGATTCGCAGGCGGAAATCGAGGAATTTGCTGAGTATTCGCGTATTCCGACGATCAATGCCCTGACCGATCTGGAGCATCCCTGCCAGATCGTTGCCGACCTGATGACCATTCGTGAGAGGATTGGTGGATGGGAGGAGAGGAAGGTTGTCTTTGTTGGTGACGGTGACTGCAACGTGGCGCGTTCCTGGATCTGGGCGGCGAAACATCTCGGTTTTGAATTGGTTATTGCAGGGCCTGGAGATTTTTGTCCTCCTGATGATTATCTTGCCGCCGTGGATGCACCAAATGTCTCCTGTGTCCATGATCCTGTAGAGGCTTCCGCGGGTGCGCATGTCCTTTACACTGATGTGTGGGTGAGCATGGGAATGGAAGATGAGGCTGCCAGGCGTGAGAAAGTTTTTTCCGGTTACCAGGTCAATGCCGGGTTGCTTGCCGTGGCGGACCCCAATGTCATCGTGATGCATTGCCTGCCGGCATATCGCGGCAAGGAAATCACCGAGGAGGTTCTTGAAGCGCACGCGGAAACGATTTTCTCCGAGGCTGAAAATCGCCTGCACGCGCAAAAGGCAATTATGGTGTCGATCGCGACAGGCTAGGTGATCTTTGGATATAGTAATCCCGGGGGATTGCTAACCTTGCGTGTCCGGTGGCAGGTAACCTTTTCTCTCAAGGTATGTCAGCACCTGGTCACAGGCTTGCTCGGCAGATGTGTCCGTGGTCTGGATGGTGAGTTCGGCATCCTCAGGAGGTTCATAGGGATCGGAGATTCCGGTGAACTCCCTGATCTTCCCGGCGCGTGCCATGGCGTAAAGTCCCTTGCGGTCCCTTGCTTCACAGATTTCAAGCGGGGTGGCCACATGGATGAGGAGAAAGCCTCCGTAATTCCCGATCAACGAGCGCACTTGCTTCCTTACATCATCATAGGGTGCGATCGGCGCACAGATGGCGATGCCTCCATGCTTGGTTATCTCCCCGGCAACATAACCGATGCGCAGGATGTTGAGGTCACGGTGTTCTCTTGAGAATGTCAGCTCGGAAGACAGGTTCTTGCGCACCAGGTCACCGTCGAGGAGCGTGACTTTGTGGGTTGCGCGCTCAAGCAGCCTGACACGCAGGATATTGGCAATGGTTGATTTTCCGGAACCCGATAATCCACTGAAGAAAACAGTGAATCCCTGTTTGTTGTGCGGCGGGTGAAGGCCTTGCAGTTCCCTGCTGACTTCCGGGAATGTATCATCGGATGATCCCGCGGGCAGAGAAACAGGATTGATTGCGATTTCTTCTGCGTGTTTTTCAACAAGGCTCATGTCTCCACTGGAAAGGATTGCCGTGCATCCGTAGTTTTTTGCCACGATCGCCTGCAAAAGCCACCCGCTGGCATCAGCGGGAGGGTTTGATGGCAGGATGGACAGCCGGGCATGATTTCCCGGGCAGCTTGTGAGCGCGGCTTTGAGGCAGCGAATTCGCCCGTATAGATCATCATCTTCCCGGGCCAGTGACTGGACGAGCAACTCGGCACCACGCTCCCGTGCGTAAAATACAGCAGCCTCAAGACCGGCCCGGTGCAGGATGCCGCCGGTTACAAGACCGACGCGTGGTTCTGCGGGCATTGCATCAGGTTTGATCCTGAGGTCGATGTGGTCGTAGTGAAGCGGCAATGAAATTCCCTCAATTTTTCCTCCGAGGAACTGCTGATTGTCTTTTTCAAAGAGGTCTTCGATGAAGAGGATGGCGAGCAGCACCCCTTCGGGGTCACGCAGGGCGATTTGGTTACCGGGTGTGATTTTTCCGGCAAGATCCCCGTTGATTGCAAGGGACAGCGGTAATGGCCAGAGGGTGCCGTCTGCCAGCCGCATCGAGTCGCAGACTGACTGGTAATCAGTCTGCCCAAGGTAACCGCGCAGCGGCGCATATGCTCCGCTGAGTAAAAGCTCAAGGTTATTGACCTGTGACCCGATCAGGTCCAGTGAGATCATGTCCTGCGCATCGTCCTTGAGCGTGACGGCACGTGTTTCATCTGCGAGCAGGCTTGTGTCCATCTGCGGCTCGAACCTCATACGGGCGAGGGGTGGCGAGCAAGGGAGAAAACGATTAATTTTCCTTTTTGGTCGGGTGAATTTTCAGTGGGGTGGCATCAATAGTGATTGATGTGCCGATGACCGTGGCACCGTCGAGATCGTTACCGAAGTTCATGAAAGTTGATGCGCTGGCGGCCGGGGAATCCCTGTAAAGTGCCATTTGTTCGTCCGTGAGGATTGGCTCAATGGCGGAGAGGCGTTTTTCGCGCTGCTGGATCATCCGCTCGGCATTCAATATCCCGTCCGCTTCATTTCCGCCCTCAAGGTCTTCCCGGGCGAGTTCGGCAAAGGCATCAAAGGCCTGATCCTTTTGACTGGAGCTCAGTTCAAACATGGATTGCAGTGCGGCAAGGTTCTGGTTTGCCCTTGCCTCTGCCATGTTGGCGCGTTGCCCGGACTGATATTCGGCATAAGCCTCTTTTTGATCCCCGTCGAGGAGGGCGTTCAGGTCCTCATCAAATGTATCTTTTTGTCCACCGGCAGTGAGCACATCGTTCACGATTTCAAGCGCCTGCTGCCCGCTGGCCTGCTCTCCGGCTATCTTGAAAATCCGGCTGAATTTTTCGCGTTTGGCTGCAGCCTGGGCAACCATCAGTTTCCTGACCTTTCCGCGTTGGTCCTCGCTCAGGCCGAGGTGATTGGCCAGGGTGGCCAGCCTGAGGTTGATTTTCTTTTCGGACTGGGTGTGCTGTTGTTGCAGGAACTGTTCCCGGAGGGCTCCCACGTCGAGAATTTCTGCGGGGTTGTCGTCAAAGACAGCCACTTTGACTTCCGGTTTGTTTTCTCCAACCTGGGGCGCATTCTGAAGAACCTCAATCCGCTTGCGCAGCTTTTTGTTTTCGTTGCGCAGCTGCACAGTTGTCGCAGAGGATTGTTCGGTTTCAGTTTTTTTTATGGGTTTATCGGATTCTGTCCGGTTTCCTGAAAGGAGAGATTTTCCGGCGAAGCCGATAATGATCCCGAAAATGATGGCGACAGGAGTGATGATTTTCATGATGAGAGTCTGGATAAAGGATTAGCGATACGATCCGTCACATTTGTTCAGGAGGAATCTGTATTCTCTGCATTTTCGGGTGAAGGCGGTTCCTGGGTCATTTTCCGGGTATCCTCCGGGTTATCCGAAACTGGAGGATCCGGGATTTTCTGCTTCCGGGACTGCGGCGAAGAGCCCGGCGGTGTTGCCTTGGGTGCGGGTTTGCCACCCTTTTTCCTGTTATCAGGAACCCGTGGTGTTGCCAGTTCAATATGGCCATCCCCAAATGCGATCACAGCACCTTCACTGAGTAACCAGTGGAGATCTTTCATCACCGCGATTTGCTCGGGTGTCAGTTCGGGGTGCTGCGGTGTAGGGGATTCTTTTTCCGGTTTTGGTTCCCTGGCGTTTTCTTTGTTTTGGTGCTCCTGCCCGAGGGTTCCGGATTTTGTGCCCGATTCATCTGCCGGCGGGGTGGAGTCAGTGGCGGGTTCAACGACTTTATCCGCGACCGGTTTTGCGGGTGATGAATAAGGATTATCCCCTGGCGTTGGAGTGGGAGCCAGATCCTCGAGGATGGATTTAATGCTGGCTCTTTTCCTGTCGCGGATGTGATTGACGATTGCCAGTATTGGCTTGGACAAGGTGCTGTCATCAGAGAGCGGTTTTGGCCGGGTGATTGAGGTAAAGATCTTCTTGCCCCGCTTGAAAAACTTGAGTCCTTCCGCTCCCAGCATGCCACAAAGAGGTTGCACCAGGCTTGCCGGGTGTTTCTGCGCATTATTAGCCACCTGGCGCAGCAGGGTCAGCAGGGCGGGCGAGAGATTTTTCCCGGAGATGTTACCGATTACCACGGCTTCATCCGTCCTGGTTATGAGTTGCTCGGCATGTGTCTGGATAAAATGGTTTTCGGCGGCTTCACGGGTTTCAAATTTCAGGACAGGTTCCCCTTCGGGTGTTTTCTGGCAGGTGTAGTGATGCTCAACGCTCTGCTCGGTCTTCCAGCGTTCAATGATTTCCTCATCGTGTTCAACCCGGATACTGTTTTTGTATTTGCCGATTGGCATGTTGGAGAATTGCTGGCGGTGCAACTTGGCAATCTGGGTCTGGTATGAATGATGGTTGGGAGGGCCAATGAGCTTGCCGCTGATGCCGCATATTGCTATGGAGTTATAGTTTCCCTTGGGCAGTTCCCCCTGCACCTTTTCCTCTTTATAGTGTTCGGTGAAGGCGGGAGTATTCAGCAGGTTTGCAAGTGCTTCAGGGCGGCTTAGCCATGCGGATTGATCGGGAATGCATGTAAACAATTCAGGCGACTTTTCGTCATCACGCTTAAAGACAATTGAATAACGATCGCGTGATGCCAGCACCAGGCGGGCGATGTCGAACACGGAGTATGCACGTGCGGTTTTCCTGATCTGCACGACCAGCTGTGTAATGCTTAATTGCCCGGGTTGCAGGCTGGCACTGAGTCCCTGGGGTGGTGATGGCGGGGCGCGCCGGTTGTCGCGCCGGTCGCGGGAGTCAGAGCGGTTCCCTCTGTTGTCCTCACGATCGTGTCTCGGGTGATTGCTTTTACCGCTGCGGAAATTTCCTTTTTTACGATCATCAAAATGCCGGCGATTTCCCGCGTTTTGCTTTCCGCGTTGGTTGAAGTCCTCGCGTTTCCCCCTGCTCCCCTTTTTGCCCCCTTTCTGTTTATCGCCGGGCTTGTGCGGGGGATGATCCTTGTGAGTGATTGACTCATCGTTGTCCGATTCTGCTTTTCCCGACGGCTTTTTAAGCCAGTCAGGCATAAATTGCAGCTCCGAGAGATCAACAGGTGTGGGGTCGCTCATTTAAAAAATCAGGATAGGTGACAAAGGCTCGAGGATGAGTCATTCGTGCGGTGACCTTGTATTTACTGACACACTTAACCTCAAGCCTTCATGTCAAAGTTAAGCCCGTGGGGAGCGGTTTGCAACGTGCCGTTAAGGATCGGTTTCCGGGCGCGGATTACGTGTCAATAATTCGCTGAGGGCGATGCCCGGACTTTTGTTGCCACTTATCACGGCGTATGCCTGATCAATGATCGGTGTATTGATGCCGGCACGCTGGGCTGCCTCGTAAAATGAAACAGTGTTGGGCACCCCCTCTGCCACCATTGCTATTGAGTCGAGAATCTGATCAATATTTTTTCCTTCCCCCAACATTTTTCCGACCCGATTATTTCGGCTGTGCGCACTGTAGCAGGTGACTATCAAGTCGCCGACACCGGAAAGTCCCTGAAATGTCCCGGGGCATCCCCCAAGATGAGTTCCCAACCGGATCATCTCGGCCAGGGCGCGGGTGACAAGCGCGGCTTTAGCGTTGTCTCCAAGACCGAGTCCCTCGGAGATCCCGGCGCAAATGGCATAGATATTCTTGGTTGCACCTCCAAGTTCAATTCCTGCAACATCATCACTGGTGTAGGTTCGAAACCAGGGAAGTGTGAAGATATCCTGCAGGCGCAGGGCGATATTTTTATCGGTGCAGCCGATCACTGCGGCCGTGGCAAGTTGTTGACCGACCTCCTCGGCGTGGTTGGGGCCGCTGAGAACTGCTATCGGGTTGTCGGGCAGCGAGGCCGAGAGGATTTCGGTCATGCGCCGGCCGGTCTCGCGCTCAAGGCCCTTGGTGCACGATATGAGAATGGAATCTCTTTTGAGCTGGGCATTTGTCAGGGTATCGGCAATGCTGGCCATTGCTGTCGAAGGTACGGCGCAGAGAATCATCTCGGATGCGACTGAGATCGGCAGATCGGAGGTCGGGGTGATTAATTCTCCCAATGCAACTCCGGGGAGGTAATGATGATTCTCGCGTGAAGTGGCCATGTGCGCGGCCTGCTCTGGATTTCGGCACCAGAGGTTCACCTTAATCCCGCGTTCTGCGAGTACCGTGGCCAGTGCCGTGCCCCAACTGCCGGCACCAATTACGGAAGCGGTCTTCATGATATCTCAGGATCCTTCGTCATTATTTTTTTATTCTTGCGCCTGAAGCGGTCTTCCTTGCCTGCTATGATCCGACTGATATTGGACCGATGGCGCCAGATTGCCATTATTGAAGCGAACACTCCAAAAAAGATCTCCGGGATGCTGACAGGTGTAGCATAAATCAGTCCAATGGCGGCTATTTGCAGCGGGATGGCCAGCGCAGCGGCCATTGAAGCCAGGGCAACGTAACCGGAAAAACAGAATACGATAATCCAGAGGATCAGCGAACCGGCGCAAACCTCGGGCATAAATGCCAGCATGGCACCAGCTGATGTGGCAATGCCTTTTCCACCCTTAAAGCCGAGCCAGAACGTGTAGTTATGGCCGACAATGGCCGCAAGGGCAAACAACACACAGGCCGTGCTGATGAGTTGATGGTTGCCTGCGGGATCGATAAACGCGGGCTGGGCAAACTTAACATTAAGCTCGACCATCACTTTCCCGATTGCGACGGGAGCGAAGCCTTTCAGGATATCGAGCAGGAACACAATAATTCCGGTTGGAGCACCGATGGTTCGGAAGAT
>JAYGGE010000035.1:0-2317 GCA_046581505.1 Verrucomicrobiales bacterium | reverse complement strand
CCAGCTTGGCCCTTTTGGCGGCAGTATCGAGAATGGTGGCGAGCACCTGGTCCTCTTTAACCAGAGCGGCCGCCTGATGGATGAGATTGATTTCTCGGACGGGGGGCAGTGGCCGCCCGCCCCTGACGGATCCGGGGCAAGCCTTGCAAAGCGCGTCCCCTACACGGCGAGCGGACCGCCTGGCAACTGGACCTTTTCATCCCAGGTGGGCGGAACACCCGGCAATACGAACTTTCCCGATGCCGACACGCCGCCGCCAACGGTGACCTTCCCGCTCATTGTCCTCAATGAGGTGTGGCGATACAACGAGTCGGGCGCCGACCCGGGTGCCGGCTGGGCATCGGTTTCCCACCCGGAGGGGGGAGACTGGCAATCCGGCGCGGGTGGCCTGGGCAGGGAGACTGGCATCACCATACCAATCGGCACCACCTTGACCTTTCCCGGCCGTAACAATCCCTTCGTGGTTACCTACTACTTTGAGAGGGAGTTCGATCTGGGGGCAGCACAGCTTGCGGGCCTGCAGTCGCTCAACCTGAGGCATGCGGTGGATGACGGGGCGGTTTTCTACATCAACGGCAGCGAGATCCTGAGGGTGAACATGCCGGGGGGAACTCCTGTTGCATCCACACTCGCCGCCTCGGGCCTTGATGTCGATGAGCTCTCCGCCAGTGTACCTGTGCCTTCCGGGGCACTTGTTGCGGGAATGAACAGGATCTCAGTCGAGGTGCACCAGGAGCGAATCGGCAGCAGTGACATTGTCTTTGGCCTTGAGCTTGATGCGGAAATTGCCGGACTCATTGCCGGTGCCGCGCCGCAGGTGAAGTTCAGCGAAATCACGTCCGCTGATGCACCGGATTTCTGGCTGGAACTGGTCAATACCGGGCCTGCAGCAGTCCAGATGGAGGGCATCGTGGTTTCCGCGGGAGGGGATCCACTGCACGAATATCAATTTCCGGCAGGCGAGCTTGCTCCGGGTTCGTTTCTTCTGCTTGATGAGGCAACGCTGGGATTCCGGCCGGGCGAGGATGAGAAACTTTTCCTTTACTTCGCCGGCGGGGTGGCTGTGCTCGACGGGCGCAAGGTGACCGGGCGCCTGCGTGGACGCTCAGAAGCACGCCAGGGATCCTGGCTTTACCCGGCAGTGGCGACACCCGGAGAATCCAATCTTTTCGTTTTCAACGGGGACATCGTGATCAGCGAGATTGCCTACAACCCGCCCGGTCTTTCCGCCATGGCCGCGGTGCCGGCGACATTCGACAATTCGCCGTTAGCGGAGATGGGCGAGAGCTGGCGATACAATAACTCCGATGAGAGCCTGGCCGCCGGATGGGCCTCGGTCGGCCACCCGGTGGGCGGCAACTGGAAACTTGCCCCGGCACCGATTGGACGTGAAACCGGAGCCCTGCCCGAACCGCTGGCCACCGCATGGGGCACGGGTGAATACACCAGTGCAACGATCACTTATTACTATGAGACTGACTTCCTGGTGTCGGCGGAAGTGTTCGCGAACACAGATTCCCTTGAGATCACCCACCAAATTGATGACGGGGCGGTGTTTTACCTCAATGGCGCGGAAGTTGGCCGTTTCAATATGCCGGCCGGGCTGATCGGGCCGGAGACGCTGGCAAGCCCCAGTGTCAGCAACGCGGCGATCAATACACTGGAGATTGCGCTCTCGGCACTGCTGCCGGGGCAGAACCGGATTTCAGTCGAGGTTCACCAGAGTTCAACAGGAAGCAGTGACACGGTGTTCGGCCTGGCTCTGGATGCCAGGGTGGAGACATCCCCGGCCGTTGATGGGCGAGCTTTCCGCAATTCCGACAACCAGTGGCTTGAGGTGGCAAACCGCGGTGCTGTGCCGGTGGACCTTGGCGGCTGGGAGTTTTCCGACGGTGTTGATTTCACTTTTCCAGCGGGCAGTATCCTGGCTCCCGGGGGGCATGCCTGTGTCGTCCGTGACGCGGAGCTCTTTACCGATGCTTTCCCGGGCGCATCCCTGCTGGGGGAGTTCTCAGGCTCACTGTCGCGGACCGGTGAGCGACTGGAATTACGTGATGCGAACAGGAACCCTGTGGACATGGTGGATTATCATGACGGAGGTCGCTGGCCGGCGGTTGCCGACGGTGGTGGTGCAAGCCTTGAGCTGCGTGACCTTGAAGCCGACAATGCTGCCGGTGGCAGCTGGGCGGCAAGTGACGAGTCGGGTGACACTGCCTGGAAAACCTACACCTATCGCAAGGTGGCCGGTTCCAGTCGCGGTCCCGACAGCCAGTGGCGGGAGTTCAACATGGGCCTGCTGGGCAGCGGTGAAATCCTC
>JAYGGE010000151.1:0-1768 GCA_046581505.1 Verrucomicrobiales bacterium | reverse complement strand
GATATTGATTACCTCGCTCTTGAAGGGCGATGGATCCGCCGTCGTCATCAACCTGTCAAGGACTACGCGGAGCACGTGCGTGACCTTGCGGTTGAGCCACGTCCGCACGGGCTGGATCCCGGCCAGCCGGGCGTGCGCAACATGATGAGTGATCTTGATGCGGCCATGTTCATGGGAATGGTCAGCAGCAACTGGAGTGAGAATGAGGTGGACGCAATTTCTGCAGAATGCGGCCGTTACAAGGAAACCAGTTGCCTGTTCATGCAATCTCCTTTCCTGGCGCCACTGGAAACTCAAATCGGGCCGGATGCGACCCTGATCATTGATCCCAGGGGGCATTCGGTACTGGTTGATGAAACCGGGAAGCAGGCTGAAATGCGCCTCGATATGGATCAACTGCAGACAGTGCTGGCATTGCGGCATGACCCGGCAGGGTTGGCGGACAGGTTGCGCCTGGAACTTGGCGCGACCCCGGCAGAATTTGATGACATGTCGGCCGGGATGATTGCCTTGTTGGAGAGTTTTGGGGTGGCTGTGCACAGCGGGTGGTCAGAGCGTTTGTTGTCCGTGGCAATGGAGGATATCCCGGTTATATCAGGGTTTACACTTGCTGTTTACGAAGAAGATGAAGTGAATATCATTGCACGGTTGCGCAGTGTGCGACGCTCAATTGTAGGCCATGGTTACACGGAGGCCGCAATTTGTGAGATGCTCAAGGTTGAATCCCTTCAGGCGATTGAGCCCACCATGCTGCATTACTACGATGAGCATGTCCTTCCCGAGACACCGCTGGCTGATCTGGTGCGACTCTTCCAGTTAAGGGCTTCGGTGCCGAGAGGACGTGTGGAGAAAATATTCGGCAGCAAAGATTCCGACCTCCTCGAAGTGCTCGGCATCATTGTGGACAGGGAGGGGATGATCTGGGGAGGAGTAGACCTGTTTTGTTCCGGCGGGTTACTTTTCGCAACCGATCATCGCTATATGCTCAGGGAAGAAGATCGGCTTGATGAAGACCCGGTCATGTATATCGGGATGGACAGCCACGGTCTAGTGCAAACCGCACCAAGGGAAGCCTGTGGGCGGGTACTGGACCTGTGCTGCGGCTCAGGGGTTCAGGGGCTTGTAGCCAGCCGATATGCGCAGCATATCGTGGCGGTTGACCTTAACCCGCGCGCGATCAGGTTTGCCCGTTTTAATGCACAACTCAACGGCATAGCCAATTACGAGGTGCGGTTGGGAAGCCTTTACGAGGCGCTCGGTAATGAGCAGTTTGACTGCATCCTTGCCAATCCACCCTTCGTCCCCAGCCCTGAGCAATCCCTGAAGTTTCGTGATGGCGGAGCAAGCGGTGAGAATGTGCTCAGGGCGATTATTGAGAAGGCATGGCAATATCTCAGTCCTGAAGGGCGCCTGTGTATCGTGACGGACCTGGTGGATGTGCAATCCTATGAGGCAAAGCTTAAATCCTGGCTGGGTGCAGCGGATGCCTGCGCCCTTATCCTTACAACTGCTGATCGTGACGAAATCCTGTTCTCGGTGCCGCATTGTCATGCACCTTTCTCTCAGTCCCTTGCGGAATATAATGACGAGCTTGATCGCTGGGTGGTAAACTTCCGGAGTGCGGATTTAAATGCCGTCAACTTCGGTTACATCTTGGCATGGAAAAGTGAGGCAGCCTCAGGCTGTGACATCACCACCCGGACGATTCATAACCCGTCCAAGCCTGTTTGGAAGCAGGTAGAGCAGTGGCTGCAGCAGCGCAAGTTGT
>JAYGGE010000131.1:0-21098 GCA_046581505.1 Verrucomicrobiales bacterium | reverse complement strand
TTCAAGGACACGGGAAGTAACGCCGCCTTTTCCCTCGACTGGACCATCTATACGCCCGAGGAGGATGTGGTTGTGAGGTGGGCAGATGCCACCGGGGGCCCCTATGACTGGATCGGCATCTACAAGGAGGGTGACACGCCGGGACCAGTTGGCTCCACCAGCTGGAATTACCTTGATGGCACCCAGGTCGGGGGCGGATTTTTTCCAAGCGGATCGATGACTTTCCTGCCGTTTCCGGAGGGCGACTACTTTGTGGTCCTGCTTCTCAACGACGGCTACACAATTGAGCAGGGCCCCATTCGATTCAAGGTCTCACAGGCCGGCAGGACCCGCTTTCAGGTCACGGAGATCAGTTATGACCAGGCCACCGAACAGGTAACCATCACCTGGACATCAAGCCCCAACAGGACCTATGCCGTGTTCTACTCTGATGACGGGAAGTTTAATTTCAATGCGGATGTCGATGACAGTGTGGTTTCCGCCGGCGACACCACGAGTCTGACCTTTTCCAACCCGGTGCCGGGCGCGCAGAGGCTCTTCTTCAGGGTATCGGAAAACGGGCCCTAGTTCTTCATCGGGGATGGAGGGTGCGTTAATGATGAAGCCACAATCACCCGGGTTGTTCATGTTTGACTCCATGGGGCTGGTGGCATCGGCATTTGGCCGCAACGTGCCCACGGATACGTTTGTGGCCAATGTGGAAGAGTGCTTTAATTTATCATGATCATGAAACCCCTGCTCACCTGCGCCTGCGCGTCCGCCCTCCTGTTGTGTGCGGACTTTGTCAGCGCCCAGATGACCTTCTCCCTCGACAAGGCCAGCTACGGGTCCAGCGAGGACGTTGTCGCCTCCTGGACGAACGGGCCGGGCAATGCCGCCGACTGGATCGGCATCTATCCCCGCGGCGTCACTCCAAGCTCAGGCTCCAGTGCATGGCTGTATGTGAGTGGCACCACGAGCGTCACCGTTGGTATCGTGGACGGCTCCGTCACGTTTGCTCCCGCATCCCTGCCGGGGCCGGGTGCCTGGACCGCCTGGTACCTGCTCAATGACGGCTACACGCCGGCCACCGAGGGTGTGGACTTTGATATTGTCCTTGCCGGCCAAATCACGATTTCCCTCGACAAGGCCAGCTATGAGTCCAGCGAGGACGTTGTTGCCTCCTGGACGGGCGGGCCGGGAAATGCAACTGACTGGATTGGCATCTATCCCCGTGGAGAGAGTCCAAACCCGGGATCAAGTGCATGGCTTTACGTCAATGGCACCCAGAGCGCCACTGCCGGGGTAGAGGACGGCTCGGTCACGTTTACTCCCGCGGACCTGCCGGGGCTTGGTGACTGGACCGCATGGTATTTGCTCAATGACGGCTACACGCCGGCCGCCGAGGGCGTGGACTTCTCAATTGTCAACGTCATCGCATCCATCGTTTCCTTTAGTTCAAGCTCCCAGTTTATCGGTGATGACCCCATTACCCTGCGGTGGTCACTGGACGACGCAGGCGGAAACATTCCGATCCAGAGCCTCACGATAGAAGACGGCATCAACCCGCCGATTGATGTCACGGCGCTGACCAGTATCGATGTCAACCCCGCCGGCAACGCCGAATATACACTCAACCTCAATAACGGTGCTGATACCAGCCTGATAAAGGTCTTCAAGGACGCGGGCAACACCGCCGCCTTCTCCCTCGACAAGACCACCTACACCACCGGGGAGAATGTGCTTGTGAGCTGGGCAGATGTCGCCGGGGATCCCTATGACTGGATTGGCATCTACAAGCTGGGTGAGACGCCGGGATCAGTTTCCTCCACCAGCTGGAATTATCTCGATGGCACCCAGGTCGGGGGCGGATCGTTCCCAAGCGGATCGATGAGCTTCGCGCCGTTCCCGGACGGTGACTACTTTGCGGTTCTTCTTCTCAACGAGGGTTACACAGTTGCGCAAGGCCCCATTCGATTCACTGTGGGAACCGGAAGTGAGGGCCCGGCCTTCGTGGTTGATTCGATTCGCAGAATTTATGGCATCGCCGGACAGTCCTACGCCGGGAAACTCGGCGCCTACGCACGCTCTGCCCTCGGCAGCAGCCTGACTTTCTCCAAGCTGGAAGGTCCCGACTGGCTCACTGTCTCCCACGACGGTACCCTTTCCGGAGAACCCGGATCCAAGGACATCGGCCCGAATGTTTTCACCATCCAGGTTTCAGATGTTTCCCCGGCGACCGCTGCCACCACACTCGCCATCGAGGTATTTGCTCCCGGGACCGTGCACCTGCCGCGATTAAAATTGCTCGCTTTCAATATCTGGGTTGGCACCGGCAATGTGAGCGACGGCTATAACAAGGGCCTCGACTCCATTCTCATTTCAGACGCTGACATCGTTGCCGTTTGTGAGAACAACGGACGCGCGGGAGACTGGGCCAACGACCTTGGCTGGCACGTCTTTGAGTCCGGGAGCGACAACGCGGTGCTCAGCAGGTACCCGATCACCGCGACGTTCACGGCCAGCAACGCCGTCGGCTCCAGCGTGCGTATCACTGAGGCTCCCCTGCGCCAGGTCCACTTCTGGAGCTGCCACCTGACCGCCTATCCATACGGTCCCTACGATATCCGGGATACCAATGGCAGCGACGCTGCCAGAATTGCCGCAGGCCTCGCCGCGGAATCAAACTCCGGGCGCATTGCGCAGGTTACGAACATCCTTTCCCGCGCCGCTCCCCAGCTCGCCGCCTCCGATGTTGCCCCGGTCTTCCTCCTTGGTGACTTTAACTGCCCGTCCCACCTCGACTGGACGCCGGCCACGGCCGCAGCCGGCCAGCACTTTGGTCTCGTTGTCGACTGGCCTGTTACCCGGGCTACTGAAAATGCCGGGATGATCGACGCCTATCGTGTTGTTCATCCCGATCCGGTCAGGCGGCCCGGCGACACGTGGACCCCGATTGATCCCGGCGACGTGCAGGACCGCATCGACATGGTGCAGTTCAAGGGAGAACCGCTTTCTGTGATTGATTGCCGGGTCTTTACCACTATCGCGCGGGGACGCTGGCCCTCCGATCATGCCGGGACACTTGCTGAATTTGCCCTTGCCCCGGTCGATGCCGATGCCGATGGCCTCCACGATGCGTGGGAGATGGCAAACTTTGGCGCCATCACGACCCAGGATTCTGCCGGAAATGCCGACCTTGACCTACTCGACAACTTTGGCGAGCAGGG
Organism: Verrucomicrobiales bacterium; assembly: GCA_046581505.1. GTDB lineage: Bacteria > Verrucomicrobiota > Verrucomicrobiia > Verrucomicrobiales > DEV007 > CACIUL01. The sequence goes on along the minus strand of JAYGGE010000131.1, from coordinate 17,889 downwards.
CTTCGGCACCGACCCAAACAATCCTGGTGGTCCGGCTCCGCTCCGGACATCCCTGGCAGGCGATGAATTTCAGATCACCTACCGGCGGATCGCCGGTGGACACGAGGACAACGGTGTCTACACCGTCGAGGGTATCCGCTACCTGATCGAACTGTCCTCCGATCTTCGAAACTGGGTGCTGGCGGAGGGGCGTTCCAATCCCGTCGGCTCTCCTCTTGCGGCTGGCAATCGTATCGAGGAGGCCACCTTCCAGATCACCCCCCAGGCCGGCAGTGACCGGGTATTTGTCCGTATCCACCTCGAGTCGGATACTCCCTGAATTCAGGGCGCTGGCTTCTTCGGCTGCAGGTGGTAATCGGCGAAGTCCATGAAGCGCTGCCAGTCGAATTTATCAATTGAGTGGCCTCCCTCGCGGATGTGGTAGCCGACTTCGCTTTCAATGATTGCCTTGCCGACGGGCGGGGATTTCTCTGACTCGAGCCCCTTCTTGCCGAGCAGGCGATAGACCTCGCTGGCGTGGAAGGCCGAGAGATATTCGCCGCGCCCGTCCGCCCAGGTGTCCTCGACCCCGCTGTGGACGTAGACCGGCCGGGGCGCGATGCAGGCGAGCAGCATGTGCTGGTCCACCGGCAGGTCGTCTTCCTGCCCGATGAATTTCCATGCGTTGCGGCACAGCCAGTAGGGGAACCGGGTGACCATCTTCTTGAGTGTCTCGCCTGACTTGCGGCGCCACAGGGCGGCACCGGCACAGCCCGACTGGGCGGAGATCGCCAGCGCGAAGCGCTCGTCCTGGGCCGCGGTCCAGAGTGTTGCCTTGCCCATCTTCGAGTGGCCCATGATGGCCACGCGCGTGTGGTCGATGTCATCGTCGGTTTGCAGGTAATCCATTGCCCGCATCGCCCCCCAGGCGCAGGCGGAAAGCACTCCCCACTCGTGTGCCTTGGGAAAACTCTGCCCTTCCGGGTAAAACAGGCGGTGGATTCCCCTGAGGAACTCGACCTCGTTGTGCCTGACCAGGTCCTCGTGGTAGACGGCGCAGAACCCGTAACCACGATTAAGGAAATCTTTCAATGGCCAGCCGTTCCTGAGTTTTCCCGGCCTTAAGATGGATGCCTTGAAGTCATCGGAGCGGGTGTTGTTGAAACTGTGCTTGAGGAAGGCGGGTACTGGCCCGTCGACCCCGTTGGGGACGAACACAAGGAAGCGCATGGTGACCGACCCCCGCTTGTTGCTCAGCTTGATGTCGATGTCCTTGCGGGTAGCCTTGCCCCCCATGAACTTCGGGTCAGTCTTCACGATATCGAATTCCGCACGCACTGGCTCCACAGGCTCGGGGACGCGACCGTAGATGAGGTTGCTGAACAGCGAGAGGATCTGTGGCCGGCGGATGTTGTGCCACTGCTCAGGCGTGGTGATCGGCGTGCCGTCTGCTGCCACCAGCAGCGGCGGCAGGTCATAGTGGGGAAGCCTGTCCTCGTCGTAATTAATGTCCTTGTCGCGTTCCTTGGCCTCCCGTGCCGGGGCAGTGACAAGGGAAAGCAGGCACAGCAGGAGAGCACCTTTCAGGTATTTCATTTGGGCTGGCCGGGTATGCTTGCCTTGAATGCGTTAACTCAACCTGCGCAGTCGGGTGATGCGGCCGGTGGCGACCCACTCGGCAACAAAGATGTTGCCATCAGCGTCAAAGCAGGCGTCGTGGGGATGCACGAACTTTCCCGGAAGCCATTTAGCGGAGTCATTGCGCACTCCCTTGACCTTCTTGGTGACGCGCTCGACGTCGTTCCCGAGGCGTGCGACAACCTCATTCTTTTCATTGAGCAGGGTTACCCGCGCATGCAGTTCCGGCACCAGCAGGAGATTTTTCCATGAGTCGATATTGGCAGGCAACCCATAACCCTTGAGTGTCTCGATATACTTGCCGTCCATCGTGAAATACTGCAGGGTGTGGTGGGCACGGTCGCAGATCACGATTTGCTCCTTGCGCCCCGGCCGGCGGTCAATCCAGATGCCGTGCGGGGTGTTGAACTTGCCCTCTCCGCCTCCCGGCCCACCAAACTTGGAAACCCAGTTCGCGTCCTTGTCATAGCGGTGGATGTAGAACGACCCGTAGCCGTCCGCGAGCAGGAAGCCGCCGTCATCAAGGAAGGCAAAGTTGGTCGGCATGAAGGCATCCCGCCCCCAGCGCTTCACGCGCACCTTGTCCTCGTCTTTCCTGTAGACGCCGCTTTCCATTGGTGCGTATTTTTCCCACACGGTCTCACCCTTCAGTGTCAACTTGGCAAAGGACTTCACCTGCTGGTAGGAGCATACATAGAGGAACTGCTCCTTACCCTCGGTGCGCACCTCAATGCCGTGGCCGCCACCCTGGAAACGGCTGCCGAAGGACCTGATGAACTTGCCCTTCCGGTCAAAGACGAAGATGGAGGGGTGATCCTTCTTGTTGGCGTGACCCTCATGGATCACATAAAGCAGTCCATTGGCGTCAACGGCCACGTTGTGGGTGGTCTGCCAGGTGAACTTGTCAGGCAGCTTTGCCCAGTCGTGCTGGACCTCAAAGCGGTGTTCACCCTCGCCGATGACAAGCGACTTGCTCTCTTTCTGGGCCAGCAGCAGTTGCGGCATGGAGATGCCGGCAGTGGCAGTTGTGGAAGTGGCGAGGAAACGGCGACGGGAGATGGAAGTGTTCATATTAATAAGACAGGATTTTTCTCAATTAGTGTATCTATCTGTTTTTTGGGAAGCAATCTCTCGGTATAGTTTCCTTCTCCTCCAATTCCTGCGAGACAAATCAGATGCAATTTCCCCTAATCGTTACGCTTGCGCTCCTGGGCGGGATTTACAGCACCCCGACAAGGGCCGAGAAGCGTTACACATTCATCATTTCCGGGGATCCTCAATATGTGGCGCAGAAAGCCGAACAACCGAAAAAGCTCGATATTTATTCAGAGCAGGCCAATTCCCGCTTCATTTCCCTGATGAAAACCTTTCCGGGGAGCGCAATCCCGGAGAAATCCGGCGGTGGAACCGTCAGCAGGGAACTTCTCGGCATACTGGTTACCGGTGACCTGATTGACAGTGCCGACAAGAACGGTGGGTTTTATCCGGCCATGCAGCGTTTTGAGTGGCAGCGCTTCAAGGCGGACTATGGACTGACCGGCAGGGATGGGGGATTGCCATTTCCAGTCTATGAACTGCACGGTAACCATGACGGCCCGCAGGGCGACACATTCATTGTTGATGGCATCATTGAGCGCAACAAGACCAGGCCTGGCGTGGTGCAGCTTTCCCGCAACGGGCTGCATTACAGCTGGGATTGGGGCCCCTTGCACCTGGTTAATCTCGGCATGTTTGTCGGCACCGGTGAAGAGCGGCGCAAGGAGCACCATTATGCCCCGCGTGCCAGCCTTGAATTTTTGCGTGAAGACCTGGAAAGGCATGTGGGTGACTCGGGCAGGCCGGTGATCCTCTCCTTTCACCTGCATCCCAACGGCCCGGACTTTGACTGGCCGCCTGAAGACCGGTCGTCCCTGTGGGATATTGTCAGCAGCTATAACGTGGTTGCACTGCTGCATGGCCACACGCACGGATCGCCGCCCAGCAGGCTGCAGTGGGACGGTTTGCAGTTTGCCGGGGAGTTGCCAAGGGGCATTGATGTCTTTAACCCGGATGACTCCGGTGCGGCAAAGACTGATCGGCGCAATCCGGGTCAGGCAGTTGGCTTGAGGCATGGCTTCCTCTACGCTGAACTGATTGATCGTGACGGAGAGCAAAATGATGAGTTCGTGGTGCGCTCGATTGCAACCAAGGACAACTGGGCAAGCTACCTCTGGGATCGAACCTGGGCGAGGCAGGTTACCATTCCCATTGCAGTTGAACCGGTGCAGGCAAGCGCACCACAGAACGTGACGGATACCTGGGCCCTTTTTGACCCGCGTTCAGAGCCGCTGGAGACCGAGGTGTTTCACGAGTGGAGTGAGGGGGGTATTGCGTTGCGCTATTTGCGTTATGTCGTTGGCACATTCGCCGGGAAAAAAATGCGGGTAGCGGCCTTTTACGCGTTTCCGGAAGGCGGCAGGAACCTGCCGGGAATTGTCCAGTTGCACGGTGGCGGGCAGCGCGCGCGAAGTGAGGCGGTGCGCTACTGGGCATCACAGGGTTACGCGGCAGTCGCGGTAAACTGGGGAGAATACCCTGTCACCGACTCGCCGGATGACCCGAAAACCGACTGGGCGGGCATCGCCGCGGGTTTTGAGCAACCAAAACACCACAACGGCGTGACTCCCGGCGAGGCGACCCTGCACAGGCAGGCGCATCCCTGGAACAGCAGCTGGCTTCTTTACTCGGCAGCCGCGCGCCGGGCAATCACGTTTCTCGAAAGGCAGCCGCAAGTCGATGGCGGGCGCATAGGCTTAAGCGGGCACAGCATGGGCGGGCGGCTCACTGTCCTCACCGCCATTGACCCGCGGGTGAAGGCCGCCTGCCCCTCAGTGGGAGGCAGCGGCTACCTTTATGAAGACATTCGCGGCATCCCCGCCTCCGGGCGGCACATGACTGAGGGCCTTGAGCATTACCAGGCCACCCTGGGCTCAGCCCGATACTGGCCACTGATCAGGTGCCCGCTGCTGTTCCTCGGCGCGACCAATGATTTCAACTCACCGATGGAAAAAGTGCTGCGGGCATTTCGAACCCTGCCGCAGTCCAATGGTTCCCTGTCCTTTACCCCGCACATGAATCACCGCTTTACCGCTGACTGCTACGCGGCACGCGTGCGCTGGTTTGAGGCCCACCTCAAGGGGGACTTCCGGTTCCCGAAGACTCCACAAAGCAGGCTTAAGCTGAAAACAGCTGACGGTATTCCTCTCTTCACGGTCGTCCCGGACCTTTCAACCCGGCACAGGTTGACGGAAGTTGCCATTTACTATGGTTTTGCACGTGACCCAAGGGTGCGTTTCTGGCGCTCGGCAGGGGTTGTTCGCGATGGCAAGAACTACATGGCGGCCTGCCCGGTGATGGATCCGGGTGAACCGCTGTTTGTGTTTGCCAACCTCACCTACGACACGGGTGAGAACCTTGTCCTGCCCCGGGGTTACCGGGAAACCTCGCTGCTGACAGTCAGTAGCGAGGCCCTCCAGGCAACCCCCCAGCAACTGCGTGTGGCCGGGGTCAAGCCAACCGGCGGGCGTCAGCGCATGATTGATGATTTCAGCCGCGGCTGGGGAGACTGGTCGCTGGTTTCCCCGGACAATCCCCACCACTTCTCCTTCAAGACGCACAAGCTCAATGACCCGGCGTTCTTTGGCCCGCGCGGTGCCGAGCTTACCTTTAAAATTAAGACCACCTCTCCCGGGAACACCCTGGCGGTGGTGATGGAGACTGACCAGTGGCGCGGTTATACCGGGCGGAAATCCAAGCGTTATGCGGCACTTGTCGATCTTCCGCAAGCCGGCTCGGGAACTGTTCACCTGTCCCTGGAATCATTCGTCAGCGGTGACGGGCTTACCCTTGCAAATTATAATTTTGTCACCGGTTTGATTTTAACTCCCGGCAACAAGGAGTTGCCAAAGCGGGTGAGCGGGAAATGGCAGGGCAAGGTTCCCCTGCTTGGCAACCTGCGCTGGGTCGGTGGCCGTTTTGCCCCACGTCCCAAACCTTACCTCGGGCAGCGGCAGCAGGGGCTTGATGCGGACAGGGGATTTGCAGAACAGTTTGAAAAAGCAGTGAAGGAATCGGTGGAGCTGGAGGAACTGGACAGCAGGTAGAATTTTGCTTCCGTGTAATATTGAAATAATAACCGTCTTTATTTGCCGTGAACCCAATCCTTCCGGAACAAACCCGCTTCCTGCACCGCATGGCACCGACTCCGCTTTCCGAGGTGCGCATCGATCCATCAGGGCCTGCCATCTGGTGCAAGCTGGAGTTTTTAAACCCGAGCGGCTCGACCAAGGACCGCATTGCGCGCCACATCCTGGAGAAAGCCTGGAGGCGGGGGGACATTGGTCCGGGCGGCACGGTGGTTGAGGCATCCAGCGGCTCCACGAGTATTGCCTTTGCCCTTGCCTGTGCGCAGATGGGCCTGAAATTCGTGGCTTTTATACCGGATGCGGCGACCAGCGAGCGTGAGCTGATTATACGCGCCTACGGGGGTAAAGTGAACCGTGTTGGCGGAGGCATGTCACAGGTCCTGCAGGCTGCGCACGATGCGGCTGAGGAACACGGCTGGTTCCCGGGCCGGCAGTTTTCAAATCCTGACAACACCGAGGCTCACCGGCTCTACACCGGGCCGGAGATCCTCTCCCAGATTTCCGGCGGAGCGGTTGACGCTGTGGTCAGCGGGGTGGGAACCGGCGGCACCCTGCGCGGGCTTCATGATGCCTTTTCAGGAGCCGGTTGCAAGGTTCAGGCTTTTGCCGCAATTCCCCGTCAGGGGGAGATGTTCGGCTCAAACATTGAGTGCTGCAGCCTCAAGTTCAGCTCTGATGTGCCGGGGGTGGTCGAGGGGATTTCCGAGATTTACGGCGGCTGGGAAACCGATTGCCTGACCGAGCTTGAGGTGAGTGACGGCGAGTGCCTGGAGCTGACAAGGAAACTGTGGTCGCTGGGGTTCCCGGTCGGCCCCAGCTCCGGCCTGAACCTCGCGGCAGCACTCCAGGTGGCAGCAGTGATTGGTGAAGATAAAGCCATAGTGACCGTTTTCCCCGACCGCATGGAGCGTTACTTCTCGCACAAGGTATTTGAAGAATTCCGCGAGAGCCCATCGCCATGAAGTTTGTCCAGATATTCTCGACCGGCGGCACCATCGACAAGATCTACTTCGATGCCGGCAGCGAGTATGAGGTCGGTGAGCCGCAGATTGACGTCGTCTTTGGCGAGGCCCGCGTGAGTTTTGATTACGAGGTCGTGTCACTGATGCGCAAAGACAGCCTGGAGATGGATGACAATGACCGTGCCCTTATCCGGGAGGCGGTGGAGGGGTGCACACACTGCCATATCCTCATCACCCACGGCACTGACACCATGACGCAGACAGCATCGGTTCTTGAGGACGTCGCGCCCGCCGCGGGGAAGGTGGTGGTGCTGACCGGGTCAATGGCGCCGGTTAGGTTCCGGCAGTCGGACGCGGAATTTAACATTGGCAGCGCGGTCGGGGCACTCAATTCCAGGCCGCCCGGCGTCTACATCGCGATGAACGGGCGCATCTTTGAGAGCGGCAGCGTGCGCAAGAACCGCGAGGCAGGGTGTTTCGAGGAGATTTGAGCCCTGGCAGTCACTCAAAGACTTTCAATGTCTTGCGATCCTTCAACGGGTACCATTCATCGATTTTCTTCGCCAGGCGCGCGACCACATAGCCTGCTTCCCCTGCGCGGTTGTTCTTCTCGTGTGGATCCTCCTTCAGGTTGAAGAGCTGCGGGCGTTTTTCAATGCGCGGGTGGGTGCTCTTGTAGCGGTTCACCTCGCCGTCGTAGGTGAGCAGCAGTTTCCAGTCGCCCTCGATGACCCAGCGGAACAGCAGTGAGGCCTCCGGTTTCTCAATGTCGGCAATGTCGTGGGCGAAGCTCTCGCCGAAGATTGCCTTGCGCGTGATTTTTTTGTTTTCAGTGAGGTTGTCCAGCAGGTTGAGGCCGGGCAGGTCGACGGGGACCTTTACCCCGCATGCCGCGAGGATGGTGGGAACGATGTCAATGCTGCTGGTGAGCCCGCTGCGCTCACCGGGCGGAATTTTCCCCGGCCAGCTATACATGATCGGGGTGCGCACGCCGCCCTCATACGGGGTCTGTTTTGAGCGCGGCGCGTATCCGTTGCGATCCGGGTTCTGGATCCAGCCGTTGTCGGTGACATAGACAATCAGCGTGTCCTTGCGTGTGCCGGACTTATCGAGGATTTCCATGAGCTGGCCACAGGTCTCATCAAACCATTCACACATGGCATAGTACTTGGCGATTGTTGGCGACCGTCCCTCAACGCGGTATTTCTTCAGCAGTCGTTGCGGCGGATTGTGCGGGGTATGCGGCAGAAAGGGGGCATACCAGAGGAAAAACGGTTTTTTCTCATCGGCTGCGCTCTTTACAAAGTCACTGATTTCATTCATCCCGCTGCGTCCTATTTTCAGTCCGTCATCGCCGTGGCGACCGCCCTTTTCCGGGTAACCGCGTGTCATGCCGTGGGTGAATCCGCCGTGGCGGAAGCTGCCTTCCCAGAACTTGCCGCTCTGGTGGCTCAGGTAACCCTGCTTGCCGAGCAGTTCCGGAACGGTGTCGAATTTATCGATGTAGGAGATCAGCTTGGCACGGCGCTCATTGTAGAGCTTCGAGTCGCGCTGGGCATACTTTGGCGATGGATCATTGCCGGTAATGCCGTGGGTCGAGGCGTAGTGGCCGGTGAGCAGGGTTGCCAGGGAGGGCCGGCACAGCGCGGTGGGGACGTAACCGCGCCTGAAGAGCGCGCTCTGGGCGGCAAGCCTGTCGATGTTGGGTGTGCTGATGTCTGGATGTCCCATGAAACCATAGTCGGTCCAGGCCTGGTCATCGGAGATAATCAGGACGATGTTCGGTGCGGCGCCGGCGATGCCGGCGGCGGCAATGACTACAGCAGGCAGGGTGGCGAGAAAGTGACGCATGAACACTGGGCCTGACATCATTCAGCAGTTCTTGAAAAGAGCCGGTTGGAGATGAAAGCCCCGCACAGGGCACCTGCACATGGTGTGATTACGTAAGCGGTCAGCCACCCGATTCCGTTGGTACTGAAGGGTATCCCTTTCCAGCCTGCGATTGAGGAGAATACCCGCGGAGCGAGGTCGCGCGCGGGATTCAGACCGGCCTGGGTGAGCGGGGCGATGATGCTGAGAATCGCCGTCAGGGTCAGGCCGATCGCAAGCGGTGTGAGGAAACCTGGACCTGATTTGTTGCTGCGTGCGGTGAAACCGAAGATCGCCAGTGCCAGCAGCAGGGTTCCCAGGAACTCGGCAAAGAGGGCAGTCGCGTGGGGCACCGTTGCACGTGCCTCTTCGGTCAGCGGCTTGCCGCCCGGGTTTGGAAAATACTCACCGAACATCATGGAGCTTGCCTCGCTGCCCTCAGCGCCCCGGGTGATGTTGTTTGCCGCCTCAAAGGCAGTGATTGAGGGGTTAAAGAGCAGGAACACCGCACACGCTGCGAGGAAGGCACCGGTGAACTGGGCGGCGATGTAGCCCGGGACGCGCTTCTTCGGCAGGTCACCAAGCACGGCGAAGGCGATGGTGATCGCGGGATTGAGATGCCCGCCGCTGTGCTGGGCGCTGAGAAAGATGCCAATCGACAACCCGAGGCCCCAGACAGCGGTGACCTGGAACACCCCCATGGGCGCCCCCAGGGCGACCGCGGTGGCGACCGCTCCGGTCCCGAAAAACACAAGAATGAAAGTTCCCAATACTTCACTGCTGAACCACTTTGGCATAATCGTTATTGTTTATTGTTTTTAATGTTTTGTCTCGCGGATCCCCGAGGCGTAGGCCTCGAACACAAGTTTAACCTGATCACGAACCCTGCGAAAGACTTTCATGACTTCACCATCGTCGCCGGAAGCGTGTGCAGGGTCCTCAAAACCCCAGTGGTGGCGGTTGACCTGGCCGGGAAATCCCGGGCAGACCCGGTCGGCATTGCTGCAGACGGTGATGACCGTGCGGATGTCAGATTCAAGGAAACTGTCCATGTGCTTGGAGCTATGCTCGGAGATGTCGATGCCGATCTCCGAGAGCGCCTCTATTGCCTTCGGGTGCACGTAGCCTGCGGGATTCGAGCCGGCACTATGCACCTCGAGCAGGTCGCCGGCGGTATTGCGCAGAATCCCCTCGGCCATATGGCTGCGGCAGGAGTTTCCGGTGCAAAGGATCAATACGCTGGGTTTAGCCATGGCTCTGGTCACTTTATATTTCCCGTTTTGCCGGAGGTGGTGTTTGGACGTCGGCAGGGTGCAGGGGCCTGCCATCGGGAACATAGCAGCCAAACTGGCAGAAATTTCCGCACTTCACGCCCATTGTATAGCTTTGAAGGGATCTACCGTCAATGATATGTGATTGCCAAGCTGCCTTGCAGGAGATTTTAATGATGCCTTTGTTACCATTAATAGAACCATGAAACAGCTGATTTATTCCCTTCTCCTTTCCCTTGCTCCCTGCGTGACCCTGCACGGGGCGGGGAACCTGCCGAATATCCTCTTCATCCTTGCTGATGACCTGGGGTATGGCGATGTCGGCTGCTACAACCCGGAGTCCAAGGTCCCGACCCCGCACCTTGACCGGCTGGCATCCCAGGGCATGCGCTTTACCGACGCGCACAGTCCCTCAACGGTGTGCACACCGACTCGCTACTCGATCCTCACCGGGCGCATGGCGTTCCGCACCGGGATGAGCGGGGTATTCACCGGGGCGGGCGGGCCGTGCATGATCGAGGAAGGGCGCCTGACCCTGGGCGGCATGCTGCAGGGCAGGGGGTACGAGACCGCACTCTTCGGAAAGTGGCACGTGGGCATGACTTTTTTCGATAAGCAGGGCAAGGCCATCAACAAGAACGGGCTGGAGGCAGTGCGGCGCATCGACTACTCACGTGCCATTCCCGACGCCCCGATTCACCGCGGTTTTGACCATTTCTTCGGCAGCGTCTGCTGCCCGACCACTGACTGGCTGTATGCGTTCATCGATGGTGACCGCATTCCTGTGCCGCCGACCAGGATCATTGACCGCGGTCCACTGCCCAAGCACGCCTACTCGCGCGACAACCGGCCCGGCATGATCGCCCCGGGTTACTCGATGGAGGAAATCGACCTGCAGTTCCTGGAAAAGAGCCTGGCCTTCCTCGATGCCCACGCGAAGAAACAAAAACAGAAACCCTTCTTCCTGTTCCACTCAACTCAGGCCGCCCACCTGCCGTCCTTCCCGGCCGATGCCTTCAAGGGAAAGACCAAGGCCGGGCCCCACGGGGACTTTATCTTTCAACTCGATCATGTGGTCGGTGAATTGCTCAAGGCACTCGATCAGCACAAATTCGCAGACAACACGCTGGTGATCTTCTCCAGTGACAACGGTCCCGAGGTGCCCACCGTGCTCGCCATGCGCCATGACCACAAGCATGACGGCGCGCGTCCCTGGCGCGGCGTGAAGCGTGATCAATGGGAGGGCGGTCATCGTGTGCCGTTTATTGCCCGCTGGCCGGGGCGCATCAAGCCCAACTCAAGCAGTGCCCAGACCCTGTGCCTGACCGACATCATGGCCACCTGTGCGGCACTGACCGGGGCGAAAATCGCTGGAAAGGACGCCGAGGACAGCGTCAACATGCTGCCCGCGCTGCTTGGGGAGGATAAGGGTGAGCCGATCCGTCAATACACCCTGCACCAGACCATCAGCCTGGCGCTGGCCATTCGCCGTGGCCCCTGGAAGTATCTTGATCACAAGGGCTCAGGCGGCAACAACTACAGCCGCCCCGGGCGCTGGGGCATGAAGCAGTATGCGCTGGCTGAGAAGGCTCCCGATGCCCCGGGCCAGCTCTACAACCTGCAAAGCGACCCCGGTGAGACCAGCAACCTCTACTTCAAGAACCCGGAAATCGTTCGCGAACTCAAGGCGAAGCTTGAGGAGTTCAAGCAAAGCGGGCGCAGCGCGCCTCTTTGAAGGTGGTGGCTGTCAGTGAATCAGGGGCGGTTTTTTCCCAGTGAGGTGAGGTAGCGCATCAGGTCGACCATCTCGTCGCGACGAAGTGAGACGGTCAGGCCCGGGGGCATCAGCGAGACGGGACTGGTGTCGGTCTTGGCGATGTTGCCGTTGGGAATCGAGACGATGTTGCCGGAGGGGTCGCGCAGCAAGAGCGCGGAGCCGGTCTTGCGCTGCACCAGACCGGTCATCACCTGATTGTCCTTGGTGGTTACCATTGCGGTTTCATATCCCTGCTTGATGGCACTGCTCGGGTTGATCAGCGACTCAAGCAGTGACTCGGGCGTCATGTAGCTGCCGACTGTTGACAGGTCGGGGCCGAGTTTTCCACCCTGGTTGTTGATCACGTGGCAGGTCGTGCAGAGCATTGCCTTGCGATGATAAATCTCGCCACCGCGCTCTGCATTGCCGGATTTTGCCGCCTCGGCGAGCAGGGCGGAGCGCTCTGCAGGGGAGAGGTTCTGTGCCAGCGGCTTGATGTTTCCCGCCGAGTTGAGTGCGGCGATGAGTTCGGGCAGTTCACGGCCGGAAGCGCGGGCCAGCCTGAGTCCGGCAACGGCGATTGCTTTACTGAGCTTTGCCGATGTGATTTTTCCTGCCAGGGCGGTGGCACCCTCGCTGCGCGCGATGAATGCGGCGAAGAGGGCCCTCGCGTCCTCGATACCGTTTTCTCCGAGTTTGCCCAGCAGCTTTGCCGCCGGGGCTGCGGCCTGCTGCGCGTCGGAGCCGGCCCATGCGGCAATTGCAGCGCTGCGCAAAATCACCGATTGCCCGTCGGCGGCGAGTTTTTCCAAGTCGCCTCCGGCGCCCAGTTGTGCCAGTGCCCCGCACAGGGCTGAAGCCTCAGTGCGCGCAAGATTTCCAGCCCCGGTCAGCGTGATCAGTTTTTCCCGTGCCGCGCTGATTTTCCAGATTCCGCAGAGTGCTGCTGCGGCATTGCGTGTGGCGCTGTCCTTGTTTTCCAGGAAAGCGGCAACAGCCTGCGGCTGCCCGGGTCGCTTTGCGTTGGTGGTTGCACCTGCTGCGAGGGCGGCAAGCAGTGCGGGGCTTTTCTTCGCCATCTCCAGCATCGAGTCGATTTCCGCGCTTTCCCCGAGCGCGGCCACGTTGGTGACCGCCTGCGGCAGGTCTTCTGCCGCGATGCCGCCTTCCTTGATGACAGCGACCAGGGCTGAAATGGCGCGGGCGTCGCCGACTTCCTTGAGCGCGTAGGCCAGCCGTGAGGGATCGCCGTCAAAGACGGGCTTGCCGGCCTGCATCGCCGGCAGCCACTTGTCGCGCAGGGCGCGGACCGTCAATTCAAGGGCGTAGGAAATGTTATTGTCCGTCTCGCTTGAAAGGGCACGCAGGGCAACGCTGGCAGCCTCGGTGGTGCCGAGTTCACGCAGGGCATTGATTGCTTCCAGGCGCACGCGCGGGTGGGGGTCCCCGATTGCCTGCGAGAACAGGCCGATCTTGTCGATCGGGCCGGCGCGCGGGCTCCAGTTGGCGACTGCACGGAGCGCGGCAGCGCGTACCTGTGGCAGGGAGGAGCGCAGCAATTCCTCCGCGAGGGCCGGCTCAGCCGCGCGCAGTGAGACGATCAACCAGAGCGCTTCAAGCCGGTGGTGCTGGTAGAGGGGATCAGCTTGATCCAGGTCATTGAGCCATTCCTTGAGCAGCGGCATCAGCTTCTCAGCGGAATGGCTGGCCAGTTCCCTCCTTGCCTGGTTGCGGGTGTATTCAGCAGGTGACTTGAGAAAATCAAGCAGGTCCTCTGCCTTGGCACCGGCGATTTGATCGCGCTTGAGCAGTGGCTGTCCCTTTGCGGTGACGCGCCAGATGCGGCCGTGGGACTTGTCCCGTGAGGGGTGATGGAAGTCGACCTCACCGTGGTCAATGATCGGGTTATACCAGTCGACGACGTAGAGGGCACCTTCCGGCCCCATTTTCAGGTCGACCGGCCGGAATGAGCGGTGACTGGAATGCAGCACGGTCTCGACCTCCTTGGCGGTGTAACCGCTACCGCTCTCCTCCAGTTCGTAGCGCACGGTGCGGTTGGCGCGGAAATCATTGGCGACGATGCTTCCCTGCCAGCGCTCCGGCATGTGTTCACCGGAAATGAACTCGGCCGCGGTGTTCTTGGGCTTGCCGGGGATCAGTCCGTTAAAGACCCGGTGCACACCGACAGCGGAGCGAAAGGCTGACCCGGGAAAGACATAGTGCGGGCCCGAGCCGCCGGCACCGTCGGTACCGAATGACTGGCCCCAGTAGTCGAAGGCAAACCCCCAGGGGTTGACCATGCCGACGGCGAAGGCGTCAAGCTGCTCGTTGTCGGGACGAAAGCGCCAGATACCGCTGCCGTTCATTCGCCGCGGTCCATGCGCGGTTTCCACGAAGGTGTTGATGTAGATGGACTGGGTAAAGTGCAGGTCACCCCACGGGGCCCAGCGCAGGCCGTGGATCATGTGGTGCACGTCGGCGTTGCCGAAGCCGGAGTAGATGACCCTGCGTGCCTCCGAGCGATCATCCCCGTCCTTGTCCTCAAGGAACAGGAACTCCGTCGTGCTGCAGACATAGGCGCCACCATCGACGGGCATCACGGAGTGCGGCACGGTGAGTCCCTCGGCGAACACCGTGTGTTTGTCGGCGACGCCGTCCTGGTCAGTGTCTTCAAGGATCACGATGCGGTCATTGGGGATGTGGCCGGGCTTGATGTGCGGGTAGGTTGTCGATGTCGATACCCATGCCCGGCCGCGGGTGTCCCAGTTGAGGTTGATCGGGTTTGCGATCATCGGGTTGGAGGCGAACAGGTTCACCTGGAAGCCGTCGGCGACGGTGAGCGCTTCAAGCTCGCGGTTGGTGTCGGGTGCGGGGATGTTCTTTGGCACCTCATGGTCGGGGTAGGCGCGCGGGGCCCGCCATGCCGGTTTAATCTGCAACCCGTAGCGGTTGGCTGCCGGGACGCGCAGCTTGGCGATAAGCTCCTCCTTGCCCTCGACGAGCTCATCGAAGTCCTCCATCTCGCGGGCCAGGTGACCCATCTCGTGCCTGCGGAAGAGGAAGATATAGGTCTTGTTGATGGGGCGCAGCTTGTGACGGTAGAGGGAATTTTTTTCGATGATCAACTGACGCAGTTGTTCTGCCTGCCGGTGGTTGGGCCCGGAGGATATCAGGGACTTTTTCGCGTCAGGTTCAAGCATCCGGACGGGAGAATCATTGTGCGAGAGCTCGGTGTCAGCGGCGCTGGAGGCGAGGCGCAGGGGTGAGGCGGCTGAGGGCAGCCGGTCGAGGATCAAGTCGAGGCGCACGCCGTTCTTTGTCCTGGTGCGCTCACCGGTCTTGATGGTCGCCGAGGTTACCGAGAGCCGCCCGTCGACTTCGCGCACCCTGAGCAGCGATTCACTTGCCAGACCGAGGCTCTTTGCAATGCGCGCGGCCAGGACATGGTAGCCACTGGCACCCAGGTGCATGGCGTCACGGTATTCAGGTGCCCCGGAATTTCCCGGGTCTTCACCGAAGATGTCGATGCCGAGATGCTTGCGTTCACCGGCACTCTTGAGGATGAATTGTGCGGCGGTGCGCAGGCGCGCGTTGTGCGTGGAGGGATCCGGGAGTGCATAACCTGCCTTCTGCTGCGGGATGGGGGTCAGCAGGATGATCCTTGCCCCGGTTGCCTCAAGGTCAGTGATGAGTTTTTCATACCCGGCCTTGAAGCCCTGCATCTTTTCCTTGGTATCGGCAAAGGCGGCCTCGCCTCCATAGCCGACAATGAGGGTGGTCGGCTTGGCCTCGCGCACCTGCTTGAGCAACTCGGAGTAGCCGAATCCCGCCTCGTTGCCCGGCGGTCTCCAGGAACGGGTGTTCTGTGCCGATCCGAATTCCCCGCGCGCGGTGCCGAAGACGTCATCGGCGGGCCAGCCCAGGTTGCGGAAGGTGATGTCATGGTGCGGCCAGCGTGAGGTCAGTGCTGCCTCAAGGTAAGCGTTTTTCTCCATGCCATGGACCAGGCTGCCGCCGACAAACACCACACGGTTGCCGGTCGGGAGCGCAATGGGCTTCTGGCCGGCCTTGTCGTCTGCGACACTGATGGTGGCCGGCACACTCCACGCGCTGGCACTACCGTCCTTTTTCCAGACCTTCACCTTCCACCAGGCTGTTGAGCCTGCGCGGAAGGCCTTCCCCAGGCAGGGGATTCCGGCGTTGTTTTCCGTGTAGCGCAGCCCGCTGTCCCACAGGTCGCCGACATTCGCGGCGAGCTTGGCCTCACTGCCGGCAACCAGCACCTGGTAGCCGGCCTGTGCCGGGGCATCCCAGGAGAGGGAGTATTCATTGAGGCTTAATCCCAGGGCGTTGGCAAGCGGCTTGGCGCTGAGATCCTCGGGCGGGGCGGGGGGCTTGGCGTTTGCGGAAAGAACCTGGAGGGCGAGCGTGATCGCGAGGATCGGGAAAAATATCTTCATGCGGCCACAAGGATAGAGAGCCTCATGGTTATTGAAAAGCTTTCTTGGGGGTAAAAAGCCGGCCTGCTGCCTGTAGCTGGCAGCAGGCCGGAAATTTTCAGGAAACACACGGCAATGCGCAGGCAATTGCCGGGGAATGAAAGGAAGAGGTGCGGGAGTAAACGCTTATTGATTTTCAAGGACAGTGACCCGGGCCTCAAGGGCCTCAATCAATGCGGCCTGTTGTTGAACGAGCTGCTCAAGGGTGTTTTCCTCTGTTTGTGCACGCGCTGATTCTGTGTTAATGCGCGCATCGACATATTCCTTGGAAGTGGCGTGATTGGGCTCGGTGATCGGTCCCTCAAGGCGCACCTCGCGATCGAAGATGGCATCCCCCTGAAAGAATGCATTACGCTCGACGACCAGGTCACTGCGGATTTCAGTAACCATTCCCGAGATACGGTTGTGGAACCCATCAAGACGGGTTTCACCTTCGGGCCCGTCGAGGTAAAGTCGGTTGGCATTGATCCGGCCTGAAAAATTAGCGTCACCCAGGATCTCTAATCCATTATCAGCCCTGATTGGACCATCAAAGCGCACTTCGTTCATAAACCTGGCCTCGCGCTCAAAATATGCATTGCGCTGAACGATCAGGTCACTACGGATTTCAGTAACCATTCCCGAGATACGGTTGTGGAACCCATCAAGACGGGTTTCACCTTCGGGTCCGTTTAGGTAAATCCGATCGGCATTGATACTGCCTGCCACATCGAGGTCCTGCTGGATGGTCGTGTTGTCAGCAATCATGACTGGGCCTGAGAAGGTTGAGGCGCCGGTGACATTGGCGGTGCCAGCGACATTGAGGTCATTGCCGAGAGCGAGATGATTCCCGGGTGGTTGACGATGGTCAGGGTGGTCGTCTTGGCGGTGGCAAAGGGGGAGCCGACTGCCGTGAGCCCGGCAAGCGTGTTGTTGGCAAGCGCACCGCCGGCGGAGGTGATGGCCCCGCGGTTGGTGAGCCTTGAGAGCAATATCAAATGCAGGGTGGATTCCTTCTGGATGTTGTAGTCGGAGAGGGTGCGCCCGTCCTCAAGTTGTTGCCCTGCAAAAATGAGTCGCTGCTGGTCCGGCGGAATGCCTTCCGCGTCCTGGATCTTTGTCTTTACGTTTTCGATGGTATCGGAAGGCTCCACATCAAGTGTGATGGTCTTGCCGGCGAGCGTCTTGACGAAGATCTGCATCGCCTCGGCATTCCCTGCGGAAAGGCAGAGGAAGAAGCCCAGCAGAATGAGGATAGGAATTGGTTTTGTAGACATGAGCGGCAAGGGAAGGAAGCGGAGACAGGGGATGTTTTACTTAATTAGCAATGTCTAGGCAAGTTTCTTTTATCCGTGACAATATCAATAAGAAACCAGTACGGGCCTTGCGTCGGGGAACTTCGTAGCGAAACATTGGGAATGTGCTTCCGGTCACTGCTGATCCTTAATTTTCTGTCCCTGCTGGCATTGTCCGCCACGGCTGCACCAAGGAAAATCCTCTTCATCGGCAACAGCTACACCGGCCAGGTCCGCTCAGCGGCGATCAGGTTCTTTGCGGCTTCTCCGCAGAAGGAAATCCGGCTCGAGTTCATCACTCCCGGCGGGAAAACACTGAAACAACATTCGGAGGAAGCCTTGACCATGGACAGGATATCAGGCGGCGGCTGGGACGTTGTGGTGCTGCAGGACCAGAGCCAGACCCCGGCGATTTTCCCGGAAAAGTTTCTTTCCGCTTCAAAGCGACTGCATCAGG
>JAYGGE010000113.1:0-5672 GCA_046581505.1 Verrucomicrobiales bacterium | reverse complement strand
GGAAATCCTGCGTGGCATCGACGTTACTGATGCGCATCATGGCGGCATGATCGCCATGGGACCGATGGGGCACGTGATGTTCTGCGACGGGGTTTTCCATCGCTCCCAGATAGAGACCCCCTACGGGGTAACGCGCGGAGTTGATGCCACCACCTACCGTCTTGATCTGCGCAGGGGAAGCGTTGAGCGGGAATACCAGACCCTGACACCAAATCCGTGGAAGGTCACCTGGGACCGGTGGGGGAACCTCTTCCAGATGTATGGTGACGGGTTTGTGCAGGACAGTCATGCAATTCCCTGGACCCCGTTCGGGGTTTATCATCCTTTCCAGCGCGCCATCAGCATCGCCTACGGCAAGGGGTCGGCGGCGTGTGTTATTTCCAGCCCGAACTTCCCCGATGACTATCAGCAGGGAATGGCCTCGGCGGTTTTGTTGCGAAAGTGCTTTGTTTCCCTTTCAAGGCACCAGGCCGACGGCGCGTATTTCAAGGCCAGCGGGCGACTGGATGTGCTTTCCTCACCAAGCCAGATTTTCCGTCCCGTTGACATTGCCTTCGGTTTTGACGGCGCCATGTATATTTCGGATTTCTGCACACGCATCATTGGCCATGCCCAGAACTCAATGCGTGATCCCCGATGGGATCCCCAGACCGGGCGTATCTGGCGCGTCATCCATAAAGGCAAGCCGGTCGTGAGGGATTGGCCCCGGATAGAGGGTGCGAATACTGTGCAGCTTCTGGAGTTTCTCAGCCATCCGCAGGATCTCATCCGCGACCATGCAAGGCGCAAATTGAGGCACACCCGGGGAGTGGTCGGGGCACTGGATCCCTGGATGCGGGTTCAAAAGGATGAGCAGGCAATTCTGGAAGGGCTTTGGATTCTTCACGACCAGGGTGAGGTGCGCCAAAATTTGCTGGAAAGGCTGCTGGCATCCCATGATCCGAGGATCCGGGCCGCCGCCACTTACCTGATTCGTTTCCAGGCAGGAGGGTTGAAAATGCCCATGACACTCTTAAAACAGATGGCCGGGGACAAACATCCGAGAGTGCGCACTGAGGTAATCCATACCATTTCCTACCTGCAGCAAGCAGACCCCGCCTACGCATCGCTGCTTGGCCAGGTTGATGTTTCCGGTGCCGGGGGACTGCGGACAATCCTCGAGGATGCCAGTTATGGCATCAATACCGGAAAGGGGCCGGAGATCCCGGTATTGCAAAAGCCTGAGAATAGTAAATTAACGCATTGGCTTCTCAGGGAAGGCGGGAAGGAGGAACGTCACTTTGTCTTCGGCGGCAAGGCGGGTTCCTTCGGGACGATGCGCACCTTTGTGCGCTCCCCGGGAAAGAAGCGGGCGATCCTTTCTGTGCGGCACAGCTACGTGAAGGTCTTCCTAAACGGGACCCCGGTCATCGCCTCGGCGAACTGGTGGAGTTCCGACTGGAATGTCCAGGTGGAATTGCAGGAGGGCATCAACCAGGTTGAGGCACGATACGTCAAGGGCAGGGGGGCAGGAGGCTATGCGCCTGTCTATTTGTTTGATCCCCTGGGCTCAGAGATACAGGACCTTGCCAGATTTGAGACTGAAGAGTCATTGCGGCAGACTGCCGCGAAGTATGATCAACAGCACGGCCTGGATGATGCCACCATCAGGATCACTGCAGTCCCCAACCAGCTGGCATTTTTCCCCCGTGAGTTCCGCATCAAGGCCGGCAGCAAGGTCAAGGTGTTCTTCAATAACCCGGATGTGCAGATTCACAATATGGTGATCGTCAGGCCCGGGTCGGAGCAGGAGGTTGGCTTGCTTGCTGACCGGATGGCACAGGATCCCGATGCCATGCAGAGGAGCTTCGTGCCGGATTCCGACAAGGTGATCTGGTCAACTCCACTGGTAAACGGCAGGGGAAAGACTGAACTGGAACTGATCGCCCCGGGACAACCCGGCAATTATCCCTTCATTTGCACTTTTCCCGGGCATTGGCGTGTGATGAAGGGGGTGATGGTTGTTTTCTAGTCGATCAGCGATACTGAATCGATTCCCTGGATGTCTTTGATGCTTTGCAGGGATTTATTCCCTGTTAAACTTAAGCATGCGTTTAATGGCACGACTCACCCTGTTTATCTTTGCTTGCCTCGTCCTGTTCGTGTCGGCAGGCGAGGCGGGCATCACGGCGGGGGCGGCGCAAAGGGATATCACGCCGCCGGTGGGCCTTGAGATCCAGCATTATTTCCGCAAGAGCATCGGTGTGCATGACCCGCTTTATGCGCGTTGCCTGTATCTGGAGGATGGGGAGAAAAATGCCGTGGCCATTGTGTCCCTCGACCTGATTATGGGCGGCTTTGATACCTGTGATTACTTGCGGGAGCAGATCCGCCAACAAACCGGAATCAAGAATTCCCTGATCGCCTTCAGTCATTCCCATGCATCAGCCAGACTCGGTCCTCACGACCATAGCAAGGTGGGCAATGACATCGATTCAAAGTGGAATAACCGGACACTTGAGATGATCCTTGAGGTGGTAAAGGAGGCAAAAAAGCGGGCTGAACCTGTGAAACTGCGGGCGGGCAGGGCGGAAGTGCAGGTGGGCTTCAACCGGCGCCTGGTTAACCCGAAGAACGGCAGCGTCTACATGGGAGTCAATCGTGAGGGACCGGTGGTTCCCTGGGTGAATGTACTGGTTGCTGACAGCCGCAAGACCGGGAAACCCATTGCCGTGCTCTTTGAGCATGCGGCGCACCCGGTGATTGTTCCCCATACCAGCAAGCTGACCAGTGCTGATTTTCCCGGCGCGGCTGCAAAGCGCATCCGCGAAGAGTTGGGTGAGGGGGTGATTGCGCTTTTTGGCCAGGGGTGTGCCGGAAATATCAACGGCTTTCCGCTGCGCTCGACGCATGATAAGGCTGAACATGCCGGCCGCAACCTGGGAGAAGCTGTAATCAAGGCGATTGCCGGCAGTGTGCCTGTCACATCGGAAACCTTGAGCATTAAACATGTCCGCTCTGAGCTTCCCTCCCGTGCCCTGCCCGGCAGGGAGGTGTGGCAGAAGATGGTTGCTGCAAGTGGCAAGGATGCCGGGCGTATGCGGCAACTCAACCGGATCAAGGAACTCATGGACCAGGGTAAGCAGCCGCCTGCGCGTCGC
Organism: Verrucomicrobiales bacterium; assembly: GCA_046581505.1. Classification (GTDB taxonomy): domain Bacteria; phylum Verrucomicrobiota; class Verrucomicrobiia; order Verrucomicrobiales; family DEV007; genus CACIUL01. The sequence continues at coordinate 2,532 of JAYGGE010000113.1, read as the reverse complement.
TTTGATGCGTATGCGGTGATGGCGGGCAACGAGTGGTGTTTGACCACCATGCCGCACGAGATGTTCTGCCAGTATGAACTCTGGATCGACAAGCATGCGCCGTTCAAACACAACATGACCTTTGCCTACACCAATGGTTACCAGGGCTACGTTGCAGATGATGCCGCCCTTAAAATGGGGGCCAAGGGCGGGTATGAGGCCGCTTCACTGCCCAACTGGGGAGGACAGGTGTGGACGCCTCACCTCGGTCCGCCCGCTGTTGGTTGTGAGAAGATAGTCAAGGATGCTCTGAGCTCACTGTGGCCGCAGGCGAAGAAATCCAATGGCTCGGCTGATGCCGCGAGATTCAAGCTGGAATACAAAAAAAAGGGCCCGCACGGTGGCGCCCGGGAAATCAAGGTGACGGAGAGTGAGGGCAGGGTGATCTTTGACGTTACCGACAAGTTTGGAATCGGCGGGGGGAGTATCAGCCTGGGCAGAGGCAAATGGCCAGCGGAGGTCCTGATCCGGATGCACCTGACCGGTCTCGAGGGGTTAGGGGTGAGCGTGGATGGCAAGCTGCTTGCCGACAAGGACCTTGATGTCCGCATGCTCGATGCCAAGGGCAAGCCGCTTAAGGGTCGTTACCTCCTGGAGTCCACGGGTCCCAATTCCTCGAAGGCAATTGCCGGTTATTACGAGGCGGAGGTGCCGCAGGAAGCGCTTGGGGATGGGGTAAAAAAGATCGATTTAAGCTGGGTCGATTTTTATCGGCGCTAGGTTTTTCATGAAAATTCTTCTTCCCCCCGGGTTTCCCATCCAAAGAGATTGTGCTTTGATCAGGATATGAATCCTCCCACAAGGAAATTCAAGGCCGCGTGGCAGCGGTTTTTATGTGTGGGGTTGCTGATGGTCATGTCGCTGCCGATTGCCCGGGCAGGAGAGAAGATGGCGAAAACAGGGCATTGGGCATTCCGCCCTCCGCTGCGTCCTGAGTTACCCGGGTTAAAGGGCAGGGATTCGGATAACCCGGTGGATTTCTTTGTGCTGGAGCGCCTGCAGCGTGAAGGTGGCAGGCTTGCATCCCGGGCGACTGATCACACGCTGCTGCGTCGGTTGAGCCTTGATCTGCGCGGGTTGCCGCCGACACCTGCCGAGTTGCGCGAATTTACCGGGGACAATGCCCCCGGAAGCTGGAAGCGTTTGGTTGAGCGATTCCTGACCTCACCGCATTTCGGTGAGCGCATGGCACAGCAGTGGCTTGACCTTGCCCGCTATGGTGACACTTCAGGTTATGCCGCAGACCGCACGCGGGAGGTTTGGCCCTATCGTGACTGGGTGATTGGTGCCTTCAATGACAACATGCCCTTTGACCGGTTCATTGTTGAGCAGTTTGCCGGTGACCTGTTGCCCGGGGCAACCCCCGAGCAGCGCCTTGCCACCGGATTTCACCGCAACGCGATGCAGGCGAAGGGCAACAACCCGCGCAAGGAGGAGTTTCGCATCAAGACCATTGTGGATCGGCTCAATGTGACAGGTCGCGCGGTGCTTGGCATCACCCTTGAGTGCGCTGAGTGCCACGATCACAAGTATGACCCCATCAGCCAGCGCGAATACTACCGGCTGTTTGCGATTTTCAACAATATTCCCCACCTGGGCGAGGGGTTTGGAGTGCACGGGCCGCGCATGGATTACCGTTACGTGGATCTTGACCGGCGCGATGAATACAAGGACCTCATGTCGGCCCTGCAGGGCCTGGCGCACCGGGAAAAATGGCTTGTGGATGATCCTGATATCAAGGCTGCCCAACTCGGGCAATGGCAGGGTGCGGTGGTCGAGAAAAAACGGGATGAATTCAATGTAAAAGGTGATTTCAGCATCATTGCCAACATCCGCACCCGTGCTGCAGTCGGAAATATCGTTTCCAAATACGATTGGCGTGGCAAGCAGCGCGGCTATGTTTTTGGCATCGGGGGTGAGGGTGAGAATAGTGTGCCCAACGGGCACCTGTTTGCCTGGGTGTCTGCGAGAAAGGATCCCTTTGAGGGGGTGGAGATCCACAGCAGCAGGGCGGTTGCCGACGGCAATGAGCACCAGGTGGCCGTGGTCTTTGAGGCCGGCAAATCAATCAGGCTGGTCATTGACGGGGTCGAGGATACCGCAGTGAAGATAAAGGGGTCGCCTCCTGCCGTGATTGCCGCTTCAGACAGGCTCCTTGCCATTGGCTCAGGCTACAATAATTCCAGTGATGCCGGTGCATACCGCTTCGAGGGGGAATTAAAGGATGTCAGGCTTTACCGGCGGGCCTTGAAGGCTCCGGAGGCTTCAAGGCAGAGGCTGGAACTTGAGAAGAAGCTGAGCGCAATCAGGGCACGCACTGTCAGCGTCCCGGTCATGCTGGAAGATGCCAACGTGCGCAAGACCCATATTCTGCTGCGCGGTGACTATAAGCAAAAAGGAGCGGAAGTTGAACCCGGGGTGCCAGGGGTTTTTCCCGCGCTTCCCGGTGGAGCAAAGGTGACACGATTGAGCTTTGCGCAATGGCTTGTTGCC
>JAYGGE010000101.1:0-2623 GCA_046581505.1 Verrucomicrobiales bacterium | reverse complement strand
GGCGGCAACCATCCGCTACACCACCAACGGCTCGACACCGACCTCGACCAGCGGCACCATTTACAATGCTCCGATAAGGATCAGCAGGACAACCACCCTGCGCGCCGCCGCGTTCAAGACCGGTTACTTCCCGACCAACGTTGACACCCACACCTACCTGTTCCTTGATGACGTGCGCACGCAGTATGCCAACGGGGCCGCTCCCGCCGGATGGCCGTCGGGGAGCGTCAACAGGCAGCAATTCAACTACGGCATGGACTCGGATGTCACCTCGCGCTACACCGCGCAGCAGATGATCGGCGCGCTGTCCTCAATCCCCTCGGTTTCACTGGTTACCGACCAGTCCAACCTGACCGCATCCAATGGTATCTACACCAACCCGGGATCACGCGGCAAGAGCTGGGAGCGTCCGGCGTCATTTGAGATCCTTGACCCCGGCGGCATCAAGGACAGCGTCCAGAGCAACTGCGGGCTGCGGATCCGGGGCGGCTACAGCCGCTCGACAAGCAACCCGAAACACGCCTTCAGGCTGTTCTTCCGGGACGAATACGGTGCCGGCAAGCTCGACTACCCGCTCTTTGAGGGAGAGGGCGTGGACCGATTTGACAAGGTCGACCTGCGCACCTCGCAAAACTACTCCTGGTCCTTTAGCGGGGACGGGAACAACACCTTCCTGCGCGAAGTCCTTGGGCGAGACCTGCAGGGAGCGACCGGGCAACCCTACACCAAGTCCCGTTACTACCACCTTTACCTCAACGGCATCTACTGGGGGCTTTTCATGACTCAGGAACGCTCAGAAGCAACTTTTGGTGAAGCCTACCTAGGCGGTGATGCCGATGATTACGACACTCTAAAGTCCGCCGGCAATGCAGGAGGCTATAATACCGAGGCTACCGACGGTTCCATGGCAACCGGCAGTGCCTGGCAAAGGCTGTGGCAGATGGCCCGCGACCAGAGAAGCTCCCCGACCCTTGCACGCTTCATGCAGATGCAGGGGCTCAACCCAGACGGTTCGCGCAATCCCCAGTTGCCGGTTTACCTCGATGTCGACAACCTTGTCGATTACACTCTTATTATCGGTTACACCGGCAACTACGATGCACCACTTTCCGATTTTCTTGGCGGTGCCTCCAATAACTGGTTCGCCACCCGTGACCGTGTTCGCAACGACATGGGCTTCCAGTTCTTCGTGCATGACGGGGAACACTCGCTTGGTGCCGGCGGCAGGTGGGCCAATGCCAATGACCGTATCAACACAGGCAATGGATCCGGTCAGCGTAACCAGTATTGGAGGAGCAATCCTGGGTTTACCCATTTTGATCTTGAGGAAAGCACCCCGGAATACCGCCTGCGCTTTGCGGACCGCGCCCATGCCGTGCTCTACAACGGGGGCCTGCTGACAACTGCGAGTGTCCTCGGTTTCCTTGAGAAAAGGAAACAGGTCGTCAGCAAGGTGATCATCGCCGAGTCAGCGCGATGGGGGGACTCCAAACGCGGTGACCCGCTTGATGAGCAAAACTGGAATACCGCCGTTAACATCCTGATCAATACCATCAACGGACGCCGCAACGTCTTCCTCGGGCACCTGCGCACTGCCAACCTGTATCCTGACCTGGCCGCTCCTTCCTATGGCCAGCATGGCGGAAGCGTCGCACAAGGCAGCCAGATCAACGTCTTCGCCACTCCCGAGGCAACGCGGGTCTATTACATGATCGGCACAGGCGACTCCAATCCTGAAGACTGGCAGGACGACCTTGACCCGCGCCTTCTGGGCGGATCTCCAAGCCCGCAAGCCGGGGTGCTCTCGGTTAGCGGTGGCCCCACCGGCACGACAACTACCCACTACATCCGGAGCGGGGACACCTGGAAATACCTTGATAACGGATCCGACCAGGGCACGGCATGGCGCGCTGCCGGCTTCAATGACGCAGGCTGGGGGTCCGGCCCCTCGGAACTCGGGTACGGTGACAACGATGAGGCAACCGTGGTCACTTCAGGCCCGAGCGGGGCACGCTACGTGACCACATACTTCCGCAATGAAGTTAATATCGAAAGCCCGGCCGCGTTCGGCAACTTCGAGATTGAGGTCACCTACGATGACTCCTACGCGATCTACGTGAATGGCAGCGAGGTGGCACGCCATTCGGGACTCAGCGCAAATGCACCCTACAACCAGTATTCCAGCAACATAGTTGGAAACAACGCTGTCGACACCCTTGACATCCCGACCTCACGGTTTGCCGCGGGAAGTAACACCATCGCCGTTGAAATCCACCAGAGCTCAGCTAGCAGCTCAGACATCAGCTTCGATCTAAGATTAACCGGAATACCGGCCGGCGGCGGCAACACCGTTACCCTGACGATCCCTGAGGCCATCACCTCCCCTGTGTGGATCAAGTCGCGCTCCTACAACGCGGCAACCGGCGAGTGGAGCGCGCTCAACCAGGCCTTTTTCACCATCGCACCAAGCGCAACAGCAGCGGACATCGTCATCAGCGAGGTGCACTACCACCCCCGGAAGCCGGGAACCGCAGAGCTTTTGGTCAATCCCGATTTTGACCAGGACGACTTTGAGTTCATCGAGGTGATGAATGTCAGCGAGGGCACCGTCGACCTCGGCGGT
>JAYGGE010000100.1:0-2602 GCA_046581505.1 Verrucomicrobiales bacterium | reverse complement strand
GGCGGCAACCATCCGCTACACCACCAACGGCTCGACACCGACCTCGACCAGCGGCACCATTTACAATGCTCCGATAAGGATCAGCAGGACAACCACCCTGCGCGCCGCCGCGTTCAAGACCGGTTACTTCCCGACCAACGTCGACACCCACACCTACCTGTTCCTTGATGACGTGCGCACGCAGTATGCCAACGGGACCGCGCCTCTCGGGTGGCCGTCGGGGAGTTCCAACGGCCAGCAGTTCAACTACGGAATGGACCCGAATGTCACCTCACAATACAGCGCACAGCAGATGATTGGCGCGCTGTCCTCAATCCCCTCGGTTTCACTGGTTACCGACCAGTCCAACCTGACAGGAGGTAATGGCATCTACACCAACCCGGGATCGCACGGCAAGAGCTGGGAGCGTCCGGCGTCATTTGAGATCCTTGATCCCGGCGGCATCAAGGACAGCGTCCAGAGTAATTGCGGGTTGCGGATCCGCGGCGGATTCAGTCGCTCCAAGAGCAACCCGAAACACGCCTTCAGGCTGTTCTTCCGGGACGAATACGGTGCCGGCAAGCTTGAATACCCGCTCTTTGAGGGAGAGGGCGTGGACCGCTTCGACAAGTTTGACCTGCGCACCTCGCAAAACTACTCCTGGGGATTTCGTGGAAGTGCCAGCAACACTTTCCTGCGTGAGGTCCTCTGTCGAGACCTGCAGGGGGCCATTGGACAACCCCATACCAAGTCCCGTTACTACCACCTTTACCTCAACGGCATCTACTGGGGATTGTATATGACTGATGAACGGGCAGAGGCCACATATGGTGAAGCCTACTTTGGTGGAGAAGCCGATGACTATGACACCGTCAAGTCAGGAGGCAGCAGTACGGGTTATACCACTGAAGCCACGGACGGCAACATGAATGCGTGGCGTGTATTGTGGCAGCTGGCCCGAGACCAGAAGAGTTCCCCAACCCTTGCGCGCTTCATGCGGATGCAGGGACTTAATCCTGACGGTTCCCGCAATCCCGAATTGCCTGTCTATCTCGATGTCGATAACCTCATTGATTACGCGATTGTCCTTGGTTATACCGCCAATGCCGATGCCCCGCCCAACAACAACAACTGGTTTGCCGTGCGCAATCGGGTCAGCAATGACATGGGATTTCAGAGTTTTGTGCATGACGCGGAGCATTCGCTGGCAGCCGGCGGTAATAACGGGGATCGCATTAACGCGGGCAGGGGTTCCGGTGATCGGGGTAACTTCAGTAAAAGTAACCCGATGTTTGTGCGTCTTGATATTGAGGAATCGACCCCCGAGTTCCGCCTGCGATTTGCCGACAGGGTTCATAACAGATTCTTTAACTTTCCTGACGGCCTCATGATGAGAGACCATGTCATGGAAACTCTTCATGCGCGCAGACGCACGGTTGCCTCGGCAATCATCGCAGAGGCAGCAAGGTGGGGGAATTCCGGGCTTGGGGAGCGGCAGTGGATTAGCGCTGCAGATGAAGTGGATCGTTTTATCAACAACCGTCGTGCTGCCTTCTTCAGTCATCTTCGTTCTGCCAGCCTGTATCCCAATTTGGCCGCCCCTGTTTATAGTCAGCATGGCGGGAGAGTTGTGATGGGCAGCAGGATCGAGATTACAGCGCCGCTTTCCGTCACCAAGGTCTATTACATGATTGGCACTGGTGACTCTAACACTGAAGACTGGCAGGATGACCTTGATCCACGGCTTTTAGGGGGAGCTGTCAATCCCCTTGCCGGCACCGCACAAGTTGGCAACGGGGAAGCAATTGCACAGGACTTCATGATCAGCGGCCATGTGTGGAAATATCTTGATGATGGCAGTGACCAGGGAACCTCCTGGCGTGCCGCTGACTATGATGATTCCGGGTGGGCTACAGGACCATCAGAACTCGGATACGGAGAGAGTGACGAAGCTACCCGGGTTGGATTCATCGATACCGATCCGATACCAATCAACGGTATACAGAAAAATGCTACAACCTACTTCCGTGCCGATGTCGAGATTGTCCGGCCATCTAACTACTCGTATTTTGTCGTGAAGCTGAAATACGATGACGCGGCTGCAGTCTATGCCAATGGAGTTGAGATTCTCCGCACGAGTAACCTGCCTGGCAATGCATCCTTTGATTCCTTCGCTAACAGGGCAACCCCCAACGAGAGGATTTTCTTCGACTTTCAGGTGCCCAGCACCAGCTTTGCGGACGGCGTTAATTCACTTGCCGTTGAGATCCACAATTCATCTTCCTCAAGCTCGGACATCAGCTTTGACATGGTTCTGCGCGGTGAGATTGACACAGGTAACGGTGAGGCTACCAAACTGATTATTCCCGAGGCGATCACCTCGCCTGTATGGATCAAGTCGCGCTCCTACAACGCGGTAAACGGTGAGTGGAGTGCACTCAGCCAGGCCTTTTTCACCATCGCACCAAGCGCAACAGCAGCAGACATCGTCATCAGCGAGGTGCACTACCACCCCCGGAAGCCGGGAACCGCAGAGCTTTTGGTCAATCCCGATTTTGACCAGGACGACTTTGAGTTCATCGAGGTGATGAATGTCAGCGAGGGCACCGTCGACCTCGGCGGT
>JAYGGE010000059.1:0-8526 GCA_046581505.1 Verrucomicrobiales bacterium | reverse complement strand
CTGGGTGATGTTTTCCGGATGGATCCAGGCTTCAACGGTGATCTCGCCGGACTGGCGCACGGCATTGAGGATTTTGGTTGCCGTCTTGAGTGATCGAATCTGCGTTTCACCGTGGACTTTGAGGACTCCACGGGTGCGTGAAACCGCTTTGCTGTCCTCAATCTTCAGGTCCAATGCGGGATCGATTCCTGAGCGGTCCCGTATTGTCATCCCATCCGTTCCTGTAAAATCATAAAGGGCCAGCAGCCCTTCCGCGGTGCGTTCCGCGCTCAGTAGGGTGCTGCAGGTGAGAACCAGGAAGAGGCCGGGGAGGATGGCCTTTAACGGATCGCGAACCTTGGAGTGAAAGGGCATCAGGTGGCGGGTTTGTTCTATCCTATATAACGCAGGGTGGCGATAACCTCACTTGCTTTGTGTCTTGCAGGTGCGCCCGTGTTTCCTATGGCCTGGTGCGCTGCGATTTGCGGATGTCATTCAGCTTGGCATTGAGCCGGGCGACGATGTCCGGTTTCTCCAGGTAAAGGTTGTTCTTTTCGACTCTGTCTTCGGCGAGGTTGTAGAGTTGGCCGCGCGGGTCCCCGGGTCGCGGCTTTATTCTCCTTGGCTGTGAGAATCCGCCGGATCCGAGTGCGTTGATGAGCTTCCACTCACCATCGCGGATGAGCATCGTTTCCCCGCCGGCTGCCATCACGATCGGTGGGCGCACCTGCTTGCCGGCTGGCTGTTGACCCAACAGGACCGGAGAGAAGTCAAAGCTGTCCGGGCCGGCTGAATCGGGCAACGTTGCCCCGCAGACTGCGGCAAAGGTGGCGAGTATATCAGTAAAGCAGATCGTGTAATCACTGCGGCTGCCGGCAGCCACCTTGCCGGGCCAGCGCACAATGAAGGGCATCCGATGCCCTGCTTCCCAGGCATCGGCTTTCATGCCGCGCAGGCCGCCGGAGGAGTCGTGTGCGAATTTCCCGATGTCCTGGTCATACCAGACCGGGCCGTTGTCGGAGCTGAAAATCACCAGGGTATCCTCACGCATTCCGGTTGCGTCTATTTCTTTCAATACACTGCCTATCATTGCGTCGACCATCACTGTGAAGTCGCCATAGAGACCCGCCTTGCTCTTGCCTGTGAATTGTTGGGACGGCAACCAGGGCGTGTGCGGTGCAGGATAGGCGAGATAGAGGAAAAGCGGTTTTTGCTCCTTGTGATTGCGGTGCTTGGTGATCACTGAGATTGCTTCCCGGGTGAAGCGCGGCAGCACTTCCTCAAGCTTGAGGTCGGGAGCGATCTTACCCCTGCGCCAGAACGTGCCCTGGATTTTCGTCCAGCCTTGGGTGTTGTTGGCGGCAATGGCCGCGCTTGGCGGCATGACAGCCCGGTTGCCGCGGATATAGAAATATGGCGGGATATCGGTCGAGGCGCGTATCCCGAAATAGCTTTCAAATCCGCGGTCCACGGGACCGCCGCTCAACACGCCGGTGTAGTCCTCAATCAACTTCTCTTTAAAGCCCAGGTGCCACTTGCCGACCATCGCGGTGCGGTAACCCTGTGATTTCAGCAGCGAGGCGATTGTTTCCTGGTTCTCTGCAATCACAGGCTGGCGACGCCAGTTGAACTCCGTGCGCCAGGGATAAGTTCCGGTCATCAGGCCATAACGTGAGACGTGACACAGGGGACCCGAGGCATGGGCATCAGTGAATCGCATGCCATCACCTGCCAGGCGATCGATGTTTGGTGTCGGTATTTTTGACTCGGCATTGTAACAACCCGGATCACCGTATCCCATGTCATCAACCAGGATAAGGACGATGTTTGGCGGCTTGGCGCCGGCAGAACAAACGCAGGTAATGATCCAAAGTAATAATGTGACAGGTTTCATATTTTTGGTTGCCAGCCCTTGCGGTATTCGCGTTTCCAAAGCTTGTCGGCAGCGGGGTTGTCAACGATCTTCCGGTTTTCGGGGTCCAGCTTCACTTCGCTGCGAGTACGATAGGCAATGTTGCCGAGGTGGCACATCATGGCACTTTTCTGGGCATCCTTGATCTCGGCGTTGAGGGCGGCGCCATCGCGGATACCGGCGGCAAAGTTCTGGAAGTGCGGCAGGTCGGTGAAAGGCGGGATGTTCTCCTCAAGCAGCTTCCCGTCAAGGTCGTAAATACGATAACCGGAACTCTCGAAAGCCATTACGCCCCTGTCGCCGTAGATGCTGACAAAGCTGTGCTTCTCGTGTTTGCGCTGCAGGCAGCTGCTGCCGTGCCAGCTGATGCCGACCTTGCCGAAGTCGTAGGTCGCGTCAGCGGTATCGGGAGTCTCCTGGTCATCGTCATGGTGGTAGCGCCCGCCGTTGCAGGTAACCCGCGCCGGGTAATCGACGTCGAGTCCCCAGCGTGCGATGTCGAGTGCGTGCACACCGTTGTTGGCAAGTTCGCCGCCGCCGTAATGCCAGTGCCAGTTGTAATGCACCAGGTTGTCCTTGTAGGGACGCTCCGGAGTCGGTCCCTGCCAGAGTTTCCAGTTCAGCCACTGCGGGATTGCCACCTGCCTGCCGCGGCCGATTGATCCACGCCGGTTATTATACCAGCAGCGTGCGTAGTGCAGGGTGCCGAGGGCACCGCCGCGGATCTTTTCAATGCCTTCGCGAAAGGCCGGCAGGCTGCGGCGCTGGTTACCCATCTGTACCAGGCGGTTGTTGTCACGTGCAACCTTGACGATCAGTTGTGATTCGTGCGCATTGTGGCTGCCGGGCTTCTCGACATAAACGTGCTTGCCGGCATCACAGGCGAGGGTGGCAGCAGGCGTGTGCCAGAAGTTCGGTGCGGCAATGGCAAGCACATCAACCTCCTTGTCATCAAGGATCTCTCTAAAATCGGTGACCCCCTTCGGTTCCTTCCCCCCCTGCCGGCTGGCGGCATACTTGATCCCGCCGGCCAAGCGGTTTGTGTCAACATCGCATACATAGACAATCTCGGCATTGTCAACTCCCGAGAAGCCGGCGATATGCGCCTTGCCGCGACTGAGACCCATCACGCCGATACGCAGGCGTTGATTCGGGTTTTGTCGCGCCAATACAACGGGAGCTGCCGCCAGTGCTGTGGCAGCTGCGGAGGTTTTCAGGAATTGTCGCCTGCTTTTCATATGGTGAGTGTGGCATGTCATTGCCCGTCTTGCCAAGCTTGCCATTTTTTTCTTAACGTTGAGACTTTTTCCGGCTTTGAACCGGCAAGGTTATTGAGTTCCGTCGGGTCCCTGGCAAGATTATAGAGTTCCCACCCGCCCCTGGATTGGGCGACCAGTTTCCAGTCACCATCGCGAACAGCTTTGCCTTGAGCGTGTTTCCAGAAAATTGTCGCGCGATCGGTGACTGCTTTTCCAGCGAAAGCCTGTGCGAAGCTGCGCCCGACATGGGGGAGAATTGGCAGCCCTCCAAATTTCTCGGGATAGTCAATTCCTGTGGTCTCGAGCAAGGTTGGCATGAGATCGGTAACGTGGCAGACTGCCTTTTCCAGCTTGCCTTTACGGGGAATTCCCTGTGGCCAGTGCGCGATCAGCGGGCTGCGATCGCCACCCTCATGGTCGTGTTGCTTGAACAGGCGGAAGGGTGTGTTGCCGAGGTTTGCCCAGCCGTAGCCGACACTTTGATAGGTATGTTCCGGGCCCGGCATGATATCCGGCCGGTTGCCCGGCATCATCGGCCTGCCATCACGGGTTTTCCCGGGGAGGTAGGGACCCTTGCGCTGCTTGCCGTATTCGACATGGCAGGCACCGTTGTCGTGCATGTAGAGCACGAGGGTGTTGTCATATGCGTTCCGCTTCCTGAGCAGATCCATGATTTTTCCGATACCCTTGTCCATCACCGTGACCTGTGCCGCATAGACCTCCATGCGGCGCTCTTGCCAGGCCTTGTGTTCCTCATCCTTCCAGGCGGGTATCTTCGGATGGCGCGGGGAAATCCTACAGTCAGGTGTGATCACGCCAAGCTGTTTCATCCTGTTGAGACGCGCTTTGCGCAACGTGTCCCATCCCTGTGCAAAAGTTCCCTTGTGTTTTGCGATGTCACGCTCACGGGCGTGCAGGGGCCAGTGTGCGGCAGTGTAGGCGAGGTAGAGAAAGAACGGGCGCTTTGGCTCCTCGTCGAGCGCTCTGGTCACCATGCCTGCAGCTTCAGTGCTCAGTGCATCGGTGAAGTAATAATCGGGATCATTGCGCGCTTCATGCGAGATGTCCCTGCCGTCGCGGGTCAACAGGTCGGGATCGTAGAAGCTTGCCGCCCCGCCGGGAATGCCGTACCAGTGGTCGAAACCGCGGTCGTTTGGTGATCCCGCGCCCGCGCGGGCATGGTTGCCGAGGTGCCACTTGCCGGCCATCAGGGTGGTGTAGCCGGATTTGCGCAACAGTTCCGGCAGGGTGACGCACTGCCGGCTGAGGGTGGCACCGGGCTTGGCGGTTTTCGGGTAGTTGCCGGTCATCAGGCTGGCGCGGGTGACAAGGCACATGTTGTTGACGTAGTAGTTGGTGAAACGCAGTCCGCCTTTTGCCAGTGCATCGATGTTCGGCGTGGGGATTTCGCCGCCATAGCAGCTGATATCGGAGAATCCCATGTCGTCGGCAATGACAACCACAATGTTTGGTTGCCGCGCAGCGCTTGCGGCAACCGACACGAGGGCGTTAAGCAGTAAAAGTAAGCGAATCATTATTTCATGGCAGCATAAGGGAAAAGGCCAATATCGCGAACAGCTCCTGCGATGGCGGATTATTATTGTTTTGTTGCGGGAATTGTTGTGATAGTCCTTTGCAGTAATGAAGACTTTAGCCTCAATTTCAGCCCTGTTGTTTTTATGCATCTCCTTGTCCCGCGCAGCGGACGGATTCACCACGATTTTTGACGGCAAGGACATGTCGAAGATCAAGACCGCGGGTAACTGGAAGATCCAGAAAGACGGGTCACTCTATCTTGAACCGAGGCCCGGCGAGAAGGGCTGGTCGCGTTACGGTTCCTACCTGTGGCTCAAGGAGGATTACAAGGACTTCGTGTTCGACTTTGAGTATAAGCACGAGAAAGGTGGAAATTCAGGTCTCTATTTCAGGATCTACGATGAGTCCGACCCGACCGCGCACGGCTTTGAGGTGCAGATTCTCGACTGCTTCGGCAAGAAGAAACTCGGTCAGCATGACCTTGGAGGAGTGATCCAGACTGCCGGGCCCCTGGCTAACGGCTCGAAGCCCGCCGGTGAATGGAACCGCATGGTGGTGACATTGCAGGACGGCAAGCTGAGCGTGGTTCTCAACGGCAAGACGGTGCAGGACAAGCTGGACCTGGCAGCCAGGAAACCGAAGAACAAGAAGTTGGCGGATTCAGGAAAGATTGCCATCCAGGACCACGGCCTGAAGTTCTGGGTGCGCAACCTGAAGGTTAAGAGCCTGTAACAGGTTGGCTTGGAGAACAGCGGTGGTGCTCTTTTGAGCTTGCCTCAATTCTTTATCAGCTGCCCGTGGCTGGCATCCACGGGCAGCCCCCTGCGTTGCCCTGAAACTATGTCAGCTGCGTGTTGAGTCCGGCAAAAAATATAGCGGTTGTAACATAAGCCGCTGCCGGATTAGGTTCAAAGCAGCATCAGAATGAAGCGAAGTTCCTCACTCATTGTTGCTGCAGGGCTTGCTTTTGCCGCCTTGCCCCGGGTTGAAACGCCGGCAGACGCCTATAATGGTGATGATGAGCCCGGGCTGGCAGGTGACGAGGTGCAGCGAAGTGTCTGGCTTAGGGGGGGATCGCTTGTTGCGGGGATCCTGATCGGCATTGATTCCAAGTCGATTATTCTTCGAAATGCCGCAGCAGAAGTCAGGTTACCGCGTGCGGCGGTCGCGGTGATCGATATGGTTGGCGGCACGGTCGAGGGCGGCGTGTTGAAAGGCCGCCCTCCGGGGTGCCTGATGCAGAACGGAGACTTTGTCGGCGCGAAGCTGGAGGGGATCAGTGAAGAAGGCGCATTCATCATGGTCTCGAAATTTTTTGGCCGGCGTGAAATTCCCTTGGACCAGGTTCGCGCTGTAAAGCTTGCCGACATCAAGAAAAGGGAACCGGGGGGCTTCATCATCGAGACCCGCTCCGGTTCACTTATCCTTGCCGACTCAATCATCTCCAAGGGTGTGCAGCTTATTGTGCGCGATAACTCACGTTACTTCCTGAATATCCATGCCGGGGAGGTCACTGATATTCGCAGGGCCGGCGGCTAAAGCCTGCGCAACTTCATGCACTCGGGGAGAGGCGGCTTCCCTGGCGGCCTTATTCCCTCCTGTCCACGTTCAGGGAGTGGCACCCGGTGGTTCTTCCGGAGGCAGGGTTTCAAAATCCCCGCCAAGGGCAAGGTGCAGGTCAATGCGATTCTGCAATCGCTGGTTGCGCAGGGTGATCATTGCGTTGCGGGCGGCGACGCCCCGGCGCTGGGCCTCAAAGATCGAGAGGATGCCAATTAAGCCCTCGGAGTAATCCCGGCCTGCCTGCGCTTCCGCCAGCTTGGCCTGTGCCAGCTCAACGCTGATAAAGCGTTCCTGATCGGTCAGCGAGCGCTCGGTTGCCAGGGCGGATTCCACTTCACGCAGGGCCTCGAGTACACGGCCTGTGAAGCTGTGCAGTGCCTGCTCATTCTGTGTGAGGGCCCTTTGCGCCTGGGCGGATAATGCACCGCCGCGGAATATGGTCTGGGCCACAGAGGATGCGGCATTCCAGAGGATTGTTTCAGGGTTGGCAAGGAGTTGGTTCAGCTCACCGCTTGCGTCCGAGCCGCGGGCGGTGAGGGAAAAGGAGGGCAACATGTTCTTGCGTGCCGCATCGGCGCGCTTGGCGGATGCCCGCAGGGATGCCGCTGCAGCAGCGATGTCAGGGCGGCGCCACAGCAGCTCGGAGGGTAATCCTGCAGGCACCTTTTCCTGCAGTCTCGGCAGCCGGTTACTGCTCTTCAGTTTACCTGAGGGATAACGTCCCAGCAGGACTTCCAGCGGCCTTGCGGCGTTGTCGCGGGCGAGTGTGCGCTCGATCACGTTGCGCTCGGCGGATGCCACGTTGTTGCGGCCAAACTGGACGGAAAGCGGGGTGGCCGTTTCATCGCCGGCCTTGTAATTGCGCTCGGTGATCCGGTAGTTGCTGACAAAGCTGTCACGGGTTTGCTCGGCAAGTTCAAGCCGCTGCCTGGCAGTGATAATGTTGCACCAGACCTTGGCGACGTTTGCAGCCAGTGACAGCCTTGCCGAGCGGAAATCCGCGCGGGCAGCCTGGTAATCCTGTCGGGCGGCGTGATCAAGGTCGCGAAGCCTTCCCCAGAGATCCATTTCCCATGAGGCTGCCAGTGTCAGGGCGTAGCCTGACTCGTATTTTGCTGATTCGCTGAGCGCATCGCGCCTGGTGCTTGAACTGGAGCCACTGATATTGATTGCGGGGAAGCGTTCCGCCCGCCCGGTGATGGTCCCCTGCCTGGCGGATGCAAGCCGTGCCGCTGCAGCCTTCAGGTTGTTGTTGTTTGCCAGGGCTTCCCTGACCAGCTCCTGCATTTGAGCATCGCCAAACCCGGCAATCCATCCGGTGGCAATCCTGCCCTCGTTGTTTTTCCCTGAACCTGTCCATTTACCGGGCAGCTCAAGGTTCCGGTCATTGGCCGGTCGATCCATGGTCAGCACCGAGCAACCCTGCAGGGACAATGCAGTAATGAGGGCGATAGTGACAGGGTGGACCATATATTTTTCATTTATTATCAAATCAGCTGCGCTCTGTCGATGGCATCATGCAATAGAGATGTATGCGACCAGAAAAGGGAAGCTCAAGGAGATGAGCATTGACGGGCGGTTCAGGGGGAGAGGCCCTGCGTAAGCATTGCTCATTTGCCCTTCACAAGCTGATTTCAAGCCAGTAAGGTGCCGGGCATGGATAAATCAGGCTATTTTGTAATGTTATTCCTCGGCCTTGGCGTATTGAGCGGTAACGCGGCATTGCCTTTTGAGCGTCAGGTCATCGACGCAAAGATCTCAATTGGCTATGGCCTGGCCATTGGTGACGTGGACGGTGACAAGAAGCCTGACATCCTGCTTGCCGACAAGTCTCAGGTTGCCTGGTATCGCAACGGTGACTGGCAGCGCTTCGTGATGACGGAGAACATCAACCCGCGGGTCGGCACACGCTTCCTGGACAATGTCTGCATCGCCGCCCGCGATATTGACGGGGACGGCAAGGTCGAGGTTGCCGTTGGTGCCAACTGGAACCCGGGGGAGACCTCGGACAAGGCAAAGAGCGGATCGGTGCATATCCTCAAGCGCCCGGATGACCCGACCAAGCGCTGGGGATCAAAGAAGCTCGACCACCACCCGACCGTTCACCGCATGCATTTTGTCCAGTCCGGGAAGGGTTTTGAGCTGCTGGTGCTTCCCCTGCACGGGGTCGGCAACAAGGGCGGCGCGGGCGATGCGGTCAAGCTCCTGCACTACGCGGCAAGTGACTGGAAGATGGTCACCCATGACATAGGTCTGCATGCCACTCATAACTTTGAT
>JAYGGE010000180.1:0-25260 GCA_046581505.1 Verrucomicrobiales bacterium | reverse complement strand
CGGGCCAAGGGATTCATCGCGAAGGCGGTTGCGTTAAAGGACAAGGTGACGCCGCACGAGCGCCTTTACATCGAGGCACAGACAGCGGTCCTCGCTGATGAGCCTAAAGACATCAAGGTGCGCCGCCAGAAGCTGATTGAGGACATCGAGAACATTGTGCACGAGTATCCCGATGACATTGAGGCGAAGGCCCTGCTTGTGGTGCGCTTGTGGCAGTTCAGCCGGCAGGGAATTCCCATCGGCAGCCGGCAGTCCGTTGATGCCCTGCTTGACCAGATCTTTGCCGTTAACCCGATGCACCCGGCTCACCATTTCCGTATCCACCTCTGGGACAGCAAGAAGCCCAGACGTGCCCTGGGTTCGGCCGGGTTGCTGCATGCGACTGCTCCGGGCATTGCCCACATGTGGCATATGCCCGGGCACATTTATGATAAGTTAAAGCGTTATCCGGAGTCCGCCTATCACCAGGAGGCTTCCGCACGGGTTGATCACAGGAAGCAGGCCGAATACCGCGTGCTGCCCGATACCATCCACAATTATGCGCACAACAATGAGTGGCTGGTGCGCAACTGGAACCACGTTGGCCGTGCTGACGATGCCGTTGCCATGGCCAAGGGAATGATTGACAATCCGCAGCACCCGAGGCTCAACCATTACGGCAAAGGCAACTCATCGGCTTCCTATGGCCGGAGGCGCCTAATTGAAACACTTGAGCGCTTTGAGCGCTGGGAGGAACTGCTGAAGCTTGCCGGCACTCATTACCTTGAGCCTACCGACCAGCTCCGCCAGCAGGTCGTGCGCTTCAAGTCCATGTCGCGTGCATATTTTGGACTTGGTCAGGAGGACGGGCTGATCGAGTTGCGTGATGAAATCGGCACCCGGGTTGCCAAGGCGGAGGAGAAGAAGAACAAGCAGGGAGGAGAGGCCAGGGAGAAGGCAGAGAAGGAAAAGAAAAACAAGAAGGACACTGACAGGATGGTCAAGGATGCGACCAAGGCGGTTGATGGCGAGTTAAAGGAACTGCGTCCCCTCCGTGATGAGATTGCAGTTTACCTTGAATTACTTGACGGCAAGGAGCTTGACGCCGAGCGGGCAAAGAAGGTCAAGCGATCGAAAACCGCCCTGGCACTCCTGCATCTTGAACACGGTGATGCCGGCAGGGCCAGGGAACTTGCTGCCGAGGCGGTCAAGGAGAACGGCAAGCGCACCATTCCCCTCGCCGTGGAGGTGCATGTCCTTGAGGAATCCGGCGACAAGGCGGCTGCCGCCGAAGCTTTTGCAAAACTGCAGGTAATCTCCAGCCAGTTGCAGCTCGATGCCGCGCCGGCGAGGCGGATTGCACCCGTTGCCCAAAGGCTTGGTAAAAAAGCGGACTGGCGGACTGACAAGCCCTGGCGCGGCGAGAATTTCGGCAAGGACAAGCCGGAGGACCTCGCTCACCTGGGACCCTTGGTTTATGAGGCGCCGCCGGCTCCCGATTTCAACCTGATTGCCGAGGACGGCGCGAAAATCTCACTGGCTTCTTTTTCCGGTAATCCTGTCATCCTGATCTTCTACCTTGGTCACAACTGTGAGCACTGTGTGGAGCAACTCAATGCCTTTGCTCCTGTCGCCGACAAGTTTAAGGCTGAAGGAATCCAACTTGCCGCGATCGGCCCCGAACCGCTTGTTGAGCTAGCCAAGGCGCATGCGTTTTGCGATACACCGGAAAAACATTTCCCCTTTCCCCTTTATTCGGATTCCACGAGTGTCGCCTTCAAGGATTATCGCAGTTACGATGATTTTGAAGACCTCCCGCTGCATGGCACTTTCCTGATTGACGGAAAGGGCAAGCTTCGCTGGATGGACGTTGGTCCCGAACCGTTTCAAAAAGCTGATTTTCTCCTCAGGGAGGCAAAACGGCTCCTGGGGATGTAGAGAAACAAGGGCGTTTCGATTGAATTCGTGATCATTCTTGCCACCGGCAATCCACCGCTGCTGCCGCCTTTCGGCAGTGCGCATCTCACGGCACTGGGAATCACTCTTGTGGTCGTTTTTTTATTTATTCTCGCCGCGCGTTCACGACGGTGGCCGCGGTTTCTGGGATGGGGGGAGACTTTACTGGCAATGCTGCTGATTTCCTCCTACCCGGCAAAGATCCTGGCGCGTTTCTGGGCAGACATCGATATCACACGTGACATGATGTTCCCCCTGCACCTGTGTGACATGGCTGCGATCACAGGATTCTTTGCGCTGGTTTTCCGTAACCGGATGGCTGCGGAGTTGACGTATTTCTGGGGGTTGGCGGGGACGCTGCAGGCATTGTTTACGCCTTCCACCTGCTATGATTTTCCCAGCCCGGCCTTCTTCGCGTTTTTCCAGTTGCACTCCGCGGTGGTGATCACGGCATTTTACCTGCCCATCGGCCTCGGGTGGCGTCCCCGCAAGGGAGTTGTCCTCCGTGCCTGGTTCTGGGGACTGGGCTACATGGCCCTGGCGGGAGCGGTCAATTTCCTGATCGGCTCAAACTACGGCTTCCTGCGTGAGAAGGCGGAGGATTCACTGATGGTATTGCTCGGGCCATGGCCGGCCTATATCGGTGTCATGGCCGGCCTGGCCCTGGTTTTCTTTGCCATTCTAGCCCTGCCATTCCGCTTGACCAGGGCCCAGGGGGACCCTTTATCCTAATTGCTCTCCACGCTCACCCTGTAATATACCCCGCCACCATCGAGGATCGGCTTATCGATGGTGACCTTGGTGAAGTCTGCTTCGCCCTGGACCTTGCGCAGAAACTTCCAGTTTACCAAGTCCCTGGAGCGCTCAATAATGTAGCTGCCATTGAGGTATGAGGCAAAGGTGATGGAGAATGCGCTCAGTGTCTTGGGGGCACCATCACCGGCAACTTCAGTGATGGTTGGCGCACGGGTCACGGCTACATTCACCGTGCGTCACGGCGGCCGGGATCACTGTAAGGACAACGCGAGCCCGAAGAAGCGATCACCTTCTGTCCAGAGCCGGACTTTAACCCCATTGAGGGTTTGTGTGGTTTCCTTCAATGCGCTGAACCCGTCGGTAAGCGGCGTGATATACAATGTGTGAATTTCCCCCGTGGTATTTTCCCGAACCCGCAATTGAGCTGCCAACTCGGTTTGTATCGAGCAGTAGCGCCCGCCGATGAGGGTGAATTGGCGGCTGAATTCTCCGCTCGGGGGAATCAGCGGGAAGGCAATCCGATCCAGTTGCGCCGCGACTTCCTGGTAATCACTGGAGCGAATTTCCATCGCCAGTTGCGCGTTGTGATTCTTCGCGATCTCGGCTACCACGGCTTGCGGCAAGCTGGAGGTTTCCCGGGGGAAAATTGCCAACAACAAGACCGCCGCCGCGGCAAGCGGAACCAGCCAAGGCCATCGTCTTGGCCGGGAAAAATGTTCCGGTGACTGCATCGACTGGAGATTTTCCTCAGGCAGCGTTTGCTCCTGGTAATATTTCTTGATTTGAGTATCGATTGAATTCATGGGCGTGCGCTTTTAATTGCGGTCCGAATGGAGGGCGGTTCCTGTTTTGCGGCCAGTTCCCTGAGCCTGGACTTGGCCCGGTTGATGGAGCTGAGGATGGTGCCCCTTGGGCGCCCGACCAGGTCCGAGATTTCCCGGGCGGTATAACCCTCAACACAGTGCAGATACAGCAGTTCGCGATCTCCGGCTTTCAGCTGCCCCAGAAGATAATCCAAGTCGCCCGTTACTCCGGGTTCGCTGGCGGGCTCTCCCGCCAGAAGGATCTCCTCAGGGAGTGTTTCAAACTCAATGATCCCCTTGCGACGCAGCGAGTCGATGAACAGGTTCCTAATCGTCTTAAACAGCGAACCGAGCACTATCGGAGGGGATCCTTTTTGCTGCAACTTGAGCCAGGCCTGCTGCACAAGATCCTCGGCATCTTGGTGATGATGGGAAAGGGACAGGGCATAACGGAATCCCGACTGCGCCAATTGCCTGAATTGGCCCGTTTCCCGGGTTGTTGATTTGTTAAACCAATTCTCAGGCATACTTGCTCCGGTCATTGCGCCGGCACCGGCTGGCGCAATGCCTGTTCAAGGAGGATAATGATTTCCTCCAGTGTTCGCGGGTTTTCCATACGGGCAATCTCGTGGCCGTCGGGCCGGAGCACCAGTGCATAGGTCTGATTGCGCTCCACCTTGAGCCTTTTCACAAACGCGGCGCGGCCATTCTTTGTGTCCAGATGCGCGACAATGAACTCATTGGCTGTTTTTGCGAACTCCCGGTTCGCGGCAGGGTTCTCCTCGAGGACCCGGCAATGCTGGCCTCAGAACGAGTCGAACAAGTAGATAAAGACGGGCTTTCCTTGCTCCTTGGCAGCCGCTAAGGCCATCGGCAAATCCATGATGGGATTGTCAGCGGCAGCATCACTGGAGAATAACACCAGCCCGCAGGCAATCAGCGGTCGTAATTTGGACATGCTGAATTTCATTCTGTTATTTTCTTTTTTGAAACGATGAGGAAATACCGCACAACACCCGTCGGTTTCACCTGCAATGAACACAAATTTCCGCGGCCATCTGCTTCAGGGTCTGAGGGGAGGTAAGCTTCCCGGTAACCTGACGCTTTCCGTCAAGCAGTAAAATGAACCCCGTCCCTGGATTCTCCTCGAGCGTAGGGCTGATACCCAGTGCCGCGGCCATCAGCATGGCCTGGTGGCGGGTGGTGGCATTGGTGAAATCCAACTCCACGAACAACACCGGTTTGTCATCGAGCTTGTTTCGCAGATCGATGAACACCGCCCCCATGGCCTTGCACGCTCCACACCAGTCCGCATGGAATTTCACGGCGATGATTTTCGGTTGGCAGCCGGCTTCTGCCGCATTGATGCTGTGGATGGGTGCCCCGCCCAAAATCAGCAGGGCCAACAACGTAAGTACACCCGATTTTAATGTCTTCATGTTTTTCCTTTCTTGTTGAAGGGCCGCTGCATTGGCAACGCTCTTCAACAAGTAAAACGATTGAACCGGTGATTTGATTGCAATTAATTTAATTTTCCACCGTCCCCTTGGTAAGGGAATGTGCCTTAACCCGGGGCGAGCAGTGATTTGAGCAGAGAGGAGGAGTTCTCCATCAGGGAATGGAAGAAACCAAAGAAACTCACTTCACGCGCGACAACGATCAGGAATCCGCTGAGGACCAGCAGGTTAACGAGGTAGATAACGACCAGCGAGAAGAATGTCCCGTTCTGTCGCAGATCCGGCTGGTTCTTGAAGATCATCCAGCCGGTGAAGGTGAGGTGAAAGCACCAGGTGGCACCAATGGCCATATAAAAGATCCATGACCAGCTGAAGCCCACGTGTTCCCAGAATAGACTTCGCGGATGATATTCGGAAAGGTCTGTGGCCAGGCCGATGAGGCCGAACGCCGCCACCGTGAGAACCGAGTAAAACGGCACAAAGTAGGGCGACAGCGAAATCAGGATGTTGTTTTTGTTGGTGACAATGTGCCCGCCGTCGGTGTATACCCTGAATTCACTTATTTTTCCCCCGCACAGCAGGACAAAAAGGGCGTGGGTGAGCTCGTGGCCTAGGACATAGAGGTAGAGTGGGCGGGGTAATCCAAGGAATGCGATTACCCAGAGGACTGCGCCCACGAAAAAGAACCAGAGCGGTGCCGAGCCTATAACCAGCGTGCTGGCTGAGGTTTCACTGAACGCTCCGAGGAAGGTGTGCGTTGCCACCAGGCAGAGCGGGAGCAGCAGGATGGCAATGCCGGCTTTCAGCCAGATCAGGGGAATGGTGCGGGGTTCAGTCGCGGCGACCCGTGTGCGGGGCAGCAAGGTAGTGGTCCGCAGACGTGAAGGGTGTCGGGCCTTCTTCTTTGGCATGCGCAGTCTGTGATCTGGCGTCTTAGACGCGGCTGACGTATTTTTTTGTGCGCGTGTCGATTTTCAATCGGTCGCCCGGTTTAACAAATAGCGGCACCTGCACCTCAAGGCCGGTTTCAAGGATGGCGGGTTTTTGCGGGTTGTTGGCGGTGTCGCCTTTAATGCCTTCCGAGGATTCAGTGACTTCAAGTTCGACCTGCGGCGGCGGCTCAACAGTCATCGCATTACCCTCAATGAAAAGCACGTCGACAGCGAGGTTCTCGGTGAGCAGGTCTTTAACATCCTCCAGCAGGCTCCCGTTGAGTTCAATGGTGTCGTAGGTTTCGGGACTCATGAAAAAGTATCCGGTGCCATCCGTGTAGCTGTATTCAAGCTTTTGCCGGTCGACGTTCACGATATCAACCTTGTCAGAGGAAGCGAATCTGATTGTCTTGGTTTTTCCTGTCTGCAGCGATCGGCAGTTCACCAGGATGATGGCATTGCCTTTACCGGGGGTGCGGTGATCGATGTCCAGGACGATGAGTTTTTCACCGTTATACTGGAAACACTGACCTTTTTTAATTTGCGTAGCGACGACTGCCATTGAGTTGATTGGGACTGGGTTGAAATCGTTAAAGGATTTAAAGTAAAGGGGCAGGGCCCGGCTTCAACGGGAAATATGGATATGGTTTCTGGTGGCCTGTGGATTTAAGGCTTCAGGGGAATAAGGGCTAGACAAGTTTCAGCCGGCTTAGATCCTGTGAGTCGATCAGGCCGACCGTCTGGTCATCTTGGTTGATGACCACGAGGTCATCAATCCGGTTGGCGCTCAGCACCGATATTACTTCGGCGGCAAGCTTGTCTTCGGAGATCGCAACCGGATTGGTTGTCATGAATTCGGACACCGGATGATCAAGGATGTCAGCATCTTTTTGTATTGCGCGCACGAAATCACCCTGAGTGAAGATACCTGCAAGTTTACCGTCAATTGATTGCACCACTGCAGCACCACTGCGGGCGGTGGTCATTTTCTCAAGTGTTAAACGCAGGCTGGTATCGGGGGTTACAATTGCACAGGAATCTCCGCTGCGCATGATGTCGGAGACTTTCGTTAGTAGCGCTCTTCCAAGGGATCCTCCCGGGTGAAGTTTGGCGAAATCCTCCTGCTGGAAACCGCGGGACTCAAGGAGCACCATGGCAAGCGCATCACCAAGTACAAGCATAACCGTACTGCTTGAGGTCGGGGCCAGATTCATTGGACAGGCTTCGCGTTTGACTTTGGTATCGAGAACCAGATCGCTGTTGCGGGCGAGTGATGATTCGGGTTCCCCGGTCATGCTGATCACCTGAACCTTGAAGCGGCGTAATGCAGGCAGAAGTTCAATCAGTTCAGCAGTCTCGCCACTGTAGCTGAGCGCGAGTATGACGTCGTCATCACATATCACTCCAAGGTCGCCGTGGAGTGCATTCTGGCTGTTGAGGACAACAGCTGTGGCGCCTGTGCTGTTGAGGGTTGCTGCGATTTTATGACCGATGTTATGCGACTTTCCGATGCCGACCACGATGATTTTTTTGTTGGCGGCAACGGCAGTGCGAAGCAATTCGATCGCATCTGAGAATTCTTTCCCGATACGCTCCAACAGGTTCTCCAGTTCGTCGATTTCAAGCTGGATGACGCGGCGGGCTCTGGATAGATGCTTCATTTTCTTGTTCGCCGAACAAACCGATAAACGGAAAATCCCCGGATGCCAGCAGAAGTGCGTATGAGTAAGTATCCTTGCAGTAGTGCCCTGCCTGTGGCCTGTTCATTCCATCGCGACAAATGCAAGACCAGGATCGCAAGCCGGTGGCTACAGCCTATCTTCCAACCTTCCTGCCTTCGGACATGCGTCATGTCTACAGGCAGGTTGTCGGGGTTAGACGCTTTGAAAGCACTGTAATTGCCCGTAAACGACAGAATGAATGCTTTTTCCCCGTTCCTGAAGAGCGGATTCTGCTGGTCAGGCGGCCATGCCTGCGTGCATTGCGCAGGTGGTGGTTTGCGCAGGTTAAAAAGGTGCCGATTCCGCTCTCTGCCCGCGAGATGCGTGACGTCCGCTCTGCGCTCGACAGGCATGTCACTGATGTCTTCCATGTTTATTTTGGCAGCATTGCTGCCCAGTTGCTGCCTCTCCTGCGGGAGATTTCCTGCCCGCTTGTTGTGTCCTTTCATGGTGCCGATGCCGGCGTGGATACACAAAAGCCCGCATACAGGGACGCGTTGCATGAGATCTTCACGCTTTCAGAATTAATACTGGCCCGTTCTGAATGCCTGGTGATGCGGTTGCGTGAACTTGGATGCCCACAATCAAAGTTGCGTTTGAATCCCACTGGAATCCCAACGGAAACACTGCCTTTCGAGCAGCGCACGGTTCCACCCGAGGGCGGGCGCTGGCGATTTTTGCAGGTTTGTCGACTGGTTGAAAAGAAGGGATTACCGGTAGCATTGCGCGCTTTTGTTGAGGTAAGGAAGGCATACCCATGCGCCGAGTTCCATATTGCCGGAGATGGGCCGTTGCGTGTTGAACTTGAGAATCTGGTGAAAGAGCTGGGTGTTGCAGATTCAGTCAGGTTTCATGGGTTTATTGATCAGGACGATCTGTCGAAACTTGCGCGTGCGTCGCACATCTTTGTTCATCCCAGCCAGACTGCAGTTGATGGCAACCTGGAGGGTATTCCCAATGCAATGCTGGAAGCGATGTCTACCGGCCTTCCGGTGGTGGCAACGCGGCATGGCGGCATTCCGGAGGCTGTGACCAGTGGCGAATCGGGTTTCCTGGTTGATGAGGGGGATATTGAAGCGGTTGTGGAGGCCTTGCTTGCCCTGATGAGCGATGCGGCTTTATATCGGCAATGTTCACGGTGTGCACGTGCCGTCATCGAGCAGAGGTTTGCCACAAGGGGGGCTATTGAGGTGCTCGAATCCTGTTATGAAGAAGCCATCGAGATTGCGAAGAGGCAGAAGAAAACGGGGAACGAGTCCGGTTAAATTTAGGATTTTCTGGCACAATGGGGCTGATGCTGTGCAGGTTTTGGGCCTTTCTCGTGCACCTTGCATGGCAGAACCTGATTCCCCTTGAATAGTGAGGATCACCGATTATAATTTTCGCCCCTCTGCATTTGGAGGGATATTCCCATAACAACAACACTGAACCTTTGCGGGTGCGTGGATCGGCTGATAAGTGGTCGAGCGTCTGGACGGAGCTGGAAAACAGCCTGCCTGATCGTGCATTCCCCGTGATCAAAAATATAACGAATGGCAGATCTGATTGAAGAACTTGTCGAGGCTGGTGTCCACTTCGGTCATCAGAGTCGTAAATGGAACCCCAAGATGAAACCTTTCCTGCTGCAGAAGCGCAGTGGAGTGCATATCATCAACGTTGAAGAAACTGTCCTCCGGCTCGAGGAAGCTTCTGAATTCCTCAGCAAGCTTGCTCTTGATGGCGGCCAGATTCTCTTTGTCGGCTGCAAGCGGCAGGCGCAGGACGCCGTGCAGCGGGCCGCCGAAGCCTGCAACCAATATTTTGTCAATCACCGCTGGCTGGGCGGCATGTTGACCAATATTGAGACCATTCGCAAGAGCGTTGATCGCCTGAACTACCTTGAAGGACTTGAAGACTCGATCGAGAAGAAAGCCATGAGCAAGAGTGAGCTTGCTTCCCTTAACCGTGAGCGTGAGAAGTTGTTGCGTAACCTGCGGGGTGTCCGCACAATGGAAGGCCTTCCAGATGCTCTTGTCATCGTTGACTCTGCTCGCGAGTACATAGCGGTTAACGAGGCGCGCCGTTTGCAAATACCGATTGTTGCCATGGTTGACTCCAACGCTGACCCGTCATCGATTCAGTACCCGATCCCTGCTAATGATGATGCGATCCGCTCGATTCGCATTGTCCTGCAGAATCTCATCGACCCCATCATTGCAGCCACCGATGGAGGAAAGTTGGTGAAAAAAAAGCGACCTGATCAGGTGATTGCCTGAACATTCACGCAAGGACCGTCAAGTTCCCGCACGCAGTGTGTTATGATTTCCGGCAACGGCGGGCATCCTCTTGAAGGCAAACAATAACAACCTTTTGAATTCATCAATTCATAGCTGATATCATGGTCGAGATTACTGCTTCACTAGTAAAGGAACTGCGCAATAAGACCAATGCGGGCATGATGGAGTGCAAGAACGCTCTCAAGGAAACCGAAGGTGACATTGATGCTGCCATTAAGTTTCTCCGTGAGCGCGGCGTTATCAAGGCTGCAAAGAAAGCCGGCCGTGAAGCCAAGGAAGGCATCGTGTATGCGCGGATTGAGGCTGCCGCCAGGTCGGGCGTCATTGTTGAGGTGAATTGTGAGACGGATTTCGTTGCCAAGAATGAGAATTTCCAGGGATTTGTCAGCGAGCTGGCCGAGGCTGCCGCGTCTTCCGGAGCTGCGGATCTGGAAGGGGTAAATGCGACGGCAAAGGATGGTGGAACTCTTGATGACTTCGTGAAGGCAAAAGTTATTGAACTGGGGGAGAACCTGCAGTTTCGCCGCATGGAGCGCTACGACGTTGAGGGTTTTGGTGTCGTTGCCTCCTATATTCACCTTGGCGGCAAGGTCGGGGTTCTGCTGGAAGTCGGCTGCGGCAAGGAGGAGACCACGACTGCTGATTCTTTCCATGAGTTGGTGAAGGACCTTACCCTGCACATTGCAGCTGCCGCCCCTGCCGGTATTTCCCGCGATGAGATTGCTGCCGACCTTGTTGCTGCCGAGAAGGACCTGTTCCGCAAGCAGCTTGCCGGGAGCGGCAAGCCGCCGGAGATCCTTGACAAGATAATTGCAGGAAAGCTCGGTAAATTCTACAGCAGCATTTGTCTGCTTGAGCAGGGATTTATCAAGGATCCTGAACAGACCGTGGGGGATCTGCTTGCCTCCGGGGGCAAGCAGCTTGGCGATGAGCTGACAGTTCGGCGCTTTACCCGTTTCGGGGTTGGTGAGGCTTAATCCCGCGTCCATCCGGGCGTGTGTTATTGTGCAGGAGATTGCCCGGCGTTTCTCCATGCCGCAATCCCTGTGCTAACAGTGCACCTGTCCCCGGTTAAAAGAATCTTCTGGCCGAAACAATTGGCCGGGGGGCACAGATGCGGTTGACACATTGTGACCAGGTCTCCTCATTGCTGAGTATACCGATTTCCACGCGCAGGAAATACACGGGAAGATCAGGTGATTGGATCTTAGGGAACCTGACGGAATCTTTTTCGGTTGTTACGATCATGTCAAGATCGCGGTAGATACAGTGGTCAATGAAGTCGCTGATTTCCTTCTGGGTATAGCGGTGATGATCGGTGTATCTGCGGATGAGTTCTATATTGGCTCCCAGCTTGCGCAAGCCTCCCTCAAAACTTTCCGGCACTGCGATTCCTGAGATCGTGCCGATATATTTCCCCTGCAGGTGTTCAAGCGGCAATTGTTTACCTGTTGTGCTCTCTTCCAGATACTTCGGCTGGTGGGCACATTCGATGATTTCCGCCGTGCGGTTATATTTTCGTATGCGGGTGATGAGTTTCTCGTTGGAGCTCCCGTCGCATTTTGTGATAAATATGTAGCTCGCTCTTTTGAGGTTCTTGGCCGGTTCCCGCAGAGTTCCCCGTGGCAGGAGTTTCTCGTTGCCAAACGGCGAATGCCTGTCGATAAGGACAATGTCCAGTCGGTGTCGCAGCCGCAGGTATTGCAGTCCATCATCGAGCAGGAGAGTGTCAACATTAAATTTTTTGATGGCATGCAACCCCGCTTTGACGCGATCCTTGTCGACAATGATTGCCACATCCTGAAGATTGGTGGCGAGCATATAAGGCTCATCACCGGCGGTTTTCGAGTCCAGAAAGACCTCTTTCCCGTCGGTGACCACACGCGGGGGGTCGTAGAAAATGTCATCGCGAGTGACTTGTTGACGCAGGCGTTCCTTGATTGGTGGTTTTATGCTCTTGTATCCCCGGCTTAGAATCGCGACTTTCCGCCCGCCGGCAGTCAGTGCGCGTGCGAATTTTTCGACTACCGGGGTTTTTCCCGTCCCGCCGACAGTGAGGTTACCTATGCTGACTACCAGACAACCGAGATTATGCTCGCGTTTAATGCGGTTGCGATAGAGCCACAGGCGGATTCCGACTGCCCCGCGATAGAGCACTGATAACCCGGAGAGAAACAACCGCAGTATGTTGGCACGGAAGCCTTTGCGTCGATTCAGGATGACATCGATTGCAAATTGTTCGAGTTCCTCAAGGTTCTCTTTCATCGGGTGATGGCTGGTGGCCTCACGCTTTACCCATAGCAGATGTCGCTACTGCTTGCCACCGCGCCTTATATCCCTTAACCAATTTGCATGGAACGACCTGAAGGCCGGGAGGCTGATCAACTGCGTCCGATTTCATTTGTGCCTGATATTGCACCTTATGCTACCGGTTCTGTGCTGGTTAGTTTTGGCAATACCAGGGTTATTTGCTCGGCAATGGTCCAGCCGGGGGTGCCGCGCTGGATGAAGGAGCAGAATGTTCCCGGAGGGTGGCTGACTGCCGAGTATGCCATGTTGCCATATTCGACAGGCGGCGGGCGCAAGCCGCGTGATATTTCCCGCGGCAGGCTCGATGGCCGCAGTTCGGAGATTCAACGCCTGATTGGCCGTTCCCTGCGCGCGGTGGTGGATCTTAAGCTCCTTGAGACAAACACGGTCTGGATTGATTGTGATGTCCTGCAGGCGGATGGGGGAACACGCACGGCGTCGATAACAGGCGCTTCGGTGGCCTGTGCGGTTGCCTTTGAGCGCATGGTGGCTGATGGGAAGCTTAAGGCATCTCCACTGGCCGGACATGTTTCAGCAGTGAGTTGCGGTGTTTATCAGGATACAGCGATTCTCGATTTATGTTATCTGGAGGATCGTGACGCACGCGTGGATTTTAATATCGTGATGACCGAGGATGCCGAGTTTGTCGAGTTACAGGGTTCCGGGGAAGAAGCCACATTCAGCAGCGAGGAAATGTCCGCCATGCTTGCGCTTGGCAGGAAAGGCATCAGTGAAATTGGTGAACTGCAGCGACAGGCTGTCCGGAGTGCCCTGGGTGATGCGGATGAGGATGCCGCCCATAGGCTGGCCGAGCATTTCAAAAAGAGTTAACCGGGGGAGACTTCCAGTTCGCAGTGTCCTGTCTGCAGGGTGCCATCCTTTGCGCGCAAGGAGGTTAATACTGCCTCAAGATTGTGCTCAATTCACCCGGGAAATGAGCCAGTATATTTATCATGTGCCTTGCATGGCAGCCGTCTAGAGTTTAGGTCGCGGGGCGTGTCCCGAGTTGATTTAGAGAAGATTGCTGCAGCTGCACGTGCGGCTGGTGAGGAAATCCTGGACATTTACTCACGTGATTTTGAGGTGGAGCTGAAGGCTGATGATTCGCCGCTTACGGAGGCTGACCGGCTGGCCAATGCAGTGATCATGGATGTGTTTGCCACCCACTATCCTGAGATGCCGGTGATTTCCGAGGAAAACAGGGAGGTGCCTTACAATCAACGTTCAGACTGGAGTGAATTTTGGCTTGTTGATCCGCTCGACGGGACAAAGGAGTTTGTTAAGAAAAACGGTGAGTTTACCGTGAACATTGCCCTCGTGCGCCGGGGGGTGCCGGTGGCAGGTGTTGTTTACCTGCCGGTGGACGGGACACTATATTGCGCGGAATCCGGTGCCGGTGCCTTCAAGACGAAGGCCAATGGCAAGCCCGAAAGGATTTTCAATGACAGGCACTATTCAACTGAGCATGAGGTGATCGTGGTAGCCAGTCGTTCTCACCTGACGCCTGAAACTGATGCTTTTGTCGAGGGGCTTCGCGCTGAAGGCAAGGTGGTGGAATTGCTTTCAGCGGGAAGTTCACTAAAGCTCTGCCTGGTGGCTGAAGGAGCCGCCAATGTCTATCCGCGTTTTGGCCCGACCATGGAATGGGATACAGGGGCAGCCCATGCCGTTGTCCTGGAAGCCGGCAGGAAGGTGCTTAATCACGGGACAGGCGAACCGCTCTCATACAATAAGCCCTCCCTGTTAAATCCATGGTTTGTGGTAGAGTAGGCCTCAAGAGGAAAAGATATCCTCTGCTTATGGATAACATGTGCAATCAATTTACCTGTTAGGCTCTGTCACTGGAATTCATGTTGGTTATTGTCTTTGGAGTTGGCTTTGTCGGCAAGCCCCTGTGCGGTCTCCTTGAGACTGGCGGGCATCGTGTTGTACCGGTGACCCGTCATGGAGGTGATGGCCTTGTGGGCTGTGACATCACCGATCCCAAGGCACTGGCAGGCTTGCGGGAAGAAGTCGGCCAGGCGGATGTGGTTGTGCATTGCGCAAGTTCAGGCCGTGGAGGTGGCGATCCCCTCGTGCGTTATCAGGCGGTCTATCTTGAGGGGTGCCGCAACATGGTCAGGATATTTGCCCCGGCACGCCTTGTTTTCGCGAGCAGTTCCAGTGTCTATGGGCAAACAGACGGGTCAGTGGTCGATGAAACATCACCCGCAGAGCCGTTGAGGGCGACGGCCAGGGTGCTCCTTGAGGCGGAAGAGACAGTCCTTGGGAACGGGGGATCGGTGGCAAGGCTGGCCGGCATCTATGGCCCGGGCAGATCCTACCTGCTCAAGCGATATTTCGAAAGTAAAGCGCAGATTGACGGGGAGACTCCGGAAGCTGACGGGCGCTGGATCAACCAGATCCATCGTGAGGACGCGGCGTCAGCCCTGGCTCATCTGGCCGGGATGCGGGATGATTCCCGGATTTACAATGTTTGCGACGACACTCCTCTGCAACAGCGTGCCTGTTATGAGGAACTTGACCGGCGCTTTGGCAGGGGCGTGCCGGAGGTGCGGCCGCCTGATGAGGGCAGGGCGCGTGGGTGGTCAAGCAAGCGTGTGTCCGGTGCCAGGCTGCGTGAGGCAGGGTGGAGGCCCAGGTATTCCTCGTATTTTGAGGCACTGGATGATGATCCGCAATTACTGCCATCCATCATGGCATCATAGCTTCTCCAGGCGGTAATGTTCCCGGAGACTTAATCGATGAGGGTGATCAAGCAAGTATCGGCTTAATGACATTGGCCGGCTTCACCCCGGTCAGCCGGAAATCGAGTCCCTGGAACTTGTGGCTGAATTTCCGGCAATCAATGCCGAAGAGGTGAAGCAGCGTTGCATGAAGATCCCGCACGTGGACGATATCCTGCACTGAGTTGTAGCCGAGTTCATCGGTGGCCCCGTGGCTTGTGCCACCCTTGATGCCACCGCCGGCCATCCACATGGAGAAGCCCTTGATGTGGTGGTCGCGTCCGTTGCCCTGTGCCATTGGCGTGCGACCGAACTCACCACCCCAGATAATCAGGGTATCCTCAAGCATGCCGCGCTCCTTGAGGTCCTTGACAAGGGCGGCGCTGCCGCGGTCAACCAGACCGGCGGTGTTCTTTGAGGCGTTCTTGATACCGCCGTGGTGATCCCAGCCGCGGTGGTAAAGCTGGATGAAGCGCACGCCGCGCTCGGCGAGGCGGCGGGCCAGCAGGCAGTTTGAGGCGAATGAGCCGTCGCCGGGCTTGGCCCCGTAAAGGTCAAGGACATGCTTGGGTTCATTGGACACATCCATCAGGCCCGGGACTGATGCCTGCATCTTGAATGCCATTTCGTACTGCGCGATACGGGCCGCGATTTCCGGGTCATCTGCTGTTTTGTTGTGGATGCTGTTGAGGGCATTCACGGTATTGACCACTGAGCGCTGGTCATCCTTGCTGACACCCTTTGGGTTGGTTACATAAAGCACCGGGTCGCCCTTGGAATGGAACGGAACCCCCTGGAAGCGGCTCGGAAGAAATCCACTGTGCCATTGTCTGGCTGCGATTGGCTGGTTCTGTCCGCCGCCGACCGAGGTGAGGACAACGTATCCGGGAAGGTCTTCAGTCTCCGCCCCCAGCCCATAGAGCAGCCAGGATCCCATTGAGGGCCGCCCGGAGATCTGGGTGCCGGTGTTCATGAAAGTGTGGGCGGGATCGTGGTTGATCTGCTCGGTGACCATCGAGCGAACAATGGCGATGTCATCCGCAACCGAGCCGATCTGCGGCAGGATGGAGGAGATATGCTGGCCTGATTTCCCGAAGTTCTGGAATTCATGCTGCGGCCCAAGGACCTTCAGCTTGTTGGCCTGTCCCTGCAACTGGGCGATTGGCTGTCCCTTGGTGAAGGACTGCGGCATCGGCTTGCCGTTCATCTTTGCCAGCTCCGGCTTGTAGTCGAATGTCTCCAGGTGCGAGGGGCCGCCGGCCATACAGAGGTGAATGACACGCTTTGCCCTGGCGGGGTGATGCGGCTTCTTGATAACCCCGGTCCACTTTTCCGCAGAGCCTGGAGCTGCATCAAGTTCGTTGTTGAGCAGCGAGGCGAGGGCGACGGAACCGATGCCAAAACCGGAGCGGTTCAGGAAAGATCGACGGTTTATTTGAAGATCAGGAGATGTCATTTTTTCTAGTATCGGGTGATTGTTTCGTGGAGATTAAGGATGGTCCTGGCGATTGCGGTCCAGCTCGCGAGTTCAACCGCCGGGATATCCTTTGGCGGCGGCCGCAAACCCACGGTGTTGAATTCAACGGCTGATTTCTCATCGGCGATGTAGCGTTTCTGTTGAGATGCCTGCAGATCTCCAAGGAGCTTTACTTCCTGTGCATTGCCGTTTCTTGAGAGTGCAATGTTCATTGCCCAGTTAATGCGTGACTTGGGATCTTTGCCGCCCTCCCTGATGATGCGTTCGGCAAATGCCCGTGCGGCCTCGACGTAGGTGATGTCGTTGAGTAGCACCAGGGCCTGCAACGGTGTGTTTGAGCGCGGCCTTTCAGCAGTGCATTCCTCGCGGCTTGGTGCATCAAAGGCCAGAAGGCTGGGATGCAGGAAGCTGCGCTGCCAGTGGGTATAGAGTGCACGGCGGTACTGGTTTTCGCCGCCATCGTGCGCGTATCTCCGGGCGGGGAAGTTCAGGTGCCGCCAGTAGCCTGCCGGCTGGTAGGGCTTATTACTGCGCCCCCCGAGCCGTTCAGTGAGGATTGCGCCGAATGCCAGTGCATTGTCGCGCACCATCTCGGCGTCAACCCGGAAGCGGGATTGCCGTGCCAACAGCGCATTCAAGGGATCACGCTCACGCAGCCCGGAGGAGGTGTGCGAGCTCTGGGAGTATGCCCTTGAGGTAACTATAAGCTCAATTATGTGCTGTATATTCCAGCCGCTTGCAACGAATTCCACAGCCAGCCAGTCGAGCAGTTCGGGGTGGCTCGGCCACTGTCCCTGTGAGCCGAGATCGTCGACATTTTTTGCAAGGCCGTTGCCAAATAACAGTTTCCACAGGCGGTTGACCAAGGTGCGTGCGGTCATCGGGTTTTCAGAGGAAATAAGCCAGTTGGCGAGATCGATCCGGGTGGCGCGTTTGTCCCCGGTTTCGAGTTTTCCGAGGAACTTCGGGATTGCAGGCTGGACGATTTCACCGGAGTCATCCAGCCAGTTGCCGCGGGGAAGGATGCGAATGTCGCGGGGTTTCACTGAGACACTCACCAGCGTGCGAGGAAGGTTCTTTTGCAGTCCCGCTTTCTCCTGCTCGGCAGCTGTAATCTTTGTCCGGGCATCGGCAAGGGTTGGCGATATGCCCAGGTAGTATTGTTCAATCTCCTTTTTTTGCGCCTCACTGCGTTCCTTGGAAGGGACCTTGAGGGCGGTAACCACATGCAGCGGCAACTCATTACCGGCTGCCCTGAAGTAGAAGCCGCTTCCTCCACCATGGTTGACAATCTTCATGAGGAAATGGTTATTTCCCGGCCTGAGCTCCAGAGTGAGTTTTTCCTGATCCGCTGCGGCTGCGCGTGCGGTGTTCTTCTTGAGCTTTTCCTGCCCGTTAAGCCAGATCCGGATACCATCATCTGAGCCAAGTGACAACGGGAGTTGCGTGGCAACAGACGCATTAATTGTGCGGTATAGATACCATGCTGAATTAGCGTCGTTGCCAAGCGTATGAACCTTGCCGTCGGCGAGATCCGGGCGTTCCTGCCATTTCTTTCCTGCGATCACAGCTTTCGGGTTGATTCCTTTTTCCGGGCCGAACTCGGTATTGAAGGCCTTGTTGGGATCACCTCCGGGGATCGGTCCGATGAGGTGCCATTTACCGAGCGCAGGCTTGGTGGAGGAAGCAACGCTTTGCTCCCACTGGATCTGGGCAGCCTTGATTTCCGGGGAGGAGACCATGGTGCGCTGTGTCAGTTCGGCAATTTTCTTGTCCAGGTCCACGATGCGTTTTTTGTGTTGCCCGGTGGCGGCCGGCATTCCGGGAGCACGCTTGCCGACTGCATTCTCCTTGATGTCTGCGAAGAACGCGGCCATCGAGTAGAAATCTTTTGAAGTGTAGGGGTCGAATTTGTGATCGTGGCACTGGGCACAACCCAGCGTTCCTCCCATCCATGCGCCGGAGATATTGCGTACCCGGTCGGCGGCGTAGATCGTGATGTATTCCTTGGCCTGGGCGCCGCCTTCCTCGGTGGTCTGCAGGAGCCTGTTATATCCTGAGGCGATCTTCTGCTCGACACTGGCGTCGGGGAGCAGGTCACCGGCAATTTGTTCACGTGTGAATTGATCGAAAGGCTGGTTGGTATTAAACGCGTTGATCACCCATTCACGGTAGAGATAAACATCCATGTTGGCATCGGAGTGGTAGCCGATGGAGTCGGCATAGCGCACCAGGTCAAGCCAGAAAGCCGCCATGCGTTCCCCATAGCGTGGCGAGGTGAGCAGGCGTTTTGCCGTGGCTTGGATTGCCGCTGCCGGATCTTTGCTGTAATTCCTGCCGAAATCACTCACCTCTTCCGGAGTTGGAAGAATTCCGGTCAGGTCAAGGCTGATCCTGCGAATCAGGGCATGCGCCTGAGCAGGTGCTGCCGGCTTGATGTTGGCGGTTGCCAGTTTTTTGCCGATGAAATGGTCAACCGGGTGCAATCCTGGTTCAACTTTCGGTTTTATCGGCTTGTTGAATGACCAGTGTCCCTGATATTCGGCTCCTGTTGCGATCCATTTTTTAATCAGCGTGATTTCAGCGGGCTTTAATTTTTTTCCTGATTTCGGCGGCGGCATCACCTCATCCTTGTCCGCCGTGGTGAGGCGGAACATGAGTTCACTCTCACCGGGTTTTCCCGGTATGATGGCTGTGGTTCCGTCGCGTTTTTCAAATGCACCGCCGTCCCTGATATCGAGTCGCATTTTTGCCTTGCGCTCATGTTCGTCGGGGCCATGGCAGGCGAAGCAGTTTTCTGAGAACAAGGGGCGGATGTCCCTGTTAAAAAGCAACCCGTCGTCGGCATTGGCGGAGCAAAGCCCCAACACGATTACAGAAAGGAGTGGAAGAGTAGCCAGTCTAATCATGGGTATTTACCGATATTGTGCCTAAAGATGGCAGAATTTGAATTAAATTCGCACCATTTCTGCGGATACCCGATTTTCGCCCGGAATACACCCAGATTCACCATCTGAATTTGAATTGGAGCGGGGCTTGACGGATTCAGTGGTGTAGATGGTGGTGTATTTTCACGTTCGGCAGGGGCCTTTTTTATCACGGGGATGTATAATGAGGTTAACTCGGAAATCACAGCGACCTGCAGGCAAGCTCTAGGATGCAGCGGAATTCACGGCGCAACCTTCAGTGTAATCATCGATGCAATCCCTCTGGCTCTTGCTGCATGCATGATTGCCTAGCAGTGAGAGGAACGCGTCCCGGTGCATCAGCCATACAGATATGGGGAACGCTGTCTATATAGTCTCCCCGCGTTGCCAGCAGGTAAAGGTTTTGGAGGTTTGTGCGGACATTGAATCGACAAACACATCGGCATCAAACCCGGGCAATTCAAAGAGCCGTTCACTGAGATCATCCGCGTTGGTGGCCCCTTCCGGTATCACCACCGTGGCGCTTGGCCCGTGCAGGGTGAAGCATGTGACCGGCAGCGGCTGGTCTTCTGTCACGACGACTTCAACCCGCAAGAGGTTTTTCCAGGAGATTGAGTCCATGGTGCCATCCGGCCGGTGGCAGCGGATTTCAGTGTCATTGACTTCGAGGATGTATTGTTCTTCTTCTGTCACGGGATTGACAATATCGGGCCGTGCTGCGTTATAGGCAAGCGGACGCTTATTAATTACAGTTTCATGCGGGTTATGCCATACTTAATCAGGGGCTGTTTGCGCTAAGTTCCTTATATGATAATGAAATACCTTTTCCAGTTGTTGATCCTTGTCGTGCTTAGCATCGCAGCTCCTGCCAAGCCACCCAATATACTGCTGATTCTGGCTGATGATCTTGGCTTTTCGGACCTTGGATGCTATGGCGGCGAGATCAGCACGCCAAACCTCGATAAACTGGCGGCAGGTGGGCTTCGGTTCACGCAGTTTTACAATACCGCACGCTGTTGGCCATCGCGGGCGGCCTTACTCACCGGCTATTATGCGCAACAGGTTCGCCGGGACACCCTTCCGGGTATCCCGAGTGGAGGTCGGGGCAAGCGTCAGGGATGGGCGACTCTTCTGCCAAGAAAACTTCAGCCACTTGGCTACCGCTCCTACCATGTCGGCAAGTGGCACCTTGATGGCATGCCGGTGGCAAACGGATTTGACCGCTCCTATTACCTGAAGGATCAGGGGCGTTTCTTTAACCCGCAGACACACTGGCTGAATGACAGCAAACTGCCGCCGGTTGAGAAGAACTCCGGCTTTTACGCAACAAGCGTACTGGCGGATTATGCCATTGGGTTTCTCAAGGAGCATGCGTTGAAACATACTGATAAACCCTTCTTTCATTACCTTGCCTTTGCCGCACCCCATTTCCCGCTGCATGCCCTGCCCGGGGATATCGCGAAATATCAGGGAAGTTATGATGAAGGCTGGGCGAAGATCAGGGGGCAGCGCTGGGGCAGGATCAAAAGCGGGGGATTGTTGGCTGGCAGGCTCTCGAAAGTCGAGCGTGACCTCGGCCCGCCGTATCATTTCCCTGAACACTTGAAGATACTCGGGCCCGGCGAGGTGAATCGCCCGAAGCCCTGGGCACAGCTCTCAGCGGGACAGAAGAAGTTCCAGGCGGTAAAGATGGAGATTCATGCCGCGATGATTGACCGCATGGATCAGGAGATAGGGCGTGTCCTGGCACAGATTGAGGCGATGGGCCAGTTGCGTGATACACTGGTGATTTTTCTCTCGGATAACGGTGCCAGTGCCGAGATCATGGTGCGTGATGACGGCCATGACCCGCAAGCTTCCCCCGGCTCGGCGGCAACCTACCTGTGCCTGGGGCCGGGTTGGTCGACAAGCTGTAATACACCCTTGCGCCGCCATAAGACCTGGGTGCATGAGGGAGGAATCTCGACACCTTTGATTCTTTCCTGGCCAAGGGGGATAGCTGCCCGCGGTGAGTTACGGCACAGTGCCGGGCATATTATTGACCTTGCCCCGACCATCCTGGAGTTGGCGGGTGTTGTCGCGGCGGATCTTCCGGGGGGAGTGCCCTTCCCGCCGGGCAGGAGCCTGGTGCCCTTGTTCAAGGGTGAGCAACCCGATCGGCATGATTTTCTCTGGTGGTTTCACGATGGACACCGCGCGCTACGGGTGGAGAACTGGAAACTGGTGGCGGCAAAGGGGGAACCGTGGGAACTCTATAACCTCGATGGTGACCGGTCCGAGTCAGTTGACCTGTGTAAAGAAGAACCGGAAAAAACAGGCAAACTGGCGCAGTTGTGGCAAGAGAAGATGACCCAGTTCAGGGAAACTGCGCAACTGGACCTGCCCAAGAAGGTGCGCAGAAGGTGATCCCAGGCTCTGTTATCAGCAGTGTATTGCTGCTGCCGCTTCCCTTTCCCGGGACTATAGTGAAGTATTGCTTGCATCTTTCACTTTGTGACACAAAGTGAAAGATGAGTGCCAATTGGGCTGAAGAAAATCTAAATACCATTCGCACCCTGATGGAAAGGGCCAGCGTATATCGGCGCGCATTGGCGCCAATCTCCATCGTGGCTGGAATGCTTGGGATCATCGCTGCCGGGTTGGCCCAGGTGGCGGGCTGGACGGGAAAAGATTATTTTGCCGGCTACTGGATGAGCGTGGCGGCAATCACGGGCGGTGTTGTGCTGATACTCATGCACCGACAGGCGATAAAGGCCGGCGAAAAGTTCTGGTCGCCACCCACAAGGCGTGTTGCACAGGCCATGATGCCATTGCTGGTGGCTGGATTGATACTGGGGATTCTCGAGTTAGGCGATTTACCCGCCACAAATCCAGACAGTATTCGCTTGGCCGCTTTATGGATGATCCTTTATGGCGGGGCGGTGCATTCGGCCGGATTTTTTATGCGTCGCGGCCTTAAATTACTGGGATGGATCTATCTTATTCTAGGGAGTTTATGCCTCTTCTTTCAAGAATCTGGACAAATACCGTGGCTCAATGAATCCCGGGCCCACCTGGTAATGGGCTGGACCTTCGGGTTCAATCACCTGGCCTATGGCTTATACCTGAGACTGACCTCCGAACCCCAGGAGATCGAGTGAATCCGGATTTCTTCCAGCAACTGGATAAGGTGATCCATGAGAAGAGCCGAATGGCGATTATGTCAACACTTGCCTCCTCAGCGGAGTTTTCATTTACCGAGTTGCGGGACACCCTGGGAATGACTGATGGCAACCTTACCACCCATATCCGTACACTTCAAAAATCCGGTTACATCTCCGTTTCCAAGAGCTTCAGTGACAACCGCTCACTGACCACATGTGCGCTCACCCGTGAAGGACGTGAAGCTTTTGGCGGGTATGTGGATCTCCTGGAGGAGATCATAGAGCAGGCGCGCGGGTCCAAATAACCGTTAATCAACTGACAAGAACCAATGACATCTCATACTTTGTGTAACAAAGTTAAATTAACCGTTCTGCGGGCCGCACACATGGGCATGTGTTTTGGTGTGCGTGATGCGATTGCCCTTGCCAACGGCGTGGTAAAGCAACGACCCCTCACTGTCTTGGGTGAGCTGGTCCACAACGCCCAGGTGCTGGGAGATCTGCAGGATCGCGGAGTGTGCTTCGAGGACAGTCCCCAGGCAGTGGCAACGCAAACCGTGATGATTACCGCGCACGGGGCCTCAAACCGTGCCCGAGCACGGCTGCGCGGGGAAGGTTTGCAGATACAGGACGCCACCTGTCCACTGGTTCATTATGCCCACAGGCAGGTTCGGCAACTCGTGTCAGCCGGATATCATCCGGTGATTATCGGGCGTCATGGACATGTAGAGGTTCGCGGACTCACAGAGGATTTGGCAGAATGTGATGTTGTCTTAAGCGAGGAGGACATTGATAACCTTGAACCTCATTCGCGTTTTGGGGTGGTGGCGCAGACCACCCAGCCCATTGTCAGGGTTCGCGACCTGGTGGAATATCTGCAGGCGCGGTTTCCGGATTCCGGGGTGCGGTTTGTGGATACCGTGTGCCAACCGACCAAGCAGCGGCAGCATGCAGCTGAGCAATTGGCACGGAAATCAGACGTGATCCTGGTCATTGGGGGTAAAAACAGCAACAACACTCGTGAATTGGTTGGAACCTGCCGGCAGTTCTGTGAGCGGGTGCACCATATACAGGGGTCGGAGGATGTGCGGGTTGCATGGATCAATGACACGGATACGCTTGGAATCACGGCAGGCACATCCACTCCTGATGCGTTAATCGATGCAGTTGAGAGCAGGGTGAACGCGTTTTTTCCATGATGGAGGCCAACAGGACTGGCCCGAAACGATCATATAATCTTCAACAAGAATGACTCTTCTCGCACATCTTTTCCAGAGCGCCGGCGCACTGTGCCGGGGGGA
The DNA here is from genome assembly GCA_046581505.1 of Verrucomicrobiales bacterium. Lineage (GTDB taxonomy): Bacteria > Verrucomicrobiota > Verrucomicrobiia > Verrucomicrobiales > DEV007 > CACIUL01. Next base: position 1,496 of record JAYGGE010000180.1, on the reverse strand, counting down.
AAAGCACTTGCTCACCTCCTGGATCAGGGAAGCGCGCCGGGATTCCATTCCGGTTTGCATTGTTCTCATTACATTGGGATGCGGCATCTACGGATCGGTTATCGGGTTCAGGCAGGGTTGGGAGATGTCCTGCTATGTGGCTATCAAGTTCCCCGCTATTATTTTCCTTACCCTGTGCGTCAATGGCCTGCTAAATGGCCTGCTCGGCCTGGTTCTCGGCAGTGAAATAGGGTTACGCCAGAGCTTACGGTTCCTGTTAACCGGCTATGCCATCATGAGCGTGATCCTTGGCGTGCTCAGCCCCGTCATCCTTTTCCTCAGCCTCAATATGCCCGGACCAGATTCAGACGGTGCTTTGGTTGGGCATGCAACAACGCTCCTGCTCCATACCACAGTGATCGCCCTGGCGGGCATATTGGCTCATGTCCGCCTGCTTTCCTGCGTCCGCGAATTTGCCGCCACGAGACGCGCGGGAACGCATACCTTCCTGGCATGGCTACTCGGCAACCTGTTTGTTGGCGCCCAGATTTCATGGAACCTGCGGCCTTTCTTCGTTTCTCCCGGCCTTGAGATCGAATTTCTCCGTCCCGATCCCTTTAACGGCAATTTTTATGAAGCTGCCTTCCGGGCCTTGCAAAACCTCTCTTTTTTCTAATCACCTGAACCTGCATCACCACTGCCACCATGACTGACGAACAAACAGCGCAAACACAAAGTGCTCCACTTGCCCTCCGGCAAGCAACCGGGAGTCATCCCGTGAAAGGATACGAACCACTGGAGGGGGGGTGCAATTTACCCAACCTGATTGGCTCCCTTCTCAAGAAACCCCTCTCGATCATCCATGATCTTGAGGCACAAAAGAACCCGGGAAGGATTATCACCTGCCTGATCCTGATATCAGTAGCCTGCCTCTCTGTGTTCGGGTTCGTGGTTGGCACCTTTTCCTGGAACAACCAGCTTTGGGCTGCGCCCCTTAAAATCGTGCTTGGACTTTTCTTCAGTGGGCTGATCTGTCTTCCCAGCCTCTATATATTCTCCTGCCTGGGGGGAGTGAATGCCAGGTTTCAGACGATCACCGGCGTGCTCTGTGCGTTTATCGCCCTGTCGGGACTGTTGCTGATCGGGTTTACCCCGGTGATCTGGCTTTTCAGTGTCTCCAGCACTTCCGCCAGCTTTCTTGGGGCGTTGCTTATTCTACTCTGGGGTGTCTGCGTTGGATTCGGATTCGTGCTGGCCTTGCGGGCAGGACGTGCCCTGGGAATGACCAACATCAGCCACATCATCCTCTGGTGCCTTGTTTTCCTGGTTGTCACCCTGCAAATGACAACCACCCTGCGCCCAATCGTGGGAGCTGATGAGAAGCTGTTCAATTTCGGGGAAAAGAAGTTTTTCCTCAGGTATTGGGGGGAACAGGTAATGCATGACCTGCGCCCAGGAAATAAACGTGATCCTGCCAATTAAATATTCAGGGAACAACTGATATCACGCGTGACATG
>JAYGGE010000092.1:0-4148 GCA_046581505.1 Verrucomicrobiales bacterium | reverse complement strand
TTTCACTAATCTCCAGCGGAACAACCTCAACGAAGAGCACGGCGGTCGCGAGCAGACGCCCTGACCTCGGGTCCGTCGCGAACACGTTGATGACGGTCGTTCCCGCGTCTGCCGGCGTTGTCTCAAAGATCAGGTCACCTGTCCCGGGATCGATAAAGATGCGGTCCTGCTCACGCGCCGACTCAGCCAGCACGTGCAGTTCGGAATTATCGGGGGGCAGTGCCGGCTCCCAGCCCAGGTTAGGTATCCTCGCCCCGCAGCATGAGGACTGGACCCGGGCCACTTCGCCCGCATGCACCCTCATCTCAAGGATGCCTTCCCCGTCGGGCGCCTCACGATCCTTGCCAACCGCAACCTGGGCAGACGCCGGGGGACTCAGGCAGGCAAAAATGACAACACTGATGGCGAGCAGTGCCCGCACTGGTGTGGATGTGGATATGGATTTCATGGCGGGATTTTTGTATTGTGAATGGTGCAGTTGTTCAATTGATGAATACCCCGCATTGCATGCTTACTTGACGAACCAGCTGCGGGTTCATGCGGAAAAAAAAATCTCGCCCCAGCCTCCCTCGAAGACATGCCCCGGTGACCCGGCCCCGAGGGGATCCGGTATGTGATTTGTGCAGGAACCTACCTGCTTGCGCCAGTCAAGTGAGCGGTCCCGATCTCACTCCGCAGATCTAAGTCTCCTGAATTTTACCGGCTCCCTGAACAAGTCCTTGTGGTCCTTATGTTTAAGGAAAGCCTCCCTCAACTCCTCAGTCGTTTTCAGCTTATCATCTATCAAGTTGAAATTCAGCACCCTGACTTCAATCCCGCCTTCCTCAACGCGATACGATGCAACATGAAACAATTCCTTCTCGTCCTTCTTGATGGGGCCTTTGGAGGTCCCTATTGCCTGTAACTGCACACAAGATATACCCTCAAACCTGACAGGATAACCTTTGAAATACATCCCATACTTGCCGACAGGATAATGAATCAGATACTCGCTGTCTGAAAACTTCATGACCACCATCCGCTCATCTAAAGGTTCCTCTCCTTTATCGGGAATTGGCTCCCACAGGCCAAGGACCTCAGGATCGACAGGGATATCCTCCTTCAGGAAGATGGGCGCCTCGTATTCACAGCCAAAGAGCAGCACAGCCATTAGAATTGACATAAAAACCTTCATCGTTTCTTTTCCTTTCTTTTTATACATGACTAAACCCGGGCCAAAACAGGCAAGGGGTTCTTGGTCCCTCAACCCGCGGCATCAAAGTCCGGAATCTTCGGGAAAATGACTTGTTTTTCCCAGACCGGCGGCCTGCCGTGCGGGAACCTTTCAGTTGGTATCCGATGTCCTCCGACCCCTTCTTCCAGGACCAATGATTTAGCCGACCGGGGAACGACAAAGAATCCATAAACAGTGCACGGGACCCCTCCCCCATTAGGACCCGAGGTCTGATAGCCCTGGATTTTATACCTGAAGACCATGTGTTCCCGCTCTTCTGAAATCGATTCAACCCTGACCCGCGAACCGTTCATGGCACGCCCTTCGAATATCGCGATCACCATGGATTGCCTGAAATCAACCCTGGGCAGCCCGGCGGAATCCTCGACGCTACCCAGCCCCCTGTGCCTGCACCACAACTCGGCCCATTGATTGCTGGACGTAATGCGGCTGTATTCTCTCTTTGCTATCCTGCTTTCGGCCCCGGTGATGGTAGATCCTGGCTTGATCAAGCCATCGGGAACATCTGCACGTGCGGCAGGACGCTGAACTGCGCCGGTGCTGGTCCCAGCGGAATTCGAGTCGGTGGCCCCGGAAACGTGCACGGGATCCCGGCCTGGGGTTTCGGGGCGAAGATCCGGAAGGACGGGGGCAAGAAGCGCTGACTCACTAATATTTTCGGAACTGGCCACGGTCTGGTAACTGATTACCCTCATGATTTCTATTGGCTTGGCCTTAACGGGGATGATAAAAAAACCATACGGGGTCACCCTTGGCGCCTTCTCCCACGCAACTGCGGCACGCCTTGTTCGAATTAAATCAAGCCGGTCCCTGTTGTTGTCTGTCAAGTCACCAAACTCGAAGACAATGCGGTCCGGTTTTTCTGAAATTGAGGAAACCTTGAGTCCCCTGACCCTTAGGGAACGATCGTGAACAGAAGGATATTCCCGGTAAGTTCCTTCAAATATCGCGATCACCATGGATTGCCTGAAATCAACCTTGGGCAGCCCGGCGGGATCATCCCCCTTCCTCAGCCCCTTGTGCCTGCCCCAGACTTCGGCCCATTGCTTGCTGGACTTGATCTGATGACGCTCACTGCTTGAAATATTGCTGTCCGTGCCGGTGATGTCCGTGCTGGTGATGTCCGTGCCGGTGATGTTCGTGCCGGTAATGGCAACGCCACACCCTGCATCGGCAGCCGCATTGCAAAATGAAAAAATTGCGGAGTAGTCGCCGTAGGCGAATGCGGGGGTCGCGGTGAAAATACCGGCCGCAAGAAGCACCGGGAGGTGAATGTGTGCAGTTAATTTCATGGTGGGGTTTATGTGTTTGGTGGTTTGTCACCGGCTGTCCCGTAACTGGAGACCCGGCTCTTTCGCATGCACCCAAGGTTCTTCAACCCGGCGACCAAGTCGTCAGGGCCCGGTAAGAGTTTTGTAAGAGAATTGTAAGGTAACTCACCCACTAAGATCACAAGCGTTTCGCCACTTCCCGCGCAACATCCAGATCCCGTACGTAATTCGCATTGCATGCTTAACTGACGAACCAGCCGCGGGTTCATGCGGAAAATCCCTGAATATTTGAGTTGATTGTTCGTCATCTCAATATGACATACCATTCAATGAAACACATAATCCTGATCTCAGGCGTGCTGTTAGTGGGGTGCGCAAAAAAGGCGGCGGAAAACCCTTCGACCCAACCTCAATCCAAAGCAGGGCCCCGGGAAGTAGTAAGGCAGCTGGCCCAGGAGTTTGCTGCGGCAACCATTAACGGGGACTTTGAGAGATCGGCCGACCTCGCCTATGACTCCGTTGTTGAATATCTGGGCGGGCGCGCAGAGATGATTGCGCAAATGCGGAAAGGACTGAAAACACTAAAGGAGGTGGGCACTACATTTAAGTCGTTCGATGTCGGTGAGCCAGGTGAATTTATAAATGATGGCGGCACTACATTTGTCGTATTGCCAACAGAAAACGAAATGGAAATGACAACGCCCCCCCTGAAACTCATCGACAAAGGCTATCTTTTGGGAATTTCTTCGGATGGGGGCAAGAGCTGGAAGTTTATCGATGGAACGCAAATGGAAATTGCAGGTGATGAGATAATGCCCTTACTGCCCAAAGCGCTGAAGCTTCCAAAAGATGAATTTCCAGAGCCAATCAACAAAGAGAATTAAGGGATCAGATTAAAGTCAGTTAAGCCCTAAGCCCCCCAGCGCCCTTGTGCGATGTGGGTGATTGGTGTAAAAGGTTGGGGATGAAGCGGGAGGAGGACGAGCAGCGGGCACGTGAGATTCTTCCCGGGGCGCTGGAGCGCAGCGGGGAGGAGCGCCAGACGTGGCTGCTGAAGATGTGCGGCCAGGACGATGAGCTGCTCACCCGTGTGCGCCAGCTGCTCGGGGAGAAGGAGCAGGGGGCGACGGTCGTGTCAAAGGAGGAGGGAGGCCTTGCCCCCGGCCAGCTGATCGGGCCCTACACCCTGCGCCAGCCAATTGGCGAGGGCGGCTTCGCCGAGGTGTTCCTCGCCGAGCAGAAGGAGCCGGTGCGCCGGAGCGTGGCGCTGAAGGTGCTTAAGGCCGGCATGGACAGCCGCGAGATACTGGCCCGCTTCGAGGCCGAGCGGCAGGCGCTCGCGCTCATGCAGCACCCGGGTATTGCCCGGATCCTGGACGCCGGGATGACCGACAACGGGCGCTCGTGGTTTGCCATGGAATACGTTGACGGGGTGCCGCTCACCGAATACTGCGACACCCACCGCCTGGAGCTGCGCGCGCGCCTGGAGCTGTTCACCGGGGTCTGCGATGCGGTGCAGCACGCCCACCAGAAGGGCATCATCCACCGCGACCTCAAGCCGAGCAATATCCTGGTGGGCCTCTCGGAGGGAAAGCCGGGCGCGAAGGTGATCGACTTCGGCATCGCCAAGGCCACCGGCCCGC
>JAYGGE010000086.1:0-2098 GCA_046581505.1 Verrucomicrobiales bacterium | reverse complement strand
TCATAAAATCACCCGCCGCACCGTGCTCCGCGGCCTCGGCGGCATCACTGTCGGCCTGCCCTTGCTTGAGGAAATGACTGTCACCGATGTCATTGGCGCGGTGGCAAAACAACCCATTCCAGCACGGGCCTTTAATGTCTTTTTCGGCCTCGGTATCCCGGCACCCCTGCAGGCTGAGGGCTTTAACGGAGTGCTTGAACCACTCAAGTCTCTCTCTGGGAAGCTGCTCATTATGCGCAATGTCGACCAGGTGCGCTGCGACCAATCAGGAATCAACGCCCATTTTGACGGCGCATCCGGGGCATTCACCGCAACTGCACCAGACGGTGAGGCAAAATCGGGAGGTGCCTCCATCGACCAGCTGGTGCGCCGTGCACACTACCCAAACGGGTTGCCAAAAGGCCTGGTGCCGACCCTGGTTGCAGGGACTTTCTTCCGCCGCAGCAGGATCAGCAGATACATCCACAGCTACAATCCCGACGGCACCATTGCCGCCAGCATGCAGGAAAAACCGCGCGACCTGTTTGACCGGGTATTCGGCACGGTGAACCTCTCCGGGAATGATAAGAACGAAAAACGCAAACGATTGAAACGCAGCGTCCTTGATGCGGTGGTTGACCAGTATCAATATTACACCGGTGCCAATTCCCCGCTGGGGACAACGTCGAAATCACGTTTAAGGGATCATCTGGACCGCATTCGCGAACTTGAGCAGCGTGCCTTTGCCAAGGATCATAAGGCCAATCAGGATTCCGGAATTCCCCCTGTGCCGCCAAGATCACTGCTTAAACACGAGGGCAAGGCCGATCCCGGCGGACAGGGAATCGACATCAGCCTCCAGGAACTAACAAGCGAGTGGCGTTTAATGGCAGAGCTTTATGCACTTGCCATCCTCACCGACCGTGTTCGCTTTGGCTCCCTGACATTCCTCGCCGCCGGTGAACGCATCCGCCTGACCGGGGATTATCAATATGAGGGTCGTAAGATATTCACCTTCGATGATGCCCGGCAGCACAATGCATCCGGGGACAAGGGTTGCAGCCATGAGTGGTGGCACAAATTCAACGAAAAGAATAACAATGAAGCCCTGCGGGCACATGCCCACATGAAGATGCGCGAGGTGGCCTACTTCCTGGACGCCCTCAACGATGAAGGCGCCATTGAGGGCAACGGCAAGACAATCCTCGAAAATTCGTTAATCACAATATCAACCGAGTCCGGCGACGGACGCCATAATGATGTCAAGCGCGAGCTTTCAGGCGTCTTCCATGCCATCAGTGGAGCCGGAGGACGCTTCAAGACCGGCGAGATCATGGATGTCAACGCCGAGGGAATCGATGTTTACAACACCATGCTTGATGCCGTGGGAAGCAAAGAGCGGCTCGGGCCCGCCAAGCGTGATCGCCGGAAAATCGACAATATCAGGGCCTGAGACCCTCTCTTCAACAAGGGTCAACCTGCCAATAACGGCAATTGCGCCCTGTGAAGCACGACTTTCCCGGAATTCCCGCCAAAAGTTTGTTCTGCACAAGCTCATTTAGAGTATTTTCTCCGCCATCATTCTGCGGTAATCTTTGCATCCTAAACTGTTGCCATAGACTGAAAAAGCTCCCCATTCCAAATTATCAAAACTCACCTTACCATGAAAACTGCCAATCTAGCACGCTGCCTTACAATCGCCGCATTGACCCTTGCCTGCAACGCCTTCGCGCAAGGCCAGGATAAAGAACCACCGCGGCGCGACCGGGGCAATGACAATGCCAGGAGCCAGGACAACCCGCGTCCACCGCTGCGTGATACCGCCCGGCCTCCTGCCAGGGGCAACAACGCGGGGACACCAAACGAACAGCGCCCGCGCCGGGGTTCACCACAACGCCGCTCTCCGGAGGGTGGCAATGCCGGAGGGGACAGGACCATTCTGCAGGTACTCGACTACAACCGGGACGGAAAACTTCAACAGGGAGAAATCGACATGGCAGTCGTCATACTCCGGCGCATGGACCGCAACCAGGATGGAGAAATCAGTGCCGGGGAGTTGTCCTCGCCATCCAATCGCCCGGGCGGTTTTGCAGGCAGGCCAAATGACCGTCCCCCGGGA
>JAYGGE010000083.1:0-2787 GCA_046581505.1 Verrucomicrobiales bacterium | reverse complement strand
CCATGCGGTCATGCACTGCAATGCCGAGTTCCACAACCATGTTGTCCATGGTGTAGAGAACGGTGTGACCGGTTCCATCAGCAGTGTAACAGGTTCGCCAGCGTGACACTCCGCCAAAATCACGGTGCATAATGAGCCCCTCATTCTCACGGGGCTCCTCAAGGGTGACCTTCTTGCCCTTGATGAAGTATTCGGCCGGGCCGCCCTTCACGCGCGTCCAGGGCACCCCGTGGTGGGCCATCTCGCGTATGGCTACCGGTGCCGTGTCTGCGAAAATCCGGGCCACCTCCTGGTCGCAGCCCCAATCGCTGCCCCTTACGGTATCAAGCCAGTGCAATTCCTCGCTGTCTCCGGCACCCTTTGCACAGTTGCCAAGGGCCGCCTGCATTCCCCCCTGGGCGGCGCAGGAATGACTCCGCCGTGGAGGCACAAGGGAAAGTATCACCACTTCATTGCCCTCTGCGGAAGCTGATATTGCCGCACGCTCTCCGGCCAAACCGGCGCCTATGATCAGAACGTCTGTGGTTATAAGCTCACTCATGGCTAATTTGCAACGGGCAGGGGAGGTAAAAGGAATTCCAGAGGCGGGGCAATGACCCCGGCCATCACCAGCAAGGTGACAAAGCCGATAATCAGGAAAAACCAGAGTACGATACGCTCCATTTTTTGAGCCATGCCCCGGGTAATGCGGGAACCGATAATAGGAATCCTCGCCCCCAGCCCCCACTTGACGGTTACCCGGTAAAGCCCGATGCCCGCGTGCACCTCAACGGCATAAAGCAGGATGGCGTAGAGGATCCACATGCCGTCCTGAACCCGCGCCATGGTTTCCGCTGCATTGATCCCAAGTCCCTCGCCGATATTGAAAGTGCGTTGCACGACATCCGCCATGACCACGAAGAGATGAACAGAGCCCAGTGCCAGGATGATCATGCCGGAGCGAACCTGCCAGATCCACAGGCTGGTCTCCTTGTGTGGACGAATTTTCTCAAGTTCCCGGCGGTCCTCCTTTGAGATATTCCACTGACTTTGCGAGATGTCATCACCAAGTTTTTTCACGCGCCTGCGTTCAGCCAGCTTAACGGGAATTTTTCGGCTGGCAGTGATGAAGTGGACAAAAAACACAATCGTCACCACCACCAGAGTCGGCTGGGCCAGCCAGTAATGCTCAAAGAGATTGGAGATCCAGTTGAAGCCGCGCTCGCCGGTGAGAATACTGCTGACAAAGAACATGTGTCCCCACATGAAAAGCGCCAGGAAAACCCCGGTGCCAGTACTGATCGCATCAAGTTTCCACTGCCTTCGCGCACGCTCTCGCGTTGCGGTCAATTCGCCCTCATGGTGGGTGATTTCCTTGCTCATGCCTGTTCCTGCCATGTTCTCCTACATCGGCAATAAAACAACTCCGCATTGCGCATCCTTGATCGGTATATGCAATTTTTCCCGGCTACTTTTGATGCCAGATCCGAATTTCTTGGCGCAAACACAATTGGAACCTGACCGGTTGTCATAATGGCTGATTCTGCGCGGCAATGCCGCACGTCAGGCGTAGCTTCTTACTGGTTGTAACCGATGGAATCAAGACCTGATTTAAGCCGGTGAATTAATGCTGGAGGGTTTGCGCACAAATGACGCTTGGCTTCACGTATCCTGGAAAGGATCCTGCTGAAAATCCCTTTCTACGGGCTTTTGGAGAGATTTCCTTAAGATTCCTTAAAGAAATTCTCGACACGGGGCAATGGACGCCCATAGCTTTGAAAACATGACTGCATTGCATCAGGATCGTTGGCGAATTTCACGGGGATTGCCTCTTCTCTTGATCGCCCTTCTGGCACTTGGCGGAACCATCGTTCAGGGTAAAGCTGAGGAGAAAGCGAACGGCAACATCGATAAGATCATCGACGCCACCCTGGAACCTGTTGCCTCGGTGGCAGAGGAAATCGTCTTCTGGGCAGTGCCACTGCCCGGAGGAGCAGCAATCCCGCTCGTTCTCATCATATTGGGGGTAACCGCAATCTTCCTCACTGTCTATTTCCGCTTTATCAACTTCCGCGCGATAGGAATCGCCAAGAGAACCATACAGGGCAAATACACTGATCCTGACGCACCCGGCCAAATTACACATTTTCAGGCCCTGTCCGCCGCGCTCTCCGCGACGGTGGGTCTCGGCAACATTGCCGGTGTGGCTGTGGCGATCGGGATCGGCGGGGCGGGTGCCACCTTCTGGATGATCCTCGTCGGCTTGTGCGGCATGACCACCAAGTTTGCCGAGTGCACGCTCGGCGTTAAATTCCGCCGCATTGACCCTGACGGAACAACACGCGGCGGAGCAATGTATTACCTGCGTGACGGCCTTGGAGCCAAGGGGGGGCTCTGGGCGCCCCTAGGCAAAATCCTCGCGGTGCTCTTTGCCATCTTCTGTATTGCAGGTGCCATCGGTGCCGGCAACATGTTTCAGGCCAATCAGGCGCAAGCGCAATTTGCCGACAGTTTCGGCATTCTTGAAACAGGCTGGCACTTCGGGTTAATCGTGGCGGTAATGGTCGGCCTGGTCATTATTGGCGGCATTGTCTGGATCGCCCGGGTTACTTCATTGCTTGTGCCTTTCATGTGTGTGACATATGTACTTGCCGCGGTTGTTGTCCTCGTGGTGAATGCAACAGAGATTCCCGGCGCTGTTGAATTAATCTTCACTGAGGCTTTTTCCGGCAGCGCGGCACTCGGCGGGTTCATAGGTGCGCTGATCCAGGGCATTAAGCGTGGAGTTTTCTCCAACGAGGCAGGGGT
>JAYGGE010000030.1:0-3088 GCA_046581505.1 Verrucomicrobiales bacterium | reverse complement strand
AAGAAGCTGTTGCCGAGACGAAGCCGGAAGCGAAAAAGAAGCCGGACTACCCGCTTGCGCTGAAGACCGGGAATCACGGATTCGTGAAGTCTCCCTACCCGCCCTTCGCTCTCCTTGATGTGCGCGACATCAAGCCCGGAGGGCTGGCAATGGAGCCTGACAGTGACAGGATCTTCCGGGTTCCCGAGTAAGCGCCGGTAAAAATCTCCGCTTGGTTATTGTGCTGCTTCCGGCTCGCCAGGTTGCGCATCATCCGCTGTCGGCTCATCCCCGCCATCCGGCGCTTCAGGCCCTGGTGCATCACCACCCCGCGCAGGCGGGGGAACCTCAGAGCGAACTGCCGGAGCCGGGCGGGGGCTTGGCTCCGCCTGCCTTCTGGGAACCGCCTTTTTTATCCATCCTTTTTCCTTGAGATCCTTCGCGATAAAGGCTTCCCCTATGGGCGTAAGCTTAAAGGTTAATATCGTAACAAGCGCGGCAGTCAAAAACCCCATCAAAAACATTGCCCATCCGGGAATGCCTTTCGGCTGTCCCACCAGAGGTGGTCCCGGGGGTTGCCCATAACCCTGCTGGGGATAACCCTGCTGGGGATAGCCCTGCTGGGGATAGCCCTGTTGCGGCGCTGCCATTTGCGCCTGCTGTGCAGCATATTGGTGCCTGAGTGCTGCCGCCTCCGCTGCTGCCGCCTCCACTGCCGCCTCCTGCGCCGCTGCCTCCTGCGCCGCTGCCTCCTGCGCTGCTGCCGCCTGCGCCGCTGCCTCCTGCGCTACTGCCGCCTGCGCTGCTGCCGCCTGCGCTGCGGCTGCCGCCGCCTCCGCTTCATCGATCTCAGCGATCACTTCCTCTGCCGCCTCAACGGTTCCCACAATTTCCTCAAGGCTCTCTTCAACCGGGGGAGGCGCCATCTCCGCGATTTTCACCGGGCCGACGGGTTCCTCTGCCACTTGCGGTATTTGCTGCTCAACGACAGGAACACTTTCCGGCTCTGGAGCCACCTCCTGCTCAACAGGAATTGCCGGTTGGGGTGCCGGCCCTGCTGCCTCTTCGGGAACGACAAGCTGTCCTGGATCGGCACTGGAATCAGCACCGGGGACAATCAGTTTTGGACGTTTCGGGGGATCCTCTTCGGACATGGTTTCGGGATATACTGGATTTCCTGATTTAAAAACATAAGTAACCCACTGAAAGCACCAACGCCAAATTCTTTTTCAGGCATCGTAACAACTTGATCCCGGGTTGTAGACGTTGAAAACGTTCAATGCTACTGGACACCTCATTCTTGCGTTTGGGAATACTCACCTCAATCTGAACTTTCGTACAAACCTCAGGCATGATTTAAATGATGATTGATTTTCCCCGCTGATTCATGTGCCCTCATTAGCAAATCTCACACCCGGAAAAGTTCAAAACTCGCAGAGTCCGCCCTCAATCCACCTGCTTCTCCTTCACAAGGTTATTGGACCAGCGGTGCAGCTTCACGCCCTCTCCAAGACCGCCTATCCTCTGCAGCAGCGTGCTGACCCTGCGGTGCCAGCGGTCAAGATCCGGCGCATCCGCTGGATCCCTGCTGCCGGGAAAAATCAGGTAGGAAACATACAGTTTGCTGACCGGACGACTGTAGGGCGAAGCCTTGGGATTAATTTCCCTGGCTAGGCGCAGCGAAGCCTCACCCACTTTCCATGTCGGCCCGGTATCACCGACAATCGCGGGAAACACACGATCCTCAAATATCACGGCGGCATAATCACCAATATTGGGCGCAAACGCATTCTGGTTGCCATACCCCCGCATCCAGGAGGGAATGACAATAAAGGGATCTTCACGGGCAATCAGAAAACTGCGCGCCTTCATGTCCGCAATCTCCCGCTTAAGGGTCGTTATATGCTGCTTATGGGAAACCAGACGCGAAGCACGCACCTTGCCGGCCGTGAGTTCCTGCTGTGCCGTGGCGAGTTTCTTCTGCCAACTTGCAAGCAAGGGGTTGGGTTGCCTGGTTTTCTTCTTCCAGCCATAGCTGGTAAAGGGCTGATAGTTTGTCGACTTGGCAATATATTGATCATACTCAGGCATACGGTCCCCGTCGGATCCATCAGACACCACGTCCATGTCCCCCTGCAGGAAAAACACCTTTTGTTTCGAGTCAGGATGCTGCAGTTCAAGGATGCTCTCGCAGTCATAGAAATTATGCCGGTCAGGAACGGCGTTAAGGCGCGTGATGAACTGCTGCACCCGCTTGGCTTTGATCTCGTAGAGCTTATGGTAGAAACCGGACACCTTCCCGCCTGCCACCAACTGCCCAATCGCGGGCAATGTCCTGGAAAGATGGGGATTATTCCCGGCAAGTTCCTCCATCGATGCGCCCGGTACGGGAACAGTCAGGTTAATCTTGAAATCAAAAGTGTAGCCTTTCGGGTTGTTCCTCTCGATCGAGGCAATCTTCCCTTCAATTACCTCCATTGCAGAATTCACCTCAATCCCACTCCAGAGTCTTGCCGTGTCGACAATCTTGTAGTTCACAAACCGCTCCGGCAGCGGTTCGCGAACCTTAATCTCCCTCACGATCTCCTTGACCTCCACTTCCCTGATGATCCTAGCTTCACCCGGATCCCCGGCAATCCGCACAATCCCCCGATAAATCTTCCCCGGGATCGGGGTCACCAGCAAGCCGCACAATAAAACGAGCACAATAATGAGCCAGCGAAAGGGGCGGCGCGAAGATGATGGGTTCCGGCTCACAATCCCCTTTAGGCAATTCCCCCTGCAACGCAATTCCCGCCCACGCCTGATCGCCCCGCAATCAGGACGCAACGATTACAGCTAATCAAAACTCCCCCTGTTCCTGCTCCACAGTCCACTTAACTCTCCCTGACTCCAGTCACATTGAGTCTTCGGTCCATTCAAGGCTGCGGTGGAAGTCGCAGGAACCCATCCTCATCACTTTGCAGCGGAGGCTTTGGACGAGGTGCACTTCCTCCACCAAATCCCAACCCTGACCCGGGCTCCTTCACCGCGGGCGCGGGCTCCTTCACCGCGGGCGCGGGCTCCTTCACCGCGGGCGCGGGCTCCTTCACCGCGGGCGCGGGCTCCT
>JAYGGE010000170.1:0-51682 GCA_046581505.1 Verrucomicrobiales bacterium | reverse complement strand
CGGAATGTTGTGTAGTGAATAGCATTCTCAAGTTTCGAATCACTTATTTCCATGCATGTATTATGGTGTGCCAAGTGGGCGAAAATCGCTTCTGCTCCAAGCAGAATAATCAACCAGCCGGCAATGGACTTCCTGCAGGTTAGGGTTTGAGAGATCCGGGTAACTCGACTATGGGGTGAGAACTTTGAGAAAGTATACCTGAGGCAGATCAGCAGGAATAAAAGAAGTGTCCCGATTGTCAATCCGGCGGCTGTCGCCGCAGTGTTCCATGCGTTGTCAAACAGTGTCTGGATACGCGATTCCCCCGGATGCTTCACATCTTCGGGGGCATGATCAGGGATTGATGACAGGTAGGTTTGTGGTGAACGCTTGAATTCAGCAAGACATTCCTCACAGCAGAATATGATTCGTTTGCCCAGATGCTCGATCTGGTATTGCTCATGTGCTTTTTTTCCCGGTTCAACGGGACAGTTGCGGTTAATTGCAGGTGCGGCATCAACTGCTTGGCCGGCGGGCGTAAACATCAGTATGATGACTGAGGCAGCGGCTAGAATTTGAAAGTGCATTCTTTGAGTCCCTGCGATCATAACGCCTGTCAGGACCTTGGCAAATGCCTGTCCTCAAGTGGTCAATTCGCGGTCACGGGGCTCGACTTTGTTTACCGGGGAGGTATCTTTGCCGCAAAATGATGAAAGCAACAAAACTTTTCGTGTTCCTGTTGATAGGCTCAATCCTGTCTGTTTCAGCTGAGAACTGGCCTGCGTGGCGCGGCCCGACTGGCAACGGCGTGGCTCAAGCGGGCAGTTATACCTGGGAATTTTCACCTGGGAAGAATGTTCGCTGGGCAATTGAACTGTCCGGCAAGGGCAGTTCGACCCCGGTAATCTGGGGAAACTCCATTTTTTTAACTGCGCCTGTCGGCGGCAATGATGGTGTCGTTTGTTATGACCGTTCCGGGAAAAAGAAATGGCAGAAATCGTTTGGCAATGAGCGTCCCGGAAAGCACAGAAATGGTAGTGGCAGCAACCCTTCGCCGGTTACCGACGGCAGGCAGGTGTTTGTCTACTACAAGAGCGGCACCCTTGCCGCCATGGGAATGAAGGGGGAAGTGGGTTGGCAGCGTAATTTACAGGAGGAATTTGGCTCTGATTCGCTGTGGTGGGACCTTGGCACTTCTCCGGTCCTAGTGGGCGATCTGGTCGTTGTTGCCGTGATGCAGGAATATGAGGGCGGCGACCCGGAGAAATCGAAGGATTCCTATTTGGTGGCGTTCGCGAAGAAGGACGGCAAACTCGTCTGGCGAGTGAACCGGACTTACAAGGTTCCAAAGGAAACAGGCCAATCCTACACGACGCCCTTGGTTTTCGGAGAAAAGGGAAATGAGTCTATCATTACCTTCGGCTCAGATCACCTTACTTCACATCGCGCGTCTGATGGCAAGTTGCTTTGGGATTGTGGTGGCTACAATCCCCGGAACAAGGATTATTGGAGAGTCATCGCGTCGCCGTCTATTTCCGATGGCGTGGTTGTTGTTCCTTACGGCAGGAAAGGGTTCTTTGCCGGAGTAAAAGCCTCGGGACAGGGGGATGTCACGGCTACCAATCGCCTGTGGGAACACCAAATCGGGGCAGATGTTCCGAGCCCGATTGCCGTCAACGGCAAGGCTTACCTTATTACCGATCGCGGGCAGATTTTTTGCTGCAACATCAAGTCCGGCAAAGAACTCTGGTCGCAGAAACTTCCGCGAAGCAGCGCGAGTTATTATTCCTCACCGGCATTAGCCGGCAACCTGATGATCCTCGCTCGGGAGGATGGCGTGGTGATGACCATGAAGGTAGGTGAGTCGGGGTTTGAATTACTTGCAGAAAACGACATGGGGGAGAGAATGATCGCAAGCCCGGTCCCGGTGGACGACATGATTTTTCTCCGCGGTTCCAGGCATCTTTTCTGTATTGGCAGATAGTTGGGTCACTGTAATGCATTGCGGACATAATGCCTTACCTCGAAGCTTTCATATTTCCTGATTACTTCCCGCAGATCAAAGGAATCCTCGAATTCAGGAAGGACGGTGTCCCCTTGGTGATTTTCAAATATGTAGCTGAGGTAGATTTCATCGATTTGCGGCATTAATGCGGTGTATATTTGCGCGCCGCCAATCACGAATACCCTGCCGGACAGGTTGACGGGCGGCAACCGGAGGGCGTCAATGGAAGCAACAAGATCAGTTCCTGCCGGCGCAGTCTTAAGGCTTTTGCTGATAATGATGTTGCGTCGTTCAGGCAGAGGGCGTCCAATTGATTCAAAGGTCCTGCGCCCCATTATGACCGGGTGCCCGGTGGTCAGTTGCTTAAAAAACTCAAGGTCTTCAGGAAGTCTCCAGGGAAGCTTACCGTCTTTCCCGATTACCCGGTTGCCGGCCATTGCAGCCACGGCGATCAATCGCAACGGGTCGGGTGCTTGAGTCATACGGCAATCGGGGCAGAGATACTCGGATAGGGGTCATAGTCTTGCAGACTGAAATCCTCATAGCGGAAGGCGTTGATGTCCGTGACTTCAGGATTGAGGCGCATTGTCGGCAGTTTCCGGGGTTCCCGTGAAAGCTGTTCCTCGACTTGCTTAAGGTGGTTGGAATAGATATGCAGATCTCCAAAAGTGTGAATAAAATCACCGCCACTGAGCCCGCAAACCTGTGCGATCATCAGTGTCAAAAGGGAATAGGAGGCGATGTTAAAAGGCACCCCCAGAAAGAGGTCTGCTGAGCGCTGATAGAGCTGGCAACTAAGTTGCTTTGCTTCATCGTCAACATAAAACTGGAAAAACGCGTGGCAGGGGGGGAGTGCCATCTTTGGAAGATCTCCGGGATTCCAGGCGCTGACTATATGCCGTCTGCCGGTTGGGTTGGACTTAATCCCCTCAATGAGTTCGGAAATTTGGTCAATGATGATTCCGTCCGCGGTTTTCCATCGTCGCCACTGTTCGCCGTAAACTGGGCCAAGGTTACCGTCATTGTCAGCCCACTCATCCCAGATGGTGACTTTATTCTCCCGCAGGTAGGCGGTATTGGTATCGCCCTTGAGGAACCACAGCAGTTCATGGATAATTGAGCGCAGGTGAAGTTTTTTTGTGGTGAGGCAGGGGAATGACTTGCGCAGGTCAAAACGAGCCTGGGCACCGAACAGCGAGTAAGTGCCAGTTCCTGTGCGGTCTTCGCGCAGTTTGCCGCAATTGCGGACGAGTTTGAGGAGGCGGTGATATTCTTGCATTAGCGCGGCTGCGTCCTGACTATTTGTTAAGAAACCCGGGAGGTTAAATCAAGGGCAATTAACAAACGGCATTCAGTTGCTGTCCTTTTTTTCTTGAATCCGGTGCCGTTCACGAGCCAGTTGGCTGGTGAGGTCGTCAGCATCGCCAAACTGCCGATTCCTGCCGGCGGAGATAATTGCGAGGGTGCCTTCTTCCACATTGATCTGCAATGGGTGCTTCCAGAGATCCGTCATTAAACCATTCCTGAGGAAGATGGAGCCTTGGTGGAGATAACGCTTTTCGCGAGAGTTGTCGCCGAGCAAAATATTGGCGAGAGCGCCATTTTTTCCCTCTGGATAGTTGCCGTAGTCCTCCTTGTATTCATCCATAGCGATCTCGATGACGTAAATCATCTGTGATGTACCCTTTCGCTGATAATCAGGCATGAAGAAAAAGCGGAAAATGAGGGAGGCTAGGAGAATTACAATAGAGCCTGTAATGATAATAATGACGCAACATCGATGCATTGGACTTGACCGTGATGGTATACCGGACAGTGTTCAAGCAGAGATCGCTTCCGGTGCGATCTCCCGTATTAAGCAATGACTAGGGAAGTGGACGTGAATCCAGCTGAGCCCGGTTGAGCAACAAGGTTTGATCGCTTGTGCTATTTGACGACTTTCAGCACAGCGTTCATCAGGCGCCAGTGTCCCGGGAATGTACAAATAATCGGATAATGCCCGGGCTCGGTGATAGTGAATTCCAGGATGGCATGGCCTCCTGGATTTACCAGGCCAGTGGAGTGTAGTATGTCGGGGCTCTTCGGGATGTAGCTTTTTTTCATTGCTTCAGGGTCGGTGAGCATGGCATCGGCCAAAGCTCCTACCTTGGCCGTTGTGCCGGGCTTGATAATTATTACATTGTGCTGCAGTATGTCGGGATTTTTGAAAGTTAACCGGATTGGTTGTCCGGCTTTAATTTTAATTTCCGACTGCGTATACTTCATCGTGCCTGGGGGGGTTCCCTGCGCGCTGAACTCGATTTTCTTTGCCGGGATGCTGTCCCTGCCTGTTGCCTTCTCCTTCTTCTTCTCCTTGTCCTCGGCATTTGCAGAGAAGGACGCCGGGAAGAGGCATAGAAGCATTAGGTTTAATATTCTCATGGAATGGGCTGCCTAAGGTTGAATGATGTGTATTTGAGAAGTGGGGACTCCGATTGCAGGGGGTTTGGCCCTGAGAAGAGAGCTATATTTGCACGTTTTGCTCGGCATATTTTGCGTGCCACTGACTGTAGACTTCGGGGGATATTTCAGAGGGTTTTATTTCGCTGCGGCCGCCCCAAAAGACGTTGGTGTAGAGGAGGTTGATCCCGGAGGATACCAGGTGCCGGTCAATTGCTGTCTTGTGTTCGAGGATGAGATTTTTATCAGTGCCATGAACGACTCCCATAATGTTGACATCACCGAAGTCAGGGCCTCCTTCGCGCCAGTAGCAGTGAGTTAATATATGGTGCCGTCCGATTTCCGCTCCCGCCCTCTCCTGGTCACCTTCGGGAACCCGCCAGTGAAAGAGGCCATTAAACCTTGTGACGCGCCTACCCGTCCCGGAAGGCTTAACATGTTCGAGAAAGGTCGAGAAGCGGCCAATTACCTTCTTTTTGTCCAGAGTTTGAGCGATCTCGCAGAAGTCCTTCAGTGATATGCCGGCCCGGACGGCACGATCCTGCCACGGGTTGACGTTGATTTCTTCGGGTTTGAGGTCTTCTTTGAGCGCGAGCAGCACATTCCATTCTTCCGGTGTCAGCTGAACTGTTGCAGTGGTCTGCATTACGGCCGGGGTAGGGGATTTTTCTCCGGGGTCCATTGCCTTGCGGCGGACATGACCGACGCCAAGGCTGAAAATACCCTTTGCCGGCATAAGTAGATATTTATCTGCTGCGACCAGGCGTTTCAGGACGTCGGCGTGTTCCTCCAGCGACTGTCCCTGCGGCACCTTGAGTGTTGTCCAGAGCTTGAACTGGTGCCCGGATATTTCATGGTCGGTTGACCTGAGGACAACGTGTCCGCTGAAGGGATCATCCCTGAACATAAACTCAAAGGCCCTGTCGAGTTTATCAGGGTCTATTTTCCATGCGCAAAGGGCTCCATGGGCAAGTTTTGTGGCAAGCAATGTTTGCCGTACTCGACGAATTACCCCGCTCTCAAGCATTGCCCTGATGCGTTGCAGTACAACATCAAGCTCAATGCCGGATGCAGTTGAGATTGCATTAAACGGATCACTTTGGAAACCGCTGACCAGATCCTCGGACACCGCAAGAATTTGAGCGTTGATTGGATCGTCAAATTCGATCGGGATGCTCATTGGGCGCAACGGGGAAATGCTAGAGCCCGACACGGCGGAAGAGCTTGTCAAGGGGCAGTTGAATGCCGATGTAAAAATCACCGAATTCACCGTATTTCACAGTGACTTCATCAAAGCGCATCTGGTAAACGATGGCCTTGATCTCGAAGGTGTCTTTACTGAAAAGTGTAACGCCCCATTCAGATTCATCGAGTCCGACCGAGCCGGTAATCAGTTGCCGGATTTTGCCGTGCCATTGGCGCCCGACGCGCCCGTGGGCTGCCATCAGGCGTTTACGTGTGTCGAAATCGAGGGCATACCAGTTATTTACCTCTCCGCGCCGCTTGCCCATGCTGTAAAAGCAGAAAATAGGCCAATCGGGCATATTCGGGTAGAGCTTGTCCCTTCTGTATTTGTCCATACGCTGCTCAAATTCGGTGAGCGCGGTTTTGAATTCATCGCTTTTCTCATTGAGCCCTTGTTCAGTTTTCAAGGTGTTGGCGGCGTATTCTTCCGGGGAAGTCATGTATTCCCCTGTTTCGGTTAACGACAGGTAGCTAAAGCAGGGCGTCAGGATATCAGCTCCCAGTGACTTGGTGAGCTTTTTCTCGAATTTGTTGGCGGTATGGAGATCAGGTGTAAGCATCATGAAGGCGATGTCTGCCTTTGGAGTCACGATGCTGAAGGTTAGCAACTGCGTTTCGGGAGAACTGCGGATTTCCTGGATTAGTCGTGAGAGTTCGGTTTTTGCCTCGAGTCGCTCGTCGTCGTTGAGCAGTGCCCACTGGGCATGGTCGATTTGGTAAAAAAGGTGAAGGACATGCCATCCCTCTGCGGGAGGGAGCCAGTCGTAGTTCAATGCTTCCGGGGTGTTATCGGATTTTCGCACGCTCATGATTTTCTCAGAACAGGGGGACTTTGGTATTGCTGAGTTGGGTGTGCAATGATGATTCTGCGTAAATTGATCTTGAGAGTTGTTAAGGATAGGGATTAAAGGCGATTGGCGGGCATCCTGAAGTTACCTATCAGGATCCAATGTTCTTCATCAGAACTCTCTTTGAATGTCACTGTCCAGTATTCATTTCTTACGGATCCGTCTTCTAGTTGGTAGGCGGTGAACTGTATTTCGTTCAACAGGCCTTCCGTGCCAAGCGCAGTAATCGGGCTGTTCGCTACAGGCGGGTTCGATCCCTCCGTCTTGATTCGGAAGATGTGTGTGTCACCGCGAAGCTTGCCAAGTTCGTCATGAAAAAGGATTTGCAGTGATCCGGGGCCGGTGGCGGATTTAATCGTAACCAGTGGCAATATGTTGCTTGTTTCCTGAACCCGGTCATTTTCATTCCGGTCACGCCAATAACATTCGATGCCGGAAAGCTGCAGTAATTCTCCAGCAAGGGATTCGGAAGGAACGCGGTGGGCGGGTTCACGTGTTTGGTTGAATTCCCTGAGGGCAGCGTTAATCGCTCCGGTTAACATTACGGCGGTGACTACGCCGACAATGAAAATTAGTGTGATGGCGGTAAATTCGACAGGGGAAAGGTTGAGCAGGAATCGTTTTTGGGGAGATGGACTGTCTATTTTACTTATCGTGGCGGGACTTTGATTGCTGTCCTCATCAAAAATCACATCAAACTCTTGTTCTCCTGGGTTTGCATCTGTATCGAGACTGCCCTTGCTGGCGATGCGTTTCTGGCGTCGCATTTCGGCTGCGTCCGTGGCGCTGTCGGGAGTGGGGGCGGGGTGCTGTGTCCTGGTTGGGCTGGCAGGTGGTGTTTCTTCATCGGTAACCGCATCATCCCCAGTGTTTTGTAGTGGATTTTGTTGGGCGTTGAAGACTTTCCTTTCTTCCCGCCCCATTAATGCGGCGAGGTTACGCAGAATTGCGTTATCCGTTGAATTTTCTGGAGTCTGGGGCGCTGATGGTGGTGTCGCTTCAGGGATGGAGCGGGGTTTTTCCGGATCTGCCATATAAAGTGGTGAAGATTATGGATATAGCCTTGGGGCAATGGAAGTATTTGCTGAGTTGGTCTCCCGTGTGAACATTCGACTTGCCGGTTGATGATGTCGAGAAGATAAAAACCGATTGCAACAGATGGGCATTACTCACAGTGTTGTATCAATTGCTAACATACTGCTGAATTTAGATTTATGGCTGACTTAGAAGATAGCTACGAAGATAATGTGAAAGGCAAGTTTTATGTCGATGATCAGTGTATCGATTGTGATCTTTGCCGGGAGACAGCGCCTGATAATTTTACGCGCAACGAGGATGGCGGGTATTCCTACCTCTATAAACAGCCTGAAAGTGACGAAGAAACCGAGCTTTGCAATGAAGCCATGGAGGGGTGCCCGGTTGAAGCAATCGGTGACGATGGTGCGGCGTGATCCTGCATACTGGATGAGTGGCTGTGATGGACGTTGAGAATGCGTGTTTTTTTGGCGCTCTGAGAAATGTATTCTTGGATTAGGCCTTGGACTTGTGCGAATTTAATGCTTGAGCATGAGAAGAAGGGCGATCAGCAGGCAGAAGAGCATCAGGAGGCAGGTGATTGCCGAGTGGCGCTGCATGCCCGCTCCCCGCAAGATGGCGCCACCAAAGGCACTCGCTGACGAAGTCGCTCCGGCTCTGGAAAAGCTGGGAATGAACGCTGTGATTGGCGAGGAAGACATTCTTAGTGCCTGGTGTGATATTGTCCCGCCTATCATTGCGGGTAACACTCGGCCGAGTGGACTTCGGGACGGGTGCCTGGAAATAAGTGTTCTGCAATCGGCAATTCATTACACCCTGGAGCGGGAAATGAAGCCGCATTTGCTCAAGCGCCTGCAATCATTATTCGGGCGTCGCCACATTCGCAAAATCCGCTTTCGGCTTGGCTGATAATTATGTTCCACTTGAGGGCAATCAGGAACGTGTTGTTGGACTGGTCAGGAACACTTGTTGATGATCTTCCCCCAGTGGTGGAGGCTACAAATCGCGTCCTTGGCCATTATCAAAAGCCTCCGCTTACCCGTGAGCAGTTCTGCCGGCAGTTCTGCTTGCCGTTTGCGGACTTTTATGACCGGGTTTTACCTGGCGTTCCTATGTCGGAACTTGATGCACTTTATACCGAGTTCTTTGACTCCTCGAAGAAGAAAGTCACTGAACTGCCCGGGGCCCGGGCTTTCCTTGATTATTGCACGAGTTCACGGCGTCGCATATTTCTGCTCAGTTCCATTAAGTCCCACCATTTTGAGGCACAGGCACAGGAGTTGGGATTGCGTGGCTATTTTGAGCATGCTTACACTGAAGTCTGGAATAAATCTCAACGTATACATGCCATCATGCAGGAGCAGGGGCTTGATCCGCGAGAAACCCTTTTTGCCGGCGACATGCAGCATGATATTGAAACGGGAAAGCGCGCAAGTCTACTGGCGGTGGGTACCTTGACCGGATACAATAGCCGGGAGCAACTCACTGAGGCTGAGCCCGACCTGATTGTTGATGACTTATCATGCCTGGTGGATTGCCTCTAAGATAACAGCTATGGAGGAAGACAGCATTGAGATCAAGAACCTGCAGGCGGTTACGAGGGTTGGAATCACTGACATTGAGCGGCTGGAAATGCAGCAAGTCTCCATTTGTCTGCACCTGGTGCCGGATGGTTCGCTAAGCGGCCTTGCAGATGACATTAACCGAACTGTAAATTATCACACCGTCAGCCAGCGGGTTCGTGAAGTGGCTGCCGGCGGTGAATGCAGGTTGATTGAAACCCTAGCCGAGGATATTGCTGTGATGCTGCTTGCTGAGTTTGACCTTCGGGAAGTTGCTGTGGAAGTGCGGAAGTTTGTCCTGCCTGAGACCGATTACGTCGCAGTTAAACTGCTGCGGCAAAGATAAATACCTTAAAAATCGCTTCAGGATTTGAACAAATATAATCTTAATGCTGTCTTATATGTCAGATGACAACCGATTTCATCAGCGGTGCCCTTGGCAAGGCGCGATCCTCTGCCGGCATCTTGACTCAGGGGAAGTGCGGCACTGTGCATGGGACACAAGGGATTAGGAAAATGCCGGATGAAGATGCGGGGCTGGTAAAGAGCGCAAAGTCGGGCGATACCGCTGCCTTTGATGAACTCGTTAAGAAGTATGGGCCAAAATTATACGGTTTGGTCTACCACATGACTTCCAATCATGAGGACACTAACGACCTGCTGCAGGAGATTTTCGCCAAAGCTTATCGGTCATTGCGAAAATTCCGCGGTAAATCGAAATTTTACACCTGGGTCTACTCAATTTCCGTTAATATGACTCTTAACTTTCTCAAGAAGCGCAATCGCTATTGGAAGATTAGTCTGGATGATGTAGATCGCGCGATTGAGTTTGATGATGAGTTTATCGAGCAGACGTCCCAGGTTGACATCATCCGTGAGTGTCACATCCATGAATTGCAACGCCGACTTAATGAGGCACTAATGCGGCTCACTGACGATCACCGTGCAGTTGTTATCATGTTTGACATTCAGGGAATGATGCACGCCGAAATAGCAAAAATTCTCAAGGTATCATCCGGAACCGTGCGTTCCCGGCTTTATTATGCACATAGACAATTACAGAATTACTTGGAGGAATTTCGGGACTAGGAGAAATGTTATTCCTGAAAGGACTGTGAGCCAACACCATCTCTGCATTGAGGATAGGCGATGAATGATTTTAAGGAAACACGACGCTTGATTCGTCTTAAGCGCTATGAGCAGCCTCCGCAGGGCTACCATGACAATTTTCTGGATGAGTTTCACGAGCGGCAGAGATCAGAACTCCTGCGACGTTCATCAATGCAGTTGTTTCTTGAGCGTCTAGCGACCTTTTCCTCTGACATTGGTAAAAGTCGCTGGTTAATTGGCTTTGCTCTTGCTTATGGAATCGTTGCGCTCCTGCTGATGGTAAACCAACGGGGAGAGGGCAAGATTGCGCCGGCTACGAATGCTGCGCGGGAGATGGAGACACCGGTTGACGTGAGTCCATTGCTTGATCTGCGCATTGATCTTCTTGAAGATTTAGTTCCCGTGCTTGATCAGGGTGAAGAACTCCTGTTTCCTTTAAATGACCCATATTACAAGCCGTTGAACGGAATCGGCGGGGTGATTATAGGATTATAGTGGGCACAATGTTGTGCGACTCGGCTGCGAAAAGTTGACTTGACGCATGAGCTTGATGCCTGCAGTGAAGTGCATTACCGCGCAAGCATCCGGGCGAAGTGTTCCTCGGTGACAATAGTGATTCCGAGAGACTCGGCTTTTTTTAATTTACTCCCGGCATTTTCTCCGGCGAGCAAAAAACTTGTGTTCTTGCTGATAGATCCCGATACCTTGCCTCCCTGCTGGAGGATAAGGGCTCTAAAGTGTTCCCTTGATTGCGATAAGGTTCCGGTTATCACCCATGTCATTGACTCGAATGGGAGTGGCATCCCGCTCCTTACAGTGTCCTCTTCGGGTCTGGGCGAGTAGTTTGCCGATCTTGGGTCGATCCCGATTCCTTCAATTGCACTTAGGGTCTCTTTTCCGCAATCAGATTTAAAGAAACTCACCAGTGCATGCGCGGTTACGCCACCGAGTTCGGGGGATATCCTGAAAGGAGCAAGGGCATCGGAGATCTTTCTAACGAGGGGCTTGAATTCGGCGGCGATTCCCTCGCGATATTCCTTTTCTTGCTGGCTTATTTTTTCCTTCTTGGGGTTAATGGGATGCGTCTTAAGCCAAGACTCTTTTTCTCCACGCTCAGCGATAAGTGGAAGGACTTCGGAGTCGGCAACCTTGGTAAAGGATTCGTGCAAACGGGCGCATTCAAGTGCTGCTGACTCGCCGACGGAGGGGATTCCCAGCGCAAACAGCCATTTGTCCAGCGGCAAGGATTTAGATTCATCGATGCTTGCTTTCAAAAGCGAGGCTTTCTTTTCTCCAAATCGCCGCGGTTTACTCTCTTCACCTGACTGCAGTCGGGCAGGGGCAAGATGTAGGTCTGCGAAGTCTTCACTGCTGAGGTTAAAGATGTCCAGGGGATTCCGGACAATGCCGCCATCCACCAGTTTTTCCGCAACCGCGTCACCGAGTCCTTCAAAATCCAGCATGCGCCGTGCTCCAAAATGTTTGAGACGCGTCACGATCTTCTCAGGGCATGTAAAATTTGAGCATTTCCACGCAACAAATCCTTCTTCCTGGGTTATTTTACCGCCACAAGAGGGGCATTTGCCCCCGACGTGTTCGAAGAGGTTAAAAGGCTTAGAGCTTTCCTGCCTTTTTTCTGGTATTACCTTTACCACAGCAGGAATAATTTCCCCTGCTTTTTCAACGATCACGGTGTCACCGACACGGATATCCCTGCGCAGTATTTCCTCTTCATTGTGCAGAGTTGCGCGTGATACCGTAGTGCCTGAGACAAAGACTGGGGAAAGTTCCGCCACCGGAGTCAATACGCCGGTGCGACCAACCTGCACGGTGATGTTTTTGAGCAATGTCTCTTTTTGTTCGGGACAAAATTTAAAAGCACAGGCCCATCGCGGGTGCTTTGAAGTAGTTCCGAGTTGCTGATGAAGGGAGATCTCATTGACTTTAATGACGGCCCCGTCGGTGGCGTAGGAGAAACCGTGCCGCGCATTGTCAAGCTCATGTAGAGCAGCGCGCAATGATGCGAGATCATCAGTTAGGCGGAACCACTGGTCAGCTTTAAGGTTAAGCGTGGGCAAAAGTTCATGAAATTGCTTCACAGTGGAGAAACCGGCTTCTTGAACTGTTCCAAAACTGTGGAAGATGAGATCGAGAGGGCGGCTTGAAACGATACGCGGGTCAAGTTGCTTAAGGCTGCCTGCGGTTGCATTTCGGGGATTGATAAAGGCCGGCATTCCTGAGTGATGGCGAGCCTCGTTGAGCTGGATGAAGTCTGCATTATGCATGAAGACCTCGCCGCGGACCTCGAATGTTTGTGGTGCATGTTTGGGCAATTTAAGCGGTACAGAACGAATGGTTTTAATGTTTTGTGTAATGTCATCGCCGGTGCTGCCATCGCCCCGGGTGGCAGCATATTCAAGCACGCTATTGCGATACATAATGGATACCGCGACTCCGTCTATTTTTGGTTCGACAGTCAGCTCAAATTTTTCTTGCCCCAAATTCCGCTGAAATCGTGCAAACCAATCAATGATCTCCTTGTCATTTTTGCAGCCGCTTTGGTGCACTTCATCCTCCTTTAATTGGTGGATGTCCTCAATGGAAAGCATCTTTACCGGGTGCTTGATTTGATCAAAGCCATCGAGCGGATTTCCTCCTACGCGTTGAGTGGGCGAGTCAGCAGTTTGCAGCAGGGGATGACTTGCTTCGATAGCCTTAAGTTCACCCATCAGCGCATCGTAGTCCGTGTCGCTGATCTCGGGGGATGCATCGAGATAGTAAAGCCGGTTGTGTCGATCGAGTTCCCCGCGAAGTTCGCGTGCCCGGGCGGTGGCTTGGGCTGAATCCATTGAGTGTTGCCTTTTTGTTATGGGTTATGAGTGGTTTGAGGAAGCCATATAAGCTTTTCAAGTATATCCTAAAGTCTTAAAACGACAGGGATTTACCTCTCCGGTAAGCGGAAAATGCTTCGAGCACGAAGAATGCGATTGGCGGTTGCGTTTCTGTCTGCTTCCAGCATGATTGTGCCTGTTCTGTTCGAATTCTATGAATAAACCAGCTTTTATTGCCACAGTTTCCATTGCGGTCATGCCTTTATTTCCGGCCTGCGATAGCCATAATTGGGAAGATGATCCTGAAAAAGGTCCCGGAACCAAACATCTCTTCGAGAGTCATGGCAGCTCAGAAACCAATGAGCTAGAGGGAGAAAAGGCACGCCAGCAGCCCTGATGGACTCTTGCGGGAGTGAGGGGGCATGCTATTGGGATTTCACCCACCATATTACTTTACAGGACGCATACTAATGCGTTGTTGAGGCTCACTGTTGTGAGAATCCTACTGGTTGAGGATAATGCCCACCTTCGCGATGCTGTCGCTGAGCGTTTACGCCGTGACGGGTTTGCGGTGGATGCAACCGGCGATGGCAATGAGGGAATGTGGCTTGCCCTTGAAAACCCTTATACACTTCTGATTCTTGACCTGACACTGCCGGGACTTGATGGATTGGATATCCTGCGCAAAATCCGTGCAGTCAAAAAAGAAATGGCGGTCCTTATTGCAACAGCGCGCGATGCGGTTTCAGACCGTGTCATTGGCTTGGATGCCGGTGCTGATGATTATATCATAAAACCGTTTTCCCTTGATGAACTGATGGCCCGTGCGCGTGCCCAGATGCGTCGACTGCACGGTCAGCCCGACCCAGTAATCAGGGTGGCAGACCTGGAGGTTGATACCAAATCCCGGGTTGCTCGTCGGGGAGGGGCAATGCTCAAACTTACGGCAAAAGAATTCGGGCTGCTGGAATTGTTGGCGTTACGCACAGGGCAGGTGGTCAGACGGGCTGATATCTGGGAACAACTTTACGATTTCGCCGAGGAAACCGACAGTAATGTTATTGACGTCTTTATCAATCGGCTGCGTAAAAAATCGGAGGCATCAGGAGGCGTCAGGCTAATTCACACACGCAGGGGGCTTGGCTACCTGCTTGATGATCCCGAAGTTTTACGATGAGGGTACATGGCTGGATTAAGGTCAATCAGAACCCGATTGCTGACGGCGCTCTTTGCGGGTTCCATATTTGTAATTTTCTTTGGTGCCGGGCTTTCCTACACTCTTGTTAAAAAGCATCTCTACGAGGAAGTAGATCATTTTTTGAAGGACAAGCTTGCCTATCAGCAAATAGCGGCGGTCCAGAATGGTGAAAGGATTGCATTCCGGGTTTCAGGACCTGTTCTGGATCGTTTCCATGACCCTGATGATCCGGATTTCTTTCAATTCCGGTGGCATGACGGGCGTGGTGATTATCGCTCCTCTGGGCTCGTTAATGACCTTCCGTTAGTGGGGCTTGATGATGAGGACTCATTTAAGGCCTTTGATTGCAATTTACCCAATGGCCGCCGTGGGCGGTGCATGGGAATGGCGTTTACTCCTGAGCAAATTGCTCAGAGTAATGGGCCCGGTTCTGAAATCAGTGAACCCGTAAAGATTCATCTTGTTGTGGCTCGTGACCGTGCAGGCATTGATAAATCCCTGCGACACTTGCGGCAGTTGCTTGCAGGCATCGGGATTGTCGTGGCCGGGTTTTCCCTTGTCGCGACCACGGTTATCGTGCGCAATGCATTGCACCCGATGGGGGAATTATCCGCGCAGATCGAATCAACTGCCATTGGCGCTGTCAGCAGCAAAATTTTCCTGAAGGATGCGCCAAGCGAGGTGCAACCGGTGATTGATTGCCTTAATCATCTGTTGGATCGCGTGGCGGCTGCAATTGAGCGCGAGAGGCAGTTCACCGCCAACGCTGCCCATGAATTGCGCAATCCTCTGGCCGGACTGAAAGCTCAGCTTGAGCTTGCCTTGGGGACGATTCGTAATCCAATGGAAGATGAACTTACTCTTACGCGTGCCTTATCCATCCAGACGCAGATGGAAGGTGTGGTGGGCAACCTTCTTATGTTGGCGCGTCTGGACTCTGGGACGGAAGAGTTTGAAGCGCAGGAAATAGTGCCTTCAAGGCTACTTCGCAAATGTTGGAAACCCTATTTTGATATTGCGGCAGAACGCAATCTGAAAGTTAGCTGGGATCTGAGTAAAGCGCCGGAAAGTTTCAGCATATCGTCGTCACTGTTTGAGATCATTGCATCAAACCTGCTCGAAAATGCTGTGAGTTATGTGCCGCATGGCGGAGAGATTGAGATTACCATGCAGTTGGAAGGTGAGTTGCTTGTAATTTCCATAAGTAATAGCAATCCCGGGATGTCTGAAAGCGATCTGGGATTAATTTTCAAACGATTCCAGCGGGGCGATGCCTCAGCTGCAGGGGGTACAGGGCACGCTGGAATTGGCTTAAGTCTTTGTGAGAGAATCGTGAAATCAATTAAGGGTCAGCTGTTTGCGGAGGTTAATGAAGAGTGGTTCCGAATAGTGGTGAAAGTGCCCGGAACATTCATCTGAATAGAAATTCATCAGAAACATCCCGTATGTTTAGGATGTGTTCATGTTGGCCATTTATGATTCACATTAATGAGGTTGAGGTCAACAGAAGCTACGATCCCTTTACGGGTGATGGTTCATGTTTTTCTGCCGCTTTGCGTTCTTTTGTTTGGCGAGTCTCTCAGAGCTGCCGATGTCGAGGATTTGCCGATTGAGGTGATTGAAGCTCTCGAGGAATTACTGCCCGGTTTCGATCAATCAAAGATTACCGGCGTAAATGTTAATTCTAAAGAGCTGATTAAGGTGGAGTATCTTGCCGGCGAACAACTGATTGAATTCAGTCTATCGAATACGGGAAGATTGCTCTGGATGAATCGTAACCTTCCCGGCCACCATAATGGGCTGTTGATTGAGGAGAGATCTGGAATCGAGATCGGTC
This sequence comes from Verrucomicrobiales bacterium, assembly GCA_046581505.1. Taxonomy (GTDB): domain Bacteria; phylum Verrucomicrobiota; class Verrucomicrobiia; order Verrucomicrobiales; family DEV007; genus CACIUL01. Next base: position 35,593 of record JAYGGE010000170.1, on the reverse strand, counting down.
GAGGGCGCTTGCCCGCAAGGGTTTTGCATACGGTTAGGCGGATGTTTCCGGAAATTAGAATCCATAAGATATTGATATTGGAAGAACGCAGTCATCGTCGAAAAATCTTCCGCATTGAGGCAGAGAACCTAGGTGCTGAGTTGGTGATGTTGGTTGATGAGCGCGGCGTGCTGATTGCATTTTCTCTCGATAGTGACAGCGATGGTCTCTGTGATGTTATTGAGCTTGAGAACGGCTGGGATCCCAATGCTGCTGATAGCGATAAGGATGGATTCCCTGACGGGATCGAAAATGATTTTGGCGGCAACCCGAACGACGCGGGACTTATCCCGACGCTTCTTAAGTTGTGCTATGACTGTAAAAACAAAGTGATCGTGATCACTGCGCAGACATTCAGGGGGAGCGAGTTTTTCCTTGAGGTTAGCACCACCGCAACTCCTGGAGACTGGGTTCGAATGGGGGAGGCAATCTCGGGTGATGGGGAAGCGCATGATTTCAGCATACCGAGCGATGGTTACTCGCGGATGGCGTTGTTCCGCCTGGGCATCATAACTCAAGAGGGGGGAGCAAAAGCGCGTAAAGATGACGGCGCGGATGACAGCGGAGATTGCCTTGTCCCTGACAGTTTGATCGGGCGTGAAATTAGTGTCGGTGCAGGGAAGCATCTGTATTTCACCGCGCCCAATCGCGCTGAGCTCATTGAGGAAACAGGGAAGGAAATGATGGTGATGCCATGTGCCTTTACTTTCCGCAAGTCAGGACACTGCAAGGCACGCGTGGTGCTAACATTCAGCGTTCCTACCGGGTACCAAACAACAGTCTATAGGCTTACTTTTACTGCTGACGGTGATTCCGGGATCTTTGCCGCCAGTGAATATGAAAAGGGCCAAATCGAAGACCGCTTCGATGGCACCTTCACCATTACAATGAACCCTTAGGCGTCGAGAATCTCTATCGAGACAATGAATCTCACACGAACAAACCACGAAATGCAAAAGACGAGATCCCCCAAGGATTTCCGGTTATCTCCAACCCCCCCCGTAAGCCCCCGTTCCCGCGAAACCCCACCACCAACAAGAAAACGGCATTCAGAGTGTGTAGCCCAAGTGCACTTGCACCGTTTCAGGTGTTCGCAGGAACGGGGTGCGGGGTTTGGGGCATGGGGGTTAAAGTCGCAGGCAACCGAGATGACCGGTTAAGAAAAGCCCCCTGACATCACATTGATTCTTTCATCTGAGATAAATTCCCAATAATCCCCCCAACCCCCCGTTAGCCCCGTTCCCGCGAAACCCCCATCACCAATCAGAAAGCTCAATTCAGAGTGTGTAGCCCAAAAGCACTCACCGACGCTTTCAGGTGTTCGCAGGGACGGGGTGCGGTGTGTCTAGAGGAAACCAAATGCGGTTGTTTGTTATTCGAACGGGAGTATGAAGGGAATTCATCCACTGGTTCGTTAAACGAATGCCTTGAGGTTATTTTTGGAAAATGATAAATTTTCGGCACACGAAGTTTACAAGAACCGAGGAGATGACAAATCCAAGGTTAACGAGATGCTCAATGTTTTCCTGATAACTTCCTAGTTCATGGTTTGTGTCCGTTGAGCGGAAAATCGCCCATATAGTCAAATGCCCGGCTAAAAAGCTAAGTGAGGAAAGGATAAAGAACAGAGAGATCTCCTTGCGCTTACTATGGCGCCCGGGAGTGAAAACGAAGGCTACATTAAGAAGATACGCAACGGTGTTGGAAGGGAAAAAGGCGATACTGTTGTTCCACATGGCATTGGTCTCCTTGACTTCCCTTGGGATATAGTCACCGATTGCCGGATTAAGAGTTAGACCGAGGCTGTAAACTATCGAGCAATGCAACAGCAGGGCGATACAGCCGCAAATCCCGTATTTGCCAAACTGGATGAAACCGGGAACATCGCGTGATATCATTGTCTGGCATAACCCGTTCCTCCTGAATAATTCCCAGGATTTCGCGACGGACTTGATGAATGAGGAAATCATTTCACGAGCCAAAACGCGCGATCCATTCAGGCAGTGCTTTCTTGATATCGGATTTTTTGCAGGATGGGCTCAGTTCCCAAACCACGGGTTTCCCCGCTTCAACATAGGGCATGAGTTTGGCGTAATCGATGTTCCCGGAGAGCGGTACGCGATGGTCACGTGATGGCCATTGAACATCGTGCAGATGGCACCCCATCAGGTGGGGGGAGATGGTTGCCAGCCATTGCTCATGGTCAAGCAGCCCCTGGTTGTGCTTGCGCTGGACATGGCCAAAGTCGTGCCAGTAACCAATCCAGGGATTTTCTTTGAACTTGTCCATAAGCATGAGCATTTCCTCTTCGTTTGGCATGTCCTCAAAGGCACTGCGACTTTCAACAGCAACAGCAACCCCGACTTCCTCGGCTTTTTGCGCAATATGTTCCAAAGCGTAAACCGCTCGATCGAGATATCGCCGGGCAATAGCTTTGCGTTTTTTAATTAATTTAAGCTTGGTTGCAACATACTGGCGGGAATCCCCGCTGCCCTGCTTTAAAAGTGCGTTGAGCTTAGGGGAAATTCTTTTCATCGGGACGCTGCCCATGTGCAGGACTGCATATTTGGCGCCAAGTGATGCAGCATTTTCAAGCGTGGCAAAAGTCAGATCAAGTGCCCGTTTTCGATCGTAGCTGCGATGTGATGTAAACTCATAGCAGTCGGGCGCATCAATCAATACCTCAACGGGAGATGGACAAAAGTTGTGAACACCTGATATTTGAATGTCACCACAGAGCATTGCCTTATGGATTCCGGGAAGCAGAGAGACTTTCAGTCCATGACTGACCTCGATTGTGTCAAACCCGATGCCGCGAATTTCGTTGATCACTGCAGCCCCTTCCGAGTGGCGGCTACTGTTCCAGCAGGTCGAAAAGGAAATCATCTAAGCGTCTGGAAAAAGAATAAAAGACTACCAGTGCCTTTTTCCGTGACAACCTTTTTCTCCATTGACCCATCAATTATAGCTTGTCTTTCTGTTGCGAAATTATCCGTTAGTGATTTCATTGAGTTACAGGGAATATTTCATGAGCAAGGACGCACGGCAACCCATCTATTACGACAGCCATATGCACACTCCCCTGTGCAAACACGCGGTCGGACACCCTGTTGAGTATGCCCGTATTGGAAAATCTAAACGTTTGAAAGGAATTATAATGACTTGTCACAGTCCTATGCCTGATGGTTTTTCCTCAAGTGTCAGAATGGCACCTGAGGAGTTTCCTGACTACGTGGAGTTGGTTGAGTCGGCGACGCGCGAGATGGACGGCGTGATTGAGGTGAAATTAGGGCTTGAGAGTGACTGGTTTCCTGGCATGGAAAGTTGGCTTGCTGAGTTGCATTGCCGTGCAGAGTTTCATTATATACTGGGATCAGTGCATCCATTTATTAAGGAGTATAAAGATATTTTTTTTGATGGTGACCCGATAGCATTCCAGCGCCGTTACTTTGGACACCTTGCAGATGCGGCAGAGAGCGGCCTGTTCGATTGTTTGTCGCATCCTGATATCGTAAAAGTAATGTTTGCAAAAAGTTGGAACTTTTCGGCGGGAGAAGATGCAGTGACCGATGCCCTGCGCCGTATCAGCGCAACCGGTATTGCCATGGAATTGAACACATCGGGAATCAACAAGGCTTATCCGGAAATGAACCCGGGACCAGAGATGCTCAAAATGATTGGAGCTTTCGATATTCCAGTTGTGGTCAGTTCGGATGCACACCGGGCAGGGCGGGTTGCTGCCGATTTTGATGATGCTTTTACAATGTTGGAGCGGGCAGGATTTACAGAGGTCAGTTTTTTCAATGAGCGTAAGCGATCCGATGTTTTGATTGACGATGTTCGTAGCTCAATGGTCGCCGATAAATGAACTGATGGGGCTTCGATTTCTCGATGTTTTAAACACAACTATACGTAATGCGGATTAAATCATTTAAAGGACTCGTTCCGGGAGCAGGCAGAGTTGAGAGTGTGGCGGCAGTCCCTTACGATGTCGTTGACCGCAGTGAAGCCGGGAAACTGGCGGCAAACAACCCTGACAGCTTATTGCATGTATCACGAGCGGAAATAGGGTTGCCTGACAGTGTTGATCCTTATTCGGAGGAAGTTTACGCGACGGCAAAGCGTAATTTTCACCGCTTGCTTGATGAGGGAGTCTTGGTGCGTGAAGCCGAGCCGTGTATGTATCTTTATCAACAGAACATGGATGATCATTCCCAGGTTGGCTTGGTTGCAGTTGCCCATATCGATGACTATAAAAATCAAATTATCCGCAAGCACGAAAAAACCCGCCCGGCCAAGGAGGATGACCGGACTCTGATTGCATCAGTTCTTGGTGCTCACCTTGGACCTGTTTTCCTAACTTATCGGAGCCAGATCGGAATAGATGCTGAGATTTGCGCAATCATGCAATCCCGGGTGCCTGATACACGTTTCGTTGCACCTGATGGAATTGGCCATGCAATTTGGCGTGTTCCCGGAGGAGGTGAATTCGGGAAACTCTTTGAATCGATCCCGGCTTGCTATGTTGCCGACGGTCATCATCGGAGCGCCAGCGCGGCAAGAGTTGGCGATGAACGTCAGGCAGCTAATCCTAATCACAGCGGGGAGGAAGACTATAATTGGTTCCTGGTCGTTTTGTTTCCTGCCGACCAGTTAAGGGTGTTTCCTTACAACCGGGTTGTTGCTGATCTTAACGGCCATGACGAGCACAGCTTTATCGCGGAAGTGGGCAGGACATTTGCCGTCTCCGCGACGGATTCAGGCACCGTTTCGGTGCCGGGACAGGCAAAAATGTACCTTGCTGGAAAATGGCATGAACTTTTATGGAAGGGTGAGGATGGTGATCCGGTAGATTCGCTTGATGTAAGCGTTCTGCAGGATCGGCTGCTTGGCCCGATTCTCGGGGTACAGGACCCGCGAACGGATTCCCGGGTTGATTTTGTGGGAGGCATCAGGGGAAATTCCGAACTCGAATTGCGTGTGGATTCGGGACGTGATGCCGTAGCCTTCTCCATGCATCAGGTTAGCGTTGACCAGTTAATGGAGGTAGCGGATGCTGGCCGGATTATGCCGCCAAAAAGCACTTGGTTCGAGCCGAAGCTGCGTTCGGGCTTGTTTATCCATACCTTTTAAGAGTCTGGAATTATTCCGTGTTCACTGAGGCTGTTGCCTCAGTTGGGGGGAATATATCATTGGGTGATGTCAGGGGCCAATTGCCATTAATGTTCAATTGCTCAGGCGGGTGCATCTCGATTTTTCCTTCGGCGAGATTCTTTTCCCCATAGACGACAGGCACAAGAGTTAAACATATAGAATCATCACTAGGTTTTGAAACGCGCACAAGAGCTGCAAAGAAAGTGCCTGCAAGATCGAAAAGGTGACCAGTCTTGATCAGGCTCGGCGATGTTATTTCCCGAGTGGGAAGAATAACCTCGACATTAACCTTCGGAAAATTTTCCGCATGCCCGCGGAAAACCAGACCCTGCGGGAACAGATCCCCGGAGTTAAGTTCACGGATGTAATCAACACTAAATTTGCCGCTTATGTAGATTACATTTTCGGCGCGACGGAAGTTCTCAAGGTAATTGCGAAGGAGTATGTCGTTGGTAAACTTGAGATGAGCTGTTTCAAGGCCGGCGAAATCATTTTCAAGTAAACTGCGTGCGTTGTGGAATTTTCCCGGCGGCGGGGTATCCAATGTAAATTGTTGAAGGGGTGCGATTTTGTCGAGCTTTGTCAGGATCTTGTAGGGGATTGGCTCGTTTGGGTGATTGAAGATGTAAATAGTCAATGTCCATGACAAAATTGTGCAGATGCCCAGCAGAATAATAGCGATGGTCCACCAAAACAGTGATCCTATTCTCGGGCGCCGGATATTGCCGAGGTTAAGTTTTAGTCCCGGGATACGGCGGATGAGGGAATCATTGATGGACATTAAGGGAGGAGTCCTTATTCCGCGCCTGATCGTTGGAGGAATTTCAGTTAGTGGCGGAGGAAGTGGCAACAGGAGGCTCGAGAGTGGGGTGGATTTCCTTGGGTTCGAAGGACGAGCCGCATTCGCAGTTGCGGGAAGCATTTGGATTCTCAATTTTGAAGCCGGTATCGCTCAGGCTTGCCTCATAATCGACAATGCAGCCCTCGAGATAGCGCTGACTGTCCGGGTCGATATAGATCGCGGCGCCCTCTTGCTGCAGAACAGTGTCGTTGGCATCTGGTGAATCGAGTTCAATGTGATATTTCATCCCGGCGCAGCCGCCCTTTGTTACTGAAAGCCTGAGTCCTTTATGACCCATTGAAGGGTCATGTTCGCTCAATAGGCGTTGAAGTTGTTTGACGGCGTTCTCGGTGACCGTAATCATGGCGGTAATGGTTAGGATTGAAAGGTTCTATTAAACCAAGCACGGATGAGCCCGAATGCGAAATCAGATTTCTTTTTTTTTTGCAGTGCTATTGCGTTAATAGACGGGGATTGCTGTAAATACTTGCTATGCCAAAGATCCATGTTATGCCCGATTCCCTTGCCAGCCAGGTGGCTGCTGGCGAGGTTGTTGAGCGACCGGCTTCTGTCGTCAAAGAACTTCTGGAGAACAGTATTGATGCAGGAGCCAGTAGGATTCAAATTGACATAGAACGTGGAGGAGCATCTTTGATCAGAATTGCTGACGATGGTTCCGGAATGAGCAGGGATGATGCGCTGCTTTCCATGGAGCGTCATGCAACCAGTAAACTGCGGAATAAATCTGACCTTGCCTGTATAACAACTTATGGCTTCAGGGGTGAGGCGTTGCCGAGCATTGCCAGTGTTTCAAGGTTTCGCTTGGTGACTTGCGAGAAGGAGGCCCTTGTGGGGACGGAAATCCTTATTGAGGGAGGTAAGCTTAAGGATGTTGGAGATTGCGGAAAGGCTCATGGCAGTCAGGTTGAGGTGCGTACGCTTTTTTATAATGTTCCCGCCCGTCGGAAGTTTTTGCGTGCCGAGGCAACAGAATTCGGGCACATCGAGGTAGCCGTCAGGGTTGCTGCAATCGCGAGACCGGATATCGCCTTTGCTCTTCGGCATGGACAGCGGCAGGTTTTTCAACTTGCTCCTACCTCCAAGCGAATTGACAGAATTTCCGATTTGGTTGGTGTTCAGCTCGCCGAAAATCTTATTGACTTCACGGGGTGTGTTTCTGGCAAAAACCTTAAAGTGTTTGGCTGGATATCAGAACCCGGATTTGCTCGGCGAAATCGCAGAAGGCAATACAGCTTTCTTAACGGGCGGCCAATCGACAGTGCAACTGTTAGATTTGCCCTCCGTGATGCCTATTCCGGCCTTATAGATCGAGGTGCATGTCCTTCGGCATTTGTATTTATTGAGGCGGATCCATCTAGTGTTGATATAAACGTCCATCCTGCAAAGCGGGAGGTTCGATTTCATGATAAACGTGCTGTTCAGGAACTAGTTGCTGAGTCAGTGCAAGCGGCTCTTGCTGGTCGAATGAATGTAAAGATTCCTGACTCGGCAGAAGAGGCATCAAGCAATCCATCAGCTCGAGAAATTTCCGTTCATGATGATAATGTTGGTTTGGGAGAGATCAGGGACAGCTCTGTATCTCATGCCGGCGATACAGATGAGAATTTCTCAGTTCATCCTGAAGTGGCGGTTGATGCAACTGGTGTCGCGTCGGCGGGGAAACTTATTGCCCGGGAGCGTGAAGTGGATTTTTTCGCAGGGGACAGAGAAGATTTCAGAATCCTTGGGGTTTTCGGTGAACGGTATGTTGTTCTTGAAGGGCCTGAGGGATTGGTGCTGTTGCATCGCCGTGCTGCACATGAACGAATTCTTTATGAGGAAGGGCTGCAGGCGGTAGTGAATGGTGAGGCTCCTTCTCAGGCATTGCTTGTCCCGGCAACTATGCAGATGGTTCCACTGGATTATCAGGTTGCATTTGAGCATGCGGCAAGCCTTGGACGATTGGGCGTAAGGATTTCACCCTTTGGGGAAAACACACTTAAAATTGATGCGCTGCCTGCTGCATGCGGTGATGCGGATCCTGTGGAATTTGTATCCGCGTTGATAGTAGAGTTGCGTGAGGGCGGGCACAAGGCGGCTCGCCGCTTCAGTGATCACGATCTGGCGGTCGCTGTGAGCAGTCGTGCGGCGCGTTATCGGGAAGCGAGAAGCTTGGAGGAGTTATCGGCATTGGTTGTACGTTTAATGGAGTGTGAGATGCCTTATTGTGATGCTCGTGGAAGGGCGACGATGATCCAATTTTCGGGGCAGGAATTAGCGAGGAGATTTGGTGAAAATGCCGGGCAATTTTCGGAGTGATACAGACACAGTTATCCCTGTCATAGTGTCGGTAATGCGTGGAGCACGATTTCACTGGAAATGAACTGAGCGCACGGAATGAAAATTCAAGTTAAAGGCGCTGGTCTTACCCGGTAAATCCCTGCTGTCGCCGTTAATTCTCATTGCAATTCCATCTGCCTTAAGTGTGCAATAACCGACAAAACATTCTTTCCCGAAGGTGATGACCTGGCCGTCAGTCAGTTCAACCCTGCCGATTGAGTCAGTCAAGGTAGAGGGGTTATCCATCCATATGGTTGGGAGCCGGGTATAGTTGTAGTTGACGGTGGAGCCATCAGGGCGTGTTCCGGAAAACTGAGTGGCCCCGAGAGCAAAGTCTGTTAAATAAAGCGGATCATTGCGTATGATAATTGCGGCTCCCCCACTTGGAATCTTCAGTTTCCCCGAAGGATACTGAAGTTTTCTGGGGGAAGTCCAGAGGCCAGTTATTTTGAGCTTTTCGGCGGGGAATCCTCCCAGGAACGTTTTTAATTCCTTGCCCTCAGGGGAGAGGAGAGTGAGTTGCGAACCGTCATTGAGTCGAGCCCATATTTTTCGTTTTCCGGGATCGGGAGCATGTCGTTTTCCGGAAGGTGGAACCAGAAGACTGATCTCACTTAGGGGGATTGAAATTTCGCTCGCAAAGGGCGTTCCCGGCCTGGCAAGAATGTTATTGTTCCCCGTTTTGGCGCGTTCCGGAGGGGTTACCGATTGGCAATTCAAGAGGTTTCCGTCTCGTAATAGCAGGGAGAAATGCGATGGGTTTAGAGCGTCCATTAACGGTATCGGAGCATCGTAGATCAAGTCATCAAGGGCGAAGTTGGAATCGATTTCAGGGTTGGGAACAATCTCAACACGGGCAATGGGAACATTACTCTTAACTCCGAGGAATTGACTTTCCCCTTTACTGCTAACCGCTCTGCCTATTTCAGTGCCATAAGCATCATATGCTACCATTGATGTTCCGCCGGGTTTGACGATCCCAAGCCAGCATCCAATGAAGCCGACGCCAGACTGGCGGGATGGCTGACCGGGCACGCAGAACCGGATCGTGATTGCTCCTTCATAAAGAGGGTCGTGGGTGGCTGCAGATTTTCCACCGCCTGCACCTTCTATATCGTAGCGGTTGACTGACACGAATGATGTTTTCACTGAGGAGGAAAACGTCAATCCCCAGTCAATGAATGTCTGTTGAATATTTTCGCCAGCCTTAAGGACTTTGCCCCCAGGATCGTGCTCGAAATCAATCTTTCTGCATGCAAGGGGGATCAGGTCTGAATTGGTGTTCCTTACTGACTGTAAGTGGGGCGGCGCTTTATTTGTCCGGCAAGGCGAACGGATGGAGCTTACTGTTGAGCGATTGAGGGTGATGACCGTGTCGCGATAATTCGCGGTGGCTTGCCAGGCCTCAAATTCACCACGCATGGATTTATTCGGAAGACGAACGTGGTCAAATTCATCGCTGGCATTAAGTGGAAGATGCTCGATGACGCGACGAAGACGCCATCGGATCTCGGGATCAAAAGCCTGATCAAGTTTATCTTGTAGCAGTTCACGGAACCCGGTCCCAAATTTTGTCAATGTCAGCGCGGCGGATTCCCGGATCGCAAAGTTCTCATCGCGTAATGCCTGCAGGGCACCCCGGATGCGATCAACACGCTTGAGTGCCGGTATTTCAGAGAAAGTGATTTGCGAGGTTTCAGCTAACAGGATTTTAGTCCGCGTTGTTCTGTTCTGGTGATTATCTGCTTTAAGTGTGAATTCGAGTGGTGGCAGTTCCATCTGCAGATGCGAACCGTCACGGAATTCGACCAGACGTTCGATGCCTGGGGCTGGCACTTCTGTGCTGAAGACAGCGAATATTAAGCCTGAAGCACGCGCTAGTGATAGTGGTAGCATCGCTGCATATTGTGTGGCGTGTAGTATATGTATGCCAGAGTTTATTGTCCAAAAGTATTCAAGGACTGGATGGAGGATCTCGTTTATTATTATAAAATGCGTTTATCAATGGTGCCTATATGTTTGTTCGCATATTCCTTTGTCAGTGCCGGTGACAATGTCATTGATCTTAAGCCTGTGAAACAGTGGATTGAACACCAGAGTGAGGTTAAATCTGTTGCCGCAAAATTTGTGCAGGAACGACAGCTCAAGGCGCTGAAACGGCCGATCATAAACTCTGGGAAACTCTGGTTCAAGTTTCCGGGATTATTCCGCTGGGAACTTGGGGTTCCTGCGAAAAGCGTTGTCCTTCAGCGGGATGGCAAACTACTGTTATTACGACCCCTAAAGAAGACGGGACAAACTTACTCCGGAGGACAAGGAAATAAACGAATCCGTCGCCCCGGGATTGATTTTTTTGAGGCAGGATTCCCGCGAAATTATAAGGACTTTACCGCTAATTTTACCGTAATCGGCGTAAAGCTTGAGGGTGGCAGCTTTTTCTTCACTGCGAAGGTTAATGACCGCAGGTCCATGCTTGCGCTGCGCAAAATTGTATTTCAGGTGAATGCTGCAAGTTTTTATACGGAAGGGGTTGTCCTGCGATTCCGGGATTCTTCCTCGGTAATGACGCGATTTTCAGAAATACGGGAAAACACAGAGTTGGGTAATTCCATTTTCACCATTGACCTGAGTGATTATACCCTGGCTGAGGGCAATTGATTTGAATGTATGTCGATATGTCCTGATAGGTCATCAATGAATGCCTCCTGATCCGCTATCCTTCCTTCCGCATGGCAGGGAATTCCGGTTTGTCGACACACTGGAGAAACTTGTAGCAGGTAATTCCGCTGTTGGTAAATACACCGTGCGGGGTGATGAGGATTTCCTGGCAGGTCATTTCCCGGGAATGCCAATGATGCCGGGGGTAATTCTTGTTGAGGCGGTGGCTCAGCTCACCGGCATCGTTATCCAGAGTGACCCGGAGATACCGCCGCTAAAGGATCTTCGACTATGCGCTATGCATAATGTGAAGATATCCGGAACTGCAATGCCTGGTGATGTCCTTGAGATACGTGCCCGGCTTACCGGGAGGTTAGGCAACCTGGTTCAAGCGCAGGGAGAGGTGCAGGTCGCAGGAAGAACGGTGCTTGACGCGGTGATCGCACTTAGCGGGAGCGTTTAGTTGTCTTTTCCTCGAGAAAACGTTGCCGCCAATGAGAACGTGATATTTTTCCGCGACTGTTAACGGCTAGATCATTGCAGGTCCACAATATTCTAGGCAGTTGCCATGGCGGCAGGATTTTATTCAGTTCGGCTCGCAGATCGCGCTCGGTAATGTCCTGGCGCATTGCAATGCAGGCCACAATATCTTCGACGCGATGAGGATCCGTACTCGGCACTCCAAATACAACACAACATTGAATTCCGGAGACTCTTGAGATGGCAGTTTCAACCTCTCCAGGCGATAGCTTGCGGCCCGCGACATTAATCATTTCGCCTGCCCGGCCAAGCAGACTCACCTGACCGCTAATGGCATCGGATTCAGCCAGATCGGATGTCTGGAAACTGGCATTGCCGAGTTCTTCAAGGTTGCGATCAGGCCAGTAACCCATTGCCACAGCCGGACTTCGAACTATTAGCCGGGTATCTTGAGAAAAGCCAAGAGTGACTCCGTTAATTGGCTTCCCGACAACATTGGAGTCAAATCTCAACGAGTTACTGTAATCATAGGCAATTCCGCCACATTCGCTTGATCCGTAGAAGTTGTGAATCTTGATGCCGCTTGAGTTCATGATGTTTTTTTCCAGTTCCAGGGTAAGCGGAGCTCCTGCCGAGATAGCGAGACCGATTGCGGCGTTCTTCAGGATCCCTGTTTTTTGCCAGGCATCCCACATAGCCGGAACCCCGGGAATTATTGCTGTGCCATCGGTGTGCGCCAATGCTGTTTTTACCGATGCCGGCAACGGGCCTTCGCCAAGAATCAGTGGAATGCCGTGCAGAAGAAGGGGCAGTACCAGGTTTGAGAATCCGTAGGAGTGAGCAAGTGAGATGACGCCAATATTCCAATCGTATCGCAATAATTCCATCGAGCTGACGATTTGATCAGCATCGGCAGCAAGTTGGGATTCATTAAAAAGTATTAGACGAGGGGTGCCCGTTGTTCCTGAAGATTGTTTTACATGAGCGGTCTCAGGGGGAATGCCCTTGAGCAGTTTAGAGTCAAACCCCGTCGAGTTTTCAAGGGGTACAAGTGCCACACCGTCGCGCCACGCACGCAACACATTGACAATAAAAGCAACACCGCAGGCTTCGGCAGATATCGGAGCAATTGCGATTGGCGTTTCCTCAACCCGTGCAGCTAGATCAGCAAATGTGAGTTCCTCATTAACACTAAGATCAATGGTGGCAATATCTCCCGGGCGATCATCCACGAGCGTAAGCCATCGGGAATAGAGAGGGGGCTGAGAACACATTGCCAGTCTTACTTGATTATCCCGGATGATTGCCAAAATTCAAACTTTCCTAGCGAAGTCGGCACAACGGTGGCTACAATGCTCCATGGGATTTCGTTCCAAGGCAATCAGATCAAGCGGAGCGCAGCGGGTGGTTGTTACCGGCGTTGGGATAATAACACCGATGGGACTTGGATGGGAGAATAATGCAGCGGGATTTCGTGCTGGAAATTGCGTGATGAAGCCGGTTTCTCTTTTCGATGTAAGTATGCAGAAGGCAAAGGTGGCAGGGGAGATTCGATTGCCGGAAAATCTACCTGCAACCCGTTTACATCCTCGGCAGAAGCATCGAATTGATCGTGCAAGTGCCATGCTTCTTCATGCTGCCGCTGAAGCACTTGAGGCATCAGGATGGCAACTAAACAAGATTGAGGAACCGCTTCCAGTGTGTTTGGGAACTTCTGCTGGAGCAATGCAGATAGGTGAAGAATATTACCGGGTAGCGGTAGAGGGGAAGTCCCGTAGGCGGCAGGCTGAGAGGGTTACCGCCTACCAGACCCAGCGACAAGCGCTGAACCTTTGTGATGGTTTTGGAATTCGCGGGCCTGTCATAATAATCAGCAACGCCTGTTCTTCAGGCGCTAACGCTATCGGCCATGCCTTTAAGCTTGTTGCCACTGGATGTGCAAGGCGGGTGCTGGCCGGAGGGTATGATGCGCTTTGCAAGATGGTTTTTGCGGGCTTTGATTCGCTTCAGGCTTTATCAACCACATTACCTAGACCTTTTGCGGCTGATCGTGACGGGTTGGCACTAGGTGAGGGAGCTTCACTGTTTTGCATCGAAAGATTTGATGATGCGATTCGACGAGGTGGTAATATATATGCTGAGATCGCAGGTTACGGTGCTGCCACCGATCAGCATCACCTTACTCAACCTCACCCGGATGGTGATGCGGCTCTGCTGAGCATGAACAGGGCCTGTGCGGAGGCTGGATTGAATTCGGATCAGGTGGGATATATCAATTCACACGGCACAGGAACACCGCTTAACGATTCCGCAGAGGCGTGTGCAATTAGCCGTTGGGCTGGTAAATCTGTAGAGAATCTGGCGGTTAGCTCAACTAAGGGGGGTATTGGCCATCTGCTTGGCGGGGCTGGAGCTGTTGAATCAGCAATATGTTTGATGGCGATGGAGGGTGGCTGGATTCCTCCCAACGCGGCCGTTGATAGGATAGATCCGATCTGTAAATTTAACCTTGTGCAGGAACCCCGCGACCTACCAGGAATTGCGACAAGCCTCACAAATTCCTTTGGTTTCGGTGGCGCTAATGCAACCTTGGTTTTTAATAGGATAGCGTCATGACTTCCGAGGGGATAAGGATAGCCGTTACCGGAGCGGGAGCGGTTACCCCAGCCGGATGGGGTATGCCTCTGATGCTGGAGGGTCTGCGGAACGGAAAGCCTGTTGAACCGAGTCCGCTCTGCGCGCCGGGTAATGATGAAGGCGCCGTTTATCTTCGACGGGCAGTGCCAAAACCCTGTGACGAGCAGTTTTTTTTACGTCAGCCTCGTCTCCGTCGCGCAAGTCCCGCCGGGCGTTATCTTGCGGCCGCCGCGATTGAGGCTCTCGGTGATGAGCGCCAACATACTGTTGCCTCCGGTGAACTCCGTCTGGGGATTGTGGTTTCCTGCTACACCGGCTGTATTAATTACAGTCAGCGCTTTTATCGGGAGGTGTTGGAAAATCCGACCACGGCAAGTCCCATTATCTTCCCTGAGACAGTATTTAATGCTCCTGCCAGTCACTTGAGCGCTCTTCTCGGAAGCAGCGAGGTCAATTATACAGTGGTGGGCGATGAATCTCAGTTTCTCGCGGCCCTAGAAATTGGAGCCAACTGGCTTGTTGATGGTGAGGTTGATGCGGTTTTGGTTGCGGCAGCTGAGGAAAGTGACTGGTTAAGCGCTGAGGCGCTTTCGATCTTTACAAATACCCCCGTTCTTGGTGAAGGGGCTGCGGCACTTCTTCTTGAGCGGTGCGAATCTCCTGATGTCGAGGTTGAGTTAATTACCGATATGTTCACGTTTACCAGGGAGCGCCCAAGGGAGAAGTCCCTTCAGGCTATGCGTGAACAATTGCCGTGCGGGAACATTGCTGAGATCTTGTTCGAAAGTGGCAATGAAGGCCCGGTGTGGGATGACTTGCAGGCAGAGAGAATAAGAATTCGTGATATTTTCGGCGAAGGATTCGGGGCATCGGTGGCTTGGGGATGTGCCGCGGCTGCAGGTTTCCTCGAGTTGGGACTAGTGAATTCCGCTCTGGTAAGCGGCAGCGGGATGAATCAAGCTTGCGCGGCCGTTGTGCTTGTCGGAAATGGGGTGGGGAAAACTAATTAATAATCATGCGTAATATTCTTGTTAGCGGAGCAAACGGTGGTCTTGGTCGCGCGATTGCCCGTGAATTTCTGGAGGGGGATGAAAAAGATCACCTTTGGCTCGGAGTTCATTCTCGCCGAGAACAGGCAGAGCAACTGGCTTCAGTGTTTCCGGGCAGGGTGTCAGTAATCAATCTTGACGTTACCGAGCCAGGATCGTGGGATTCAGCGATTGAGGCAGTGCTTAAGGAAAATGGAAACATTGATGTGCTGGTGAATAATGCAGGGGCACATGAGGATGCGCTTGTGGCGACAATGTCAGATGATGCCTGGCAGCGGGTGATGGAGCTGAACTTGAACGGCGTATTTTATGGTAGTCGCAAGGCAGCAAGGCCAATGCTTTCCCAACGCAACGGCAGGATAATCAATATAGCTTCGCTCAGTGCGCTTAGCGCACCGCTTGGACAGGCAAATTACGCATCGGCGAAGGCGGGTGTTCTTGTTTTGACAAGGGTGCTTGCCAAGGAGTTGGCGAGGGCTGGAATTACAGTCAATGCTATTTGCCCTGGCTATATAGAAACTGAGGCTATATCTCGAATGGATGAAGCTGCCCGTAAGATTGCGCTTGGCAATGTTCCAATGCGGCGTTTCGGAACCCCGCAGGAGGTATCCGTAGCGGTGCGCTTTCTCGCTTGTTCTCAGGCTTCTTATATTACAGGCTCAGTGATTAAGATTGATGGAGGAATTTATTAGTCGTTCAAAGCCATATTATGTGTGCGGTTGCTGAACTGAAGCAGAGAATCAAGGTAGTTCTTGTGGAAGAACTGATGCTTCAGGAGGAACCTAGTAAAATTGCGGACGACATACCTCTCTTTGGTGAAGGATTGGGTCTTGATTCCGTGGATGCATTGCAGCTGGTGGTTGCGTTGGAGAAGAATTTTGGACTGCAGGTCGGCGATGCGGAGAAGGCAAAGGTAATTCTGTATAATGTCACCAGCATCGCCGAGGCGATTAATGAGGCTGCTCCACCAAAGAATTGATCCTGCACGTGAAGGTTGATATGAAAACTAATAAACCCGATCCTGCCGGCGCAAATCTTATTGATTTCAGGTCATTACTAATGCTCTCAGATGGCTAGTGATCCCTGTATTATGCTGGTTGATAACGGCTCCACTAGGGCTGCAACGACGCTTAATTTAAGGCGTCTCACTGCAAAGCTTTCAACGGCAACAGGATTTAAGGTTCATCCGGTCTCATTGTTGCATTCTGATAGGATCGGCAGGGAACGCCTGGAGGGCATTCCTGCACAAATCCTAGAGCCTTTTCTTGTTGAACAACGCGGCAAGAACGTCAGTTCTTTCCTGCTGTTGCCGCTATTCTTTGGTCATAGCGCTGCTATTTTTGAGTATATTCCGCAACGGTTGAGAGAACTTCGAAAAGGGTGGCCGGAACTGGAAATGCGCATTGCCCCCTGTTTGGTAAATCCGGATGATCCGGGTGACACTGACGTTGCAGAAATTATTGCGCGAATTGTCAGGTGTAAAATCACAGTTGAGGAGCTGCAAAGCCCTGCAATAACACTGGTCGATCACGGTACGCCCAGAATAGCCGTGAATGAAGTGCGCAATTTGGTTTGCACTCAACTGAAGAATGAACTTGGCGGCAAATTCGGGCCGGTGAAGGCCTCATCAATGGAACGGCGGGAAGGAAGCGAATATAATTTCAATGAGCCGCTTTTGGAGAATTTACTAGGTTCGCCTGGGTTTGATGGCGACGTGGTTGTGGCTTTACTCTTCAATGCCCCCGGGCGGCATGCGGGCAAAGATGGGGACATTACGCAAATTTGCGCACGAGCGGAATCATCAAACGAGGGGTTGCGAACCTTTATAAGTGATCCCTTTACCTCCGATGACGGAGTTCTCAAGCTATTGGCAAAGCGTCTTCGCCAGGGCCTGTCCGGTAAGCCGGTAACCGATGACATCATTCGCGATTAAGGACGGCAGTTCAATGTAATGTTCAGCGTGCTGGAGGTGCCCGGGTAAAAGGGCAGATCTTAACATTCCAGGTGATTAGTCTTTCATGGCTAAGGGATCCCGGGCAAACGCAAGAAAATATCTTGATAATCGGGTTATTTAATAAATGTTAAGTATAATGGATTTTTCATTTTTTATGAAAGTGCACGGCGGTGTCTCTATTTTTTGTCTTCAGTTGTTGCTTTTGTCTGTTGTCGTGAATCTTCGGGCAGAAACGGCCAAGGAGACCCTAGCCCTGCTGAAAGGACACCGTGGAGCACTGGTTTCGGGGAGCGTTACTCATGTGCGCGGCCACCGCGGACAGGATCAGCCGGAGGTTTGGGAGATCGCAACACGCATGAGCGATGGTGAACGGGTATTTGTTATTACTGGTAAGCGGATTATTGCCGACACTGTTTATTCCTCGGGAGGCGGAGTTGTGGTTGACCTGAGAAGACTGAAGATTGATTCGGGTGATGTTTTTAGAGTCGTTAACCGGGCTGCGGTTGTGGCCAAAGTGGGGTTTGACTCAATTGATTACGAATTACGCGCGGCCCCACTGGGTAATGCGCCATTATGGATTATCCATCTACGCAATTTTGCGGGAAACGATGTGGGAAGGCTGGAAGTGTCCGGTGAGTCCGGTGAACTTCTGCGCAGCAAGTGGTTCAAGCCTCGCATTGCAGCACGCGAGCCAATTGGTCCTGAGGATGGCAATAAGCGATCTGTCCTTCGTTCTTATGGTCGCGGTAACCACGGTGACGAAAATAAGATTCGACGTGGAGAGCGCGTTTCCGCCTTTGCCGGTGGAACCGGGCAAAAACTAAAGCGGGGAATTCTCGCAGTAGGGATAGGCTTTAACCAAATATTCAATGGGCAGAGTAGCGCTGTGTCCAATACGCGCTCGCGTTACAAGCCGCCGGCAACCTCCAGGAAACTTCCTCGTTAAATCTTTTCTTGCAACCGAGGGGGCATGTGTCCGCGATGGAGGGAGGGCAAATGTGATGGAATTCTGCTCTCAGCAATGCCTAGATTGGATTTGATGGTAGTAATTGATATGTGTGCGGCGTGCATGCAATCAGAAGCTGTTTAGATAATCCCCAATCATTTTGCATGTTGTGGCGAAGATGTTGAGAGGGAAAAAGAGGTGACGCCGGCTAAGGAACCTCAACCCCAAAAGCCAGCGCCACCCCGTATCCCCTCAACATGTAAACAAAGTCTTCGAAATGAAAACGATGCTTAACAATTGTTAACTATAAAGGGTGGCAATTTGAAAATGCAAACCATTTTGATGATTTTCTTATTTTATAAGTTTAGTGATAGCCTCCTTTTTTTTATAAAAAAAGAGGCTAGACGCTAATTTTCTCGATGCTTCCATTGAATAAAATTCTATTTTTTAATGATTTTCTTCCTGCTAGAACCGGGGAATTGAACATGGCACTTGATGAAATTCTACTGCGGGAATGTTCTTTGCCATGGCTGCGTTGTTACGGGTGGAGCAGACAAACTCTCTCAATTGGTTATTTTACTCCTGTGAATTCTGTTGAGTTCGGCAATGTGCCGTGGATCCGTCGCTGGACAGGCGGGGGGGCAGTCCATCATGGCGGCACGCGTGACGCGACTTATGCCTTTGGCATCCCCCGTGGTGATCCTGCATCAAGCGTTCGATCATCCAGTGCCTACAAGTATATTCATCAATCAGTACAGCGGGCGCTCCTGGGTATCGGGATTGCTTGCCGTCTCGCTGATGGGTACAAGTATACAGTGGCAGGAACTGCCTGTTTTGAGAATCCGGTTATCTCGGATGTAATAACATGCCACGGCGGTTTGAAGATTGCCGGCGGCGCTCAGCGGCGCTCCCGCTATGGGTTACTGCACCAAGGAAGCATTCAGGATGTGCTGATACCCGCCGATTTTGGGTTCATGCTGGCTAACTCATTGTCGAGGAATATAAAGCAGGAACAAGTGGATGATGATATTCTCGGGCGTGCGAGCATGCTGGCAATTTCGAAATACAGTACTCCCGAGTGGAAATTCAGGAAATAAACACATTATGCTTACGCTAATGTCCTTGCTTATCTTTTTCCCGTTGAATATGGATTGATTTATTCGTTGCAGTTAAAGTTTTTTGCAGTTTGGAAAGCTCCCGGTCTAGTGCCCGGATTCTGGTTATGGCTTCCGGGGTCCTTGTTTTTTCGGCCCGGACATCGGCAATTCTTTCGATGATTCTGCGACGTTCATCAAGGAGGCTGTTGACAATGGCGCCGCCACCACCTTCCCATTCGTGTTGCGGCAGGGAGCTAAAGAATTTTTGGTCGATGGGGGATAGTTTTGACAGGGGATAATGGTGTCGTTTGAGCGGAGTATCCGAGTTTTTATCCTGAAAAATAACTGCATCCCGGGTTCGACCCACCACGATGGCGTCAACTTGCCGTTCTTGGTTGTCAATAATGATTCGTCCAAATGGATAGACGTTGTTTTTTCTGCTGCGGGTTCCCTCTGCCTGTTGCGGAGGAGTTGCTTGAAAACCCTGTTTTCGAGCAGCACTTCCGTTCTCATCACAGGATGTTAGGGGCGTAATCAAGATCATAATTGGAAATATCCTGCGGTACATAATCTCAAGTATCTTATTGTTACTGCGGCAGCAGTAAAAGGAATTTTGGAAATGACGCAAGTGGAGTGGAATTCATCTGCGTGTGTAAATGCAGTTGTAATATCACTTTAGATGTCTAACCATATTGTAATATGGATTGGCAGATTACCGGGTTAAAACTCAGACATCTTAAATGGAATTATCTGTCCTCTCTGGCAGTTTTCACGGCCAGTGTCGCGTTTATTACTGTGTCTCCGGGCAAGGGAGCAGTTGAGAAGCGGAGTTATTTCTTTGAGGAAGCAAAGAAGGACATGGATTACACTCTTTATGTCCCGGAAAGCTATGACGGGAACGAAAAGATTCCATTGATTGTTTTATTGCACGGGCTGGGAAGCAATCCTCATCAAGTAATACGTTACGCAGGAGTTACTGACGAAGCAGAGAAGCGTGGATATATTATTGTAGCTCCTTACGGCTACAATGAGCGCGGCTGGTACGGAAGCCGGGGCAAAGGCAAAGAAGGCTTGCTGTTTGGCGAGGGGGGTGATCCGGAAAACCTTGGTGAGCTCAGCGAAAAGGACGTTTTCAATGTTATGAGAATAGTCCGCAAGGAGTTCAATGTGGACGAGAACCGGATTTACCTTATGGGCCATTCGATGGGAGGAGGTGGCACAATCTACCTGGGCGGAAAATATTCATCCATATGGGCCGGGATTGCCCCGATGGCTCCTGCGGTTTTCTTTGACAGTTCGATATTGAAAAAGATGAAGAAGGTGCCGGTCTACATTGTTTCCGGCGAATTGGATCTGCTTGTTCCGGTGGGGTCTGTGCGAAGGTGGGTAAAGGACATGGAGGAACTGGGAATGGACTGTAAATACAACGAGATCAAGGGGGGGGATCACGCCAATTCCATTACAAATAATCCCGAGATGATTGCGCGGATATACGATTTCTTCGACAAGCGGAGGAAAGGAAGCCGCAATCAGCCCGGGGTTGCCCCGTTCAGGGTATTCACCAACAAGTCCGGCAAGCAAATCAAGGCTCGGACGGATTCAGTCATGGGGAGCAAGGTTACCATCATCCGTGATGACGGCAGAAAGTTCACACTGCTTATCGATTCACTGAGTGAAGGCGATCAGAAATTCCTGAAGGACTGGAGTGGCAATGACTCAGCGCAATGAGGGGTAGCTGTTCTCCCTTTCAAAGTGGGATTCTAGCTTTTCAGTGCTTCATTCAAAGCCTTGATGATATCCTCGGGGAAAATGACTGTTGACAGTTCAATTACCTTGCCACGGCGTCCCGGAATCACCTGATAATAGGGGATGCCCTCGCGACCATAGGCTTGGAGGAAGTCAGTGATTAGTGGCTGCTGCTTGACAGTCCAGTCTGCAATCATCGGCACGATATCCGGGTGCTGCGCAAAGAATTCCCTGACCTTGCTGCTGGTTTTGAAACAGACCGCTTCATTACTCAGGCACTGGCCTCACCATTTCGCGGTAAAATCGAGAAAAATCGTTTTTCCCTGCCTGCGCAGATCAATGATGCGTCCAGTATCGAACACCGTCCATTTAATGCCATATTTCTCAACTGTTGTCTCATGGGGTATCTCGGCAACTTCCCTGCTGGCCATTGCCCCGAGCCATATCATACTGCCAATGAGAATTGCCGATACGGCCTGGGCACTTCTCTTGACTGCCACTTTTGTCACCGGGGTTGAGTATCTGCCGTGGAACCATAGTCCCAGAGCCCCGGTAAGCATGGCCACCAATAGCATGATCAATGCTCCCGGATTGGTCTGTGCAGAGAATATCCAGAGCAGCCAGATGACCGTTGCAAACATCGGAAAAGCCATGAACTGCTTGAAAGTCTCCATCCAGGGTCCCGGACGGGGCAATTTCTTGATCAGGGCAGGGAAATAGGAGAGCAGCAGGTATGGCAGGGCCAGGCCAATGGCGAGCATTGTGAATACCAGCATTGCCACAGGATACGGTTTTGAAAGGGCGTAGCCTAGAGCCGGTGCCATGAATGGCCCTGTGCATGGCGTGGCAACCAAAACCGCCAAAACTCCGGAAAAGAATGCGCCGCCAAGGCCTTCCTTGGCTTGCAGTTTTGATCCCACTCCCACCAGGGAGGAGCCAAACTCAAAGAGGCCACTCAAGTTCAGGGCGAAGACAAACATCAGGAACACCATGAAAATGATGAATCCCGGCTCTTGTAGCTGAAATCCCCATCCTGCACTGCCGCCGTATTCGCGGACAATAAAGAGGACACCGACCAGAAGCCACAGCGAGAGGATGACGCCGAAAGTGAATGCCCAGCCATGCCTCCTGATGGATGCGCTGTCATCTCCAGCCTGCTTTACAAAGCCCATGATCTTGATGCCGAGGACAGGAAATACGCAGGGCATGAGGTTGAGGATCATTCCTCCTGCGAGTGCCATAAAAAGAATGATCAACAACCCTTTTCCTCGTTTTTCTTTGCTGGTGGTGGCGACCAGTCCCCATGAACGGATTAATTTAATTTCCTCCTGTGCGCTACGGCGTTCTACGGTGGCCGGAGATGGTTTATCATTACCACCTGCGGTTGCTGTGCCAGGTTTGGAGTAGGGGGGCACTTTGTTCAGTTCACGTGTGGTCAGCCAGATTGCCGTGCCGTCCGGACTCAGCAGGAACCCGCTAAGTGGTTTAGGGATCACTGCGCCTTTGCTGACAGGAATGCTGATATTAAGTGTATTCCCACTGATGCTGATCGTCTGCTGTTGCTGCGGAGCCATCAGGCCCGGGACGGAAGGCAGATACCATGAATCAGTATGTGGCTGACTGCTGCCTTGAGGGAGATCCCCTTCAATCTGCATTACCATGTCGGTGATTGTCGCTGAAACAGTGACTTTTGCCGCTGCTCCCTGCCCCTTGTTCCATGCCCGGGAAATTGCATCGGCAGAGGAGGAAGTTGCGATTTCTCCGGCTACCTGCACCGAGATGCTCAGTGGGGTGGTCATTGGTGGTGTGCAGATCTCCTTGCAGGCCTGCCATTTGACAGTGGCGGTGATGCTGACCTCTGAGCCGGGCTTTGCTGTTTCCGGCATGGTTATTTCCGCTATGAAATAGGATTCCCCCTCAAACGTGTGGCTTACCAATGAAACTGTTTCAGTGATTTTCTGCACATAGCGTTGAGGGATTGGGTATTGTGTCGGACTGCGGGTCCATCCTTCAGGTATTTCCCAGTCTACATGCGTGGGCAGGCCCGTTTCTCCAGGGTTGCTCCAGTAGATATGCCACCCGGCGGCAATGTCGGCTTTAACGGCAACGCGAAAATTTGTTCCGGGTTTGGCCGCTGCCACGTCAGCGACAAGTTTAAGGGAGACCGGATCCTGCGCCGAACTGGAACTTGTCCAAGATATGCCGGAGAGGAAAAGAGCGGTGATGCAGATCTGGGATGGACGATTCATTGAAGCGGTGACTTGAAGAGCTTTCTTTTAATAAAGCGTTACCGGCTTCGGCAGATGTCTCTAGTGAGGTGGGGTTTAACGGCTGTTGCCCTTGGTTAGGGGAATATTCTCTAGCTTAACCGGGCACAGCACTGTTTGAATTTTTTGCCGCTTCCGCAAGGACAGCGCTCGTTGCGGCCGATTTTTGGCTGGGCACGGGTAACCGGCAACTTGATCCGCGGCTCAAGTTCGGGGTCTCCGGAGGGTGTCATTGCCCCGCTGTTGGCGCTGTGGCTAAGGGCGGCCCCGGGAATATCCCCGCCTCCCTGATTCATTGGCAATCCCTGCAGAAAATTGTGGAAAGCGTCAAGGTTTGTCGTGCTGCGGAACAGATTGACAAGGACTTCGCCCTTGATGTTTTCCATCAGTTCCTGAAACATTGCGAAAGCCTCCGTTTTGTATTCCACCAGAGGATCCTTCTGACCGTGAGCACGCAGGTGAACGCCTTCGCGCAGGGCATCCATGTTGTAGAGGTGCTCCTGCCACAGTCGATCGATTCCTCCGAGCATTACAGAGCGCTCCAGATCATCAAGATGATCTGGATTCTCGTGCGCGGTTTTCATCTCGTAGAGATTTTTTACCTTGCTGACAAGAAATTCAGTGTTGCCATCGATGTCGCGTGTTGCAAACGCTGCGCTTTGCTCTGTGAGGCCGAGCGGGAATGTGGTGTTGCACCATTGTAACAAACCCTGAAAATCCTGTTCCTCATCGGGATCAGGAGAGTCGAGAAACATGCTGATCCGGGTGGGGATTGATTCATCAATCGCCTCATAGATGAGTTCGCGGGGATTTGCACTGTCAATGACATCGTTGCGGTTCCCGTATACCACTTCGCGCTGATTGTTCATCACGTCGTCAAAATCCAGGACCCTTTTGCGCATTTGGTAGTTGCGTTGCTCTACCCGCTTTTGTGCGGTTTGCACTGAACGGTTCAACCATTTGTGCTGCAGTTCCTGACCTTCCTCAAGACCGAAGCGCTCCATCATTTTGGTCATTCGCTCCGCAGCGCCGAAATTTCGCATCAAATCATCCTCGAAGCTGATATAGAAGATGGATTCGCCGGGGTCACCCTGTCTGGCGCACCGACCGCGGAGTTGCCGGTCAATTCTCCGGGATTCATGGCGATCTGTTGCCAGCACCATCAAACCACCCGCATTTGGCACTCCTTCACCAAGCTTAATGTCGGTTCCGCGTCCCGCCATGTTGGTTGCTACAGTGACAGAACCTTTTTGGCCTGCGCGTTGAATGATCTCGGCCTCCTGGCGATGATATTTGGCATTCAGCACGGAATGCGGAATCTTCTCCCGCTTCAGCAGACGGGCCACCGTTTCGGAAGCATCCACACTGGCGGTGCCGACGAGGATAGGTTGTCCCTTGGCATGCCTTTCCTTGATAAGCTGAATGACTGCGCTGTACTTTTCGCGTCGGGTTTTAAAGATGTGATCGTTATGATCAGTGCGCATTATCGGGCGATGAGTCGGTATCGGCAGCACGTCGAGTCCGTAGATGTCGCTGAATTCCGCTGCCTCAGTCTCGGCAGTGCCGGTCATGCCTCCTAATTTTTCGTAGAGGCGGAAATAGTTCTGAACGGTAACTGTGGCGAGAGTCTGCGTTTCTCGTTCCAATTTTACCCCTTCCTTGGCTTCGACTGCTTGGTGAAGGCCATCGCTCCAGCGCCTACCCGGCATCTCCCGTCCGGTATTCTCATCGACGATGACCACTTTGCTGTCGGTAACCACATAGTCGACGTCCTTTTCATACAGGCAGTAAGCTTTCAGTAGTTGTGAAATGCTGTGCATCCGTTCACCCTGAGCATCCATTTTGGTCTGCAGTTCATCCTTTTTCTTGTCTTTGTCGGCAGCGGAAAGCGGTTCATCCGCATCAATTTCCGAGAACGCGGTTGCCAGATCCGGCAGAACGAATGCCTCAGGGTCGTCCGGGTTGAGGAATTGCCGCCCTTTTTCGGTAAGATCCGCATCATGCGAACGTTCCTCAACAGTGAAATACAATTCTTCCTTGAGTGCGAAGAGACCTTTTTTCTGGGCGTCCTGATAGAATCCGAGTTCGGTTTTTTCACCAATTTTCCGTTTCTCGGGATCCTCCATGAACCGCAGCAACAGGCGGTTTTTAGGTTGTCCAAATTTAACCTTTATCATTTCCCGTCCTGCTGACTCGGGATCATCGTCCTCGAAGGCTTTTTTTGCTGCCCCCATCGCGTCATTGCAGAGCACATTCTGCTTTTTGACTAACTGATTAATAAGCGGCTTGTAGCGATCATACTGATGGGTATTGGAAATTGTTGACGGGCCGGAGATAATCAGTGGCGTCCTTGCCTCGTCGATTAATACGGAGTCAACCTCATCGATAATTGCGTAATGATGACCACGTTGCACCTGATCCTCCGTGGAGTTGGCCATGCCGTTGTCACGCAGGTAGTCGAAACCGAATTCACTATTAGTACCGTAGGTGACATCGCGGGCGTAGTTTTCGCGCCTTTCCGAAGGGGGCATTTGGTTCTGGAGACATCCCACTTTAAGGCCAAGAAACTTCAGAAGTTCCCCGGTCCACTCTGAGTCCCTTCGTGCTAGGTAATCATTGACAGTAACAAGGTGGACGCCACGCCCGGAGAGTGAGTTGAGATACAGCGGCAGTGTCGCAACCAGGGTTTTCCCTTCACCGGTGGCCATCTCCGCGATCATTCCACGGTGGAGCCCGATACCCCCGATTAATTGCACGTCAAAGTGAACCATATCCCAGGTCATTGGCTGGTCACAAACATTGTAACTGTGCCCGATCATGCGTCGCGCCCCGTTTTTCACGACAGCAAAGGCCTCCGGCAATATCCTTTCCAGGTAGGCGGACTGCTCATCGTATAACTGAGGCAGGCAATCGAGTTTCTTGCGCCTTGCCCGCTCCTCTAGGTCACGCTTTATCTGATTGTCCTTGGTGCTGCTGAGAGTTTCAGCTATTTCGCTGCGTTTCCATTCCTCAATCTCATCATCAATCTGCTGCTCCATTGCGGCGAATTCAGCCTGCCAATGGCTGGTTTTGGCGCGCAACTGTTCATCGCTCAGTGACTGTAAACCTTCCTCCAGTCTGTTAATCTCCCTGACGAGCGGCCAAAGCCGCTTGAGATCACGCTGGTGCTTTGAGCCGACAATTTTCTTGAGAAGCCATTTAACCATCTCGTTTAAGCCTTGGAACTAAGTGTATGGTTGTGGTCAATTGACATTCACCTCGCAGTTGCTACTCAGGGGATCGCCAATAAAGCGGAAATTTACCGTCTGGAAACCCCAAATACATCTGAATTTTAATCAATTTCCAGTAGCGTGTGATGAAGTTTCCCCGGGATGGATGCTAAATTGGCAATTGTTAATGATTTTGCCGATGCCTTGTGAGGAATTCCTGTGCCAACGATCTGTAATCAACTGCGCCCTGCCCGGCACTGTTGTATTCGATGATTGCCTGACCAAAGCTTGGCGCTTCACCGAGGCGGACCGAGCGTCGAATGATCGTTTGATAAACCTCCTGCGGGAAGTGCTCACGCACTTGATCCACCACCTGCCTTGAGAGGTTTGTCCTGCCATCAAACATTGTCATTACAATTCCCTCAATCCTGCCGTCCGGGTTGGCCCCGGAAAGCCTGACCTGCTCCTGGACATGCACGATCTTTGCAAGACCCTCCAAACCGAAGAATTCACATTGCAGGGGAATGAGCAATTCGTCTGCCGCAGCAAGAGCGGAAGTCATTAATACCCCGAGGGATGGAGGGCAGTCCAGGAAGACCCAGTCATACATTGATGCTACGCGTAATTTTGCAAGGACTTCCCTGAGGCGTGTCAGATGGTCCTCGCTTTGAGCCAATTCAACTTCGGCGCCAGCCAACTCCATGTCAGAGGGGATAATCGAAAGATTTGGGAAACGGGTGGTTGTTACCTTGGACTCAAGTTCTGAATGTCCGGTTAATACGTCGTAAAGGCTTGCCCCTGATTGTGGTGCAAATCCCAGGCCGCTGGTGGCATTTGCCTGTGGATCCAAATCAATGAGCAATACACGTTCTTTCCCAAGTGCGGCGAGGCATGTGGTAAGATTGATCGAAGTGGTTGTTTTACCAACACCACCTTTCTGATTGGCGATTGCTACAATCTTCATCAAAACAACTGACAGTCTTATTTCACCATACTATGGGAAAAATCAATCTTCGGCAGCGACTCTCGCAGATTCATGCGCGTTAGTCCTGCAGATAAATGCAAATATCAGCAAAAGACCTTGCTGGGTTGGCTGGGTGGCAGGTGGTGGAAAGAAAGTATGTAGCCTGGTGACTGCCAGTTCTGCTACAAGTGCATCAATTGAGCAGTGAATTTCGGAAGGTGAGTCGTGTGGCTCTGTGGAGAATCGATGACTGATGGGCAGCTGCGTTATGTTTTCGGCCTGATTATTCATTCGCTGAGTAAAGCTGAAACCTTTGCAGTTGAATGGTTTCACGGAAAGACGGGCAAATTCGCCAGCATTCTGTTGCCGTGGCTTTGCTGGAAGAGTCATAGACAGTTCATGGAAAAAAATGTAACTTCCTGATAATGAGAATAAAGCAATCGATTGCACGAAATTATACTGGTAATTTGCTCCGCTATTCGAACAGGGGATTATTAGCTGCCGTCCCTTTTCCCTGTTGAACTCTGCAGGGTGCGGGGAACAGGGCGAATCGATGCGAAAATTCAAGATAAGGCTATCAATATTCTCAACGATTTCCAAATTCTTTTATCTGAGTTCTCGCAGACAGTGCAACTGGGCAAATCCCAGGTGTTGGAATTGGTAACAGCTTTTGAGGCCGGGTATGGTCAGGTAATGGGAGCAACGTGGGGACAAGTAGCCAGCGACAGGTGAAGCCGAAATCCCGGCAAGGATTTTAATTGATTATTCAGCATTACCTGAGAAGAAAGGAATGGTGATCATCTCGCAATTCCTACACGCTTCTCAGTGCTTGCCGACTCATGCTGCAAGGCACTGGGAATACTTCCCATGCTCTTGGTAACTCAACTCGCCTTGAGGGCACAAGTCAGTGGCTGCGCAATGAGGCAGTATAGCTAAATCTCGTGTTCCACATGGAATGTTCGGATGACTTAAGGGAATCGCCGCACTTTTTGCCCGGTGTGCCTAGTGTTTCACTGAGGGTGAAAGGAGGGTCTGAGACAGGCTTGATCGGAAGTGATTCTTCCGTTACATGGCTGTTGAATGAGTCAATCCGCAGTTTCATGTGCGTGTGATTAGCCTGCTTGATTGAGTGGAATGGCGCAAGCTTTGAGCTTGCATGCTTCGGTGCAGCTAACTCGAGGTAGCTGTTGAAATTCCCGCCGAGATCGAGAGAGTCATTTATTGTGAGTTGATATCAAGATCAGCGGCTTGTGTATGAGCAGGCATTTAATTTCAGTTGATATAATTTTAAAAACTTAAGCAAGTCACTTACGGTAAGGGATCAAAAGATGGGAGCGGTGCTGATGCGATCGGGACAGATTTGCCGTGATTTACGGGCGATGACTGGCATTGACGTCTTGGATCATGCATCAACTCATGGCGCGCCTGAGTTTTAGCGCGGGATTTGCACTTGATGTATTTTGACCGCTATTTTTGCCAGATAAAATGCTCGAGACGCAACCTCTGGCTATTCTTTCGCGCTTCATCTGCCCGGGGTCCGGGTGTTATGGCGAGACGATCGGCGATGGCGATGGCTGCGGTGATGTTTTGCTGTCCGCCGGCAGTTTCCATGATTCTGATGCCTTCAAATCCGGCACGGTAATACCATTTAAACTCGAGAGCGACATCATCCTGGGCGGGGTTTTTCCTACTGTTTATTACTTTATACAAACATGAAAGGGTCTTGACTTTCTCGCCCAGCAGTTCGTGGACTTTTGCTTTTCTGAACAGGGTTTCGTTGCGCGCAGCAGTTGATATTTCAGTCAATGCAAGGGCCTGCGCGAAAATCTCTGCTGCTTCTGCAAGACGGGATTCGTCCTTTCCTCCCAATTCATACAGAGCTCGGCCTTTGAGGATGAGAATCAACGCCTTGAGATCAGTATCCGGTTCGTCAAGCAGCGCTGCATCAAGGATGTTGAGGGCTTCTTCCTGCATGCCTTGGCTTAATTTAATTTGTGCCTGATGCTGGCGGGCAAGGGGGGCAAGCGGACTCTTGAGTTCGGCGAGTTTCTGCCAGAGTGTCAGCGCCCGTTGTGCGCCTTCCTCAGTGAGCGTTAACATGGCAGCCCTGCCGGCGAAAAAAATTGCCTTATCTGCCAGGTCTGAATCAGGGTATTCCAAAGACAGCTTTTCAAAGTTCCTCATTGCATCGAGATAATCGCGGGTGCGGAACTGAATCTCAGCTTGGCGCATCCTGATACTGGGAGCGTCAGCAGATTTTGGCCACTTGCTGATGAACTGCTCTGCGTATTCGATGGCTTTCTCGTTTTCGCCCGCGCTTTCTTCAATCCAGAAGGTCAGATAGTCCGCCCTTTCCCTGCTTGTTTCTGAGAGTTTAAGGGAACGCGCCATGAGGAGATTTTCACGGGCTGATTTTGCCTTTGATGGCCAGGCAAGTATATTGATTGAGGCGGCTGCCAAATAGGCGTCCGCACTGCGTGGATGCTTTGGATGATTTTTTATAAAATCGGCGAGGGCCTTGCCTGCTCCGGGATCATGGTTGGAGGATTTGTAGAGTGCTCGCTCCAATTGCAGCTCGCCCCTTGAAAATTGCCCGGTAACTTCAGGGAGAAGCGCCGCACGCGCGATGTATTGCCTGTCATTGCCGGCCCTTAGCGAGGAAACTGCAGCGTTAAAGGAGGCAACGCCTGCGGCAGTGCGCTCGGATATCTTAGCAAACCTATCAGCAGCAGTTTCAAAATCACCGGCGGCATATTTTGCCTTTGCCTCAACGAAATCAATGCGCGCTAAAACTGATTCATTGTCAGTTAACTGCTTTAGCTCTGTCAGGACAGCAAGCGCACCCTCCTTGTCAGAGTTTTCAATCAATATCTCGGAAAGCAGAAGACTGGCTCTGGTCGCTACGGGATCTTTGCCGTTTTTGAGTTCGCTGAGTGTAATTATTGTCTGGGGACGGACTGAAGCATCATTCTTATGTGTGGCGACTGCGAAAAAGGCAGCGGGTCTGTTAATTTCAGCTTTTGGAGATTCTTGCCATTTACTTAACAGGGACATGCCTGATGGTGTTTTAAATAAGCCCATGTCAGCGATTCTATCAAAGGCCGGCAGGACATTTCCGCCAGAAGGGGTATTTTCAATGATTCCTGTTAAAATGACGAGTGCGTCCTCAAGGGTATCTGCAGCGATTGATGCATCAGCAAGCAACAGTGAGGCGGCACTGAGAATTGAAGACGGGACTAACTGTTTCTTCCTGGCAATGATGGTTCGGAGAAGTTCCTGTGCCTGCTCGTGGCGCTTGAGAGCAATAAGGGCTCTTGCTTTAAGCAGATCCGCGGCGGTCTGGAACAGTGGTTGAAGGGGTTCTTCGAGCCCGGACAGTGAAGTGAGGGCGGCTTGATAATTGCCCTGCTCCAAGTGGAGTTCGACAAGGACCAGGCGAGGGCGAGGAGAAAGCGACTCATTGCCGGGCACGCTTATCGCTTCCGCGAGGAGTTCTCCTGCACGGTCAATTCCATCAAGTTTTTTCAACACGGAAGCGAGAGTCAATATGGCTTCCTCCCGGGCGGGATGTTGCAGATTCATCATACACTGCGTGAGAAGCGGCTGAGCGTCAGTCAATCGCCCTAGTGCGGCATACGCCAATGCAGTCCAGAATGGCAGCTCATCTCCCTGTACGCTTAGCAGGGCCTCATCAAATCGCTCTGCCCTGACAAGGCTCTCGATCAGTAAATTCCTGATTCTGCTTTGAGCTCGCGGAGCCAGACTGGGTAATCTTTCAATTTCACGCAGCTTAAGAATTGTGATCTCTGCAAGCCCATCCCGGTGGGCATTTAATGCGTCATTCCACTGTGGCAAGGATTTAAGCTGTTCATCAGCACTTTGAGAAAATGCCACATTGCAACTGAGGGCACAGGTCAGTATCAGGGCAACGGTTTGAAGTGACAAACTCATGAAAAATTCTGTTTAAGGTAGCCTTAAGTGGAAACATTTCCAGTTAACCCTCGATTCCGCCAATCAGCACACGGGGCAAATGCCTTGCTTTGATTTCAAAGCAGTTACACGGTGGATTGCTTGGAATATTTATGGAGAATCACTTACCCCCAGAAGAATGCCGAGTGTACTGGTCCAATGTCGAGTTCACCTATAATAAGGGTTCAGCTCAGCATGGTATTTTTGAAGGGGGTGTTGTTTACGCATTCACGCGCGCCTTTGATGCACGTCAGGCTATTCTCAGGATTGAAGCTGAGTTTGTTGCCCAAGGCCTTGGGGTGAGGAGTGTGGATTACGTTGCTGAATACGGCGAGATCCCCTGGGATAATGACGACGATCAGCTTCATTTTGATGGAGTTGCAGCACTTGCCGGGTCCACGGGGGAGGTGTTTCTGGACAGCTTTGAAGTTTACGAGCGGCGATAGTTGATTCTCTGATTTGATTGCAGAGAATCTGGTTTTAGCTTGCCCGGGGCATCGACATTTGCTCCTATTCCCGATCACACTATTAGTGACGGTAATCTTATGAAAAAACTGGTTAATGATCCTCTCAAAGTGGCCGATGAACTTCTTGAAGGCCTTATAGAAGCCTATGACGGGCAATGCCTGCGGGCGGGTGCGCGTTCAATTGTCAAAAAGTCTATTGCGGATAACAAGGTGAGCCTGCTTGTAGGTGGAGGTTCCGGTCACGAACCCGTCTATCACGGGCTGGTTGGCACCAACCTTGCAGATGGCGCTGCCTGTGGCGACATCTTTGCCGCCCCGTCTCCGGACATTGTCCTTGAAGCAACGCAGGCGGTTAATCGCGGCAACGGGGTGTTATATCTTTACGGCAATTATGCAGGAGACGTGATGAATTTCGACATTGGCGCAGAACTTGCCCTGGAGGAGGGGATTGATGTGAAGACTGTCCTAATATGGGATGACGTTTGTTCTGCTCCCGCTGCCGAGAAAAACAAACGCAGGGGGATAGCCGGACTTGTTCCAATTGTGAAGATGGTGGGCGCTGCATCCCAGCATGCCCAGACCCTTGAA
The DNA here is from genome assembly GCA_046581505.1 of Verrucomicrobiales bacterium. Classification (GTDB taxonomy): domain Bacteria; phylum Verrucomicrobiota; class Verrucomicrobiia; order Verrucomicrobiales; family DEV007; genus CACIUL01. The sequence continues at coordinate 3,188 of JAYGGE010000170.1, read as the reverse complement.
CAACTCGAAGCAGCTGCCAAGAAGATTGTCCTGAATACCCGGTCAGTGGGGGTTTCGATGTCACCAGGGTCAATTCCGGCAACAGGGAAACCGACCTTCGAGATAGATGAAGAACTCATTGGCCTTGGCATGGGGATTCATGGTGAGCAGGGGATTTCTGAGATTCCAATGACTACCGCGGATGAATTGACGCCACAAATGCTGGAGATCATCATCGATGATTTCGCCGAGGACGCGGAGGTAGATGCCCTTATGGAGGGAGATGAGGTTCTGTTTTTTGTCAATAGCCTCGGTGCCACGACAATGATGGAATGTCTCATTTGTCTGCGCAAGGCGAAGCAGTGTTTGACTGATCGCGGGATAAAGGTCTACGCAACCATTGTCGGACCACTGGTGACTTGCCAGGAAATGTCCGGAATTTCTTTTAGTATCACCAAGCTTGATGATGAGCTAAAGGGATACTGGGATCTTCCGTGTGAATCGGTCTGCTACACGAAGCTCTGATTTTCCTCGTTTCAACTATCCGTCATGCCCAAGGATTCCCTTAATGTCACTGAAACCGTGGAGATGCTGCAAGCTGTTGCCCGCGCCATTATAGAGGCAGAGCCGGAACTCACTGACGCGGATCGCAACCTGGGGGACGGCGATCACGGGATTGGCATGCAACGCGGAATGTCAGCAGTTCTTGAAAAATTCGCATCCGGCGAACTCGAGACAATATCCAAGGCGTTTACCGGGATGGGTATGGCGATGATGAGCTCGATGGGGGGCGCATCCGGGGCAATTTTCGGAACAATGTTCCGCAGTGGCGGCCAGGCCATTGAAGACACGGCCGTCCTGGATGCCGCCTGCCTTTCCGAGATGCTCGCTGCCGCCAATGAGGGTGTAATGACACGGGGTGGTGCAAAACCAGGAGACAAGACAATGATTGATGCCCTTGCCCCGGCAGCAGCTAAGGCAAAGGAATCTGCTGGCATGCCCTTGCATGAAGCCCTGGTTGCTGTGGCGTCAGCAGCGGAAGAAGGCAGGGAAGCCACTCGCGATCTCATTGCAACGATAGGTCGCGCAAAAACCCTTGGCGAAAAATCGCTTGGATTCCCGGATGCGGGTGCCTGCTCGGTTGCTATTATGCTCAGGGCAATGGCTGACTATTGCGTTGCAACAGCTTGAATATCCTAATAACGGAACAACAATTAATCCCAAACTTATAGAACGATGGCAGACCTAGACGGCATTTCAGCAGAGAAGAAGAACAAGGAATACTTTACCGACATCCCGCAGGAGGTGCCCAAGTTCTTCCTTAAAGGATCACACCAGTATGACTGGGGCTTGCAGAACCGGCTTGCACATATTTTCAACCCGGTTTCAGGGCGTGCAATCATGCTGGCGTTTGATCACGGCTACTTCATGGGGCCCACGAGCGGGCTTGAGCGTGTTGACCAGACAATTCTTCCTCTTGAGCCCTATTGTGATTGCCTAATGCTGACGCGCGGCATTCAGCGAAGCATTATCCCAGCCAGCACGCAAAAGGCAATTGCGTTGCGCGCATCGGGAGGCACCAGCATGGTCAGTGCCGGTGATGACTGGGAAGGGGAAATTGCCGGACAGCCTGCCACCTTGAGCCGCCCTGGCTATGAGCCGCTTTCCAATGAGCATCTTGCAGTTGATATTGATGAGGCAATCCGTCTCAATGCATCGGTCCTTGCAGTTCAGGTCTTCATTGGCAGCCAATATGAACGTCAATCCTTGCAGAACCTGACGAACCTTATTGACGCAGCCGGTCGTTACGGCATTGCAGTGATGGGCGTGGTTGCAGTAGGCAGGGCCATGGAGCGTACCCCTAAATACTTCCGGATGGCTACAAGGCTGATGGCTGAACTTGGGTGTCACATGGTGAAGTGCTATCACATAGAAGAGGAATTTGAGACCATAACAAGCTGCTGTCCCGTGCCCATAGTTATTGCAGGGGGAAAGAAGCGGCCGGAGCGCGATGCACTCCAGATGGCATACGATGCATGCGAGCAGGGTGCTTCTGGCGTTGATATGGGACGGAACATTTTCCAGGCTGATGCCCCCGTCCCAATGATGAGGGCTGTCAGGGGAGTTGTTCATGAGGGCATGAGTGCTGGAGATGCATTTGCCCTGTATGAGGAGCTTAAATCCGAGGATTAACCGATCTTTTATCCGCGCGCTGTCTGCAGGCAACGATGTGCATGATACCCGTAAGAGTGAATTAACTCTTCGATTGCGCAGGCGTCACGGGTAAAGCCACGGATAGTGCTGGCTGGCGCACTGAATTTCTGCAAGGTTGATCCTGCAATGTTGCCGGAACAAAACGTTGAGTCTTTAGTCTGATCGGTTTGGCTGGAGTCTTACACATCATCGATCGTTATATCGGGCGTCAGATAATCGTAGCGACGATAATCGGCGTGGCTACGCTGAGTTCAGTCCTAGTTTTCGGAAAACTTCTTAAGGAGATTTTCGAGTTGTTGGTCGAGAAGGACATGCCACTGGGAATGGTAATAACCTTTATTGGCTATATCCTGCCATTTTCCCTGATCTACACGATCCCCTGGGGGTTTCTCACAGCAGTCCTGCTGGTATTCGGCAGGTTGTCCGCTGACAATGAACTGATCTCCTTACGAATGGCCGGCATGAGCTTGGCGCGCATTTGCAGGTCGGTATTCATATTGGCCCTGACACTGACGTTGTTCAGTCTCTGGATCAACACCACCATCTTTCCTCATGCGCAGGGGAAGATTGATAAAGCCAAGTATGACATGGTCGTAGAGGATCCCTTGAGCCTGTTCGTGGCAGACAAGGAGATCACCGATTTCAAGGGCTTTTGTTTTTACGCCGAAGAGCGCATTGGCGATAAACTCAAGCACCTGGAGGTTATTCAGCTCAATGCTGCTGATCGACCGATCAAATACATTCACGCAAACAGTGCGTATATTGAGCATGACATAAAAAGTGACAATTTGCTGCTGGCTCTGGAGGACGCGATGATTGTTGACAAGGACAGTAGTAACCCGCGGGACCTCAATAGGATCAAGCCGGGCATCAAGATTGGTAAAACCTACATTACGATTTCCCTTGAGCAATTGCGGGGAGATCCCAAGCGATTCCGCCCGAGCACGCTCGATACCGCTGAACTTAAGCGCAGGCTGCATTCCCAAGATGGCAGC
>JAYGGE010000161.1:0-108436 GCA_046581505.1 Verrucomicrobiales bacterium | reverse complement strand
TGCGCGGGGCAACGAAACTCTGTAACGATGCGACAGCCGGCTGCCACTTCTCCTGGCGAAACAGGCAATCGCCGACAATGAACGGCAACTGCGCAAACAAGGTTCCCTGGGGAGGATTTTCGAGGAGACCCCGGGCTGTCTTGAGGCATTCTTCCCAACGACCCTGCCCATGATTGATCTGGGCAGTGCGAAACAAGGCGGTAACACGGTTTGGATGCTCCTGATGCGCGGAGAGGAATTCGCCATAGGCCTTCGCTGCCTCTTCCAGGCGATTTAACAGCAGCAGGTTTTCCGCCTTTACAAACCGCCCGTCGGCGGCAAGGGGATGATCCCCGTAATCAGCAAGAAATTCTACGCTGGTGGCAAGGCTGCCTTTGTAATCCTTAAGCTTGTGCTGGCAAACCGCACGTTGATTCAATAACTCGGCTGTCTGTGAAAAAGTATCGCTGCCCTCCACCTGCTCAAGCAATGCCAGTGCCGCCTGCCAGTCCGGGGCATCGAGAGCCATCAGGACATTGGCATAATCAAACCGGATATCGGTAATGACCGGAGAATCCTCAAACCGCTCAATCGCATCAGCCAATACCTCCGCGGCCCTGGTATAATCCTTTACCCCGCGGGTGGACACGCGTGCCAGCCAGAGGCTAGCCTGTGCCGCAATGCTGCCCTCCCCGGCAGCAATCGTTGTGAATTCTGTTCCTGATTCTTCATAATCTCCCCGCTCAAAGAGAGAACGTGCAATATAAAACCGGGCTTCAGCGGCATGGGGGCCATTTCCCGCCTTCTCCAGGTAGCCGGCAAGGTCAGCGGCGGCTTCAGGATATTTCTTTAACACAAAGCGGGCCAAGCCCAGGCGGTAAAGGCATTCAAGTGCCTCCGGATCCTCCAGGCCAGGCAGCGCGGACGCAAACGCAAGTTCCGCTTTATCATGTTGTTTAAGGAGATTGTAACATGCTCCCAAAAGGTAATTGGCACGTGTATTCCAAAGCTTGTTTGCCTTCAGTTGCGCAATCTTTGACAACGCCGCAACCGATTCAGCGGTTTTCTTCATCTGGTAATACGCATAACCCTGCTGATAAAGGCCGCGGGCTCTCTGCTCGTCATCCAGCTTGGCTGTGAGCAGTTGTTCACTCCACTGGCCAACCTGCTGCCAGGCCTTGCTGCTGAAGCTCACGTCACAGATCACCGCCAATGCGGCAGTGCGGAAAGATTCGGACTTTAACTTTTTAATCTGTGCCACGAAGAGCTCCTTTGCCTCGTCACGTTTGCCGGTTAACATCATGCACTGGCCGTAGAGCATGATGATCCGCTCGAAATTGATCGTCGCGTCAAGTTCCTCATCCGCTACAAGTAGCGCGAAGTGCGGCAAGGCTTTGTCATACTGCTTAAGCGCATAGAGACTTAATGCCAGCCCGCGCCGCCCCAGGTCCGCCTTTGCATGAGTGCCGTGTGCCTCGAGAAAACCCTCAAACTGACTGACGGCAACCGGGTAGAGTTTGCGATTAAATGCCGTGGTGGCGATGAAGTACTGCTCAAGTGCCGGGTCTTTCTTCTTTTCGGACTTTTCCTGCCCGGGAACCTCTTTATCCTCAGCGGCCTTTTGGGCAAAAATATCCGGCGTGAAAATCAGTAACAGGAATAAAAGCAGGCAAGCTGTTCGGGTCATGAGTTGTTGGTTCGGTCAAGCTTTGTGGAACGGAAAACCGGGCAGGTTCCTGCCAATGATTGCGTATAACAATACAACGTGTCCAGACCAGGCAATCTTACTTTGGAAATCTTCTTTACCACACCTCGACTATGAACTGAACCGTAAAGCTTATCCAACTAAAATTGTCTCCCAAATATCTTAAAAACAAGCAATTAAGCAATTAAGCAATTTTAGCGGGCATAGTTGAATGAAACTCCTGAAATGGTTCCCTGGAAAGCATTTCCGGCATGATAATCACCAACCGGCTGGATAAGATCACTGCCGATCTGCAGCGAGTCCCCCGGCTCTGCATCCAGGAAACCGGGAGCCTTGCCGCGGGAAACGATTCCGTCATCAACCTTGAGTTGCATCTCTCCGCTCTTGTTCCAGAAAAACTCAACCTGACGCACCCCGTCGCCCAGTGGCGCACTGATCACGGTGCGCTGCCAGGAAACACAGGTGGCAGCGGCAATCTGCCCCTCTTTCAGGTAAAGGCTGTAACCCTCCTTGTTGCCGCCATGTGCGAAAATAACACCGTTTGGCGACTTGGGATTAATGGTTGCACGAAAACGAATCCACTTGCCGCCCGCAACTTTCGGGGCAGCAGACCTCGGCAGGTCAAGCCATGCCTGGCCGTTGAAATTCATCTCACCTTCTTCGCCCGGGGAATCCACGCCATGGTTATTGAAACGCAGCAATTGCCGGTTTACCAGCACAGCAAGACCGGGTTCCGGCGTGCTGGGCGAAGCGGCCCGGTCAAAACTGAAACCCAGGCTCTCAGCCCACCTGCCAAGCTTATCATGCAGCATTGCGACACGCGCCGGCTCAAGATCAAGCACGTTGGCCTGTTCTCCCGGGTCTGTAATCAGGTTAAACAGGCGCGCGCCGGAACCATCGGGATTGATAAGAAACTTCCAGTTGCCCTCACGTATTGCAAAGCTCGGGCTCTGGTATTCCAGCTTGCCGGGTTTCAGGACCGCGTGGGGAGCGCCATACTGCCAATACAATGGTGCTGCTCGCTGCGCGGGTTGACCGAGCAACACAGCGCTGCAGTCAACGCCATCAAGTTTCTCCGATTCAGGTATTTCAACGCCAGCCAACCTGCACAATGTCGGGGAGAGATCGATACCGCCCATCACGCTGCGCTGATCAACAATGCCCTCCGGAATCCTGCCCTTCCAGCGTGCAATAAACGGCATGCGGATACCGCCTTCAAAAAGTGACCATTTACGGCCGAAGAACGGTCCGGTAAAACCCGGCGGCCCGCCACTGCTGTCGCGATAGTATTTAGGCCAATCAGTCGGCCCGTTATCACTGGTGAAAACAATCAGGGTGTTTTCGGCCAGCCCCAGGGCATCAACCTCATCAACCAGCCGCCCGATCTGCCGGTCCATCTCCTCGAGCACGGCAAAAAACTTGTGCTCCCACGGGTTTTTACTGACAGCTTTCCAGGGCTCCTCAGTCCCGGGAAGCGGCACGTGCGCGTCATGAACATCATTGGGAAAGAGCCGCACATACCAAGGTTTCTCCTTGTTGCGCCGGATGAAATCAATGGCGCGATCAGTATACTTCTCGGTCTTCTCCCAGCGCTTGCAGAAGCTGATCCTGCCATGCCCTAGCCTGGTGCTGGAATTCTTCGGGTTTACCAGGAGCCGATCTCCGAGCCCCTCAAAAGCAACAAGTGACTCGTCAAAGCCATAGTCACCGGGCAAAGGGGCATCATCGACATCACGGCCACCTCCCATGTGCCACTTGCCAAAATGTGCCGTTGCGTAACCGGCAGCCTTGAGCTTCTTCGCCGTGGTGGGTGCCGCTTTATCAAGGTAATCGGCCATGCCGCGGCTCTTGTTCCCGGCACGGCTGTTGAGGTAGGAATGAATCTTCCAGCGTGCCGGGTACTGCCCGGTGGTGACCGCGACGCGCGAGGGTGAACAGATCGGTGAATTGACATAGAAGTTGGTAAGCTTGATTCCCTCGGCTGCGAGACGGTCGATATTCGGCGTCTTTACATAGGGATTGCCGAAGCAACTCGGGTCGGCATAGCCCATATCATCGATGAAAATGAAGACGATGTTGGGGCGAACCTGCCGTGGCAGCGGAACCTGTCCCGAAACTGGAGTCAAGACAGGTGCAAAACAGATTAATAACAGGAATATCGTGAACTTCATTTTCCCGTGCAGGATAACTCCTGTATACCTGTTGGGGAAGCCCTTACTGTGGAAAATCCTTAAAAACAAGGTTGTCGTGGGCGACATCACATTAAGGTTCCCGGCAAATACAATCTCCGCAAAGATTGACCCGGATTGCAGATAGGCACATCTTGTCCTGCATGGAAAAGCGGCTGCTTCGCCACCGCGCATGGCGTGTGTTACTCTTTACTGCCGGGATCTCGGCAGTAACACCGTTGTCTGCGCCTGCTGCAGAAAGGACCGTCGTCTTTAACCGCGATGTGAGGCCCATCCTGTCGGACAACTGCCGGGCATGCCACGGCCCGGATACAAACGTGCGCAAGGCGGATCTCAGGCTTGATCAACGAGCGACAGCCACCAAGGAGGTCATTCTGCCGGGCAGGGCTCAGGAAAGCCCACTCATACAACGGATCTTCTCCAATGATCCCGACGACATCATGCCGCCTGCCAAGCACCGGAAGAAACTCACAGACGCGCAAAAGAATATTCTGCGTGACTGGATCAATCACGAGAAGTTCACCTGCCGCTATCAGGGACGGGACTTTCGCCTCACTGATGTTCATGGTCGCGTCATAAAACAGATCCTGGCATGAAGTTCTTGATCTCGATCCTGTCAGCGCGGCACAATCACCTTGCGCACAGTTTCGCAACAGAGTCGCCCCTGCAACCACCGTTATGTCGCTAAACGAGAGCAGGGGAAATAGCTTGAATCCTCGAATTGATTACCTGGATGGCTTAAGGGGCGTGGCCGTTCTGCTGATCCTTGGATATCATGCATTTTCCCGCTGGCCGGAGAATGTTCCTTACGGCAATCAATATTCAGATGTGCCCATTTTTGAGAGAGGGTGGTTGGGCGTTCAGTTGTTTTTTCTAGTGTCAGGTTTTGTCATTCTCATGACCCTTGAAAAATGCAAAAAAGCAAAAAAATTCCTGTGCCGAAGATGGCTCAGATTATTTCCGGCAATGCTCATTGCCTCTCTTCTGATCTATTTCACCTCAGGGTTCCTTAACAACCGCCCGGCGGGAGAGCCAACGTTGGCAAACCTGCTGCCCGGGCTGACGTTCGTTGAGCCCTACTGGTGGAACTCCTTGCTCAACAGCGATGTCCAATCACTGGAAGGTGTGTTTTGGACACTGTATGTTGAAGTGAAATTCTATGTCTTTGCAGCGGCAGTTTACTATGCTCTCGGCCGAAACGTGCTGATATGTGCTCTGGCTGCTGCCTATCTGTGCTCCTTACTGCTCGGATTTGCAGACAGTCAGACAGACATTCAAGCGATCAACTTCTTGTTTAGGATGTCTCATGTGCTCTCTCTCGAACACTTTGGCTGGTTTGCAGCCGGGGCGGCGTATTATATTTTCCACCAATCAAAACACTGCCTTTGGTTCTATCTGGGACTGTTCATATCGGTTGTTTCCTCGCTCTTCATAAGTGGCCCGACCCAGAATCCAGTGGTTGGCGCATTGGTGATATCAATGCTTTTTGCGCTTGCAATGGTAAGTCAGAAGATACAGGCCATCCTGAAACTGAGATGCCTGTTATTTCTGGGATTTATCAGTTACCCGCTTTATCTTATTCACGAGAATGCAATGATATCGATGATCAGCCAACTCGGCAGGTTCTCACGGGATGTCCCGGGTTACCTGTATCCCGTGCTTCCGGTCATGCTTTTAACCACAGTTGCCTTCTTGATCGCAAAATACGGGGAGAAGTATCTCAAAATGCTGATGATATCCCCGTTCAAGTAATGAACTGACAAATAAATCCTTGGCACTAATCTTCACTTGCACATCAAAAAGTATATACTGGCATGAAGTGGCTCTTCACCGCCTGCACGGCACTCATTCCTGCTACAAGTTTCCTGTCTGCAGCCCCCCCTGATTTCAATCGCGAAATCCGCCCCATCCTTGCTGACAATTGCCTTCGGTGCCACGGCCCTGACGCAAAAGCCCGCAAGGCAAAGCTGAGACTGGATCAACAGGAGAATGCCACCAGGGATCTTGGCGGATATCGTGCCATCTCTCCGGGTAAACCCAATGAAAGCGAGCTCATCGCCCGCATCTTCTCCGATGATCCTGACGAGATCATGCCACCGCCAGAATCGAAAAAGAGCCTGAGTGCCGGGCAAAAGGAAATCCTGCACGAATGGATTGCTTCCGGTGCTGATTACCGGGAGCATTGGGCCTTTGTCCGGCCCAGAAAACCTGAGCTTCCCGGGTTCACCAGTGCCTCCCGGGTCAAGAACAGCATCGACCGCTTCGTTCTGCAACGCCTACAGCGGGAAGGCTGGAAACCCGCCGCCGAGGCGAACCGCGAAACGTTGATCCGCAGGGCAAGCTTCAGCCTGACCGGTTTGCCGCCGACACTTCAGGAAATCGATTTATTCCTCGCTGACAAATCGCCCAAAGCTTACGGCAGCATGGTTAATCGCTATCTCGACTCACCGGCCTACGGTGAGCACATGGCGCGATATTGGCTTGACCTTGCCCGCTATGCCGACTCCAACGGTTATCAGTATGACACCGAGCGACAACAGTGGGTGTGGCGGGACTGGGTGATCGATGCCTACAACCGCAACAAGCCGTTCAATGAATTCACCATTGAGCAGTTGGCCGGGGATCTCCTGCCGCAGGCCACCGAGCATCAACGTCTTGCCACGGGGTTCAATCGGAATCACGGCATCACCATCGAGGGTGGAATTATTGATGAAGAATACCGTACCGAGTATGTCATGGACCGGGTGGTAACCACAAGCCAGGTCTGGCTGGCGTTGACGATGGGTTGTGCCCGGTGTCATGACCACAAGTTCGATGCGATCTCCCAGAAGGAGTTCTATCAGGTTTTCGACTTCTTTAATCAGGTCCCGGAACGCGGCGCCAATGGTTTCGCCCCAAAGCAACGCCTTTCCTCCCCGCTTGCTGCAACCCGTAAAGCGGCACTTGAAGAGGAATTAATACAGTTGAGAACAGCGTTGAATAATCCCGTTAACCTTGATGAAGGCCTGAATAAATGGGCGCGGCAGGTTGCCCGGCAGCCTCAAGGCGGCTGGCAGGTGCTCATTCCCGCGACAATGAAATCTTCGGGAGGCACCACGCTGAGTAAACTCGCTGACAACAGTATCCTCGCCGGAGGAGCAAATCCGCAGAAGGACATCTATGAGATTACCGCCAAGACCACAGCAGGGAAACTGACCGCAGTCAGGCTGGAGGCTCTGACCCACAAAACACTCCCTGGCGGTGGACCCGGGCGCCACAGCAACTCGAACTTTGTCCTCAGTGAATTGGAACTGACTGCGATCTCGATCAAGAACCCCTCACAAAGCCAGGCAGTCAAATTCGCACGCGCAACCGCCGACTACTCACAATCAGGATATGAAGTCGCCAAAGCCATCGACGGTGCTGTTGCCAACTCCAACGGCTGGGCAGTCGATGGACCCACCCGCAGAAAACCCGCCACGGCCATGTTCATTGCCGCATCACCCTTTGGCTATGAGGGCGGCACACTGCTGCGTTTCCGACTCCGTCATGAAGCCAATTTCGCCACTCATGGAGTGGGGCGTACAAGGCTCTCGGTAACCACCGATGCGCCTGATCTCCTGCAGCCACAGGGGGTTCCCGCCGACATCCGCGAGATTGCTGCAGTCGCTGCCCTCAGGAGAACCAAATCCCAGGCAAATCGACTGCAAACATATTTCCTGACGCATCATAACCCGAACATGATGCTCAAGGAACGCATCGCGGCGATTGAAAAACAGCAGGCATCCTCGTTTCCTGAAACGATGATCATGCAGGACATGGCACAACCGAGGGCAACACACATCCTTCATCGGGGACAATACAATGAACCCGGAGAGAAAGTCTCCGCGGGCGTGCCCTCCATCTTCCCCGCAATGAAGAAAAACCAGCCAAATCGCCTGGGCTTTGCCCAATGGCTGGTGGATCCCGCCCATCCCCTGACCGCCCGGGTCGCAGTGAACAGATACTGGCAGCAACTTTTCGGTACCGGGTTGGTGAAAACAGCTGAAGACTTTGGTGTCCAGGGAGAATTACCCTCTCATCCCGGGCTGCTCGACTGGCTGGCTCTTGAGTTTATCCGAAGCGGCTGGGATACCAAGCACATGTATCGCTTGATACTAAGCTCGGCAACCTATCGACAAACTTCTCATGTCGGTGCGGATGCCTACCGGAAAGACCCGGAGAACAGGTTGCTTGCCCGCGGTCCACGGATGCGGCTGGATGCCGAGGAAATCCGCGATGCCAGTCTCACAAGCAGCGGACTGCTGGTGCAGCAACTCGGTGGCAGAAGCGTCTATCCCTATCAACCAAAGGGACTCTGGATGGAACTCAACAACCGCCCCGGTTACTCAAAGGAATACAGTCAGGGCAAGGGTAATGACCTCTACCGCCGCAGCCTTTACACTTTCTGGAAGCGAACGGTGCCCTCACCAATGCTCAAGACATTCGATGCTCCTGCACGCGAATTCTGCACCACACGCCGTTCGCGCACCAACACTCCACTGCAGGCGCTGGCACTGCTCAATGGACCGCAGTTCGTCGAGGCGGCAAGGCATCTGGGACAGCGCATGTTAACCGAGGGCGGTCAAACGGTGAACGAGCGCATCACCTACGGTTTCCGGCTTGTGACGACACGGAAACCCGGGCCATCCGAGATTGCATTACTGCGCTCGGCTTACACCGAAAACCTGAAGCTCTATGAACTGGACAACCCGGCCGCGCTTAAACTGATGCAGGTCGGTGATTCCCCATACAATACCAGCCTGAACGTCTCGAAACTCGCGGCAATGACACGCGTTGCACGCCTGCTGTTTAATCTTAACGAATCAATCACCAAAGGATAAACCTGATGAATGATCTCCTCCTTGAATCCCGGCTGCTCCAGAACCGTCGGCAGTTCTTTGGGCGATCCAGCACCGGCATTGGCGTCGCGGCACTTTCGTCCCTGCTCAAGGGTGAGCTGTCCGCCAAGGAAAAAGCCAGTGGTGGGACCCGCTTTGGCGGAATGAAGGGTATCCCTCACTTCGCGCCCAAGGCCAAGCGGGTGATCTACCTGCTTCAGTCAGGAGCACCTTCGCAAATAGACCTGCTCGACTATAAACCCTCACTCGAGAAACTTCACATGAAGCAACTGCCCGGCAGCATACGCGATGGGCAGCGGCTTACAGGCATGACATCAGGACAGAAAAGCTTCCCGGTCGTCAAGTCACCATGGAAATTCCGGCAGCATGGCAAGTCAGGAACCTGGATCAGTGACCTGTTGCCGCACATGGCTGGTGTCGTCGATGACATCTGCGTTGTTCGCTCAATGCATACCGAGGCGATTAATCATGACCCGGCTGTCACCTTCTTCCAGTCGGGACATCAACAGCCCGGCCGACCCAGCATTGGAGCCTGGCTGAGCTACGGTTTGGGCAGCGAAACCGAAAACCTGCCGTCTTTTGTGGTGCTGCTGAGCAAGAACACCTTTCACCAGGCCCAACCGCTTTATGACCGGCTTTGGGGCAGTGGTTTTCTGCCCTCAAAATATCAGGGAGTAAAGTTTCGCAGCCAGGGCGACCCGGTGCTGTACTTGAACGATCCGGCCGGCGGCAGCAGTCAAAACCGCCGGGCAATGCTTGATCGCCTTGCCAGACTTAACCGGATACGCGAGAAGGAAATCGGTGACCCGGAAATCACCACCAGGATTGCTCAATACGAGATGGCCTACCGCATGCAGACATCGGTCCCCGGGCTTACAGATATTTCAGACGAACCCGACAGCACCTTCAAGCTCTACGGGGAAGAGGCAAAAACCCCCGGCTCGCATGCTGCCAATTGTCTATTAGCGCGCCGCCTGGCGGAGCGGGGCGTGCGGTTCATCCAGATATTTCACCGTGGCTGGGACCACCACAGCAACGTCCAGCGCTACCTGCCAACCATTGCCCGGGAAACCGACCAGGGTTCAGCAGCCCTGATCGCGGACCTGAAAAGGCGGGACATGCTGGACGAGACACTTGTCATCTGGGGAGGGGAATTTGGCCGCACGGTTTACGCCCAGGGCAATCCCAATTCCTTTGGCCGGGATCATCATCCAAGATGCTTTTCCATCTGGATGGCCGGCGGCGGCATTAAGCCGGGGGCGAGCTACGGGGAAACCGATGATTATTGCTATAATGTTGCAAGAGATCCGGTACACGTGCACGACTTCCACGCCACTATCCTGCACTGCCTTGGGATTGATCACGAGAGACTCACCTATCGTTTCCAGGGACGCGACTATCGCCTTACCGATGTACACGGCAAGGTGGTCAGGGGAATCCTGTCCTGATCCCCGCTACGGGCGCATCTGTCTCTTCCAGGTATCCGGCTTCTCGGACACGTCACTATTGTCTTCGTAACGTTTGCGGATCGCAACCAGCTGCTCTTTGAGGCCGGCCTGCAACTTTTCCTTTCCGTCCTTGCCGTAGATGTTGGTTAGCTCATCGGGATCCTCCTTGAGGTCGTACATTTCCCACTCATCCCCGAACTGGTAAAAATGCATGAGTTTGAATCTCGCTGTACGGATACCGTAATGCCGTGGAATCATGTGCACGCTGGGGTATTCGTAATAATGGTAATAGATACTCTGACGCCAATTATCCGCTTTCCCATTCCGCAGAATCGGAACTAAAGACCTTCCTTGCATGTCTTTGGGAATCGCTGCACCGGCAATGTTTAGAAATGTCTCAGCGTAATCCAGGTTCTGCACCATCTGCGTCGAGCGTGAACCCGCCGTGACCACACCCGGCCACTTGACGATAAAGGGCATCTTCAAGGACTCCTCATACATCCAGCGCTTGTCATACCAGCCATGGTCACCAATGTAGAAGCCCTGGTCGGAGGAATAGATGACAATTGTATTGTCCTCGATTCCCAGTTCCCTGAGTGTCCCCTGCAGGGTGCCGACACTGTCATCCACACCGCGCACACAGCGCAGGTAATTCTTTGCATAGCGCTGGAATTTCCAGCGCACGAGGTCTTTGCCGGTCAATTCCGCTTCATGAAACTTCCTGTCACGCGGGGCATAGAATGCCCGCCACGTATCCAGCTGATCCTTGCTCATGCGCTTCATGTTTCTCCAGGCAGACTGGTCCTGGCGCTTCTGTGAAGGAGTTCCCCTGTAATCCACGGTCAGGTCGACAAAAAGGTCATAATTGATATCCATATGGCGATCGACCTCAAGTTCCTGGTGCCGCGCCGGGGGGGCATTATCCTCCCACCTGTCAAACAGCGTGGCGGGTTCCGGAATCTTGATGTCGTCATAAAGGGAAAGGTGGCGCAATGCCGGCATCCAGTTGCGATGCGGAGCCTTGTGCTGGACCATCAGCATAAAGGGTTTTGACTTATCGCGGCCTTTCTTCAGCCACTCAACTGCAAGGTTCGTCACGATGTCAGTGCAATGTCCCTCAATACGCACCCGTCCTTTCGGCGTAATGAGGTCCGGGTTGTAATACAGCCCCTGCCCGGGCAAAACCTTCCAGTCATCAAATCCCTGGGGCGTTCCCTTGAGGTGTGACTTACCGTAAATGGCAGTCGTGTATCCCTGCTTGCGCAACAGCTTCGGGAAAGTCTGCTGGTTCCAGTTGAACGAGTTGCCGTTATTCATGAACCCGTTCTTATGGCTGTGCTTGCCGGTCATGATCACCGCCCTGCTGGGACCGCAGATCGAGTTGGTGCAGAAGCTGTTCTCAAAGAGCATTCCTTCAGCCGCCAGCTTGTCGATGTTTGGCGTCGGGTTCACCGGTTTGAGCCAGCCGTTGTATGCGCCGATGGCGTGGGGCGCGTGATCATCACTGAAGATGAACAAGATGTTCGGTCGATCAGCGGCGAACGCGGAGGCCGCGAACACCACGCAAGCGGAAATGAAGAAAGTGGACAGGTACCGGGATTGCATCATCCCGGTCTAACGCCAATTCCATAATTATGCAATATTTCACGTTGCATAAAGGCGGCACAGGCGACAGTAGAGCGGCAGGGTCATGGTTCAGCCCAACTCTCCGGCACCAGCTGCACGCGCGCCGCCACAGGATTAACAAATTACATGATTGATGAGGGATTCATCACATCCGGCCGGCAAACCGCACCCGCATCCGTGCCCCTGTAATGCCAAGTAGCAGCCGCCAGTCATTTGACGTCATCGTTGTCGGCGTGGGCTCCGTTGGCTCGGCAACCTGCCACCATCTTGCGGGGAGGGGAGCAAGAGTCCTCGGGCTCGAGCAGTTCACCGTCCCCAACAGCCGTGGCTCACACCATGGAAGCTCGCGCATGATCCGCAGGGCATACTACGAACACCCGGACTACGTCCCGCTCCTGCAGCGCGCCTATCAGCTGTGGGGTGAACTGCAGGACAACACCACACGCAAGTTCTTCCACATTACCGGCGGACTCTATGTCGGCTCGCAGAGCGGGTCCATCTTCCCGGGGTCCCTCAGGGCGGCACATGAACACCGGCTTGATCACAGTGTCCTCAGCGCGCAGGAAATAGCTGGCCGTTACCCCGCATTCCGGATACCTGAAGCCCTCTCCGGGTTCTACGAGGACCAGGCAGGATTCCTCGTCCCCGGGCAGGCAGTGTCATCACACGCTGAGTCAGCGCTGCGGCACGGGGCAGTCCTCAGTGAGGGCGAGAGGCTCGTATCATGGGAGGTTCATGCCGGGCACGTTGAGGTGGCAACCGACAAGGGCAGCTACGAGGCCGCCCACCTGGTGATCACCGCCGGTGCGTGGAGCGGCCGGGCAGCACAGGACCTTGGCTTTGCACTGCAAGTGACACGGCAACTGCTGGCCTGGTTTGAGCCGCTCGGACCCTTGGAGCGTTTTTCGCCGGGTAATTTTCCCTGCTGGTTCATCGAGACAGAGCCCCCTCACGGCCACTACGGGTTCCCGGTCCTCGACGGCGACCCGGGACTGAAGATCGCCCTGCACAAGCCCGGGGAAGTGATCACACCGGAACGCCTGCAGGAGGAAGGCAACGAACCCCGCCCGGGGGAAATTGCGGAGCTGCGCGGGGTGCTCGATGAATACTTCCCGGGTTGCGCCGGTAACCTGGCCCAAGCCTGCACGTGCATGTATACCAACAGCCCGGACGGGCACTTTATGATCGGGAATCATCCCGGCCAGGATCGCACCAGCATTGCCTGCGGGTTAAGCGGGCACGGATTCAAGTTCTCCAGCGTCCTTGGCGAAATCCTCGCCGATCTCGCGCTCGAGGGCCGGACCTCTCTGCCGATCGATTTCCTCAGCCCGCAAAGGCATTGGACCGGCGGATAATCCCGGCCCCGGCTTTCCGCGTCCCTAATGCCTGATCCGGGGCTCCTTCAGTGCTTTATAAGTCAGCAAACCTTAAAGCACTTACACCTGAGATGAAAAAGTGCGTCGTTTTGCAAGCTCTCTCCCGTCTTTTTGGAAAAAGATTAGCCGCTTACGCTGAGGTTCCCCATTGCTGACCCGCCAAACGAAAACAGCAGTGTCATCAGGCCCCGGACAACTGAAACAAGTGGCACTCATGATGAGTGTTTCCCTGTGAAGTAATCGCTCAACGCGGCAACAGCCAAACGTTGCGATAAGCAACCGGGTTGCCGTGACCCTGGAAAATGATTGGCCCCAGTGGCACCTCCTTGCGCCCTCCCCCGGCACCGGTGCCTTTTGGCAACGCAACGTCATCATGAATTTTTATACCGTTGTGCTTCACTGTAATCCGGGCATCGGCCGTCTTGTTGCCGTTGTCGAACTTTGGCGCCCTGAACTCAATATCATAAGTCTGCCAGCTCAAGGGGGGCAGGCACATGGGCGTATCGGCAACCTTGAACTTGTAGAAACAGCCACACCACTGCTTCGGGTCTGATTTGATCGGCAGCTTCACCTGTGCCCGATCATAGACCAGAGCGAAGCTGTCGAGGACCTGCACCTCGTAACGGTTCTGCAGATAGATGCCGCTGTTGCCGCGATCCTGGCTGGTTAGCAGTGCCGCCGGTTTATAGGGCAGGCGGAACTCGAGATGCAGCAGAAAGTCACCGTATTCCCCGGTGCTCTGGGCGCCCGCCCAGAGCAAGTTGTCTTTCACCTCCCCCTTAACCTGATCATTGGCCTTCCCGGCAAACAAAATCACGCTGCCGGCGGGAGGCTTGGCACCAAGGGTGGGGCTCTCACGCACAACCTTCTTCATCTTGCCGATCCTTCCCTTCAGGCCATCAGCCTCAATTTGCTCAACTGTTGGTGCATTGCGTTTCCAGCCTGCCCCGGGCAGGCCCCCCTCGAAGCTGCTGACATAAAATCTTCCGTCGCCAAGTGCCGCTACCTGCATTCCCACTCCACTTCCAACATACTCGCCCTGCAGCAGGAAATCCGGATCTTCAGCTGCCGCCTTGGCGGTATCCGTCCACACCGGCCGGGC
Organism: Verrucomicrobiales bacterium; assembly: GCA_046581505.1. Taxonomy (GTDB): domain Bacteria; phylum Verrucomicrobiota; class Verrucomicrobiia; order Verrucomicrobiales; family DEV007; genus CACIUL01. The sequence goes on along the minus strand of JAYGGE010000161.1, from coordinate 94,131 downwards.
TTTTTTGTCAGCGGAAAAAGCTGCAGGGAACGACAGGGTAACGGTAATTAAAATGATCGGGGGAAAAACAGCGCTGGCCTTCGAAATCAGGTTCATGCCGGAAGCTTGACACCAACGACCACAGTAATGCAACCAACTGTGGCACAAATCGTGCAGGTATTTCATGGCAATACCGTGCTCAAATTCAGACTCCCGCGGAATTGCTATCGACCCGCTGCTAATGCACTCTCGTGCCCCAGGAGCAGGCGCTTGATTTCAAGCCCGCCGCTGAAACCTGTCAACGAACCGTTGGCTCCAATCACCCGGTGACACGGTATAATGAGGGGAACAGGGTTCGCGCCGAGGGCTGAACCCACAGCCCGTGCAGCCGCGGGATTGCCTATCCGCCCGGCGATATGGCTGTATGTCGCTGTCCGTCCAAATGTGATCAGCCGCGCCTGTTGCCATACTGATTGCTGGAATTGGGTACCGGCCGGATCCAGCGCTACATGAAATTCCCGTCGATCACCGGCAAAATATTCGTCAAGCTGCATGGCCGCTGCGTTCAGGTGATCCTGCAGGGGGCTGTCGCCGCTCACCATTGCGTAATCGCTGCATTCTCCGAAACAAATCCTGATAATCCCCCTGACCGAGGCGACAAGAACCAGCTCCCCTATTGGACTATTGACGACAAGCGCCACGGGCGCGTTTGGCAAATAAGCCTTCAACGCAGATACAGTGTCTTGTTTCTTCCGCAAAATCGCCGGCTCCCCTATTCGATCAACTCACGGGATCGGGCCAGCAATGCCCCGACTCCCGAGGAATCACTGCCCGCACCGCGTGCCATCTCCGCTTTACCGCCACCCCTGCCCCCAACCAGAGGGGCAAGCTCACCCATCAGTTTGCCCGCCTGGAAACGATCGGTAAATCCGGGCGAGACGGCAATCCCGACATGCACTTTCTCACCGTCATTGACAACCATCACCCCGATTCCGGAAAATTGCTTTTTCTTCAGCCCGTTGAGCAGTTCCTGCAACAAAGCGGGAGACCCCTCGAATGACTCCGCAATCAACGGCACCTCGCCCGAGGCTGCCGCAATGAGCTCAACCAGCCTGACATCTGCCTGTGCGGCAGCACCGGAGATCTGTTTCTTCTTGAAAAGCTTGTCAGCCTCTGCTGCAGTTGCCTTGAGGGCATTGCACCAGGCAAGCCAGGGTTCAATCTCCGCCTCATTCCCGTCCAGCACAGGCGTTGGTAAAGCCCCTTGCGCCAAAGCCGAGTTGGCCTTGTCGAGCTTTGCCGAAAATGCCTGCGCCTCTTCCTTGAGTGTCGCGATACGCTCCTCTATATAGGCATCGGCCGCCGAGGCGCACACCGCCTCGATCCGTCTCACCCCGGCCGAGATCGCACCCTCGCTCTTGATCTTGAACCGGCCAATCGCGCCGGTACTGCGCAGGTGCGTGCCACCGCACAACTCCATTGAATAGCCGTCCAGCACACCCGGTTCACCGCCAATCTTGACCAAGCGCACCAAGTCACCGTATTTATCGCCAAAGAACTGCATGACGTCCGCACGATCCCTGACTTCCCCATGCGGCAGCTCCTGCCATGAGACCGTGTCGTCATCGGCAACCTTGGAATTCACCCGCTCCTCCACCGCGTTCATCTGATCGCTGCTGAGAGCATCACTGTTGAAATCAAAACGCAAACGATCCGGAGCCACCAGTGAACCCTGCTGTGCAACCTCGGGGCCTACCACCTCATGCAGCGCCCAGTGCATCAGGTGTGTGGCTGTATGATGGATCTCAATCATCCTGCGCCGCGGCGCATCAAGCTTCAAGGTTACCTCCAGTGGTTGGCCCTGCCATGCCTTGATCCGGTTGCCCAGGGCAAGGCAAAATGCAGCCCCAACCTGGCTCACGGCACTCACGGCAATCTCCTCCTCGCCGATGACAAGCACACCGGTATCACTCACCTGTCCCCCCTTCTCGGCATACATGGGACAACGATCAACGATTGCGTAATGCATGCCGTCGCGATCCAGGACCTCAAGAACCTGTGCGGCAGACTCGTCCTCATCAAAACCGGTAAACTCGGTCTCAACGTCGGTCTTGTAATCCAGTGCGGAGATCACCTCGCCCTGGCCACCACCCCTGCTGATCTCCCGGTGTTCGCGCAGGCGTCCGGAATAGCATTCCATGTCCACAGTCAGGCCCTTCTCAGCAGCCATCAGTTCAGTCAAGTCAACCGGAAAGCCATAGGTGGCCTCCAGGTCAAAGGCGGCATCCCCGGAAAATACTCCACCTTGCGTCCTGGCAAGCTGGCTCTCAAAAATCTTGAGTCCACGGTCGAGGGTTTGACCGAAAAGGGTCTCCTCAGCGTCAAGGGTCTCAACAATGGCAGCCTGACGTTGCGCAAGCTCAGGGAAAATCCCGCCAAACTCCGCAACCAGGGTCGGCACCAGCTTGCCCAAAAACGGCTCACCTTTCCCCATCCCGAGAGTGCGGCCGAATTTCACCGCCCGGCGCAGGATGCGGCGCAGGACATAGTTGCGACCGCCATTGCCGGGCTTGATGCCATCGGCAATCGCGAAGCTCAAGGTGCGCAGGTGATCGGCAATGACACGAAAGGAAATGTCAACCTGCTCGGCCTCACTCAGGCCCTCACGTGACTCCGGCAGGCTGCAGCCATAGGATTTCCCGCTGGCTTGTTCAAGCGCGTCAAAGATCGGCCGGAAAACATCCGTCTGGTAATTGGAGATCGGGGTGGAGAAATCCGTGAATCCCCTGGTTCCCTGGATCATTGAGCAGGCCCGCTCGAAGCCCATTCCGGTATCCACATGGCATGAAGGCAGGGCGCGAAAGCTGCCGTCCTTCTCCGCGTTATACTGGATAAAGACCAGGTTCCACAGCTCAATGCAGCGCGGGTCATCAGCATTGACCAGTTCGCCCCCGGTATTGCCTTCCGGCGTCAGGTCAACGTGCACCTCGGAGCACGGCCCGCACGGCCCGGTATCCCCCATCATCCAGAAGTTATCCTTCCTGTTGCCGTCGACAATGTGCACTGACGGGTCAAGGCCGGCCGCCTCAAACACAGCCGCCCAGTGATCATGTGCCTCCTGGTCAAACTCGGCGGGATCACCATCACCCGGGCGGTAAACCGTTACATAAAGCCGGTTCGGCGGGAACCCCCAGCGCTCCACCAGCAACTCCCACGCCCACGCTATCGCCTCTTGCTTGAAGTAATCGCCGAAAGACCAGTTGCCGAGCATCTCAAAGAGCGTCTGGTGGTAGGTGTCAAAGCCGACATCCTCAAGATCATTGTGCTTGCCTCCGGCACGAATGCATTTCTGGGTATCTGCCGCCCGTGGCGGCTGGTAGGGGGATTTCTGGGTGCCCAGGAAAAACGGCACAAACTGGTTCATTCCCGCGTTGGTAAACAACAAGCCGGGAGACTCGGGCATCAGCGAGGAGGAGGGAACAATCGTGTGCTGCTTCTCCCTGAAAAAATCAAGGAAAGACTGGCGTATTTCTTTGGAGGTCATCTTGTGGTCCCGGGCAGGCGCGAGAGGCAAAAGGAACGCAACTTGAGCCCCGACGCAAACGCCGCGTTGCCGATTCTTCGGCCGGGTGCAATCACAATCCCCGCCGCGGAAAGCACGGGGTAACGCGGACAACCGGGATCAGGCATGCAAACAGCACCCTGCTAGGTGCTGGAAGCCCCGTCAAAGGTTCCCCCGGTGATCTCCAGGAAGCGGGCCTCCAGGCTGGCTCCCTCAAAAACACTGCGCGGATAGATCTCAAAGCCTGCAAGTGTCCCGTACATCGCCTTCATCGCCTCATCCTTGCCGCTGCCGGCAACATTGAGCCGCAGGTTAAATTCCTTCTCCGAGGTGAGTTCAATCCCCTCAACAGCCGGCAATGCCTGCAGTGCGCGTTGCGCCTCCGGAGAAAGTGGCGAGACCAGCTCGATGCGAACCAGGAAAGTCGACTCGGTGAGCGACTCCATGGTGCCGGCCTCAACGATCCTACCCTTGTCAATAATGCAGACATGGTCACAGATATCCTGCACCTCCTGCAGGTTGTGACTGGAGAAAACAACGGTCTTCTCCCTGGTATACTCCTTGACCAGTTGACGAATCCTGCGGGCATTGTCCGGGTCCAGGCCGGCGGTCGGCTCATCGAGGAAGATCACCTCCGCGTCCCCGAGGAAGGCCTGGCAGAGTGCCACCCTCTTCATCATGCCGTGGCTCAATGCCCGCGCCGCCTTCCTGGCGACCTCGGGCAAGCCGACAATTTCCAGGACATCCTCGGCAGCCTTGCGTGCCGAGGATTTATCCAGGCCGTTGAGCCGGGCAAACATGATCAATTGCTCAATGACCGGAATGGAACCCTGGAAGGCGGCATCCTGCGGCAGCATGGCAAGCCGGCCGCGCAACGCACTGATACGGGACACATCCACACCAAGCACCTCGACAGCACCCCCGGTGGGCTTGAGAAACCCCGCGGCAATCGAGAAAAGTGTCGTCTTGCCCGCACCGTTGGGCCCGAGTACTCCATAGAGACTATTCTGGGGAATCTCCAGGTCGACACGGTCCAGGGCAACCTGGCGCGGAAACTTCTTGGTAAGGTTGATGACTTTAACAGCCGTTTGCATTCTTCAGGTTACAGGTCGCGTTTCTGGAAATGGCGCAGGCCAAGGAACAGGAACGCCAGGGTAAAGGCGATCATGACCAGCATCGCCATCATGCGCACACCCGGATCACCGTGCAGCAGTTCGTATTTCCATCCCCATGGCAGGGTTTGAGATAACCAGCCCAGGCTCTCGGGATCAACCTTCATCGAGGTCACCAGGACTAGCTTGAGCATATACAGGATGACCAGGGAAAAGCCCGAGATCAGCAGACAAATCGCCAGTGACCCGAAGGCGGAATCCAGCAGGCAGGAAATCCAGGCACAGAGGGCGATGTAGGGCAGGCTCAGGAAGAATACCGCCGCAAGGCCCTGGAAGCCCCACAGCCAGAGATCCATCCCGGGATAGACGCCAACCTTGAACTGCACATAGAGGATGATCACCAGCATCGTGCCAATCGCCGAGACAATCGTGAACAGCACAACACCGACAAAACGGCCCAGGAAAATGTTGATCCTTTCCGTGCGCAGCAGCAGGTAACGCAAGCCCCTTGAGGCAATATCCCCCGAGGTCTGGTTGAAAGCCCCGAAACAGGTCGTGAAGGGTACAGCGATCAGCAGGATCAGCAGGATGGCACTGAGCAGGGCCGGTTGTTCCTGCAGCAGGTATTCGGACTGGCTGCGATCCGAGTCGGTGATCCACTCGACAGCATCCGCCACCATCTCCGACTCCAGGATGGTCGTGCTGATCTCGGCGGCATCCATGCCCCCCGGTACTGCCGAGTCATACTTCACCAGTTGCTCAAGCGGGGTAATGAACAATGACGCCACCGACAGGCCCACCGTCAGGAAGATCAACAGGAACATCAGCCCGCCACCCGAGCGCAGGGCAAAGCGCATCGAGTAGAATGCAATCAGCCACACATGCTGTGGCGACCAGATCCGGGACGCGTTGCTTGTTGCCGGCTCCATCATTATCAATGATATCAGGAATTGCTGCTCTGTCCTGCCCTGCGGGAAACCGGTTCTTCCCGGGCAAATATCAAATTGGCAGAGGGCTTTTCCCCATTCAATTCACCAGGTCCTCCTTGAAGGTGGTATTGATCAGGATCAGGGTCAGCACCGGATAGACAAGGCCGATAATTGTACTTAACTCAAACCCCTGACCACCAACAATCCCTATCACCGTCCCCAGCAGTGCCAATATCCCGTAAAGGGTGCCCATGGTCCTGCCGAGCACACGTTTCTGCTTAAGGTAGCCGACCCCGGAAACAATCAGCAGTGCAGAACTGGCAGCCATCAACACAATGGTGACCATCAGCATCCCCCCGCTGAGCCCGGCTTCCGCCATCCCTTCCACCATCAACTCACCGGCCTCACCATCGGTTGCTATATTCGCAGCTCCCGCCACAACTCCCACCAGGGCTATCAATCCCAAAACGGCCAGGGCGCCAAACCCGCCAAAAACAAAATTTAATACTGCAAGGGCGGTGAGCCCGCCCGGTCTTTTTCCTTCAGCCATAATATTTTATTACGTTCTTAGAGTTACAGGTTCATTGAATGGTCAGGGATATTGTTTAGCTTAACTTAATAATTCCTTGGAATCACGCTGAAATCTTCAGGATTTGCGATTATAAAGTGAAGCGCATCTTGTAATTAGCCCGCCAGCAGCCCTTAAAGCCCACCGGTTCCTTGTCCACTCACTGCCGAGAAGCGAAAATTTTCTTCCTGATGGGAGTCTGCGGCTGCGGCAAAAGCACCATTGGCACAATGCTTGCACAAGGGGCTGGCGGAACTTTCCTCGATGGTGACCGGTTTCACCCGCCGCAAAACGTGACGAAAATGGCTAACGGCGCCCCGCTCGATGATGACGACCGGGACGGCTGGCTGCTTGCCATACGGGCAGCCGCCGATCAACACCCCGGACCATGGCCGCTGTTCATGGGCTGCTCGACCCTGAAGCGGAAATACCGCGACCTTTTGCGCGGCGGCGAGCGTGGCGCAGGCGTTCACTTTATCCACCTGGCGGGAACGCCTTCCCTGATTGCCGGGCGCATGGAGACCCGTGCCGGCCACTTCATGAAGGCCGGCATGCTCGACTCGCAGTTCGCCGACCTCGAGGCACTTGAAAATGATGAGGCGGGATTCACCGTTGATATCACTCCCTCTCCGGAAGAGATCGTGCAGCAGATCCGCGCACGGCTTGAGCGCAATTAAATCCTGATCAACAACATTTGACCTAAGGAGTTGCCACGCGAACCGTTTCGCTAATACATGAAAACACGATCACCAGACAGGATTTTCCTCTTCCGGGCAATGGCGCTCCTGGCGATGGCAATGACCACAGCATCCGCGGCAGAAAGTGAGAAGCAATTCAAGGTCAGTGCCACCACCCCGGCAACCAACTACAGGATCAGCATCAGTGGCGTCTACCAGGTCAAAAAAGAAATCTGGGTAATCTCAAGGGTTGAGCAGGTCGGGGACTTCGGCGGGCAGGCACTTACCACGGTAAGCGACACGGTGAAGGTCAACACAAGCGATCTTCCCGCCGGAAAGTTCAAAACCATCCATAAAATATCAGGCCGGGCCATGAAGGGGGGCGGTTCCGGGCGACCCGACATCCGGGAACTTCAAAAGCGCATTGCAAAAATGAGGAGTTTTGCCGCACGAGCCCGCTTCACGCCTCAAGCACACAGGGAATATCTCTCCAAGTTGTCCGCACTGGAACAGCAACTGGAGAAATTGGAAGCCGGGGAAGATGCGAAAAACAGTGTCGAGTACATTTCGGGGGCCGGGCAGGCACAGCTGGAAAAGACGCTCGCAGATGCGAAGAAAATTCCGTTCGTGCGCGCAGGCAAAGAAACCACGCCCGCGCGCCCCGGCAAAAAACGCTGACCGGCCGCAATGCTGCCCGGGCAATCTGCAGGTGGCCTAACCCGCCAGGCCGCTGCGCAGCAACAATGCCTGCGGATCCGGGTCACGTCCCATGAAGTCGCGGAACAGCTTCGCCGGGTCCTCGGAATTGCCCTTGCTGAGGATTTTGTCACGGAAGTCCCGTCCGGTTTCCCTGTTCATGATTCCCTCCTCCAGAAAGCGGGTGAAGGCATCCGCATCGAGCACCTCCGCCCACTTGTAGGAATAATACGCCGCCGCATAGCCGGTCGGGCTGGCAAAAAGGTGCCCGAAGCGCCGCGCCATGGTCGGCGGCCGGGTGCTTGTCGGCGCCACGTAGCCCTCGAGCAATTGCCTGCTGAGCTCATCAAGGTCACGCGAGGGGTCGGCATTGGCCGCCTCATTGATGTGCAGTTCCAGGTCGAGCTTACCGAGGCTTAACTGGCGCATCATCACCGTGGCCGAACGGTAATTGCGTGCGGCAATCATCTTGTTGTAGAGTGCGTCGGGAATGTTCTCGCCGGTCTCATGGTGACGCGCGAAACGATCCAGTGATTCACGCTCCCAGCAGAAGTTCTCCATGATCTGGGAGGGCAACTCGACAAAATCCCACGCGACATTAACTCCATTGAGCGACTTGATCTCGACATTGCCGAGCAGGTGATGCAGCAGGTGTCCAAACTCGTGGAACACCGTCTCGACCTCATCGTGCTTGAGCAGGGCCGGTTCATCACCGACGGGTGGCGTCATGTTGCCGCACATCAACCCCAGGTGCGGGCTGCGTGTTCCCTCCGGCCGGGGTTCACCGGTGCGCAGGTAATGCATCCACGCCCCGCTGCGCTTGGTCTCGCGCGGAAACCAGTCGGCATAAAAGGAGCCCAGGTGCATGCCGCTTTCCCTGTCGTGGATCTCATAGAACTTGACACTCTCATGCCAGAACTCGAGATCACCCCTCTGCTCATTGAGAACGATGCCGAAAATCTCAGAGGCGATGTCAAACATCCCCGCAATGACACTTTCCATTGAGAAATAGGGGCGCAGTTGCTCATCATCGAAATCATACTCTTCGCGGCGCTTCTTCTCCGCCCAGTAGGCAACCTCCCAGGGCTCAAGGCAATCCGGCTCGCCCCCGGTTTTCTCCGACTTGTATGCCTGAAGTTCAGCTGTCTCCACGTCAAAGAACGGCTTGGTGCGCCGGTAGAGATCCTCAACAAAGCCAAGGGCAGTTGCCCCGTCTTTTGCCATGCGGCGTTCAAGCACCTGATCGGCAAAGTTTGCCCTTCCCAGGATCCCGGACTTCTCCTGGCGTAGCTTCAGGATTTCCCAGATGAGGGCGGTATTGTCATGTTCTCCCCTGGCCCCGATGTCACAGGTGCCCTCCCAGACCTGTTTGCGAATTGCATCATCATCAACATGCTCAAGCACCGGGAAAAATGAGGGTGCCTGGAGGGTAAAGCGCCACTTTAGATCCTCGTCAGTGGCAAGGTTTTTCGACTTGGCGCTCTCGAGTGCTGCGGCCTTCGCCAGTGCCGGCAGGCCGGCAAGCCTTGACTCGTCATCAATGACCAACTGCCAGGCATTGGTTGAGTCGAGGACATTCTCCGAATACTTCTGAGTCTTCTCCGCCAGCTCGGACTCAAGCTCCTTCAGTCTCGCCTTCTTTGTTTCCGGCAGGTCAGCGCCACTGTTGCGGAAATCAGCCAGGGTCTCCTCAAGGAAGCGCCGACGGACACCCTCAAGGTTCTTTGCCTCCCCGGTCCCGCTGTATGCCTTTACCCGCTGCCAGAGGCCGGAGTTGAGCGGCACGGCTGCAAAGAATTCAGAAACCGGCTTCAGCATTTCGTTGTGCGCCTTGCGCAATTGCTCCGAGTTGCACACCGAGTCGAGGTGTCCCACCAGTCCCCACGGCAGGCTCAGGGTTTCAGTCGCACTTTCCAGCGCCAGCAGGGTATTCTCAAAGGTAAGTTCCTCACCGGTTTCAGGCCCAGAGGCAAGGGCATCAATCTTTGCGGTTGCAGCCTCGAGGGCCAGGGTGATGTCGGCAACCACATGCTCCGCATTGAGCGCAGACCATTTAATGGCAAAGGTATTATCAAGGAAGGGATTATCCATGGCGAACCCATGCCGGAAAATCACACTGAATTCCAGTGGAATATCCTCGCCCCCGGAGCCTGCCCGCCTGAATATCCCTGAAAACCCAAATATATCAGCGAAATCTACCGATGAATACCCAATCAGCTGTCCGCGACCGATATGCCGCCGGTGCCAAATCCCGTGAAGATTCCCTCTGCTGCCCGGTTGATTATGATCGCAGGTATCTCGAGGTGATCCCCGAGGAGGTGATTGCCAGGGATTACGGCTGTGGCGACCCGAGCAAGTATCTGCATCCCGGGGAAACCGTGCTCGATCTCGGCAGCGGCACCGGCAAGATCTGCTTCATTGCCAGTCAGGTCGTCGGCAGCGAGGGCAAGGTGATCGGGGTGGACATGACCGATGACATGCTTGAGGTCGCGCGCCGCAATGCACCGCTGGTTGCAGAGCGCACAGGCTGCTCAAACGTCAGCTTTTACAAAGGGCGAATTGAGGATCTTGCCCTCGACCTGGAAAAATTTGAGGAACAACTGCAGGCCAACCCGGTCGCCAGTGCCAACGACTTCCTGGCAGCCGAGGACCTCGCCGATAAAATGCGCTCCGGGCAACCGATGATAGCGGAGAACACAATAGATGTTGTGGTGTCCAACTGCGTATTGAACCTGGTCGACAACCGCCTCAAGAAACAGCTCTTCAGGGAGATTTACCGGGTGTTGAAAATTGGCGGGCGGGCAGTGATCTCAGACATCGTCTGCGATGAGCCGGTGCCTGAGGAAATGCAGGATGATCCAGAACTTTGGAGCGGTTGTATCTCCGGGGCCTTCATTGAGGATGAATTTCTTTGTGCCTTTGAAAACGCCGGTTTTCACGGTGTGCAAATACTGCAATTCGGGAGCGACCCCTGGAAAACGGTCAACGGTATCGAATTCCGCAGCATGACCGTTGAGGCCTTCAAGGGCGATGACGGGCCGTGCCTGGAGGGCAGGCAGGCGGTCATATACCGGGGACCCTTCAAGAAGGTGGTCGATGATGACGGGCATCCCATGGAACGCGGCAAACGCTATGCGCTGTGCATGAAAACATACGAGATGTACCGCAGGGCCCCCTACTCCGGGTATTTTGAGTTTATTGAACCTCACCAGTCACCGGGATCCGCAGATGCCGAAGCCTTCGACTGCACCCGAACCCGCCTGCGGGCCCCGCGCGAGACCAAGGGCAGCACCTTCCACTCCATCAATCCTGCGGCATGCTGCAGCGAAGATCAACCAGGGGCAAAGGACCCTGGCAACTGCTGCTGATTTCACTGGGCAATCTCCCCGGCACGGTCTCAGGATCGCTTGCCGATCCATTCCCCGACCAGCTTGAAAAGCTGTTCACGCTCCTTGTCAAAGGCAAGCAAATGGTAGCTCCCGGCAAACAGCCGCTTTGTCTTGTCGGGTGATTCCAGCTGCTTGAAAAAATGCTCGACCTGGGCCGGCTGGGTAAACAGGTCCATGCCGGGATAAACCACGAGTACCGGCTTGTCGATCGATCGTGCGGTAGCGGCACTGTCCCGCGCCATTTTCTCGACCGTGCCAAGGAAACGCAGGGTGAAGCGCGGCACATAATGCTTGGTTTTAAGCATCTGTTCCCAGTGGTCGGAATCCCCGGCGACCTTGGCAACCTGATCTCCGGCGATCTGGAAAAGTGACACCTTTAATCCCGGGCATATCTTCATGGCGAGGCGGACAAAAAATTCCTTCACGGGCGGCAGGCTCTCCGGCAGGGCCACCACCGGCGAGGCATAAATGAGCCCGCCGACAGTTGATTGGTTCAACTCCGAGAGCCCGGAAAACCCGTGCATCACGATCAGCGCGCCAAGGCTCTCGCCATACAGAAAAACCGGCGCCCCCTCATGTCTGCCACTGGCCATGCCGATAAAGCTGTCAAGATCCTTAAACCAGCGGTCAGGGGAGCGCAGGTCACCAATGCGTTTGCTCTCCGGGTCATTGCCCTGGCCGCGAAGCTCATAAGCATAGACGGCCATGCCCTGTTTTGACAACCGGTTACCGAGTTGCTCAAAATCAGAAGCCGCTCCACTGAGCCCGTGGACGCAAACCACGACCACCTTCGGCTTTACTTCGCCGGCAGGCAGCCAACTTGAATACGGAAACTCCTCGCCGTCAAAACTCGACCATTTCCCGGGCTGATTATCCGCAGTCGGCGCAGAATAAATGTCAGTGCTAAAGAGCAGCAGAGCGACGATGCCCGCCATGGTAGCGCTAGATTTGGAAAACATGATAACCGGCTTGCCCTGAACCTCCGCTCATTCAGCAACTTGCTCAAATACTTTCCAGATTCCCCCCCAGGGCGGTATCCAGCACTGCTGCTACAAATCTCGCCACATTGGGCTCACTCGAGTAACGGGGACCTGCGACATTCAGCACCCTGGCATCTGCTTCCTCAATGAAAATGCGCAGTTCCCCGGCCGGATCACGGGTTTTCCCCTGTGATAAATGCAGGCACGGCCTCTGCAACTGGCGGGCAAATCCCAAGGTTGTCAGGGACCCTCCTGTAAGTTCCCGCGCTATACTGAAGATCACCGTAATATCACTGTCACGAATATTCCACCTGGTGCGCACGCTGTAACCACTACCCGGGGTTTCACGCAAAAGATAACAGTCAGAAATCCTGCCATCCTCCGCCCTGCGTCCCCGCGGGCACCAGCCGCCGTGCGGCACATTATTGGCAATGCCCCAGTCAAGCGCGGCGCGGTCCGCGCCGCTTTGCCCGCCGGAAACGATACGCTCAATCAGCACGCTGCCAAGCTCGTTGGCTTTGCCGTTGATCGCATCCGCTAATCATGAAATAATCCTTTATCGTGTTAAACCGGACCGGCCGCATCCTGACGTGCCTTTTCATTTTCTGCGTGGCCGGCGGCCACTGGGGAGTGATGCAGGTGACGGCGTGGGCATGGAGCGCGACTACTCGGTAATCGCCGGTTGGCAATTCAACTTCTAGCCCGGCTCTATCCTGCTTTCCAGACCCCGGCCTCCTGCAACTGCCGCAGCGCCGCCCCATCCCAGCCCCGGTTGGCCGCCGGGCTGGCCGGGCTGGGATGCAGGATGCGCGTGACCCTGGGTGGAGAACTTAAATTTCCTGCAACAGCCTGGAGTTTCGACTCCGCGAAGGCACCCACGCCAACCGCCCACTGTGGGGAGAGTATCTCCAGGAGCCTTGCCAGGTGCGCATCGCACACCGCATCAAGGGCTGCCTTTTCCGCAGCGGGAAGCTTATCCGGGGTGCGGTTGCGCCCGGATTGCTCCATGAACACCAGAGGGCAGTAATTGCCGACAAAATGCTCCGCAAAAAACTCCTCAGGAGCATCAAACCTCTCGGCAAAAAATCCCCACAGCCTGCGACCGCTGACCTCGGAACGCCTGCAGGCAAATCCTTCAACCGGGCGTTTCGGGTGCTCGGGATCGGGTTTGCCCACCGCGCACTCAATGCCCATCCACTCGCGCACTGCCGTAATCTCGCCAAAGGGCACGCCTGTCTGCGCCATGCCCCAGGGACCTGGGTTCATGCCGAGGAAAACCACGCGCTTGGACGAATCGGTAAATTTTTCCAGGTATTCCCGGTGCGCTTCCCAGGCGTACTGCAGCGGATTGTAGACATATTCAACGGGTGAAGAAAACCCGAGACGGCCCACATCCTCGCTCAGGGTCTTTGCCGCCTCCTGTAACTTTCCGCTGACTGTCATCAATCGTCTTTGATACCCGCAGGCCAAGTACTGCTCAAGGCAAAGAAACACGGGTATCAGGATATTCCTATCTGATTACAAAAAAAGCCCGGCGGATAACCGCCGGGCTTTTCGTGTTGGATTGAATGAAAAGCCTGAATTCTTTTGACTTTAATTGTAGGCGCTCTCGCCGTGGGAGCCCTGGTCGAGGCCGTTGTCCTCCTCATTGTCACTGACCCGCAGGCCGACGGTGACCTTGGCCACGGTAAGTGCAACCACTGCGGCAACCGCACTCCACACGATAGTCACCAGGACTGCCTTGCCCTGGATAATCGCCTGTGCCATTCCGCCTTCCGGACCATCATATCCCTCACGGATAAACACGCCGGTGAGGATGGCGCCAACGATACCGCCGATGCCGTGCACGCCGAACACGTCCAGGCTGTCATCATAGCCAAACTTGCGCTTCAGTGAAGTCGCGGCGACATAACAGATTGCGCCGGCGGCAAGGCCGATGATCAATGCCCCGATGACGTCGGTTGAGCCCGAGGCCGGGGTAATGGCAACCAGCCCGGCAACCGCGCCGGTGGCCGCACCGACCGCGGTCGGCTTGCCGTTAATCAGCCACTCGACAATCACCCAGGCAATCACCGCGGCGGCGGTGGCAATCTGGGTGGTCAGCATCGCATAGCCGGCACCACCATCAGCCGCTACTTGACTGCCGGCATTGAAGCCGAACCAGCCGACCCAGAGCAATGAGGCACCGATCACCGTGAACGGCACGCTGTGCGGCGGGATCAGGGTATCAGGATACCCCTTGCGCTTGCCCAGCATGATACAGGCCACCAGGCCGGCGATTCCGGCATTGATGTGCACCACGGTGCCGCCGGCAAAATCAATTGCTCCTTGCCCGGCTGCCATCAGGAAATTGCCATCATCGCCACCGGCAAAAAGGCCACCGCCCCAGGCCATGTGCCAAATCGGGCAGTAGGAAAGAAGCGCCCACAGGATGGTGAAGATCATGACTGCCGAGAACTTCATGCGCTCGGCAAAGGCACCGACAATCAGCGCCGGGGTGATGATGAAGAAAGTCATCTGGAAAGTGATGAACACGCTCTCCGGAATACCCCCGTCGTCACCGCTTTCCGGCGTCAGGTCCTTCAGGAACAAGTTCTTGAGATCACCTATGAAAAGATTTCCTTCGCCGGCGGCCAGGCTGTAGCCGCAGATGACCCACAGGATGGACATCACCGCGGTGATGAAAAAACACTGCATTAACACGGAAAGCACGTTCTTGGAACGCACCAGTCCGCCATAGAACAGGGACAGGCCGGGTATGGTCATCAGCAGAACCAGGACGGTGGCGGTAATCATCCAGGCGGTATGCCCGGAATCCGGGCCGGCTGCCTCTTCGGCGGCAAACAGGTCAGGCGCAGTAAACGCCAACAACAGGAATACGCCGATCGGCGCGAGTAACTTCTTCATTTTTAGTGGGTTATTGGTTCAATAGAGAGAATCTAAAGGGGTAAGTTTCTTCTAAGAAAAGCAGTTCCCGTGCCAAATCTGCCCCCTCAAGGTGGAAACCCTCTCACACAGGGGCTCAAACCGGCCCGATCAATGCACAAGCCCGCCCCGATTTGCCCTGACATCAAAACAAAAGCAGTGCCCGCACCGGGTAATGGTCAGAGAGATAGTGCCCGTCGCGGTGATAGCGCACGATTGATGCCGACTTCACCGTGGCGGTACCGGGCAGCACGAATACATGGTCAATCTTGCCGCCGGTCGCCGTGCCGCCCCGGAATCCGTGGAAGGTGCGCACCGCCTTCTCTTGCGGCTTGATCACCCGGTAGGAATCAATCAACCCCAACGGCTTGGCCTTCAGTGCCATGATTGCCGGATTGGATTCGTCAGCGTTGAAATCCCCCATCAGGATGATCGGCTCTTTCGGGTGGTTGCGCTTTGCGATGCGCCCAATGATGAGCCGTGCGGCACCCTCACGGCTGGGCTGGCTCCTGTGATCCCAGTGGATGTTGTATACATAGAAGGCCCGCTTGCTTTTCTTTTCCACCAACCGCACCCAGGTGCAAATCCTCGGGATGCCGTTGCCCCATGACTTGGAGGCGACTTTCCCCGGCGTGTCACTCAGCCAGAAGGTGCCGCAGTCCGCCTCATCAAGTGCAAAGCGCTTGGCCTTGTAGAGGATCGTGCAATGCTCACCGGCGCTTTTGCCGTCATCGCGGCCAACCCCATATTCGGCATATTGGGTGGCGATTTTCCGGATGTCATCAATCTGGTGGCGCTTTGCCTCCTGCAGCCCGACAACGTCCGGTGCCTGCCCGTGCAGCCACTGCCCAACCATCTCCTGCCGCTTCGGCCAGGCATTGCTGCCGTCCCGTGGATTGTCGTTACGAATATTGAAAGTGAGCGCATCGATCTCCAGTGCCCCTGCAACGGGGATGACGCCAAGCAACCAGATGCTGAAAAAGAATAGTCTCATGCGTGCTCAATCCTGACACACCCCGGGGAAATCCTCAAACAAACTTCCCCGGGTTTAGGATCCCGTCGGGATCAAGTGCAGCCTTCAAGCGCCGGTGCAGGTCAAGGGCACCGGGATCAAGGGCCTCCCCGAACCAGCGTTTCTTGGCAATGCCGATGCCGTGCTCGCCACTGATCGTGCCGCCAAGGTCCAGCACGGCCTTGAACAGGGTGTCCAGCGCCTCATCTGAGCGGGCGCGAACCGCCGGGTCATCGATGCCATCCACCATGATATTGACATGGATATTACCGTCCCCGGCATGCCCGAAACAGGCGATGGGCATCCCGCATTCATCCTGCAGGCGCTCACAAAAAGCCACCAGTTCCACCAATTTACCGCGCGGCACGACAATATCCTCATTGAGCTTGGTGAGGCCCGTCGCGCGCAGGCTGTAGCTGAAGGCACGGCGGATCTCCCAGATTGCCTCACAACCGGCCTCATCCTCCGCGGTTTCAAGGGAGAGGCAGCCGAGGTCCCGCAACAGTGAAACCACCGCCCTGGTCTCGGAAACCACGGACTCAACCTGACCGTCAATCTCGACCAGCAGGTGGGATTCCCCGTCCGGGATCATCTCCGAGCCAACATGCTCTCGTGCCGCCCCGAGGGTGAACTTGTCGGAAATTTCCAGTGCCGCCGGCAGGAATCCTGCGCTGAGGATTGCCTGGACCGCGGCGGCGGCATTGGCAAAGGAGGCGAAGCTCGCTGATACCATCGCCCGTGCCGGCGGATGCGGAATAAGCCGGCAGGTGATTTCAGTCACGATCCCCAGCAAGCCCTCGGATCCGACAAACATGCCGATCAAGTCAAAGCCGGTCTTGTTCTTGTGGCAGCGGCCTCCCAGTTTTGCCACGCTGCCGTCAGCAAGTACCACCTCAAGGCCAAGGATATAGTAACGCGTGACACCGTATTTAAGGCAATGCGGTCCCCCCGCATTGGTCGCGACATTGCCGCCGATGCTGCACTCCTTGAGGCTCGCCGGGTCAGGCGGATAAAACCAGCCGAGCTTGCGTACCGCATCCTGCAAATCGCCGGTAATCACCCCGGGTTCAACGATTGCCACTCCATCGGCAGTGTTGATTTCCCTGATCGCAGTCATGCGCGCAACGGAAATTACAATGCCCCCGGTCACCGGCACCGCTCCTCCAACGTAGCCAACCCCCGCACCGCGGGTTGTTACCGCAACCCCCTGTGCTGATGCAAACTTCATCAGCGCGACAACATCGGCGGTGGACTCGGCAAACACCACCACATCGGGCGGATGACCAAGCAGCCATTTGTCGATGCTGTGCTCCTCAAGGACGGATTGCGCCGCGGAAACCTTGTCCGCACCGAGCAGCACAGTGAGTGATTCAACTAATTCGGGGCAATCCATGAAATAAACTTTGGCAGGAAGATCATAATCCCAACACCCACAGCCGTAATCGCCGCGATTAATACCGCACCTGCGGCCATATCCTTCATCCTGCCGACCTGTGGATGGCGTTCCGGATGCACGACATCAGCAAGCAGTTCCAGTCCTGTATTCAGGCCTTCAGCTGCCAGAACCATGCCCGATGCCAATAAAATCAAGCACCACTCAATGAATGAAATCCTGAAGAAAAATCCGCAGGCAACCGCCAGCACGAGGAAGAAAAGGTGAACCCGCGCGTTGCGCTGGGTGCAAAACAAAACAGCCAGGCCGCGAAAAGCACAAAGGAAGGATTTCACGGCATTTTAATCTGGTTAAGCAAATCCCGGCCGCATACGGCCTTGACTCTGACACACAGCTTATAACAAGCCTGGTTTGCCATTACCAGCACTACTCGACCAGGTCCACGCTGTGCAGCAGATCGCTCTCGGCGTCATAATCAACACCTGCCAAACCGAAACCGAACAGTTTGAGAAAGTTTTTCTGATAACCTTCAAAATCGGACAATTCACGCAGGTTCCCGCTGGTGATCTGCTCCCACACCCCGGCGACATGCGCCTGGATATCGCCACGCATCTCCAGGTCATCTATACGAATGCGCCCGGCATCATCAAGTTGGGTGCCATTATCCAGGTGATCGGCAAACATGCGCTGAATTTGCTCAATGCAATCCTCATGCAATCCTTCCTCCTTCATCTTCTTGAAAAGGATAGAGATATAGAGCGGCACAACGGGAATAGCGGAACTGGCCTGTGTCACGACCGCTTTATTGACTGAGACAAAGGCACGGCCGCCTGTTGATTCGAGTTTCCCCCTGATACGCGCGCAACTTTCCTCAAGATGAATCTTGGCACGCCCAATCGTTCCGTCCCTGTAGACCGGCCAGGTGAGTTCCGGGCCTATGTAGGAATAGGCAACACTGGTGGCTCCATCGGCCAGCAATCCCGCTTCCAGCAAAGCATCAATCCAGAGCTCCCAGTCCTCTCCCCCCATCACCTTCACGGTGCCGGCAATCTCCTCTTCACTGGCAGGTTCGATTGTGACCTCGTCAACCTCCGCCTTGTCGATATTGATGTTCTTCTGCGTATAGGTCTGCCCAATCGGCTTCAGGCAGGACCTGTAGACTTCACCACTTTGCGGGTCGGTGCGACGGGGCGAAGCCAGGGAATAGACAACACAGTCGACAGGCCCCATCGAGGCACTGATTTCCCTGATTGCACGGCACTTTATTTCCTCGGAAAAAGCGTCGCCATTAATGCTCCTGGCATACAGTCCATCGGTACGCGCCGCCGCCTCAAAAGCAGCACTGTTGTACCAACCCGCACTGGCCGTCTTGCGCTCGGTCGGGGGTTTCTCAAAAAACACGCCCAGTGTGGACGCCCCGCCGGAAAAAGCCGGCACAATACGCGAAGCAAGCCCATAACCGGTCGATGCACCAACAACCAGGACGTTCTTTGGCAAATTGCCGGGCTGCGGACGGGACCTGACGTAATCAATCTGCTCCTGCACGTGTGCAGCGCAACCATCGGGATGCGCCGTAGTACAGATGAATCCGCGGGTCTTCGGGACAATAATCATGATCCACCTCAATAAAGGCAGGTTATCCCAAGGGCAAGTGGTAGCCGAACCCCTCTCCAGTCAGTCTCTTGCGCCGGCAAAATACATATACCTGCTGTAAAGAAGCCGCCCCGGTCCGCGTCCGCGGACCGGGGCGTCATAAAAGCGGATGCACCGTCATAAGCCGGATTCTGTCTCCGCCATCGGCGGGTAACGGTCATTTATCTCCCCCCCTGGCCAAAGGCCAGGGAGGAGCCGGCCGAAGCACAGCTGCGACTATTACCCGGGAACATACCGCTCTCGCGGAACCGGGCAGGCAACCCGTTCTCCCTGTTCTGTCTTGCACCGCACGGGGTTTGTCGTGCCCCCTCGGTCACCCTCGGGGCGGTGGGCTCTTACCCCGCCATTTCACCCTTACCCGCCTCGGCAAACGCTCCGGCGGGCGGTATATTTTCTGCGACACTTTCCGTCAGCCGGCGCTTTCACGCCGACCGCCCGCACTTTCATGCGGCGGCACTGCCTTATGGTGTCCGGACTTTCCTCCCATCGGCGAACCGACAGGCGACCGTCTCAGGCACATCCACCCGGAGTATCGGGGCAAACAGGGAACTTATCAACCCGTGAACAACAACAGAAGAATCGCCGCCAGCACCCCTGGATTGAGACATGTCCGGTCAAGCCCCGCTACCGGAGCATTAAATCCACTCCACCTTTTCTGCCGCCGGGTGACGACTGCTCTCCGGCCACCTCTCACCTTCCTTGAGCCATCCGAGATAAAACAAGCCGAGGCAACAATCCTCTTCCCGCAAGCCCAGGAAACTGCGCATGCCACCAGTCTCGAGAACCTGAGGGGATGACCAGAATGCCCCCAACCCCGCTGCGGAAGCCGTAAGGTGCATATTCTGCACTGCGCATGCGACAGACTCAATCTCCTCAATAACGGGAATTTTCGGGTTATCGCCACGCCTCATGCAGATGGCAATTACCACTGGTGCGAGCATGGGATTGCGGCCGAGCTTGTCCAGTTTGTCCTGCCTGAACTGCCCTTCGGAAGTGTGCTCGCAGTAGAGTTCCTGCAACTGCGAGGCAAGTTGCTGCCGCGTATCCCCGGTAAATACCTTGAAGCGCCAGGGCTCGGTAAAGCCGTGTGTTGGTGCCCAGTTCGCGTTCTCGAACAACTCTTCGATCAAGTCCCGGGGCACTTCCAGTTGCGGGTCCATGACGGCAGGCTTTACCGTGCGACGGTTACGGATAATCTTGCTGACGGGGAGAATCTCAGGCATTGCAGTTGAAAGGGTTGACCGTGTGTCTAACACTCCATACACTTACCGCGTACCAAAGACTCAACCACCAGAAAACAATGCTTAATATTGGAGACATCGCACCGGATTTTAAACTGACAACCCTTACCGAGGACGGCCCGGTTCACGTCAGCCTTTCCGGAAACAGCGGCAGCCCGGTCGTGCTGCTTTTCGTCCCCATGGCCTTCACCGGTGTATGCACCGAGGAGCTTTGTAGCGTCACCAGCGAACTCTCCGAATACGAGGAGCTCGGCGCTAAAGTCATTGCCATCAGTGGGGACAATCCATTCGCACAGGCTGCCTGGGCAGAGAAGGAGGGAATCGGGATCACCCTTGCCAGTGATTACGAGCATGATGTCGCCAGTGCCTATGGCATCGCCTACGAGAGTTTCCTCCCGGACAAGAACCTCAACATGGGCGGTGTCCCCAAGCGCTCGGCCTTTGTAATCGATGCCCAGGGTATCATCCAATACGCCGAGAGCAGTGATAATCCCGGTGAATTGCCCAACTTCACGGACATCAAGGCCAAGCTCAATGAGTTGGCGGGCTGAACCTGCCTGCTATCCTAGCGCACAATCTTCAGCCGCACGAATCGCCCGGGGTTGCCGGCATCGATCGCGGCATTGTCAATGACTGTAAATTGCGGTGTGCCCTCAGGTGCGGTCCCGGAGATATACAACTGGGAAACCGGATCGGATGGCTGCCAGTTCACCAGGTCCGGTGAAAACTGCACCTCGACAAGGACATCCTGCGCATTCACCCGATAGGTAAACGCAAGGAACAACTCATCTCCAACCTCAATCACTGACTGGAAATAACCCCGGTCGCCGGCGGATAACGGATCGCTACCGAGTACATATTCCACCAGGTTGGACAAGCCGTCACGATCCGCATCAATGCTTCCGCCCGCTTGCCCGGGATCCATGGCAAGGGAATAAGGGAACTCGCTCCAGACCCATGTGAAGTAGGGATCTGCATCCAATCCGGGAGTGCCTCCCGGATTGCCACTCGGTCGCCAGCCCTGTTCAGATCCCCAGTAGACTGAATGCCTGTGTTCATCAATGATCGTCAGGGAGCGCCCGCCGCCGTCGGTGGATTCATGCCACGCCTCATCATAGATGAATTCCAGCACGCTCAAGCCGAAAGGATCAAGCAGGAAAAGCTCCTCGGAATCGTTCTTCAGGTTGCCCTCATACTCGCCAACCACAGGATCGGCAGTTGCGTATCGCTCAATAAAAGCCGCTTTATCCTTCACCACGACGACCTTTTCGCCCGCGGCCAGCAGGTAGCTTCCAAGGACAACATCAACGGCACCCGCAAGGCTGTAACCTGAAATATCGACTGAGAATTCCCCGGTATTGGCCAATTCAATAAATTCAAAATCATCATTGTTGTTGAAACCTGCGGCTATTTCACCTGCATCCGGATCTCCCGGATTAAACATCACTTCACTGATGCGCAGCGGTGAGGGATTTGCATCCGGATCGACAACCCCCGGTGATCCTCCCCACCGGCTACTGGCACGCCATTGCGCCGCTTCACTCCAGCGGAAAAGTGCTGCTGCCTCGTCAGTCACCACCAGCGATGCCCCGATGCCGTCCGCAGCGGATGCCCAGGCATCGGAATAGCGGAAATTGTGAATAATCTCCCCTGAGGACCCCGTGAGGACAATATCTTCACCGGAGTTGCTCAGTGACCGGGAGGCAAATGAACCGGCCACGATGACCCCGTTCCCGTAGCGTTGCGTAAACGCGGCGATGTTTGAAACGACTACCGCATATTCCCCTGTACCCAGCAAAAGCGGGTCGAAAGTGAAATCAAAAGCTCCCGAAAAACTGAAGCCGGCCAGTTCAAGCGGGTTAGGCCCGGTATTCAAGACCTCGACAAATTCAAAGTCATCGTCACTTTCGAAACCGGCAAGCAACTCGCCAGGGCGCGCATTGCCGGGATGAAAGTTCAATTCGGTAACCCTGAGTACAGGCGGGGCAACATCCGTTGCGCCCGGGGATCCCCCATCAAAAGTACTCGCCCGCCATCCGGAGGGGATACTCCAATCATTGGGATGGGATACATGGTCAGCGCTGACCAGGGACTGCCCGCCGCCATCTGTTGGAGGATGCCAGTCATCATCAAAGCTGAAATCCTGAATAAGGCTGCCAAAGGGCCCGGTCAGTGCAATTCTCTCGCCGGAATTGCTGAGGCTGCCGCCAAACTCGCCGGCAATCACAGCCGCAACAACACCGTAGCGCTCCTCAAATGCAATCAGGTCATTGACAACGATGATGTGTTCTCCCGCCGCCAGGGTGTGCAAACCAAAGGTAAACCGGATCCCCTGATCGAAGGTAACCCCGGCAAGGTTAATCGGGATGGAACCCGTATTCTGCAACTCGATAAACTCAAAATCATCCGCATCATCAAACCCCTCTGCCATCTCCGCCACAGACGAATCCCCGGGATTATACATCATTTCAGTCACCCGAAGATCCGCAAAGGATCCCGTGATAAAGAACACCGCTTCAGTCAGTGCGCTCCAGTCACCGCTCGCCATGTCACGCACGCGCGCCTTAATGCGCATGTTCTCTATGACGGTTACCGTGTTCCCGGCAATGGCCTGTGCCGCAATTGCGCCGCCGGGATCACGTGGATCAGTGCCTCCAACCGTGAAATAAATCTCCCCGGTACCCGGGACTCCGGTAATGCCCAGCACAAACCCGCTGGAAACTTCCCCGCCATGTTGGGAAAATTCCGGGGCGGCAAGCACCGGGTAAAGGTCATCAGCAACCAATTGGGCAAGAAGAACCGCGGTGCGATCCGGGAAAAAATCAGCTGCCAGACGGTCACTTTCAGCGAGCCAGTTCACCCGCGTATAGGGCGGGGCATCCGGGTTGCGGTTGTCACCCCAGCGTGCCGACTCGGCGACAATCGCCCGGTTAATCTGAGAAAGCCGTGACCGATACATCGATTCGGCGACCTCCGGGGTGAGGATGCCACCGTGATGCATCAGTGCGCGCGCCCGGTCCGCAAAGGCAAGGCGATATTCGGGGTTCAAGCGCAGTCGCTGATGAATATGCGTTGGCGATCCCGGGTCATCAGCATCGGTAACGTCATCAGTCACAAACTGGAAAGTCTTCTCGGCATCCCAGTTATGGAACAGCCATTTGCGTGCCGGATCGTCTCGGTGAAAACTTGCATTCCAGTTCTGAAACGCCCAGTCAGCGTTGCCGGCATAAAAATTGATGAGTATATAATCAATGAATGCCCCGACATCCAGCAGGGCGGTAACCGCCGTATAGTTCGCGTGCACGGCGAGGTCGGCCTCGATCGCAGCCAGCAGGGCAAGAAATCCGTCCGCGCTGCCTGCAACCACATTATCCGCACGATGCCTGAGGATATCGTAGCTGGACTTTTCCCCGCCGCGATAGGTCGCCGCAAAACTCTCCTCAACGAACTCATGCAGACAATAAACGCCCCAATAGAGGCCGTTTAGA
Organism: Verrucomicrobiales bacterium; assembly: GCA_046581505.1. Lineage (GTDB taxonomy): Bacteria > Verrucomicrobiota > Verrucomicrobiia > Verrucomicrobiales > DEV007 > CACIUL01. The sequence continues at coordinate 70,527 of JAYGGE010000161.1, read as the reverse complement.
TAAACATGTGCATAGCATCCGTGAGGGGCTATGCCTCCCGCCGCATTCTGCAGGTCCCCGACAAATTGATCGCGAATGTACTGGGCACGCAACTGTTGTGCCGGCACCGGGTGCGTCCACGCCTGCTGGTTGGTGGCATCCAGGATCACGGTGTTGATGCTGTCTGTGGCATCATCCCCGAATAATGGAAAATCAAGTTCACTTGGACCGTAAGGTGCCTTGAATTTCAAACGCATGGACAGCTTGTCGGTCTTCCAGCGATCAGTGCTGGTTGCCCCCTGCACTTCCACTGAGCAATCAATCTGGAATCCTGTTGCACCGTCAGGAAGAATGAGCTCGGCAGAACAAGCGCGCTCAAATCCCTTGCCAATCGGGTAGATTCCGCGCGTCTCGATGACCTCACCGTGCTCATCAATTGCCACGGTTTCACTCGAGAACAGATCCTCGGGATGCAATGCAAGCAGGAGTGCAGGAATTGATCGCAAATCACCTTTGATGGATGATGCGTCAAGTGGATCATCAACAATATCGGGATCCATTGCATAGTCCGCCCGGTAGGGACCAGGCGGCAGGTTGCCGGGCCCGGTGTCAAAATGACCCAGGTCACCCCAACTCACCGGCCGGTCAATGCCTGTTTGGCGAATGACCTCATCGAGGAATATATAGGTATGCGTATCCACGTCGGTCGGGGCAAGCCCGTCCCTGAATGCCGCCGCCCGCAACACTGTCGTGCTGTTCACGATCAACGGGGCGGTATAATCCTGCCCATTGATCAGGGACGGCTCACTACCATCTGTAGTGAAACGGATTTGTGCGCCGGCTGTCTGCGTGCTTATCTCTAATACAAAAGCTGATTCAAAGAATCCGCGATCAACGCTGAATTTTGTATCCGCGACCCGGGCTGACCACGAAACCCGGGGCACTAAAACCGTGCATAAGCAAAATAGACCCCAAAAAAGAGGGGGGGCATTAATACCTGTGATATTGCGCGGCATCGTGAGGGAATTGTAAGCGCTCCGCAATATAAGTTACGCTATTACTGAGCGCTGTAAAGGCACAGCAAAATACGTGCACTTTCTACTGCAGGGAGATATCATTGCCTCAATGAAATCAACGATTGTCTGCTTGGCTGTTGCTGCATGCACAGTTCTTCCTGGCCCGGCTCAGCAAGCCAGCGCCGGCAATAAACCCGGCCATCACAACATCAGCGCAACGGTCGCGATGGAACTTGTTTCGAGATTCACGAGGGAAAAGAAATCGATTGTAATCCTTGATGTGCGCACGGCGAAGGAATACGCGCAAGCCCATATTCCCGGTGCCAAACTGATGGATTTCCTTGCAGATGATTTCAAAACCACACTGGGTAAACTCGACAGAACAAAGATCTACCTGCTGCATTGCCGTTCCGGAAGCCGGAGCTCTGCCGCCTTTGCAACAATGAAGCGACTTGGCTTCAAATCAGTCTACCACCTCGACGGTGGAATCATCGCATGGAAGAAAGCGGGTGGAAAAACCGGCTAACACCTGCCTTGTCCTCACTATGGAATCAGCCAACGCGGCTGCCGGATCCGGTGCACAAGGATCCTGCCCGGCTCAACCGCACCTTCCGGGAAGGAAACATCGGCAACCACCCGCCGTCCAGGCTCCCATGAGGTTGCCTGCCACACCGCCTCGCTTTCAGGATCACCCTTCGGTAACACGGCATAGAATGCACTGGTCGATCCAGCCAGCCGGACCCTCACCCCGTATCCTGCCTGCGTCTCCAGCCCGGCATCCTCAAAATAACGATTGACCGGCAGGCTGCGGGTAATACAGACCCTCAGCGTGCGGCGCTCAGTTGAACGCTCATCGAGGAATTCAGACCACTCCAGCGCAGCAATATTCACCCACAACTCCCAATCAAAAAACATGCCGCCGGCAGCAGTCTCCTCAACGGCAGCGGGACGTTTGTCGCCGGTAGCAGTGACAACACGCAATTGCAGGTAACGTATACCGGCAGCGTCGGTTTTCACCGGATCCTCAAACGCAACGAGCTCAACCGGTTCAACCGGCCGTACCCGGTAGTATTCCCGAATCAGGGGTTCAACTCTCCTCCTTGACCTGACCAGGGGGAGAAGCTGCTCCACGGATCCTGCCGCAGCCGCCTTCCCAACCAGGGCAAAAGCATCTTCATGTCGCGCACCGGAAGCCCTGAGGCTTGCAACGGCTCTTTCCGTGACAGCAATTCCGGAATCTTTCTCCTGTCGCCAGCGCCGAAGCTCAAGAGCAATAAAAAGCCCTCCCAAAAAGAGCAATAAAAAGCCTGCCGCAATGGCAAGAATCCGGCCACGATCCTCGTTAAGTCCCGGATCATGGGCTGACCCCGTCCTCTCAGGATGCCCGGCGCGATCAAAGGGCGATATTGGCTCCACCACCGAAAAGACAACTTCGCTCTGGGCGGGATTGGAGGCGGGCTGTTGTGCGGCTGGCATCCCTGCTCCCAGGGTATCCTCAAGAAAATCAGGAAATCCTGCCGGGAGGGCATCCCCGTGGGGGGATTTACCGCGCGAATCAAAGCGCACGGGTGGCAAAAATTCATCCCTGCTGCTAAGCGGTTCCTGGTTCATTTGAAAATTCCCCGACTTGAAACGCATCAGGTTTCCCAGTTGCCGCTTGCTTGCATCGGTCAGCCGCGACGCGTTGCCGTTAACCGGGTCGGGAGAAATGATCTCCAACCCGCAATGCGGGCAATCAGCAAGGCCACCTGCCTCCTTGATCATCATTTTCATCGGCCTCTCACAGTGCGGGCATCCGAACTGCATGAACCTGCCATCCACAGTGCAGTCTGTATCTCCGCCCAGCGGTTCACCCTGCGCCGGGTTCACGGCAGCGCTCGCAAGCTCGCCGCTTTGAACCGGAAAAAATTCGCCGGTCACGGTCACAAGGTCACAATGAGGACAACGCACTTTGCTCCCCGGAACGGCAATCACGAAGAAATATCCAACGCAACGGCTGCACTGCAACGTAAGCTCCTCGGTCAGCATTGGAATCAATGTGTCTGGACTCTCAACCACACTGCAAGGTGAGCACCGCCGGATTTATCCCGACCGGGATAAACCTCTGCGTTTTCTTTTCCGGCTTGTCCCGCCGCTCGCCATGCCATCTTTCAACACGAAAACCTTTACGCTGAAACAACTTTAGCAGGCCCTTTTTGCCCACCATGTGCCCGGTACCGACCACCACCATGAATGTTTGATCACCTTTCATGAACGCACTGATCTGCCTCACCCAGCGCTGATTCCTCCTGTCCAGGACATCCCTGCGCAACCCGGGAACTGCATTCATGGACTCAAGCACAATTTTGCCGACAGCCTCTTCGTCACCAGTGCGCCAAGCTTCCACCATCCTCGGGAAATCATCCTCTATCGTGGCCATTTCACGCAGGGTTGAAACCAGCATTTTCTCCTGCATGTCTTTGTCCAGGCCTGCAAAAATGCCGATCTGAAACTCAGTGGTTTCAAGTCCCCTTACCGGTTTATGGTCCCTGATCGCCTTGTCTTCAAAATAAGTATCCACACCCAGCTCAGGCCGCGCACCAATCTTCATCATCTCGGTAATTGAGAGAGTCATTGCTGCCAGCCAGGGGCGGAAGCCATCCATCGCCTCCGCAGGCAACCCCGTATCCTTCAGGAACTTCCTTAATCGGTCGTAAGTTTCAGGGGTGAGGTCGTCACTGATCCTGCCTTCCCTGCCATACATTCCCCTGCGTAAACTCTTCATCTCCGAGTCCGGATCATCACCGGAGGCAATCTCCAGCACAAGTTCATCACTTACCCTGTATGCCTGTTCAAAAAGGGCAGGCAACGGATGATCTTCCTCGCTCAGCAGGTGAATTGAGCCTGCGAGAAGAACCGTTGCCCCGCCATCCTTTCCGGTAACTCTCCAGATACTGGTTTTCTCCTCCCCGGCAGCGGTAGCCGCACAGGCAGGAAAAACACAGGAAGCCAACAGGAAAACAGCGGATATCGCGCGGGAATTCATCATCATCAGTGGAAATCTGTATTGTCCAAAATCCGGCAAGCCTGCCGCTTGTAAAACTGAAATTCACCACGGTCGGCTGATTTACCCCTCATGGCACCTGCAGGGTTGCCGGCAACCACCTTGAAAAATACAATAAACAGGAAAGTCCGGCATGCCACCCGCTACAACCTCATGTGGTTACAGGTGCTCTCCAATCATCCATAAAGAGTGTCCTGCCACTACGGACGACGACGACGCTTGACTTCCAGCTGGACGAGTGACTTGGCGATGACCGCCTGCAAAGCCGCGAAATTTTCATCGTCTTGGGTGGTGTCAGCGAGTGCGTCTTCGGCACGCTTGAGAGCCTCCTCGACAGCATTCTCATCAATTTCAGATTCACCCAGGGCAACATCCACCAAGACCGAAACCGTGTCGTTGGAAGTTTCGACAAAACCCTCACCGATAGCAAGGCAAGAGGTTTTACCGGCCTTGCTGTAGGAAAGTTCCCCAGGCTTGATAATGGTCACTATGGGAGCATGTGCCGGCAGAACATTGAACTCGCCCTCGATTCCAGGAACCACGATCGAATCAACTTCATCAGAAAAGACCTTCTTCTCAGGAGTAACGATTTCAAGCTTCAGTGGCATTTGCGCAGAATCTGGAGTTTCCCTATTGGCACCCGGCTAGGCCTTGCCAACCGAATCGATGCCGGCTTTCATGTAAAAGCTGTCCTCAGGCACCTCGTCATGCTTGCCGTCGAGAATTTCCTTGAATCCCTTGACTGTATCCTCAACTGAAACGTATACCCCCGGGGTGCCGGTGAAGACCTCGGCCACGCTGAAGGGCTGGGAAAGAAACTTCTGGATCTTGCGGGCGCGGAAAACCGTCAACTTGTCATCAGGACTGAGTTCATCCATGCCCAGGATGGCAATGATATCCCGCAGATCCTTGTATTTCTGGAGGACGGTCTGGACTCCGCGCGCCACCTCGTAGTGCTCCTCGCCAACCGCGTCGGGAGCAAGGGCATTTGAAGTCGAGGCAAGCGGGTCCACCGCCGGATAAATGCCAAGCTCGGCAAGTGAACGCTCAAGCACAACCGTTGAGTCAAGGTGGGCAAAACAGTTCGCCGGAGCGGGGTCGGTAAGGTCATCCGCCGGGACATACACCGCCTGGAAGGAGGTGATCGATCCCTTGGTAGTGGAGGTGATCCGCTCCTGCAGCTGCGCCATTTCCGAAGCCAGGGTCGGCTGGTAGCCGACAGCTGAGGGTGTGCGGCCGAGCAATGCGGAAACCTCCGAACCTGCCTGTGAGAAACGGAACACGTTGTCAACGAAGAGCAATACGTCCTGGTTCTGCTCATCACGGAAGAACTCGGCCATCGACAGGGCGGAGAGGGCAACACGCAGGCGTGCTCCCGGCGGCTCATTCATCTGGCCGTAAACCAGTGCCACCTTTGATTCCGCGAGGTTGTCCTGATTGATGACGCCGGCCTCGGACATCTCCCAGTAGAGGTCATTGCCCTCACGGGTCCGTTCACCAACTCCCGCAAAAATCGAGTATCCGCCGTGGTTCTTGGCGATGTTGTTGATAAGCTCCATGATGACAACCGTCTTGCCGACCCCCGCACCCCCGAAGGCTCCAACCTTGCCGCCCTTGGTAAAGGGGCAAATAAGGTCGATGACCTTGATGCCTGTCTCCAGGATGGTTGCTGAAATATCCTGCTCAATGAGGGTTGGAGCCGGGCGATGGATCGGGTAACGCTTCTCGGTTTTCACGTCGCCGCGTTCGTCCACCGGGTCGCCGGTCACATTGAAGATCCGGCCAAGCACTTCCTCGCCAACCGGGACTGAGATCGAGTCTCCGGTGTCCCTGATCTCCATGCCGCGGCTGAGTCCCTCTGAGGAGGACATGGCAACCGCGCGCACCCAGCCGTCACCGAGATGCTGCTGCACTTCGAGGACCAGCTTGGTCGGCTTGCCGTATACCTCATATTCAATTTCCAGGGCATTGTAGATCTTGGGCAGACTTCCGGCTTTGGAAAAGTCAGCATCAATGACCGGCCCGATGACCTGTACGATGGTTCCGATGTTATCGCTCATTTGAAAGGATGTTCAGTTAATTAAAGAGATTCTGTTTTTTAAGTTCTTGATTGCCGCCGGGCTGCCCGTTACTCGAGCGCCATCTGGGCCGTCGTAATTTCCAGGAGCTCGCCGGTGATTGCAGCCTGCCGCACCTTGTTGTATTCAAGGGTCAGGTCCTTGATCATGCCGTCGGCATTATCCGTGGCACTCTTCATCGCCACCATGCGCGCGGAATGCTCGGAAGCACGCGCCTCAAGGATCATCTGGTAGAGCTGGTAATTAAGGTAGTGCGGCAGGATGCTGTCGAGCACTGCGCCGGCGCCGGGTTCATAGGTATAGACTGCACCTCCCATGGACGACTCATAAACCTCCGCCATGTCATCGCCATCACCCATGCCCTCATATTCGCGCTTGCCGGTCAGTTGCACCGCCGTGATCGGCAAAAGCGTGGCAATATGGGGTTTCTGGCTCATGGTGTTGATGAAATTCGTGAAGGCAACCCTGACACGATCAAATTCGCCTGACTCAAATTTCTCGGTAATGAACTTCGCGATCGGCTTGACCTCACTGAATGAGATCGGATCCTTGACCGGGAAATCAGCAACCAGGTCCTTCTTGCCGCGCGCCAGCGTGCCGCGTCCCTTCCTGCCAACAGTGACGTAGGAAGTCGAGGCCGTGTTCGCGTCGATCACGGCACGCATCAGGTTGGTGTTCAGTCCGCCACACAACCCCTTGTCGGTGGAAATCACCACCGTCATTTCACGTTCACCCTCACGCACCTGCAACAGGGGATGGGACTCAGGCTCAGCCACCTTGGTGAGATTGACCAGCACACGATTCATCACCTGCGCGTAATTGCGCCCGGTAAGTGCCTGATTTTGCGCCTTCTTCATCTTTGAGGCCGCAACCAACTCCATCGCCTTGGTGATCTGCTTGGTGTTTTTGACCGACTTGATGCGCCGGCGGATGTCACGGGTATTGGCCACTTTTCAGATGGTTGGTATTCAGTCGGTGGTGCAGTTACGCATTATAGGTCGACTTGAAGTCCTCGATGGCCGCCTTGAGATCATTGACAATTTCGTCGGAAAGGATCTTCTGCTCACGGATCTTGGTCATCACCGCCTCCTTGCGGATGGTGAGGAACTCTTCCATCTTGGCTTGAAAATCCTTTACTTTATCGACCGGCACATCGTCCACATAGCCATTCTGCATCGCAAAGAGCGTTGCAACCTGCACATCAAGGGACTGCGGCGAATACTGGTTCTGCTTGAACAACTCAACAATACGCTGTCCCCGCTCAAGCTGCGCCTTGGTGTCATCGTCAAGATCCGAGCCAAACTGGGCAAATGCCTGTTTCTCGCGAAACTGGGCAAGGTCAAGCTTGGTCGTTCCCGAGACCTTCTTGATCGCCTTGGTCTGTGCCGCGGAGCCAACCCGCGAAACGGAGAGACCAACAGAAATTGCCGGGCGAATGCCCTGGTAGAACAGGTCGGTCTCAAGGAAAATCTGCCCGTCCGTGATGGAAATCACATTAGTGGGGATATAGGCAGCCACATCACCGGCCTGAGTCTCAATGATCGGCAACGCGGTCAGCGAACCATTCCCGTTTTTCTCGTTAAGCCGGGCCGAGCGCTCAAGCAGGCGGCTGTGCAGGTAGAAAACGTCACCCGGGTATGCCTCGCGGCCGGAAGGCCGGCGCAAAACAAGGGATACCTGCCGATACGCCACCGCGTGCTTGGAAAGGTCATCAAAGACAATCAGTGCGTCCATGCCGTTGTCCATGAACCACTCCCCAATGGCCGTCCCGGAGTAAGCCGCCAAATACTGGTTGGTCGCGGAGTCAGAAGCTGAAGCTGCGACAATGATCGTGGAGTCAAGCGCGCCGGCAGCCTCAAGGGTCCCGATGATGCGCGCAATGTTCGACTGCTTCTGGCCGATGGCCACATAGATCGAATACACCGGGCGATGATCCGGCAACTTGCCCTCCTCGGCCAACTTGTTCTGCTTGGCTTGGGAAATGATGGTATCAATCGCGATGGTGGTCTTGCCCGTCGAGCGGTCACCGATAATCAGTTCCCGCTGCCCGCGTCCGATCGGGATCATTGCGTCAATAGCGAGAATGCCGGTCTGCAACGGTTGACTGACTGATTTACGCGGGATGATCCCGGGAGCGATTTTCTCCACCGGGTAGCTGACGGTTGAGGCGATATCACCCTTGCCGTCCAGGGGCTGACCCAGTGCATTGACGACGCGGCCGAGCAATTCCTTGCCAACCGGCACCTGCAGGAGTTTACCGGTTGTCTTGACCTCATCGCCCTCCTTGATGTCAAGCCCATCACCCAGGAGAATACAGCCGACCTCGGTCTCCTCAAGGTTCAGGGCAAGCCCGTGAAGGCCGCCCGGGAACTCGACCATCTCGTTAAGCATGACATCACTTAAGCCCTCGACCTTGGCAACACCGTCGCCGATCTCACGAACGATTCCGACATTGGATTTTGTGACAGCCGTCTTTAATCCGGCAATTTCAGATTCCAGTTCCTGGAGGATATTACTCATGGTAGGGTTCCTGTTTGGGTTTTATTTCCTAAAAATCTTTTTCTATAGCCTGTTCTTCAGTTCGGTCAACCGCGCACGCACGCTGCCGTCCCAGACATCACTGCCAACCTTGACACGCATGCCGCCTATCAGTTCAGGATTGACCCTGAACTCGGCCTTCAGGTCATCGCCGTATTTAGCGCGCAGGTCATCCACCAGTGCATTGCCGGCCTGTGCCCCGAGTTCAATGGCACTCTCAATGAGAGCCTGGAACTTGCCGGCCTCAAGGCGCAATAACCGGGCATATTCCTGAAGGATCGCCAGATAACCGCGCGGCTTGGACTCAGCAATCCTTGATGTGATCTCCTTGATGAGGCCACTGTCCAGCCTGCCGTCCTTATGGCTAAGGCGGAGCAACTGGCGCGCAGCACGGGCGGCATCTTTGGAAATTTTCACTTACCTGTAGTTATTGTCGCGTTTAATTGATTGTGTCAGCCCGGCTTTACAGTGAGATCTGGGCGGCTATTTCCCTGTTGATTGTCTCCTGGTCATCATCGCTAAGCACCTTACCGGTCACCTTGCCGGTGGTATCAACAACCAGGCGGCCAAAATCGCGCTTCAACTCGGCCATGGCCTGGTTTTTCTCCAGTTCCCCGGCTTCGCGGGCCTTGGCAATGATCAACGCCGCCTCGCTGGTGGCCTCGGCGCGCTTCTTCTCGGCTACAGCCTCGGCACTCTCGCGTGCCTCGACAATCAGGCGCTCAGCCCTGGAGTTGGCCTCGCTGATGATTTCCCCCCTCTTCAGGTCCGCCTCCTCAAGTTCAGCGGCAATCTTCTTCAGGTTCTCCTCACTCTCGGCAATGCGCTGTTTGCGCTCCTCAAGGATTGCCATGATCGGCTTGAAGGCAAACTTCGAGAGGATCGTGTAGACGATCAGGAAAAGCAGGATCTGGGCGAGAAACTTCGTCCAATTGACCCCAAACTTCTCAAAGATGGTCGCCTCTGAGGCTTCCGAGGCCGCACTCGCCAGAAGGGTTGGCATTTTGCCGGTCAGGCTGGTGAAAAGATCCATGGTTTCAGTTATTGGCGGTTTTGGTGCTTGTGGGTCGGCTGAGTAAACGCCGGCGTGGAGTCGCCCGCCGGCAAATGCCCGCATTAATCACCCTGGGTGCCTTATCACTTGGGGATGTCCATGCCGGTAAAAACAAAAATGAGGCCAAAGATCGCGATTGCCTCTGCCAGCGCCATGCAGATCAGCGAGATGGTGAGCACCTTGCCGAAGGCACCGGGATTGCGGCCGACCGCCAGGGCAGCACCGAGGCCAACCGACCCGATGCCGATACCGGCACCGGCGGCGGCGATGCCGAAGCTCAGGTTTCCGTGAAGTTCTGCTAATATGGATATGAATTCGAATGGCATGGTATGGTTCCTTTCGTCTGTAACGGTTTCGGTATTGGTTATTTCGTTTCGCCGCCGCCCACTGACATGCATGGTCCCGACAGCAAGATTGGTTTTTTGCCCTGGCTAGTGGCTCTCCTCCTCATCGTGCGTGGTGGAGAGTTGAATGTAAACAGCGCATAACAACGCGAAGACCATGGCCTGAAGGCCACCCACCAGCAACTCCAGAAAGAAGGTCGGCAGCGGCAAAAGGACACTTGTTATAAAAGAGAGAACCGGGCCAAGTGTGTCACCCATGGTGCTCATCACGTGCATGAGGTTCTCCCCCGCGAAAATGTTGCCAAACAGCCGCAGTGAGAGAGAAACCGGCCGCAGGGCTATCGAGATAATCTCGATGACCCCGACGAACATGAAGATCGGTACAAGGATCACGCCAAGTGCACCCTTGAGCCCGCCCTTCGGCCCGAAGGTGTGCTTGATAAAGCCGATCACCCCGGTCTCCCTCACAGTCAGGTAAACCCAGATGAGCATGAAGACCGCGGCCATCCCCAGGGTCAGGTTCAGGTCGGCAGTTGGCGGGCGCAGCAGTCCTACCACATGCTCGCTTTTCGGATCCAGGGTGAAAGCCGCCTTCGTCGGCTCACTGCCCCACCCGATCGTCCCCACCCCCGGCAGGAGGCCGAACCAATTGGCGATGGCAACATAGATAAAGATTGTCGCCAGCAGGGGAAAAACCCTGGGTGCAAGCTTCTTGCCGACAATCTGCTCAACCTGGGAGTAAAGGAACTCGATGATAAACTCAAAGAAGTTCTGAAACCCGGTCGGTACCCGCTGGATGTTCCGGGTCGCCTTGCGCGCCGCCCACAGGAGGAGCAAAGCGATGAAAGCGGCGACAAAAATCGAGTTGGTCAACCAGTGCAGAGTATCGGTGAATGGCTCTGCGGACAAAGACACCTTGCCGAGCAGGGGCATCGGGCTGAACCCTTTCAAAATCAACGCGTCTGACGCATCCTGGAGCATTCGTATTACCATGCAACCCGCCCGGCACGGGAGTCGCGAGGGGATTCGCTTATCCGGGCTTACGCAGCCAGATCACACCCGTGCCACGGATGCGGCGGCATTTAATCACCGTTGATTTTTCTTTTCAAGTCAATTTGTGAAATTTTTCACAAAGTCAACCCGCCTGCTGTGTCACCGTTCCCGGGACGATTCCCGGGCTGACAAAGCATGCCCCTGCCCCGTGCAGTCGATTACTTTGTTCCCCGCTTGTTGCGCAGGGACTATCGGCCGGACAAACCCGGGCAGAGCCCATACATGCATGCGCCTGTTGACGGAACCCCTAAACCTCCTTATGACTTGGGCAGATGCGCGGGTAGCTCAGCGGTAGAGCAACTGGTTTACACCCAGTTGGTCGGCGGTTCGATCCCGTCCCCGCGCACCATTTGTCTGGCTCTGCCTAGTATCGCCATGAACAGCAAAAACATCGCCGCAGCAACGGCAATGACCAGGTTTCCCGGGGAAAAACACCGCATCCGGGCAGCCTTCACCTGCTTGTCAGCTGCCGCTCTCCTGACTGCCGGCAGCAACGGTGCGGATGCTCCCGTGCCAGACCCTTCAAGCAACAGATCAGGTGAACTGGCTGAGAAAATTAATATCCAAACCCGGAAAATCCTGCCGGAAAAACCGGACAGGAACGAGATTTTTGACGCCTACGTTTCAAAAACCTCCCCGGATGTCGCCTGGAGCCGCTCATGGATGAAGGCTGTTGATTTCTCCGGAATCGCCTGGGACAATTCCCGCACGCTGACACTGGTTTCACCACGGCACGCCCTGATGGCCCGCCACTACCAGCGCAAGGTCGGCAGCACAGTGACCTTTCACGACAGGCGCGGCAGGCCGGTAAAACGGAAAATACGCGGTATCGAGAACCTCATTAATGACATCGCTGTGGTGATACTGGACGAAGACGTGCCTGCCACGGTAAAAACCTATCGGCTGCTGCCACCGGGTGAATCGTATTCAGAATTGCTCCGGGGCAGCCACGTATTGATCACAGACGGCGAGCGCAAAGTGCACGTGCACGCAATCAACTCCATCAATGCCGGCAAGGTGAGCTTTATCGGTGCTGCAACACTGCCCGGGGGATTCTTTGAGAAACTGATTGTCGGGGACAGCGGCAACCCGTCATTTGTCTGGCTGAACAGTGAACCGGTCCTGATTGAAACCCACACATACGGGGGATCAGGAAGGGGCCCGTTCTTCAGCACCCCGGATAATTTCGCGAAGATCAACGCGGCAATGCTCAAGCTGAGCAAGGCACATAAGGCACCGGTTCACCAACTGCGAACGGTCACTGCCGGCTAGGAGGCACAATGCCGCCGCCGTTGCCTTGAGAAAGCGGGGGATTCCCTTCCCGGACCCGGGCGCAGGACGCCATTATCTAGAGCTGCAGCAGGTCTCGTGACCCGGGGCAACAGGGAGGTCGCGGGGAACCTGCCTTTGAGGACATGGACTGAAACTGCAGGGGCTAATCCGCAGGCGCCCGGCCCCTGGCCATTGCCCTCATGCAATTGCCCGCATACCGCCCCGCCATCACCAGCACGACAAGAACAAGCGCAATGCTGATATCCTGACCCGCCGGCCGGATGTGTGCGGGCATGTAGTTGAACCAGGGCAGCTGGATAAGCTGCTGGTTCCACCAGCCGCGCCCGGCCTCGTGGTAGTTGAGAAACTCGGAAATAAGGATGGCGCCCGCCAGTGCCGCCCAGATAAGGAAAACAACCACTGCGGAAAAAAACTGCCCCATGCGCGAACCCGTCCAGCCGACAATTTTCAGGAACCGATTGTTCGGCAGCGGGGGACTGCCCGAATGCAGGTCAAGACACTTGAACAGGGACTGCTCGGAAGGATTGAGTTCTTCAATACTCACACGGTTGTTCTGCACGGAAGCCAAGAGTCCGCGGGCATAGATTTTTGCCGCCCAAACACGGATGAGCACGTAGCAGGGAAACACATAAAGGGATGCCCAGAAAAAATATTTCCTCAGGTAGTCAGCCGCCTGCTCCGGCGTCGTAATGTCCTGTGATTCGGACAGGTGGAACACAGAGGGTGCCGTCTTGAGGATGAGTACCGGGAGGCAGAGCAGGGCAAACAGACCGGAAAATAAAAGTACCCGGATCCACTGGCTGCGAATGAGCCTGATAACAAGCCCCGCATCCCAGAAGCTTTTCCAGTTTGCGCAGACCGCCTGCCGCGCCTGGGCCATCGGCAGGTAGAACATGGCGGCAATGAAAAAAAGGCTGCCAATGAGGAACACCGCCGGGCCGATGAGAGACTGCTCGTAACCCTTGTAGAAGGAGATATTCCATCCATAATCCCACCCAAACCACCACATCATGCCCGCTGGCAGCGTCAACGCCAGCGTGTTGGCTGCGCCCTGAATGCCAAGGACCAGATTGTGGCGCAGGGAGGAGCTAAATCCCCTGCAAACAATCCAAAGGTGCCTGCCCAGCCCGCAGTTTACCGGGCGGCGGAACAGGGAACGGAAATTCTGCGCGACAAACCAGTTGGGCCAGTGCATGTGGCCGGCGATGGATTCATCGTCTTGTGTGACGAGCGCGAAGCTGCCGCGGACGCTGCATTTACACCAGTATTTTATGGCTGTGCGCTGGGCAACCCGATAGGTCCAGCCGATGACCATGAAGCTGGTGAAAATGGCGTGGCAAAACACCATGCCAATCAGGAATTTGACCAGGAAAACAACGGTGCGCCAAAGCAGGTTCCCGTATCCGGGGGCATTCCCCGGCATTACGCCCGATCCGGCCTCAGGCACATTGGCGACAGGCTGGCCTTGCGCACTCACGCAATCGCCTCCTCAAGGACCCGGCTTTCAGCTTCATCTGTATCGAAGCCCATCAATCTGCCCACTGTGCCCGCAATCTGGATCTGGTCGCATCCCCTGTCGAAAACATCCCCTGCAGGCACGCCTTTGCCAAAGAAAAGGGCAAAGATCCTGTGTGCGGACCTGGTGTTAAAATGGTGCTGGAAGGGAATGTCCGCCAGCAGGTCATTGTCGCGTCCACAATCAGGCACAACCACGAACAGCGTGTTGTCGCGGTAAAACTCGTCGGCTTCCGCGGCCGCAACGATCTGCCTGATCCCCTGGTCCATGATCCCGAGCGCATTGAGGTAATGGCTGCGTATGCCCCAGTGCACATAGTCGCAATCAGTGTAGTTGACCATCATCATGCGCGGCTGCAACTCGCGCATGGAACGCAGGGCAAGCTCGGTAAGCAACCGGTCACCACGCGGGTTCTTCAATCCGCTGTCACCGTAATGGTGGCGCCAGCGTGCCCAGAATTCCATGAGCCTCGGGTTTTCCGTCAACTTGCCGCGCCGGTCAATTGCCGCAAGCCTGTCGTATTGCTGCTGTATTTGCCTGCGCTCTTTGGCAGTGATCTCCCTGCCCTCGCGCCTGCCCTCATCCAGCAGCTTGCTGAACAGGTATCTCTTGAACCGGTAAAGGCTGAGGATCTGGCACTTGTCGTCGATACCGAACCTGACATGGTTGCTGTAGGTGAGAAATTCCTCCTGCTTGCGATCCTCGCTGTTGATGATGAGCGCCTGATGCTCTTCCACCTTGTATTTGCTGCGGAAGTATTCGAAGAGGGTGGGGACCGATGGCACAAACCGCTCGTCAAGGGCACCGCTGCCGACAGTGCTCAGTTTCTTGTAGTTGCCGGTCATGATGTAGATCGTCCCCTGCCCGTGGCTGGTATCCACAGGCTTGCCGTTTGCCTCCCTGCCGCCGTCAAAATGATCAATCTCCATGCTGTTGAAGAGCACCCCGCGACTGGACAACTCATGGGCAAGGAAAGGGGCATGGCTGTGTTTCTTGTCGATTGATTCCAGCCGGCGTGCTCCACCCCCGAAACGAATGATGATCAGGTTTGGCCCACTGTAGTCAGCCTTGGGATTCCGGGATTCCTCCTGCCCTACCAGGGGCAGGCTGCCCGCGGCGCCGGCGGCAACTGTCGATTGAATAAATGTGCGCCGGTTTGTGTCCATGGCATTTGGCATTGGCAGCCCATCTGTGCAGGTTCCCTGCACCGCGTTCAACCTTACCCCATGGCCGAGAGGGATGGCAACAACGAACTGGCTCTCTAATCCCCGTCCCGCACGCACAGCGCGTGTTTGTGCCACACTTTTACTCAGGCATCGGGTTGCGCGCCGGGTCATACGGCATGCGGTTCCAATCCGAGCAGAACGGCGAAGCGGGGAGCCCCTCCCTGTTATAGAGATTCCATGGGCTGCCTGATGGCGGCTGCGGATGGCAGGCATACCGGACAGCAACAGGCTGTTGAACCCCGGGACTTGATACCACAACACTTGATCCCTCAACTTTTGCCTTGGCGGTATGCCATTTACCCTCTTCCCCGGACAACTCAAAACCATTCAGGACACCGGCCGGCTGTGGCGTCACCTTGCCGACACCATCAATGCGGCCGATCATCAACCCCGCAGCAGCGTGGTCAAATTCAACAACGAGCGTCTCCTTGCGGACTGAAATGCCGCGATAAAGCGGACCACTGCATGCCACCTTGTGCCCATAAACCCTGGCCAGCGGCCAGCGGGCCAGGCGCTCGCCGACATCAATCTTGTTGGGCGGATGAATGTCGCCGGCATTGTCCAGGTCAACCGTGACCGCCATACCGGTGTGCCCTGCGTCAAGGGCACGGCGCTGCTCTTCACGCAGGTAGGTCCACGCGTAGCTCTTCCATTGCGGCAACTGCACGAAATAAACGGGTAGATCCCTGCGTCCCCATGCGTCGCGCCAGCCCCGTATCAAAGCTCTCATCTTGTGCGCGTATTGGCGCGGATCCTCCCCGCGCCCGGAATTGGATTCGCCCTGATACCAGATGGCACCACGGATTGCGTAAGGTGCCACCGGCGCGATGCGCCCGTTGTAGATGGCACCTGCCAGCCAGGCCGGGCTGCGGGCAAAGGTACCGCCGGGCAGCCGCCTGACCGCCTCAATGTCACCTGCCTTTGCAAGGGCTGCCAGTTTCTCAAGGGTCGGATGGCCGGTGAAGGCCCCAACCGGGATGTAGGGCTCGATCGGGGTTCCCCCCCAGGAGCAGTCGATAATCCCGACAGGAACGCCAAGTTCCCGGTGAATACGCCGGGCAAAGACAAACGCCACTGCTGAATGACGCACAACGCTTTGAGGACTGCACACATCCCAGCCCCCGCCTGTGAGATCATCCCTGGGCACAGGCGAATCACGCTCATTGACCTTGCGCAGCCTGATGGCTTCAAGGTTCGCAGCAGCAACCAGTGCCCTGCCCTCGGCAAGGCGTCCGGCCATCTGCCCCGCGGTATATGCCATGTTGGATTGACCTCCGGAAAACCAGACCTCGCCAACCAGCACATCGCGGATCACCACCGGGTCGCCGCCTGTTGCAGAACGAATCCGCATCACCCTGCCGCCGGGATTTGCCTTCATCGGCTCCAGCCTCACCTGCCAGCGCCCGTCATCGTCCGCTTTTGTCTTCACGGACTGCCCGCCAAACTCAACAACCACGCTCTCCCCGGCAGCCGCCATGCCCCATACCGGCACCGGAAAATCCCGCTGCAACACCATGTGGCCGGAAAAAATCCGGGCCGGGCGAACTGCAGCCGGCATCAACGCCGGAGCTACAAAGCTCAGGAAAATGATCACTGCTGCCCGGCAGGATAAAAACGGCAGGCAACATACAAAGGAGGAACACACGGGCTTTGGAGTTACCGACATCAACCCGATCGAAGAAAGCTGTCGCTCAGGATCACCTCCCGGATAAGCAACTTTAACCGGAAATCCTCCTTCTCCGCCCGCTCGACAATTGATCCCACCGTCAGTGAGTCAGCCGGGGTGAGTTCCCTGGACAAGGCGAACCTCAGCAAATGCGCCGTGAAGGCCCTGGCGAAGCGCCTGTTCTCTTTGACCAGTGCCTGCTTGAAGCGAACAATGCCATCAAAGGGGTATTTCTTCAGCAGGGTTCCGCTTGAATCCACCTCCCTGCCGTTTTCATACTTGTCCCGCCAGCGGCCGGTGATGTCGAAGTTTTCAAGGGCAAACCCAAGGGGATCAAGCTTCGAGTGACAACCGGCGCAATCGGGATTCTCCCTGTGCTGGGCAAATTTTTCCCTGATGGTCAGGTTTTTCGTGCCGCTTTCCTCATTAAGGGGCGGCACATCATTTGGCGGCGGCGGCGGCGGGTCATTAAAGATCACCTCAATGATCCAGACACCCCGGGCGATGGGATGAGTTCTTTGCGTGCCATTGTTCATGCTGAGCATCGCCGCATTTGTAATTACACCACCAAAACGCGGGTCCTTTACCGCAACCCGCTGGAAAACCGGTGAACGCAGCTTGTTGCGGATTTCATCGTCGAACCTGCGCTGCAGATCCTGCTTTGACTTGCGCAAGTCCTGGTTCTTCGGCACACTTTTCAGGGTCGCCTCTGACTGGTCAATTGTCCTGGCAAGTTCTCCTCTCTTTGCTTTCTGCTCCGCGCTCAGGGCCAGGGATAAATCCTGCTCCGAGATATACAGGTTGCCGCCACTTGATGCGGCAACCTCGGCAGCGCTCAAGGCCCGGACATAGAACCGGGCGCGGGCCAGGCTCACGGAAAGATACTTGTTGCCTCCGGGCGGCAAATGGCGCAACCCGAAAATCACCGAGCTCTGGTTCTTCGGGAACCTGGCTGCACCCTTGCGATAAGGTTTGCCGTAAGGTTTGCCGTTGCGGTACAGGGTGGTTGTGCCGTCCGCCTTGTAGACCATAGCCAGGTGCAACTTCTCATTGGGCATCTCCTCCGGGGTTGATCCCGGGAAATCCAGGGTTCGGGAATGGCCATTGCTGCCGGAAATCCAGTGCCGGTGTTTCCTTTCACCGAGAACGATGGTGTCAAAAAAATCGCCGGGACCCTGGATGCCCATCACGCCACCACCGCGCTGGTTGACATCATGAACCTTGCACCAGACCTCCAGAGTCTTGGCCTTCAGGTCGACCGGCAGGTTTGCGCTCTGCAAATAGGCCTTGTTGAGAACAACCATGCCCTCCTCATAGCGAATCTTCCCGTGCGCCTTCAACTCCAGTGAACGCACTGAGTCTTTCAGGTTACCGTTAAATTCCCAAGCGGCATAGGGCTTGAGATCCACCGCCTTGCGGGTTCCCGATTTTTTCTGCCGGGCAACCAGGATGCTCAGCCTCACCGGCTTGAGCAGCGCATCAAGCTGTTGCCGTGCGCTCTTAATGGTGGTGCCCAGAACTTGACGCTGTTCATCCCTTGCCCGGTTTTCCGCAATGATCTTGTCGGCATCAAATGGCGGCACCTTGAAATCAGAAGTATACCAGTCTTTCAGAAGGTCACTCTGATAACTGAAAGCCGGCTGGATCAGCTCGCTGATAGGCCGATCTTCAACGAAGACGGCATCAAAGAGCAGCAGTGGTTCACAAAGCATTTGCAGGCTGGCAGGATTGTTCTTGTCGATACTGAAATAGCGGGCCTTCTTGGGATCAGGTGTTGCGGCAAGAATGTTTTCCAACTGCATCCACTGCGTGGGAAAGGTATCCAGAAAACGCTCGATCTTCGGATCAGAAAGCATCCGGTGAATACTTCGGATCAGAACTTCGGGCTTGGTGAGTTCCCCGGATTGTGCGAGCTGAAGCAATTGCTCATCAGGCGTGCTGGCCCAAAGAAAATAGGAAAGGTTTGCAGCCAGGTTTAATGCCTTGTCGTTTGTGGAATGTCGGTAGAGAAAGAGCGGGGAGGATAATGCGGCCGAGGCCACTTTTTTCATCACTTCGGTGTAGGGAACTTTTTTTCCTATTTTATCCAGTGCATATGCGGTGTAGCGATCCAGGATCTTTGGATCAACACGCCCCCGGAATGCGCGATGGAGGAAGGGTTCGATGCGTTTGCGCATTTCAGCAGGGATATCGGTGCCTTCAGCGGGGGGCTTGAAGAAGGTGCTCCAGATACCCACGGTATTCTCATTGAAATCCGGGCTCTCCACGATCGAGGTGCTGAGCCGTAAAAAGGCTTCGAGCAGTAATGGGGAGAGGGTCAGCTGATTTGCCTGATTATCAAATCCATGTGAAGCCCTCAGGTCTTGTGGAAACGGTTTTACCGCCTTTAATCCCGCTGCCGGGTTCATTGCCAGGGAGCGCACATTGACACTCTCGGGCATCCTGGGTGCGTTCAGGTAAATGGTTTCCCGCGTCATTAACTTTTCCGATAGCGCGAACACATTGCGGTTAAGGGCGAACAGGTCGCGCACGGTGTTGTTGTATTGGAACCGATTGAGGCGCTGTAGCGGATTTGGTTTTGCTTCAGTAGCCTTGGCTGCAACACGCAAAAGGGTTTTAAGCGGGGCCAGCAGGGCTGTCCGGATTGCCGGGTCAGGTTGCGGCTCGTCTTCCGGGGGCATGTCACCCGCGTCCAGCACCTCAATCAAGTCCCTGATCAATTCCGGCTTGGCAAGAAACTCCTTTGTGTTGCCAATCTCCTTGAGATTGACCTTGCCCTTTACCTTGTCCCCGCCATGGCATTTGATACAATGGGTTGCAAAAAACGGCTTAAGCTGCCTTTCAAAGTCATCGGCACCCTGCGTCACGGGCAAGGCTGCCAGGAAAAGAAGCAGGATAAACCCTTTAATGGACCGCTGGGCTAGCATCAGCCGGTTTAGGTCCACAAGTCGGAGATCACGCCATGACTGTCGGCAAAGGAGTCAATCTCCAGGCCCATGAGGTTAGCGAGCGTGAGCCAGAGGTTGGAGTTGAGGGTGCCGCTCTTGACCTGGATGTAACGGCCCTGCTTGACCTGCCCCTGACCACCGCCGGCGACGATCATCGGCAGATCATAAAACTGATGGGTGGCACCATCACCCAGTGCCGCACCATAGGTTACCAGCGAATTATCCAGCATGGTGCTGCCATCAGATTCCTTGATCTCCTTCATGCGCTTGAGCAGGTATGCATACTGCTGCATGTGGAATATATCGATTTTCTGGACTCCAAGATAACCATCGCCCTTTTGGTTATGGGTCATGTTGTGATGCTGCACTGGTTTATCGAAAACACCCTCATACATCAATGTTGCGTCCCAACGCTCCGGACCAATCATGAAAGTGGAGATATTCGTGACCCCCATCTGGAACGCCAGCAGCATCAAGTCCGCCTGCAGGCGGATGTATTCCCCGCGCGGCAGGACTTCAGTCTTGGGAATCTTAACATCGGCGTTAGCCATCAACTTTTCCAGTTTGGCCATTCGCACCTCGACATCACGCACCATGGTCATGAATTCATCCATGGTTGCGCGGTCCTCACTTGAAAGTTTCCTTGAGAGGGACTTGGCATCAGCCAATACCAGATCAGAGACATCAGTCACGTGCGCACGAAAACTGTCCTTTGAGAATAAGCGGTCATAGAGTTTTCTTGGATCGCGAATCGAGGGTGCGATTTCACCGGGGCCGTACCAGGAAATGTTATCAAACTCGATCGGTTCCTTGGGGGCTCTAAACCCGTTGCAGCCGATTTCCAGGGTGTTCAAAACAGTTTTGTCCCCAACCTTGTCTCCGATGACCTGATCCAGGCTCCTGCCATTGGGGTGCCGGATTCCCTGTTCAGCTGCCTGTACCGGGGAGAGACTGGTGAGGTAACAGGAGGCTCCCTGTGCGTGCACGTCCTGACCATTCTTGAAGGTGCGGTCCAATCCCGTAACCAGGGTCACATCCTTGGTGTGATCCTTTAAAGGCTGCATGGTGGAGGTCAGCTCCAGTGGATAAATGCCGGGCTTATTCGGCTTGCGCTTCTGGTTCTTGGTCTTGTCCGCATTAAAGCCGCCAACAAATCCCGGCAATGCTCCCTCTTGTTCACCCGGGAAAAAACAACGGCGCACAATCCCGTTGGGGATATACATGATCACCAGCTTCTTGTCCGGCTTCTGCCCCTGCTTGGCGACCGCCATGGCTTCTGGCGTCGAGTGCAGAAACGGCAATGCCATGGTCGCACCGCCGGATTTCAAAAATTTTCTTCTGGAAATCATTGTTAAATTGATTCTCGCACGGTGCTCACGAAGCGGAAGAGTTTATTCTTCACACCTCACTGTAAGACAAAACAGCAGAATTATCAATAATCTCACTTTGTGGGCCAGAATACGGGTGGAGCGGGTGATGGGAATCGAACCCACGTCTCAAGCTTGGGAAGCTCGCGTTCTACCATTGAACTACACCCGCCTGTTCACCCGGCGGGTTGCAACAGAAACGGGGCCGGGAAAACCCGACCCCGTTGAGATTAATTGAAATTCTGCGTGTTTGCCAAGCGGTTTTGTTACCAGCTCGTGTGCCAATCCTGCGGACCATTGTCCGTCCCCTTTTGCCTGGGCTTGCCTTTCGACCAAACAACAATGGTTTGCCGGAGATCATCGCCGCCAGTATCGGGATTTAGCACCTTGCTGTCATAATTGGCATCAATGATGATGTAATACGGCTGTCCCCAGGGATCGGCCATCCGGAGGTCGTCATTTTCGCCGTATATGCCGCCTGTGGGATTGCCGTCCCGCCCATTCTTTGCACGCTTCCCCTGGTAAAATACCTTGCCGCGCTGGTTGAGAGGATTGCCTTCAACGCCGGCAAGCACACTCATGATCTCATCATCCTCGGTATTGAGTTCAACATCCTGTTCCCCGCCGTAGGGAAACTTGCCGTATTCAAGGTTATAAGTGGAAATAGCGGCCTTAATGTCCTGCACATCCTTTTCCGCTTCCGTCTTCCTCACCACCTCCATCACCATGCCATATACGGGAAAAGCCACTGCTGCGAGAATGGCAATGATCACAATGACAATCAGCAGTTCGATAAGGGTAAAGGCCGGAAGACGGCGGCGAAGGAGCTTAGGGGGATAAGAGAGGGATTTCATGTCAGGGGTAGAGTTGTTCCAATAAAGGTTTACAATGTGTTTACACTATGCCAGTGGCAGATTACCAGTTTTTTTTGCTAAAACAATGCTTTTGTGCAATGGGTGAATGTCTATCCGCTACCGCCAAGTGGTGCTCTAATGCAATTCATTCAGGTTTGGAGGTAGGATTTCACGACAATTTCAGTCGCTGGTAGCGGGCTTTTAACCCCATCTTTAATGTTATCTGAATCTATGGCTGCGGCCACACCATCATCCAATAATCAACGCCGCAATGGCGGAAACCGTGACAACCGGTTGCAAAAACGTTTACAGAAGTTGCTCGGCAACCCCGGTTATCAGCCGATGAATAAATCGGAACTTGCCCGTGCTCTTGATGTCACGCCAAAACAACGGCAAAAATTGCGCCATATCCTCAACGAACTCGAATCGAGCGGAAAACTCAGGCAGGTCAGGAAAGGACGCTATGTCCTGCGTGACAGCCATGAAACTGTTGGCATCCTGCGTGTCCAGCTTGCGGGCCACGCCTTTGTGGACCCGGAAGGCAAAACCCGTGAGCGCGGAGTCTTCATCCCCCCGGGTGCCACCGGAACCGGGCTGCACGGTGACAAGGTCGCCGTACGTATCGAGAAACGCAGCGCTGCGCCGCACTGGACCAAACACATCAAGAACGGGCGGACACGCGGTAAACTTGAAGCTAAATACCCGGATGATGGCAAATCCACTGAAGGCCGTGTTGTTAAAGTGCTGGAACGCCGCAATGACGCGATCATCGCCACCTTCCTGCAGCGCGGCAAGTTCAGCTACGCCAAGCCTGACGACCCGCTGCTGCCGGCAACCATCGAACTGGATACCGCCGGCCTGCCGAAGCCCCAGCCAAAGCCGGGCGAAAAGGTGGTGGTCGCAATTGAGCATTGGCAATCACGCCGCCACAACCCGCATGGCAAGGTCACCAAGATACTGGGGCCGCCGGACACGCCCGGCATCGACATCCTGCAGGTTATCTACGCGCGCCAGCTGCCGCGAGAATTTCCACCGGAAGTCATCGCTGAAGCCAATAAATTCAGCGGACAGGTTACCGGGAAAGATATTGCCGACCGGGAGGACTGGCGCAAGCGCCCGGTATTCACGATCGACCCCGACGATGCCCGCGATTTTGACGATGCCATCCTTGTCGAGAATCGCAAAGATGGCGGCTGGGACCTGGCTGTGCATATTGCTGATGTCTCCCACTACGTCAAACCGGGCAGTAAGCTCGACCGTGAGGCAGAAATCCGCGGCAACAGCACCTACCTTGCTGATCGTGTCATTCCAATGCTGCCTGAAGCGCTCAGCAACGGCCTGTGCTCCCTGGTGCCTGGTGAAGATCGCCTCACGCATGCCGCCATCATCCGTTTTGACAAGAATGCCGGGCTCCAATCACTACGCTTCTGCAAGGCGGTTATCCGCAGCGCACGGCGCTTCACCTACAAGCAGGCTTATGCACTCATGCAAAAACCTGACCCTGATGATCCATTCTGCAAGCGTCTGCAAACGGCATGGCAACTGGCTTCAAAGCTCCGGAAGAAACGCTTCGAGAGCGGATCATTGGACCTCGACATGCCCGAGGTACGCGCTGTGCTGAACAAGACAGGTGTCCCGGTGGCACTTGAACGTATTGAGAATGACGAGAGTCATCAACTTATTGAGGAATTCATGCTGGCGGCCAATGAGGCGGTTGCCAAGCATACCAAGGATAAGCTGAAACCGTCAATCTACCGGGCGCACGAAGACCCCGATGCCGACAAGCTCTTTGAATTCCGTCAACTGGCAATGGATTACGGCATCAACACCGGCGACCTTGGCAACCGTGGCGAAATCCAGAAGCTTCTGGCAGCAGCACGCGGCAGACCGGAGGAACATGCAATCAAGGTCGGTCTTCTCAAAAGTCTCAAACGCGCAACCTATGCCAATGAACCGATCGGTCACTATGGCCTGGCAAAGGTAAACTACACCCACTTTACCAGTCCCATCCGGCGTTATGCTGATTTGATTGTACATCGCATACTGGCTGCAATCACCGGCAACGCACCGGCTAAAACCCCTCCTTTAGGCAAGCTTGAAGAACTCGCAGGTCATCTCTCGGATACCGAGCGCAACTCCTCTGACGCTGAATTCGAGACGCAAAAACTCAAGCAAATCGAGTATCTCTGGCATGAAGCAAAACGAAGCTCACAAAAAAATCCCGTGACCCACCCCGCAATGATCCACGAGGTGCGCCGCAAGGGCCTGTTTGTCGAGTTGACTGATTTCTTCATCAAGGGCCTGGTCACCGAGGCCGACCTGCCCCACTGCGAGGGCGGTTATTGGTTCGACGGGGCAATGGCGCGTTTCATCGGCTCGAAACCCAAGCGTGTTTTCCAGGCCGGGGATACCGTGCAAGTTGCCGTGTCCCGTGTCGATTTCCAGCGGCGCATGGTCGACTTCAAGATCATCGAATGATCCTTTAATCGGGTCAGCCCGGTAAAAAAACTCCGGGCCACCGGGCACAAGGGTGCCTTAATCCCTTAATTGACAGGTGTAAACACCCGGATACAGTGGCGCTCCTTTCCGCTGAAAGGACAATTTCTCCCTTGAAATTACGGGGAAGCTATCCGCTCCCAAGATCAACCATAAAGCACCAAATTCATGGCCAAAAAGAAAGCTGCCCCTAACAAGGCTACCGCACGCAAGAAAACCCCGGCTCGCCGCAGAGCCGTTGCCCGTAAAAAGAACCAAAACGTCTATTTCTTTGGCGGCAGGAAATCCGATGGCGACGGTTCCCTGAAAGCCCTCCTCGGGGGTAAGGGCGCCAACCTCGCTGAGATGGTCAATATCGGCCTTCCCGTACCCGCCGGCATGACCATCACCACCAAGGTCTGCACCTACTACTACGACAATAACAAGAAATACCCGAAAACACTCGATGCCGAGATAAAGGCAAACATCGCCAAGATCGAGAGGGCAATGGGCAAGAAATTCGGCGATCTCAAGAACCCGTTGCTGCTCTCGGTGCGTTCCGGTGCCCGCGAATCGATGCCCGGCATGATGGACACCATCCTCAACCTCGGCATTAACGACACCGTTGTCGAGGCACTGACCGCCAAGACCGGCAACTCAAAATTCGCCTGGGACAGCTACCGCCGCTTCCTGCAGATGTATGGCTCGGTCGTCATGGGCGTGGAGAAGAAAGACGGTGAACACCACGATCCCTACGAGGTTATTCTCGACAAGGCAAAGGCAAAGGCAAAAGTCAAGGATGACTCCGGCCTTGAGGAGAGCGCCCTGCGCTGGGTTGTTGCCGAGTTCAAGAAACTGATCAGGAAGCGCAGCGGTAAAAATTTCCCGGATGACCCGATGGAACAGCTCTACGGCTCAGTCAACGCGGTATTCGACTCCTGGCACAATGATCGCGCCAAGGTCTATCGAGCCAAGTACGGCATTCCCGCCGAGTGGGGCACTGCCGTCAACGTCCAGGCCATGGTATTCGGCAACACCGGCAAGGCCTCCGGCACCGGAGTTGCCTTCACCCGCGATCCCGCCACCGGGGAAAACGTCTTCTATGGTGAATATCTCATTGATGCCCAGGGCGAGGATGTCGTTGCCGGAGTGCGCACCCCTAAACCGGTTGCCAAGATGGCCAGAGACCTGCCGAACTCGCACAGGGAACTGCTTAAGATACGCAAGATCCTCGAGAAACACTTCCGTGACGTGCAGGATGTCGAATTCACTATCGAAGAAGGCAAGCTCTGGATGCTGCAGACCCGCAACGGTAAGCGCACCGGCTGTGCCGCAGTCAATATCGCCCTCGACATGGTCAGGGAACGTCTCATTAGTAAGGAGGAAGCCATCCTGCGTATCCCCGCGGATGATCTCAGCCAAGTCCTGGCCCCGATCTTTGATGCCGCCACCGAGCGCAAGGCAAACAAGATAGGTAGCGGCCTTCCCGCTGGACCGGGTGCAGCTTCCGGTAAGATTTACTTCTCAGCTGAAGATTCTGTGAAGGCGGCCTCCAAGGGTGAATCCGTCATTCTTGTTCGTCAGGCCACTTCTCCGGAGGACCTTCGCGGCATGATTGCTGCTGATGGAATCCTCACGACGGAAGGTGGAGCCTCCTCACACGCCGCTCTCGTTGCCCGTCAGATGGGTAAGGTTTGCGTCTGCGGTGCTCACGGTATGACCATCGATTATGGCAGGAAGACACTCTCTGGAAATGGAGTGACTCTCAAGGAAGGCGATTCCCTCTCTCTGAACGGATTCGTTGGAAACGTCTACAAGGGTGCCATCAAGTCCTCTCCGTCACAGGTCATCCAAGGCCTCCTGGAGAACAAGGCTGCTGCCAAGAAGAGCCCGACCTACAAGAAATTCATCGAGCTCATGAGCTGGGCAGACAAGCACCGCAAGCTCGGTGTGCGCACCAACTCCGACACGCCCGAGCAGGTCAAGAACGCCATCAAGTTCGGTGCAGAAGGCATCGGCCTGACCCGTTCCGAGCACATGTTCTTCGAGGGCAACCGCATCGACGCCGTCCGTGAGATGATCCTCGCTGATGACGACGCCGGCCGCGCGGAAGCATTGAAGAAGATCAAGCGCTTCCAGAAGAAGGACTTCAAAGGCATCTTCAAGGCGCTCGACGGTCGCCCGGCGACCATCCGCCTGCTCGATCCACCGCTCCACGAGTTCATTGGCACGATGGACAGCAAACAGATCAAGGATCTCTCGAAGAAGATCAAGATGAGCCCAGCTGCTATCAGCAAGCGCATCCACTCGCTTCACGAAGAGAACCCAATGCTCGGTCACCGCGGTTGCCGTCTCGGCGTCAGCTACCCGCCAATCACCGCTGCGCAGGTCGAGGCCATCCTCGAAGCTGCTGCTGAAGTCCAGGCCAAGGGCACCAAGGTTCTCCCAGAGATAATGGTTCCACTGGTCGCTTACAGCAAAGAGCTCGAGCACCAGAAAAAAGTCATCGACGCAGCTGCCGCCGTGGTCCGTAAGAAGTACGGCCTCAAGGCGAGGCAGTTGAAGTACACCGTCGGAACGATGATCGAGATCCCACGTGCCGCATTGACCGCAGAGGATGTCGCGCAGCACGCTGAGTTCTTCAGCTTCGGCACCAACGACCTCACGCAGACCTGCCTCGGCCTCAGCCGTGACGACTCTAGCTCGTTTCTCCCGGAATACCAGGACGCCGAGATCATGTCGGTCAACCCGTTCGCCGGTCTCGACCAGACCGGCGTTGGCCAGCTCGTCGAAGCAGGTGTCAAAGGAGGGCGCGCAGCCAAGCCGAAACTCAAGATCGGCATCTGCGGCGAGCACGGTGGAGATCCTGATTCGGTGAAATTCTTCCACCGCACCGGACTCGACTACGTCTCCTGCAGCCCGTTCCGCATACCGGTCGCCAAGCTCGCCGCTGCCCAGGCAGCGCTCGAGGAGAAGGGCATGGCGCGTGCCGAGATTTCCTGAGTTCGGCACAGAGGTGCTGTAATATCCGAAAAAGCCCCGGTTTGCTGACAGCAGCCGGGGGTTTACCATTCACCGCAGCATTCCTGGCAAAGCATCAGAGACTGCCGGTACAAACCGGCGGGCTAAAAACACATTGCCCTGAATAAATAACTGGCTCTACCCGTCTATTGGGTGAAACTTCATCAAGAACATTCCAACAATGAAAATCCAAAAACTTCTTATCCTTGTCGTTACAACCCTCGGGCTTGCGTTCTTTTCCACCTCCTGCGGTCCGTCGGGAAAACGCGGCGCAGTGCTTGGCGGCATCATCGGAGCTGGCGCGGGTGCCATCATCGGCCATCAATCAGACCGGCCCCTCGAGGGAGCAGCCATTGGCGGTGCCGTGGGTGCCGGTGCCGGCGGATTGCTAGGTGGAGCACGTGATGACGAGCGACGCGCACAGGATAGACGCCGTCACGAGGTTCCCGAGCGTCGTTACAACAACCCTGACAATCGCCGTTAGTAAGGCACGCCCGGGGATAACGGTCATTTTCCCGAAGCTTTTTACAGAAAAACGTCGCCCTCAGCCGGGGGTGGCGTTTTTTGTGCCCGCGGGATTGAATAATATTGCCTGGCATGCAGTCAAAAAGAACATGAAATACAGGAAAATATTGCATGTTGTAGCCGGGTTACTCGCTGTTTCGATGGGTTCCTCGTGCTATTCTGACTCGTATGGTTACGCACCTGCCGCCAAGAGCGGCGCCGTTGCCGGCGGCCTGATCGGGGCAGGCCTTGGCACCATTATCGGCAACCAGTCACACAGGCCGCTTGAAGGGGCAGCGATCGGTGGTGCGATCGGAGCATTGAGTGGAGCAGCTCTGGGCAGCGCACAGGATGATCGTTCCCGTTACCAGCCGGTTTACCGGGAACCACAGCGCTATAACATCAGCTTGCGCTACGGGCGCTACCCGGGGCACCGCCAAAGCCACTATCAGTATTATTCCGGACATTCCTATCATCACTCATCATACAGGCACCACCCTGTGCCGTCCTGCCATGTGCCCTTTCATTAATTAACAGGAAAAAAAGACAGGTTCATCCTTACCCTGATTACCCGCCCGTACAGCAAAACGGCCCCGGTGATAAACCGGAACCGTTGCCATAAATTGAAGTGTTTTTTGACGATCCTAAGACGTAATGACGCTTTGAGGAATTCAGCAGGCCATCCGGCACTGCCGGGTTCTTCAGCCGCTGGCCTTACTTTTCTTGATGCTAGTCAGCACAAAGCGTGACTTCTTGGCTCCCATTGACTCGGCTGCCTCTTTCTTAGTGAGGTCGCCCTTGGCGCAACTGAAAACCACCTTCTGGGTACCGGGCTTGTCGCCTTTGGTAATGAAGATGCTGGTTGCATTAAATTTCTTCTGTAACGCTGAACTAACGTATTTTTTGCAGCCGTTTCATGTTATTCCTGTGAACTGCGCAACATACGCAGTGGGTTTTGCCTCTTCTTTTTCTTCGGCAAGGGCTAAGCCAAGGCCGAGAGTGAAGACGCCCATTGATGCAATAAGCAGTTTTTTCATTTCTTTGGATTGAGATGTGAACACTTCAGGTAAGATCAACAATAAATACCACTTTAGGCGATTTTCCCTCTTGCGTCAGTAAAAAAACAAGGAATTTGCCATGCAATTCTTTGCTGAAGACAGTGAATTCCAGGCCCTCCGGCTCAGGACCCGGGCATTTTGCGACCTTTTACGACAAATAAAGGGGATCGACATCAATGGCCACGTGGACATCATCCGGAAAAGTGAGGTGCTCCATTATTGCGGTAAAATAACGGGTCAGGAGGCGTGCAGAGACAGCCCTGAGCATCAACTGAAAGCGAAACTGGCCGGAGGCCTTGGAAAGCGGTGACTCAACCGGTTCCCCGAGGAGCACCCCCGCCGGAATCCCGGTCGCAAGACGCTTATGAATGGTTTCAAGGGAAAACTCCGCCCGGCGTGCATGGGTTGAGCGGGTCGTGATCAGCACACAGTGAAAGAAAGGCGGATAAGAAAAACCTTTGCGAAATCCGAGTTCCTGCTCAGCAAACCCGGCAAAATCGTGATGCCTGGCAAACTGGATAGATGGACTGTGTGGAGTGAAGGTCTGTATGAGAACCTCCCCTTCCATTTCCCCGCGCCCGGCACGCCCGGCAACCTGGGTGAGTAACTGAAAAGTCCGCTCCCCGGCACGGAAATCAGGTATATGCAGGCCAATGTCGGCATTCAGGATCCCGACCAGGGTCACGTTCGGGAAGTGCAGGCCCTTGGCAATCATCTGTGTTCCCACGAGTATGTCGAGTTTGGTGGCCTTAAAGGCATTGAGAATCTCGCGCAGTGCGCCCTTGCGGGACATTGTGTCACTATCAACGCGGGCCAGCCGGGCATCGGCAAACACCTTGCGCAGGATTTCCTCGACTTTCTCTGTTCCGTAGCCCGCATAGCGGATTGAAGGATCAGAGCATTCAGGACACTTGCGAGGCGCAATGCGCTGATAACCGCATATGTGGCACACCAGACGCTCCACTCCGCGATGAAAGGTAAGTGAGACACTGCAGTGGGGACACCCGCAGGCCTCTCCGCATGCCGGGCAGGTCATGGATGTGGCAAAGCCGCGACGGTTCAAGAACAATATAACCTGTTCACCTTTTCCGAGCCGCCCCTCAACGGCAGTTCGCAGACGCTCGGAAATGATTGCCGGACCTCCTGACTTCGAAAGGTTGCGCGCCTCCTGGCGCATATCGACAATGCGGATCAGCGGCATGCTGCGCTCATCAATCCGTTCACGCAACTCAATCAATTGATACTTGCCAAGCTGGGTATTGTGGAATGATTCAAGAGACGGCGTTGCGCTTCCCAGCACAACCGCGCAGCCCTCAATGCCGCCACGCACCACCGCAACATCCCGGGCATGATAACGCGGGGCGGTATCCTGCTTGTAGCTGCCCTCATGCTCCTCGTCCACGACAATGAGCCCGAGATTGCGCAGCGGGGCAAAGAGCGCACTGCGCGCACCAATGACGATTCGTGCTGTTCCGTCGGCAATCTTGTGCCACTCGTCAAAGCGCTCGCCGCCACTCAGGTGACTGTGCAATACTGCCACTCGCTCCTGCATGTCCGCGAAACGGCTCTTGAACCTTGCCACCGTTTGCGGGGTCAGGGAAATTTCCGGCACCAGGACCAGAGCCGTCCGTCCGGCATCGATGGCCGCTGCTATCGCCTGCAGGTAAACCTCAGTCTTGCCGCTGCCGGTCACTCCATGCAGCAGCAAAGGCTTCGCAGATTGCGGATCAGAGGCAGCTGCATTGACGGCGTCCAGGCATCCGGCTTGTGCGGGGGTCAATTCAAGCGGCTTTGATGCCACAAACTGCTCGTCACGATGAGGGTCACGCCCCACAACCTCACTAGTCAGTTCAACCAGGCCTTTCTTGACCAGCCCGTCAACGGCAGCTCTGCCCCCGGAACCCAAACTGCTCACTGCAACGGGTTTACCGGCAGCAAGCAGGTCCGAAAGGATTGAAGCCTGCCTTTTTGCCCGCCTGCCCAGTTTCTCGAGTTCCTCTTCCCCCGGTGCACCCGCCAATTTTACAAACAGCAGCCGCTGAAAATCATGATTCTCTCCCCGTACCGCCTCCGGGATGAGGCTGCGCATTACCGACTCCATTGAGGCCACGTAATATTCGGAAATCCACCTCCCCAGTTCAATCAAAGCCGGTGTCAGGATCGGCTGATCGGCGATCAGTGCCGCGACAGGCTTCAGGCAGGATGCCTCCTTGGAGCCTTCATCAAGCTCTGAAATTGCCACTACGGTTCCTGTCGAGGCGCGATTGCGCAACGGCACACGAACCCTACTGCCCACTGCCACCCGGGTCGAGAAGTCCCCGGTCAACTCGTAGTCAAACTCCAGGCCGGAAGCCCCGTCGACGAGCACTCTCGCAGTGGCAATCATTTTACCTGCATGGGGTGAAGTATATGTAAAACATAGAAAATCCTGGCATCCAGAATGCCATGATGAACAGGCTGAAAGCAATAAGCAGCACTAATCACATCAATACCCCTTCATCCCTGATCCCCGCACACTATTAATAAACAAAAAAAACCCCCGGCCTCGCGGCCGGGGGTTCGTGAATTGATCCTTGGATCTTCTCCCAAGAACTAGAAGCTTACGCTCAGGGAAACACCACCATAGAGGTGATCATCTCCGCCAGCCTCTTCAAGGTCATCGACAGCAATAGAACCGGCGATGTAAGGAGTGAGGGTCGCGTCACCAAGAGCCATCGGCAACCCGAGTCTCAGGTCGATGTTGTTGAAGCCGGCGACACCATAGTAATCATCGCCGTAGTTAAGCGATGCACTCACATCAACAGTGATGCTGTCGGAAAGCTCAAGTGACTTGCCTGCGCCAAGTGCAATAAATGCACCGTCCACTTCAGTGTCATAGGCATAGCCAATGCTCACGTCAAGGCCGCCAAGCTCTGTGCCGATACCAACGTAGGGCTCAACGATATCATCGAATGCGCCGGAACCGGAGGTATAATAGGTAATCCCCGCACTCAAGGAGGCATCACCGAGGTCAACTGAAACGCCACCGAAAAGGTTAAGCTCAGTGTAACCGCCGTCATAGGTATTGGCATACCAGGTACCAAGGTCCAGGTCCATCCCGTCACCAAGAGAAATGGTGTTGAGATTTACTGTCGCTGTGAGCAGGTCATCGGCGAGTTTGGCACCGCGGAAAACGTATTCGGTGTCATACCCGAGGGTAATGTCTGCCCCAAGGCTGAAGGGCTCACCACTGTCAAAGTCAGCAGCTGCCTTATCGTCGCCTGCGATAGCAGGTGAAACAGCAAGAAGCAAAGCGCATCCTGCTGCAATGTTATGGATTTTCATAGACTAATTTTGTTAGGTTGGTTCGTTAGTTTAGTTAATACAAGTTAACAGTCTATCGCCTGTAAACAGGCGGGTCAACGCTTTAAATGAAAAGCAGTTCATTTAAGAGCGCAACTCTTTTTAATGAACTCTTTTTAATGATCCTGAAACAAGATCAAATTGGCTTTACCCATTGATAACCAATGATTTCACTCCAAATCAGTGACCACTACAGATCTTGGCTCTCTATTCCCAAGTTCTTGAGCCTGAAAGATTACCCTGTCTTTCTCGGCGATGAACCGATAAGCATGGCAATTCGGGCAAAGTGTCACTTTTTCAGCCACAATGGACTCACAACCCCCGCAAATTTTATAATTTTCCGGGTTGCGAACAATCTTGTCCGCTCTGCGCGCACGCTCATTGAGCGCTTCATTGGTCGGGTGATACTCCATTGCCGAGCCAAACATACTCCTCCGCCACCACCTATTCAAGTCACTCAAAGCAACAATTCGACGGCAGGGAACATTGAATATAGCGCAAATCTCCGCCATCCTAAGCCGATCATGACTCACGGGAAATTCCAAAGAACCACGATTATTACCCTGTTTCTCACAATTAACGTGCTGAGC
The DNA here is from genome assembly GCA_046581505.1 of Verrucomicrobiales bacterium. Taxonomy (GTDB): domain Bacteria; phylum Verrucomicrobiota; class Verrucomicrobiia; order Verrucomicrobiales; family DEV007; genus CACIUL01. Next base: position 37,562 of record JAYGGE010000161.1, on the reverse strand, counting down.
GTCTGTTGGTTGGCAATATCATCTGCCCAGGATGCCGCAGCTGCACCGGGACGTTCGGCGGCCGGACTCGGACGATTTGAGAAAACCCTGAGCGGCGAGCGCGAGATCCGCAGCCGCCTGGAAACATTCTTCAAGGACATTGAGACCGGGAAAACCGGGAAGGCTTTTAGCGCTCTGATGAAAGGCTCCCCACTCGGTGAGAACACGGAGAGTGTCGACAAACTCGTCGCAGAAACCAAGGACATCGTCGAAACCTACGGGACAATCAAGGATCACGAACTGATCAGGATCAACCGGGTGGGAAGCCGAATTATCCGATTCACCTACTTCACCTACAGCGACAATTATCCCCTGAAGTGGGAACTCTACTGCTTCCTGGGGAAATCCGGGTGGCAAATTCTGGATTTTTCCGTGAACAATAAATTCACCGAGCTGTTTGATGCCGAAATGCCTAAATTACCCGCCAGACCGGAAAATCCGGTCGTCAGCCCCAGCAGGTAAAGCGTGCAAAAGGCACCGTGCGCTGCAAACAGCGCCCAAGACGGATGGCTGCCGCGCGTTACGCAGAAACTCCAAGCTTAACTAAGTGCTGCAATACGCCGGCCGTATAAACCCTTGAGCCGGCTGGCAGAATTCTTGTGGATGACTCCCCGCTTGGCCGCTTTGTCAGCTGCAGAACAAAGAACATGCCACTTGGACAAAGCTCCTGCTTTATCGCCTGCGGTGATTGCAGCAGCAACAGCCTTCCGGGCCGTCTTGACACGGGTCTTAGACTCACGGTTTTCGAGAGCACGCTGAGCCGACTGGTGAGCGCGCTTCTGGACGGATTTTGTGTTTGCCATGAAATACTGCTTATTTTCCAAGGGGGGTGGCGAATTTAGTCAGTCACCCCGCCTTGTCAAGAATTAGGCACTTCCCGGGCCCGGGCAAAGGCTGCAATGAAGGCTCTGGATCCAGCCTGCTGACATTTTCTCGTAAAAATCATTGCCTTGCCACCCCCGAGGTAAAGGCTCTCCCACTGATACGCCTCAACCCAAATAACCTGCCAAGAACACTTTCGTGGCGGGGGGATTGCACGGCAGTATCACCCACCGCAGGTATGGCAGGTGCCGTTAACCTGCCGGAGAAGGGAGCTGCCAAAGGTTCAGCCGCCGCATACAAAACATTGCTCGACCTGGCCTCACCCCGACGGGGTATCGTCAACAAAGACCGGGTCCTGGCAGCAGCCAGAAGCACACGTTCACTCTTGGGAATCTCCTCCGGGGTTAAATGCGCTTTTTTAACATAGACGCCGGTGCCCCTGTTCACCCGAGCATAGAAATCAATGACATCACGAGATTTCATGCGGATACATCCATAACTGGTAGGCCACCCAATGGTACGCTCCTCCGGGGTCCCGTGAATATAGATCAACCGCTCTTTGGTATTCGAGTTTGCACGCTCAAGACCCTCAAGCCACAGGATCCTGCTGACAATAGGATCACGCCCGGGCGCATTGGGCCCAACAACCTCACCCGTCGGGCGCCGGTTCTTGAACACTGTGCCGCCGCGCATGCCGCCACCGATTTTCTGATAAACATACATTTCCCCAAGTGGCGTCTTGTAGCTGCGCGACGCACTGCCAAGGCCAAACTTTGAAGTGGAAACCGGATAGGATTTCACCGCTGCCCCATTGTTGATCAAAACCAGCCGCTGGTCATCGACACTGACCACCACCCTGTTACCCAACAGCCCGGTTGAGCTGCAGTTGCAGAGTATGGAGAGCAGCGCCGCCATTCCCAAAAAGAGTCCTGTTTTTAGCATGTAAATTAAAAAATGCGTGCTCACCCGCACAGTAGAAATAAACCGGGTGGCCGCATTACCGGGGATACTTCCACGCTAAGTTGATACTCTATTTTGTCAAACCGGGTAGCCTCGGAAAGGGCTAATGAATGGTGTCTGATAATGGAAATGCGCACAAACACAAGCGTATCCACGCCGTTGTAAACAGCATTTTCATTCACCGCTGGAGGTGACAGTTAAACAGGATCAAGTACCGAGAGCCGCGTCTTCAGTATCTCCAGTGCCACGCACAAAATCCGGCAGCAAATGCCGCAACGACCCGTAGGCAACAAAAAAGAACCCGGCCTGGAACAGTATCAAAAATGGTATGCCAATCCAGTTCCCAAGTGCCAGCGCATGCACTACAAGGTAACTGAAATAGAAGAAGAACGCCACCTCGAAGACCGGCGCAACCGACTTCATCGCACGGTATTTGGCTTTTCTGACATCCTTGCGCTTTTTCTCAATGCCGTATTTCGGCGTGCGCACAAAATCGGACTGCCTACCCAGCAGGGCTTCAAACACGGCCTTGCCGTTATTGACCGACATGCCGACCCCGAGCGCCAGTAACACCGGCAGGTAGCAGATCTCGCGCAACCACCTCATGGGGCTCGGGTTGATCGCTATCTGCGCAGTCACATAAAACAGACCCACTGAGACCGTGGTGGCGCAAAAGATCGGGATATCGAGCAGGACCGTGCGCACCCATCCGCTCTCCGGGTGCATCGCAGGATTGACCAGGACACAGAGCAATATCAGCAGCAGGTAGGCAAAATTCGCCGTCAGGTGGGCAGTCGCCTCCAGCTTGATGATCCTGGGCAAATTGCTGCGCCAAATCGGCCCGAGTATTTTCAGGCAGGTCTGGATTGAACCCTTTGCCCAGCGATGTTGCTGGTTCTTGAAGCCGTTCATGTCCGGCGGCAGTTCCGCAGGCGTCACCACGTCCTTGAGATAGGTAAACTTCCAGCCCTTCATCTGCGCCCGGTAGCTGAGGTCAAGATCCTCGGTCAGTGTATCATGCTCCCACCCGCCGGCATCAAGGATGCAACTCTTGCGCCAAATGCCCGCGGTGCCGTTGAAATTGAAAAACCGTCCACTGCGGCTGCGGGCAGTCTGCTCGACAGCGAGATGCCCGTCGAGAAACAGTGCCTGAACCCGGGTAAGTATAGAGTATTTCTTGTTAATGTGCCCCCAGCGGGTCTGGATCATCCCCACCTTCGCATCAGTAAAGAAGTGTACCATTTCATGCAACACATTCGGCCCGGGCACAAAATCAGCATCAAGGATGTAGATATACTCGCCGGTCGCGCTGTCCATGCCGTTCTCCAGGGCACCTGCCTTGAACCCGATCCGGTCCTCGCGGTGTATATACTCAACCTCAAACCCGTCCTCAAGCAGCTTTGCCTCCTCCTCCCTGCAGATCCTGCAGGTTTCATCGGTTGAGTCATCAAGAATCTGGATCTGCAGCAAATCCCTGGGATAATCGATTCGCGCAACAGCCTCAATTAAACGGCGAACAACATACAATTCGTTGAAAATCGGCAGCTGGACAGTGATCCTTGGCAACTCTTTAAACCGCGAGGCCGGCTCCGGTCTGCGCCTTCTGTATTTCCAATACAGGAAAATCATCGTGTAGCGATGCAGCCCATAGGCGGACAGACCCAGTAACACCGTAAAATAGCAAACGATCCAGATAGTTGTCGCAATATGTCCCATGCGTCGTTACAGAAAAAATGATAGCTACCGAACCACCAGGCCCGATAGACATGCAAGTGATCCTATTAAACCAAAAAGCCTCAAGAAGCAATTCCCCGATTTATGGCTCGAACTGATCCTCTCAATGCCCCATAGTTATCTCCCGTATTTGACTGAACCCGGCGCCACTGAACGGGTCAGCACCTGCCATCGACTGTAATCAGAACGCTCTCGCCAATGAAGTGTATTGCCATCAGCTCCGTCCTGTTGATAAATCTTTTGCCCCTCTACAGCCAGGAGGTGCCAGAGGATTTAATTGGTGACGAGCATGTTCGCGAGGAATTCGGCATCAATCATTTCACCACCCCGTCGATCAAGAAACTCTTTGAGGACCTTGATGATTTTGGAGAGTTGCCCTACGAGCGCTTGAAACGAGGAATCCCCAAAAAAATTCCGCGCGACCGGTCACTGGTCGCCCTGGGCCTGGGAAGCCTGATCGCTGAGGGCTTCCTGATAGTGCAGGCTGAAGAGCTCACGGAAATTGAGAAAATAGGCAGGGCAGTGCTCAAGCAGGCAAAAGTGCTCGGCGCCGGGATGCGGGTTACCAGGCACACCAAGAGTATCCTCGAGAACAGCGTGCTGGGTGAATGGGAGGAGCTTAAAATCGAGCTCTCCAAGACACAGGCCGATGTTGAAGCGGAAATGGTAATGCTGTGTGATGTCGACATTGCTCATCTGGTCGCCCTTGGCGGCTGGTTGCGATCCTTCGAGATCGCGGCAATCACAGTATCGGAATCCTACTCGGAAAAGAAGGCCGGGAAGCTGACCCGCACCGACCTGCTCGCTTACTTTCTCGAGACCCTGCAGGGCCTTGAACCCAAGCTCCGTGAAAGGGCCCATATTGTCAGTCTCTCGGCAGGCATTGAAGACATCCTCGCCGACCTCGGGGGATACGATCCGAAACCGGGGGAAAAAATAGTTCCCGCAATTCCCTCCAAGGCGGAAACCATCGCCCTTGCCCAAAAGATAAACACGTTACTCAAGATCATTGAAAGCCACCAGTAATCCGTTGCGGTTGCCCGCTGGAGTTTCCTACCCCCGCCCTGCACACAATCCCCCCCTTGCAAAACAACTGAACCCTCATCCAATCATGCGACTGCAGGCCCTGGTGCTCATTGCCATGACGCTCACCACGCACACCCTGTGTGCCGATGCGCCCTCCCCCAACATCGTCATCATCTTCACCGACGACCAGGGCTACGGTGACATCGGTTGTTTCGGTGCCAAGGGATATAAAACACCGAACCTGGACCGGATGGCAAGACAGGGACGCAAGTTCACTGATTTCTATGTTGCCCAGGCAGTTTGCGGAGCATCGCGTGTGGCACTGCTCACCGGCTGCTACCCAAATCGCCTCGGAATGTTTGGTGCACCCGGACCACGTGCAAAGCACGGCATCCATCCTGACGAGGTCCTCATCCCCGAGCTGCTCAAGGCAAAGGGATATGCCACCGGAATGTTCGGCAAGTGGCATCTTGGCGACCACAGGACTTCATTGCCCATCCACCACGGCTTCGATGAATATTATGGCCTGCCATACTCAAATGATATGTGGCCACACCATCCCGGTGTGCGCCACCTGCCGCTGGAGAAACGCCTCAAGCGCTGGCCACACCTGCCAATGATTGAAGGCGACAAGGTCATTGATGCTGAAGTCACGCCTGCAGAGCAAACCCGGCTCACCACTGATTATACAGAACGAGCCCTGAAATTCATCGCCAAGAATAAAGAAAATCCATTTTTCCTCTATCTCGCGCACAGCATGCCGCATGTGCCGCTTTTCGTTTCCGCCAGCAACAAGGGCAAGTCAGGCGCAGGGCTTTACGGCGACGTGATGGAGGAGATCGACTGGTCAGTGGGACAGGTGCTGGCGGCACTCATGGAACACGGAATCTCTGAATCCACGCTGGTAATTTTCACCACCGACAACGGCCCGTGGCTCAGTTACGGCAACCACGCGGGTTCTGCCGGCCCATTGCGGGAAGGCAAGGCCACCTCCTGGGAAGGCGGCGTGCGCGTGCCCTGCATCATGCGATGGCCGGGAAAAATCCCCGCCGGCAGCATTTGCTCCACCCCTGCCATGACGATTGATATCCTGCCGACAATCGCACGACTCACCGGCAGTGACCTGCCGGAGCATAAAATTGACGGCAAGGACATCTGGCCGCTGATCACCGGCGAGAAGGGAGCCGAAAGCCCCCATGAAGCCTATTATTTCTACTGGGGGAAAGAACTGCAGGCTGTGCGCAGGGACAGGTGGAGCATGCACCTGCCGCATAGCTACCGCAGCCTGCGCGGCGCACCGGGAAATGACGGCATCCCCGGCCCCTACGTGCAAAAAAACACCGGGCTCACACTATTTGATCTAAAGGCCGATATTGGACAAAAAACCGACCTGTCCGGGACGAAGCAGGCTATCGTCGCAGAACTCACGAAACTCGCCGAGGCACACAGGAAATACGTTCAGGAGAACCGCCGCGAACCCGCACGTCACTGAGGTTGCGCTGCGGGCTGCAGCACGCCAATATAATTACTTAAAATGGATATTACCGACGAACAGAAAGCTGCCGTTACCGCATGGGTCCAGCAGGGCGAGGACTTAAGTGCCATTCAATCGCGCCTTAAAGACGAACTCGACATCACCCTTACCTATGTGGATACCCGGTTCCTTCTTGCCGACCTCGGGCTGGAGCTAACCGATGACGCTGAAGATGACGACGAATCAACAATACCCGAGACCGACGACGCTGCCAGGGAACCCGCCGAAGATGAACCCGGCAGCGATGATGCCGGGGACGCAACGGATACTCCGCCGGTTGACGACTCGCCATCTGGTGCCGCGGGCGAAGTCTCCGTCACCGTCGATTCACTGACCCGGGTCGGTACCGAGTTCAGCGGCAAAGTCACCTTTAGTGACGGTGAATGTGCTGCATGGCATATCGACCGGACGGGACAACCGAGGCTGGATCCTGTAAAGGAAGATTACCGCCCCTCGGAAGAGGATATCGCGAAGTTTCTGGCGGAATTGCATAAAGCACTCCGTTAGCAGGGCCTTTAAAACGTGCTGCGTCTACAGGACAAGTGCTCCGTCCTCTGGATTTCCGTGAGGACTTCCGACATTTGCTCGCTGAAACCCTGAATGAAGGCGGACAGCGCCAGCAGGTCACGCTGCCAGTCAGCGGGGTCATGTTCAACCGTCACGCTGCCAACAGGTTCATTGGAATTGGCGGAAAACGGATCCCACGGCTGATGTCTCATGCCCGAGGGGTATATAAATTTTCCTTTCGTTTATCAAATCAAAAACGAAAAAAACGGGCATTATCAGCTGCCAAACGGGAAAAAATTGGTCAACAGGATGGTGAGGAAGAAATTGCAGACCAGGATGGCCAGTGAGGCAATTACCACCGCCTTGGTCGTGCTGCGACCGACGCCAACCGCGCCGTTATCGGCAATCAGACCCTGGTGACAGGCAATCAAGCAAATCAGAATCCCGAATATAAAGCCCTTGATCATGCCGAAAGCGATATCGTCAAGCTCAGTGTGGGAATTGAGGTGGTCGAGAAACCAGGCACTGGGAATGTGATACATGGGGACGGCAATGATGTATGAGGCAATAATCCCGAACACGATTGCCTCGGCGATCAGTAATGGTGTCGAAATCATGATGGCAATAAAACGCGGGACGACAAGATAGCCGGTCGGGCTGACCCCCATCGCCCGCAGGGCATCAACCTGCTCGGTGACCTTCATGGTGCCAATCTCAGCCGCCATCGCCGCACCCACCCTGCCGGTGATCATCAGTCCAACCAGCACGGGAGCAAGTTCCCGGCACATCGCGATCGAGACAAGGCCGCCAATGCCCGATTCAAGGTCAAGTTGGGTTGCCTGGTAATAAGTCTGTGCCGTGAAAACCGCGCCGGTAAATGCGCCGGTAACAATGACCACCGCCTGGGAGCCAAACCCGATATTAACGATTTGCTGGCAGGTAAGGCGAAGGCGGATGTGCCCACGGAACAGGAATCCCAGTGTCTCGCACAACAGCGCACCCAGTTGGCCCAGGGAAACCAGAAAATTAAGGACTGCACGGCCAAGTATTGTCACTGCTTTCTTAGAGTTTCGTGTTAATGAGCCTTCAGAATATCCCGGAGTCTAACCTGCCAGATGATCATTTGCCATTGCGATTGCTTACAGCAGGCGCACGCTGCACTTCTTGTCGAGACGGAGCACCCTGCCGGTTACTGCGGCAGGAAGATCGGCAGCGGGGTCTTTTAACTTCTCGCCGTCAAGTTGCACGCCGCCCTGCTGGATAAGGCGGCGGATCTCGGAATTGCTGCGTTCCGTCCCGTGCCCCTCCCTGTAGGCGATGGCAACAGCGGTAATTAGTCGGCGCTCGTCGCCAAGTTGAACTTCCGGCCACTGCACTTCGCTATCACCTTTGGCGAATTTCGCCTCAAAATCCGCCCGTGCAGCTGCCGCCGCCGCTTCATCGTGATAACGGGCCACGAGTTGCGCAGCAAGTTGCTTCTTGGCCTCCATCGGGTGCAGTTCAAGGTCACGGCCGCCGCCCAACAGGAGCGTATACCACCTGTCCATCAACTCGTCGGAAATGCTCATCGCCTTGCCGAACATCTCTGCAGGTGCCTCATCAACACCAATATAGTTGCCGGAACTCTTCGACATCTTCCTTACCCCGTCAGTCCCCTCAAGGATTGGCAGGCACATGGCCACCTGGGGCTCCATCCCCTGCGATTTCTGCATATCACGCCCCACCAGAATATTGAACAACTGGTCAGTGCCCCCGAGTTCAACATCAGCACGCACCTCCACGGAATCCCATCCCTGCATAACCGGATACTGCATTTCATGCAGGCGCACCTCCTTATTCCCGTCGATACGGTTCTTGAAATCCTCACGCTGCAGCATCTGCTGCATCGTCACGCGGGCATTCAACTTGAGAACCTCCTCGTAGTTCATGCCGCGCAACCAGTCACCGTTGTAAACAACCTCGGTCTTCTCCCGGTCAAGGATCTTGAAAGCCTGGTCCGTATAGGTCTCTGCATTGCCAAGGACCTCTTCCCGGGTCAGCGGCGGCCGGGTCGAGGAACGGCCGGTGGGATCCCCGACAGTGGCGGTGAAGTCACCTATAATAAGCACCGCCTGGTGCCCCATGACCTGGAACTGGCGTAATTTCTCGAGCACCACCGTGTGGCCGAGATGAATATCAGGTGCGGTTGGATCAACCCCGAGCTTGGCACGCAGCGGCCTGCCGCTGCGCAGTTTCTCCAGCAACTCCTCGCTGCTGAAAACCTTGGCGGTGCCAAGCGTAAGCGCTTCAAGCTGTTCTTCCGGTGACATCAATGGTAAAGCATTCGCCCTTTCCTCTCAGCAGCGAACATGCCCCGAAACACCGCAGGCATCAAGCCCGCCTCCCTGTGCCCGGATTCTAGCGGCCCAGGATGCCTCGTACCTCATCGATACTCAACTCCCCGGGAGCACCGAAACTGCCACTGGGATTGACAATTTGAGCCTCGACCTTGCGCTTGCCTTCCGGGGCATCACCCACCCCGCGCCACATCTTGCGCTGCAGCCATTTACCGCTTTCCCCTGCACTTTTCGGGGACACTTGCCTGTTACGGCCAAACCATTTTCTTTTTCCCTCAGGGGCGGAATCTTTGCCGCCCAGAAACCGCTTCCGGGCAACCCCGGAGGCCTTGTCAGCACCATACCACTGGTCAATGGCACGGTAATTGCCCGTCTTGTAAGCCTTGCTACCGAAAAATTTCCTGCCCGAAACACCTGATTCCTTCACCCCGTAATCTCCGCCAAACTGCTTGTTTTGTCCCGTCCCGCCAAACAGCTTCCCGGCCGTTGTATGCCGCTGCCCCATGGCATGGGACTTGCCGCTTTCCCATCTTTCAACCGATCCGCCCACAAAACGCCTGGTCAGCGGGTCGCTGGCCCCCTTGGATTCAACACCCGTTACCCGGCGCACTGTCTGGCAGGAAGACAGGCAGGTAAGTGCAACGGCGAGAACACCGGCCACAAAAGAGAGGTTCGACATCACCTGAATTTGGGGTTTCAAGTGAACCGTTACAAGCACCTATTAGCAATTCAACATAAAGTGATGGCTGACGACCTGCGTTCTGATGATTTTGACTACCTGCTGCCCGGGGAACTGATTGCCTCCCGTCCCTCAAGCCACAGGGACAACTCACGCATGATGATCGTCGACAGGAGCAGCAGGACGATACGCAGCGGCATGTTTGCCGAATTTGCCGACTTTATCGAGCAAGGTGACCTTGTTGTCCTCAATGACACCAAGGTGGTGCCCTCACGTTTTTTTTCCGATGACGGAAAAATCGAGCTGCTGCGCCTTGAGGAACCCGAGCCGCTGCTCTGGAGATGCATGGTGAGACCCGGGAAGAAAATGCGCCTTGGCAACAACGTCATCATTGCGGGAGTTACCGGCACTGTTGAGAAAATCCTGGAGGAAGGCGAGCGCATGGTGCGCTTCACGCAAACCATCGACATCGAAAGCTGCGGGCAACTCGCCCTGCCCCACTACATGAACCGCGATGCTGGAGAGGAAGATCTGCACCGCTACCAGACGGTCTATGCCCGCGAACCCGGAGCCATCGCGGCACCGACCGCCGGGCTGCATTTCACCACCGGGCTTCTTGAGCAGCTGCCGCACGCCTTCCTCACCCTGCATGTCGGTGCCGGCACGTTCCAGCCGGTGCGCTCCGAGCGCATCGCCGACCACAAGATGCATAGTGAGCATTTTCACCTGTCCGCAAAAACTGCAGCAGCCATCAACGGCTGCAAGCGTGTCGTGGCGATCGGCACCACCGTGACCCGCACCCTTGAACATCTAACCCGCTGTTCCGGCGGAGCTATCCGGCCCGGCAGCGGCGACACGGACATCTTCATCTACCCCGGTTTTGAGTTCCATCGCACAGGGGCCCTGTTAACAAATTTCCACCTGCCCAAGAGCACGCTTTTCATGCTGGTCTGTGCCTTTGCCGGCACTGACCTCATGCGTGAAGCCTACAGCAGGGCCATCGCGGAAAATTTCCGCTTCTACAGCTACGGCGACTGCATACTGATTGTTTGATTTTAAGTCACCTGCCGCCTGTGTTATTGTCGACATGGAAAGCCACCGGAACGCAAAGCGCAATTGGTCGGCGCAACGATCATGGAATTTCACGAATTTTTTACAGCGCGGTGGGCGTTGATTCTGGACGTAGCGCTGCTGCTCGGGATGATGTGCTTGATTGCACGTCATGAAGCGGATTGGGAGCTCTCCCATCATTTATACGGGAATCCAAAAGCCCTGCTGGTTTTCGCCCCCCTGTTTTTGGGTTACAGGGCATGTAGCCTGGTGGATTTTTATGAGGTGCCGGCCCTCATTATCCTGCTCATTGCCATCCTGCTTTGCCTCAGGTTCCTGTTCTATGTCACCTGGTCCAGGGCCGCCATCATAATGGCCTGCTTCATGCCATACATGATCTTCATCACGGCAATGATTCACAGGGATAGATGCGAACACGAACCTCTCAGTCTTGAGGTGCCGGGGCTCCTGCAATCCCCCGAGAAAAAGTCAACACCGGTTAAAGAGTTATAAGCTCAGCCACCAATCCTGAAAAACCCACGCAACATCTTGGCATCACTGCCATTTCCGGCTATATGTTGTCATTTCAGCCCTGCCCCTCAACCTGCACTCCGCACCAGCGATCACCATCATGAATCCCATGACCGGACGACTCCTCTCCGCCTTTATCCCCGCCCTGCTGGGCGTGATCGCCGCCTGCAGCCCCGGCTCGGCGCAGGCACAGTTGATGGTGCAGATGAAGCTGCAGAAGACCCAGTACCTGGCCTACGAGCCAATGCGTGCGACAGTGACCATCAACAACCGCTCAGGCCATGACATCGTGCTCGGCGGGCCAAACGGCCGCAGCTGGCTGTCCCTTGATGTCTACCGCGACGGCCAATTGCTATCGCCCCGTTCCTCCGGGGGTTTACGGTTTTCCCCGGTATTGCTTGCTTCCGGAAAAAGCATCGTCAAGACAGTCGATGTCGCCCGGATTTACCCGGTTGCCGATTACGGCAGCTACTCGATCAGTGCCGCGGCTTTTTTCCCGCCGCTGAAGAAATATTTCAGCTCACCGAAACAGCGGGCGAACGTTACCGACAGCAGGGCATTCTGGAAGCAGGCTGTCGGTGTCTCACAGGGACGCTACAAACTGGCAAGCTTCAGGGAATTCTCGTTGCACGAGCACCGTAACTCGGGCAGTTCCGCCATCTACGTCAGGTTGCGGGAAGTGAAAGGGACACGGGTCTACTGCACCTTCTCCCTCGGCCGCTACATCAATGTGCGCAAACCCCAGGCAACCGTTGATTCACAAAACCGGCTGCATGTCATGCACATGATCAGCCCGCGCATCTATTCACACGCCCAGGTCAGCCCGGAAGGCACCTTCCTCGGCAACAAATACTACCGTGAAGTGGCCAATAACAGGCCAACCCTCACCATCGATACCGACGGCAGTGTCAAGGTGGCCGGCGGTGTCCTTTACGATCCGGACAAGAAGAACACTACCGCATATCGTGCGCACAGCGCTGCCGAGCTTCCCCCCGGCTTATCGCCCCGTTAAGGCCCCCCGAGTCTAAGAAACCCCTGGATTCACTTGACCCGGTCGGCAGCGAACCGCTTAGTGACAATCGTATGCCCGAGTCCGGGCACTCAAGAACAAGTCCAGCAACTGAGTAAGAAATGGTGCACCAAAGCAGGATAAGGCAGATCGCCATGCTGCTGCTCGCTTTCTCATGCGCCACGACAGGTGTATCCGCCGCAAACTTCAGCCGGGTTGTCATTGATGCCGGCCATGGGGGCCGTGATAGGGGTGCCGGGTTCAGCCACACCTACGAAAAACATCTCGCGCTCGACGTTGCACGCCGGCTTGACGTGTATCTCAGATCACAGGGAATTAACACCATCCTGACCCGCGACAGGGATGCTTTCGTCCCCCTCACAAGGCGCGTGGAAATCTCACATGCCGCCGGGGATGCAATTTTCATCAGCATCCACTTCAATTTTGCCCGGCGCAGGAGCGCCTCCGGCATTGAAACCTTCTATAACGCGCGCAACGCCACCAGCCAAAAGCTTGCACACATGGTGCAGTCAGCCGCACTCTACAAGACCCGTGCCAGGAATCGCGGGGTGAAACACGCCCGCTTCCACGTGCTTGCCAACAACAGACAACCCGCAATCCTGCTTGAATGCGCCTTTCTCACGAACTCCTCAGACCGAGACCGCGCCCTTGACCCGTCATACCGCCAGAAAATGGCTGAAGCTGTCGCCATGGCGATTATAAAATTCAGATCGTCTGGTTAATGTCCAATGCCGGCAACCGGCGACACCCCGCAACTAGAACTGCCAAGCCAGCAATGATCCTCTCACCCAAGGAAATGGCCGAAGCCGAGCAGCAATTGCTTGCCAGTGAGGGAGAAGCTGAACTCCTGATGGATGAAGCCGGGGAAAAAATTGCCGCCGCGATCCGGCAGTTTTTTGCAAGCCCGGGCACGGTGGTGGCCTTCGCGGGCAACGGGCACAACGGCGGTGATGCACTGGTCGCCGCCCGCCACCTCAAAGAATCGGGATGGGACACGCGACTGCAACTCGCCGGTTCCACCGACTCCCTCAAGCCGCTCACCGGCAAGAAACTCGAACAGCTTGGCCCGGATGCCCGCCTCTGGAATGAAGGTGATGCCCCGCGGCAGGACAGGCCGCTGATCCTCCTTGACGGCCTGCTCGGCATCGGTGCCGCCGGTGAATTGCGCCCGGCATACAGGAAATGCGCTGAAACCATCAATCGCCTGCGCGAACTGCACGGCGCGCACACCTTTGCAATTGATATCCCCTCCGGAATCGACGGCATGAATGGCACACCCTGCCCGGGCGCAGTGATGGCGGATTTTACACTGAGTATCGCCTACCCAAAGACCGGCTTGCTCAACGACGCAGCAACCGCAAACGTTGGCCGCCTTGTCCTTGTGCCACTGCCCGCAATCAGGGCATTACCGGGTCAGGGTGACCCGAACGCAGTCCTGATCACCCCGGAAATGTTTGTGGGGCTGCTGCCACGGCGGCCCTTTGAGATGCATAAAGGACAATGCGGGCATGTCGCCATCATTGGCGGCTCCCCGGGGTTAAGCGGTGCCGCAATACTCGCTGCACAAGGTGCATTGCGCGGTGGTGCGGGGCTGGTGACCATCCTGGCACGCAGGCAAGCCCACCCGGCACTCTGTGCGCTGGCACCACCCGAGGTCATGGTGCGGGAGATCGACTCCTACAGCTCAGCCTCAGATCCTGCCTTTGACGTACTGGTAATCGGCCCCGGGCTGGGCAGTGGCGAATGGGATCCTGAAGTTCTCGATCTGCTGCTCAATGACCCGCGCCCGGTCGTTACTGATGCCGACGCACTGAACCTGCTGGCACGCAATGATCCCGCTGCCATTGCCGCCGCCCCGGGGGAGCGGCTGCTGACGCCTCACCCCGGTGAAATGCAGCGGCTCAATCCGCTCGGGGAGGAATCACGACGTGCCCGTGCTGAAGCTTTCGCTGCCAGGACAAAGGCCACCGTGCTGCTGAAAGGGGCACGCACGGTGATTGCCCAACCCGGAATCTCCAGCCCGACGGCATTCAACCCGACCGGCAACCCGGGCATGGCAACCGGTGGAGTGGGAGATACCTTGAGCGGATTGTGCGCCGCCCTCGCGGCAACCGGGGTTTCTCTTTACCATGCAGCGTGTGCCGGTTCATGGATCAATGGCCGTGCAGCGGAAATTGCCGTCTTTAATGCCGGGGGTTCCCCGCAGTCCCTGATCGCCTCAGACCTCCCCGCCCATTACGGAGTTGCTTTCACCGATCTCGCAACCGGTTCTTTTTAATCGAAACCCAGCTCCTGCGCTATAAGCTCCGCCTATGGACGCCACCAAAGCACAAGTCATCGCATCCATCGCAGCGCTGTGCATCACCACGCTGGCTCTTGGACTGGTCGTGTTCTGGTTGATCCGTCGCCGCGGGGCAACAGGCATCCCGCCTCAATCCGGCAATGTCCAGACCCGGCCCTTCGACCTGCTTGACCTGGGTGTTGTCGCTATCCTTATAGGCTATTCCGTCCTTCCCCTGATCGCCGCCGCCGCAGAGAAGGCACCGGACACGAATGCAGCACCGGCCAGTATTTACACGGCAATTGCAGTCGCTGTCTTCAGCCTCCTGCTTGGTAGCTGCGTGTTTATTTTTGCCTCCCTGATACGCGGCAGGAACCCGATCAGGTTATTCGGCTTATCCCGGCTCTACCCTCACAAGATCCTGGCATGGGCAGTTGCCGCGTTCATGGTTGCCTACACCGCAATGATCGGCGTGGTCTATATTCAGGAATACTTCATCGGCAGGGGGGAAGACCTGCAGCAGGTCGTCAAAACCCTGATAGGAACCGACAATGCCGCCCTGAAGGTCATTCTTGCCATCACTGCAATGATCATTGCCCCCCTGATCGAGGAGATCATCTTCCGGGGCTACCTCTATGCGGTCATCAAGCGTTACTCCGGGCGCTGCTTTGCTGCCATTGTCACCTCCCTCCTGTTTGCCATTGTCCACGGCACCCTGCCCGGAATAATGCCTTTGTTCACCCTCGCAATCATCCTCACGCTCGTTTACGAGCTCACCGGCTGCCTGTGGGTGCCGATTGCCACGCACTCACTGTTTAACGCTGTCCAGATAAGCCTTATGCTCAATCTCCAAAATGGCTGACCGGAATCAGAAACTGGCCGATCTCGGTGAAGACGCACTGGTGGAAAAGCTCGTTAAGGACCTGAAAACGCGCAGTGACGTGGCAGTCGCGGCCGGTGACGACTGCGCGGTTATCAGGGGGGGCAAACGCGGGCATTACCTGCTGCTGAAAACCGACTGTGTCATCGAGGGCGTCCACTATGCCGCTGACACTCCTCCCTCAGTTGTCGGTTACAAGGCACTTGCCCGTCCAATCAGCGACATCGCAGCCATGGCAGGACAACCGCAACACGCGCTTGTAACCCTCATTCTGCAGGCAGGGCGCAGTGTCGCCTATGCGCGCGCAATCTATCGCGGCCTTTCACGTGCCGCCAAGAAACATGACATTGCCATCGTCGGCGGCGAAACTGCATGCCCCGCAAAAGACAGCGGCGCCTCTGTATCTGTCGCCCTCACCGGAAGCGTTGCGCGTGAGCGATGCTGCCTGCGCTCCGGGGGCCGGCCCGGTGATGTGCTGTTTGTCACCGGCAAACTCGGCGGATCCCTGAAGGGGCACCACCTTCGCTTTGAACCGCGGGTTACCCAGGCAGCCTGGCTCGCCAGGAACTGCAAGCCGCGCGCCATGATGGACCTGAGTGATGGGCTGGCCGCCGACCTGCCGCGCCTCGCACTCGCATCAGGTTGCGGCTACCGCATCGATGTGCAGGCACTCCCGTGCCGCCGCGGACACTCAATCACGCAGGCACTGCATGACGGCGAGGACTATGAGTTGCTCCTCGCAGTGCCTGCACGCAATGTTGATGCCCTTATCCGCGGCTGGGACAAACGCTTTCCGGAACTGCCACTCAGCAAAATCGGAGAACTCACCAAACCCGGTATCAGCGAGCCGTTCCTCGCGGGAGGTTGGCAGCACTTTTAAACCGGCCGATTAATGCAACCAGCAACAGCCAGTGATGAAGCGGCAATGATCGGGGCCGGGCGGGCCGCCGGGACTGAGGTGCAGGCGGGAGATGTCATTGCCCTCGTCGGGGAACTCGGCAGCGGCAAAACCCACTTCACAAAGGGACTGGCAGCCGGACTCGGTTGTAAAACTGACATCACGAGCCCCACTTTCTCCCTTGTGCATGAGCACCGGGGCAGCGATCTGCAGATTTTTCATTTTGATTTCTACAGGATAGAGTCCGCCGTGGAAATAATCTCCCTCGGCTGGGACGACTACCTTGATGCCGGTGGGATCTGTGTCATTGAATGGGCCGACAAGTTCCCCGGGCTCCTGCCGCCGAAAACCCAGTGGCTGTATTTTACAATGAAAGAAAACCAAACCCGGTTGATTACCCCGATGCCAGGCCCATGAGCACGGTTCTCGCCATTGACACGTCCACCGCTACCGGACGAATTGCAATCGCCGCCGGAGAAACTGTCATCTTCGCCCGAGAATTCACCTCGCAACGTTCACACAACTCGCAGATTTTCTCTCCGCTTGAAAGTGCCCTGACTGCCTGTAACCGGACACTTGACCTCATTGCTGTTGGCACCGGTCCAGGGTCATATACCGGGGTGCGCATCGGCATTGCGACAGGAATCGGGATCGCCATGGCGCTTGATCTCCCGGTCATAGGCATCCCTTCAGCCTGTGCCGCCGCTGCAGATACAAGCCGGGCATATGCACTGATCGGAGACGCACGGAGGGGAGCAACATTCATCGCCGAAGTAAAAGGCCATCAACTCGCGGCTGAGCCCGAGTTGCTTGAGGATGAACAACTCCACACCCGGCTTGAGGGCTGTGATTGTGCCCTCTTTAGCTACGATGAAACACAGTTTCCGGCAGGCGTTGTCAGCACGCACCCAAGCGCCAGTAAAATCGCCGTCCAAGCCGCTTGCCTTGATGCTTGCGAAGTTGGCCGGCTGGCTGGGATCCCGCCGCAACCAATCTACCTGCGCGACCCGTTCGTCACCCGGCCAAAGAAACCGGGTAAGGCGGTATCCTGAAAATAGCAGTGAATTTCCAATGATTCCGCATCACGCGGCTTTGAAATCCCCCTGATCGTGGTAAAGCTTTCCAGTCCCGGGCGATAACGCCTGCGGCTGCAGGCGTGGTTTTCAGCTCCCACATCTTCATATTCTACTTTCTTGCGCTTGTCCTTGGCGCTTACTACATCGCGCCCAGATCCTGGCGGCATCTCGTCCTCACCCTGTCCAGTTATGCCTTCTACGGATGGTGGAACCCCTGGTTCGTGTTCCTCATGCTCGGCTCAACATGGATAGACTACCGGTGCGGGAAAATAGTCGCGGCAGAAGGTGCCTCACCTGCACGGCGCAAGACCGGCCTATGGACATCAATCCTCGTTAATCTCGGTATCCTTGCATTCTTCAAATACGCCGGCTTCTTTTCCCAGAACGTATCTACCTTTGCCGAGCTACTCGGTTTTGGGGAGATCATACTGCCGCCGTTCTTCTATGAAATCATCCTGCCGGTGGGAATCTCGTTCTACACCTTCCAGTCGATGTCCTACACCATCGATATCTACCGCGGGCATGCACGTCCCGCCCCCGACTTCCTCGGCTTTGCCTGTTATGTATCAATGTTCCCCCAGCTCGTGGCAGGCCCGATCGTCCGTTACGGCAGCATCGCCGATCAAATCCGCTCGCGCAGCCATTCTGTCGGTGTCTTCACCTACGGGTTGACCCGTTTTAACTTCGGCTTCGCCAAGAAAATTCTTCTCGCCAACCCGGCCGGCGAGATTGCCGACCTGTGTTTCGGTGCCGGTGACGGGTCACTCTCCACTCCCGCGGCATGGATCGGGGTGAGTGCCTATGCCTTCCAGATCTATTTCGATTTCTCAGCCTACTCCGACATGGCAATCGGGCTGGGCAGGATGTTCGGCTTCCGCTTCCCGGAAAACTTCAATTCACCCTACAAGGCAAAATCCATTACCGAATTCTGGCGCAGGTGGCATATATCGCTGTCAAGTTTCCTGCGCGATTACCTCTACATCCCGCTGGGAGGTAACCGCAAAGGCACAGCACGCACCTATATAAACCTGATGCTGGTAATGCTCATCGGCGGCCTGTGGCACGGCGCGCAATGGACCTTTATCGCATGGGGGGCAATACACGGCGGCATGCTCGCCCTGGAGCGCTTCACGACACGCCATTGCCGCGGCACCTTCATCCCCGTGCCTGTAAAGATTACCGCTACGTTTATCGTCGTGCTGGTGACCTGGGTATTCTTCCGCGCGGAAAACTTCGAGGTCGCCGGGCGATATCTCGGTGCCATGTTTGCCATCAGGGACAGTGCCCCCTCTGCAGACCTGCTGCTGGCACAAGTCACGCGTCCTGCCGCGTTGCTGTTCATGGCTGCCTGTTTCTGGTCAGCCTTCGCCATGCCGAGAACCGCGGAAATTCTCAAAACCCTCACCGCCGCCAAGGTAATCATCGGCCTGGCAGTTCTGCTCCTCGCCCTGGGATTGATGTTCACCCAGGAATTCAACCCTTTCCTTTACTTCCAGTTCTAGGATGAAAAATCCCTACCAAGGCCAGCACGACGACCTTGAGATCCGCCTCGGCAAAGCCGGCGCGTGGATCCTTGTGTTTCTATTCCTGCTAATCATCACCCTGCCACCACTGTACCGTAATATTCTCGAGTTCACTAAAAATACCAACCTGCCTGCCGGGTCTGATCCCGCCGGCCTCCCCGAACGCTGGGTGCCGGCAACCGAACTCTTTAAGATTGGCAATGGCACAGGACTGCTGACTCATCTTAAGGAATTTGAGAACAAGCTCGAGAAGGCGCAATTTACCGATCCCCCGCGCCGACTGATTCAACGCACCCTCGTGCAGAGCCCGTTGCGTGAAGGCAACCGCAAGACCCGCATCGGTAAAGAAGGCTGGCTCTATCTGCAAACCGGCCTCGACTCCATCACCGGTTATGGCCCGCTCAAACCGGAGCCGGATTCGGTTGCCAAGGATCCGCGACGCAACCCCTGGCGCGCACCGCTTGATGCCATCAGGACCTTTGCCGGCCAACTTGATGAATTCGGTGTCGAGCTGATGCTCGTGCCGATCCCGGTAAAGCCGATGATTTATCCCGAACATCTCGGGCATGCAACGAGCGGCCCGGTGACACATCCTGACGCATCCGCCTTCTACTCGAAAATCAATGCCCTGCCCAATGCCGAGGTCATCGACCTCAGTGAAGACTTCTGGAAACTTAAAGAAACCACCCGGGTATTCCTCAAGCAGGACACCCACTGGACTCCTGCCGGCATGGAACTTGCCGCAGAGAAAATAAGCTCCCGTATATTGCGTAAGCCATGGTATGTCCCCGGCCCGGGCTTCACGCCTGCCGCGCGCGAGAAACGCCAATCCCCGGGTGACCTCGTTGAGAAACTTGACATGGGCAAAACCGGCTTCGCGGAGGAAACCGTCGAGGTAACGCCGGTCACGGGCCAGGTGCGCGATCAGGATTCCCCCATCGTCCTGCTGGGCGACAGCTTCACAAATATCTATGCTGATGCCATTGGCCTGGACTGGGGGGAAGAAGCCGGCTTCGCCGAGCACCTTGCGCTCAAGCTTAGCATCCCGGTCGATGTGATCGCCATCAACGGCGGGGCTGCCACCGGAGTGCGTCACGCCCTCGCGCAGCGCAAGGGCAGCGTGACGATTATGAAAAGTAAAAAAGTTGTCGTCTGGGCCATTGCCGCCCGTGACCTGCTGCTCGCGGAAAGCGGAGCACGCGAGGCTGAAATCGAGTGGCAGGACGTCAGCTTCAACGATGAACCACCCGCGCCCGGGAACCGGGAAACAGCTAAAATCCGTGCCACCCTGCTCACCAAGCCGGAACTCCCCGACCCGCAGTCCACCACCTACTCAACCTTACTCTATGCCGCGGAGTATCATATCGATGCCGTCCTTGAGGGTGATATCGAAGCGGAGGAGGAAGGCAGGATCCTCGTGCTCCATTACGCCTTCAAGGATCGCCGATCTCTTGAGAGTTCAACATACAAGGTCGGAGATCAGCGTGAATTCGAGCTCGTTTCCTTTGCCTCCAGAAAAGAACTGCGATCCCTTGAAACCCGCAATGACAGCGATTTGTTCGACCTTTACTGGGATCTCACCGGGATCAGGCCCCTGGACGCGACCACTGCCGGCACACCCCATGTACTGGCATCATTGGGCTGCTGTCTATTCGCGTTGCTCCTTGGCCTCGGCCTGCGCCGTGCCGCACGGCAGTGATTGATGTTTTCCCTTTGCATTTGACCCCCGAGCCGTTTCAAGGCATCATTCGCGCCCGTTCTATGGGAATATCGCAGACATCTGACCAATAAACCTCACGACATACCATGCCCGCCCGTATCTACCGCGAAAAACACGCCGACATGAAAGTCCTCAAGGGGAAAACCTTTGCTGTTATCGGCTTTGGTTCCCAGGGACACGCCCACGCCCTCAACCTCAAGGAAAGCAGGGTCAACGTCATCATCGGCCTCTATAAAGGTTCCAAGTCACGCGCCGTAGCCAAGAAGCTCGGCTTCAAGGTCTACGATACCGCCGAGGCGGTGAAGCGGGCCGACATCATCTTTGTCGCCGCCCCGGATACCAAGATTGGAGCCATTTACAGGAAGGATATCGCGCCACACCTCAGCAAAGGGAAAACCATCGGATTCAGTCACGGATTTGCCATCCATTACGGCACTGTCGTGCCGCCGAAAAACATCAATGTCATCATGGTTGCACCCAAGGGACCCGGCCACATCGTGCGACGCCAGTTTACCGAGGGCAAGGGTGTCCCGTCACTCATTGCCATTCATCAGAACCCCGGGAAAAATGCCAAGAAGATCGCGCTCGCCTGGGCTCACGGCATTGGCGGCACACGGGGAGGTGTCATCCAGACCACCTTTAAAGAAGAGACCGAGACCGACCTGTTCGGCGAGCAAACCGTGCTCTGCGGCGGGATCAGTGCCCTCGTTACCACAGGTTTTGAGGTGCTGGTCGAGGCGGGATACCAGCCGGAAATGGCATACTTCGAGTGCCTGCATGAACTCAAGCTCATCGTTGACTTGATGAACGAGTCAGGCATTGCCGGCATGCGTTTCTCAATCTCGGAGACCGCCGAGTGGGGTGACGTCAGTGTCGGGCCGACCATTATCGACAACGCCACCAAGAACAAGATGAAGCGCGCCCTCAAGCGCATCCAGAATGGCCAGTTCGCGGAGGAATGGATCAAGGAGAACAAGAAGGGCCAGAGAAAATTCAACAGGTTGCGCAAAGCCGGTGCAGAGCACGAGATTGAGCAAGTTGGCAAGCGCCTGCGCGGGTTGATGCCCTGGATCAAGAAACGCTCCACCAAAGGTGCCCAGGCATCCTATTCATAGGGGTGCAAGCCCCGGGGATCGCGATCCCCTTGCCATTGGCAGTTGGAGCACTACCTCATGCCCGTTTTAATGGCGAATCCCGGTGTTTCTCAGGAGGTTCGGAGAGAACACCGGAATTGAGATGAGGATCATCTGATCCTTCCCTGAATCACGTTGACGGGGGGGGATTCTCTAAGGGCAATGAAATCATTATTACCACTATCATTTTTTCTGTTCGCAGTTTGTACTGGAACAAGCAGTGAGCGACCAAACCCCATATCCCAGTCAGAAAAGATTAGCGCTGTTTTAAGGGAAGTTATATTGCAAGAAAAGATTCCAGGTATCATCGCGGCAATTTCCTCTTCAGAGGGGATTCTCGCCATTGGTTCTGAAGGAGTTCGCAAGATCGGTACCCGCGATACGGTCACAAATCATGATCTTATACACCTAGGTTCGTGTACGAAAGCAATGACCGCTCTAATGCTGGCGACTTTGGTCGGCGAGGGGTTAATTAGGTGGGACACTCAGTTGATTCAAGTTCTTCCGGAGCTAAAGGGGGCTATTCACCCCGACTATCATTCCATCACCATTTGGCAACTATTGACTCATCGTTCCAGAGTGCCCGCCAATGCTGAGGACTGGTGGAAACATCGCAACTTGGAGCTAAAGAAACGGCGCCTTGAAATCCTCAGGGAAAATCTTAAAGCCGCGCCAACGATCAAGCCGGGAGCCTATCATTATTCTAATTTGGGTTACATGATTGCCGGCTGCATGGCTGAGAAATTGACCGGGAATATCTGGGAATCTCTGATGCAAAAAAGAATATTTACTCCGCTTGATATGAAGACCGCCGGGTTTGGCCCACCGGGTGCTTTTGGGAAAAACGAGCAACCTTGGGGCCATCGCAGATCAGGGCGTGATTGGCAGCCGAGGCAATTTGATAATGCCCAACCATTGGGTCCTGCGGGGCGGGTACACTGTACATTGGAAGATTGGGCAAAGTTTCTGTCACTGCAATTACCGAACCAGAAAGGAAAGTTGTTCGATCAAAAACTTCTGCAAAAGTTGGCAGCACCCACAGGTCAATATGCCGGTGGATGGATCGTTGTTAAGCGGAGTTGGGGAAGAGGGATTGTACTAACCCACAGCGGCAGCAACACGATGTGGCAGGCGGTTGTTTGGGTCGCACCCAAGTTGAACCGGACTTTTATTGTCGCCACCAACTCAAAAGACAAAAACTCGCACAGTATTTGCGACAAACTGATTGATGAGCTAATAAAAATTGATCGGGATCAAAAAAACTAAAACTGAAGTAAGCCTCCTTCTCCCTTCATCCACCCGATCATCTCAGGTAACTCATCAATCACGATGAGACCCAAGTCTCCCGGGAAATCTCACATATCTCGACACAGATTACACAGTAGTCTCCACGATTAATTCTCTGATTCATCTCTGAACCGTATCTGAAGAATTCCAGGAACCCACAGGTTCCAATTGGGATAGTGTGGAAAGGAGTGGGATGTGTTTTGGGAATCGAACCCAACGAACATCAAATTCCCAGTTTTCAGAGGAAACGGGGAGAACAGCGGGTTGCAGATGGGAATCCTCTTAACTTCACTGAATCGGGATGTTGGAGTAGGATTTTCCCAGGCAATGAAACTCCCGTATCCATTTTAACAGATTTTGACTATACACGCCCCGCCGTTGCCTGTTTGATTATTGAGTGATGCGTGCGTTTTCTTCAGGCAAACCGCAGAGGCGGGCGGAAATACAGCGCCGCACGTTCCTGAAAGGAGCGGGGATTGCCTTGCTGCTGCCGCGGCTGGAGAGCCTCGGGCAGGTGGAGGAGAAATCACCGCGGCGGTTGCTCACGATTGTCAATCACCTCAGCTTTTATCAGCCCGAACTGATCCCGAAGACTGACGGCGTGTTTGACAAGCTCCCGCCGTTGCTGGCCAATTTGTCGGATCACTTCAAGCATCTGAAAATTTACAGCGGGCTGAAAAATCCGGCCGTGCAAAACGGTTTCGGGCACACGCCGTGTGTCGGCATCCTGTCCGGTTACTTCAATAAGCTGCAGCGCAAGAACCGAATCTCCATCGACCAGGCGGTGGCCGGGCTGGTGGGGAACGAGACGCGCTTTCGGTCGCTGGTGTTTCAGGCGGGCGAGAACCTAAACTTCTCCCAGATCGCGTGGGACAAGCATGGGCTGCCCGTGCACCAGATCGATTCACCTCGAAAGATTTTCAACCTGCTCTTTCAGGTGAACGAAAACGAGAAAAACCAGCAGCAGATTCTCGCCGAGGATCGCAGTATTCTCGACGCCGTGTTTCGCCAGGCCAAGTCCATGGAGAAACGGCTCAACGCGACCGACCGCGCGAAGATGGACGAGTATCTCACCTCCGTGCGCGAGGTGGAGCAGACTGTGAAACGGCGGGCCTACTGGGCCGACCACTCCAAACCGCAGGTGAATTACGACCTGGAGCGATTTGACCGCAAGTCGGTGGACGACTACGTGGGCACCTTGCTGGACCTTGCCGTGCTGGCGTTGGAGACTGATTCCACCCGGGCGGTTACCCTGCAGATTCCCTTCTGGGAAGGTTTCAAGGAGCCGGACATCAGCGGCAACTACCACGACTTCTCCCACCACGGTCAGAAGCCCGAGAAGATCAAGAAGTTACTGGTGCTGGAGCACGCGATCCTCAAACGCATCAGTGGTGCGCTCACCACGATGAAGGAACGCAAGGTTGGCAACGAATCGCTATTCGACCAGACCACCACGCTACTCACTGCCTCCATGGGCAGCGCCAACGCCCACAACTTTGATGATCTTCCCGCGCTGGTGTTTGATGGTCGCATGAAAACCTCCGGTCACTGGCGGCGCAAGGATACGCCGATGTGCGACCTCTACCTCGGCTTGTTGCAGCAATTCGGCGCCGAAGGCGACCGATTCGGCGAAAGCGCAGGCGCCTTCGACCTGTTGGCGTGATGCGGCGGCGTTGGATAACAGTGCTGCTGGTCTGCGCCCTACACGGGGTCGTCCATGGGGAGCAGGCACTGGAAAAGTTCTTTGCGCAACACTGTGTGAAATGCCACGGGCCAAAAAAACAAAAGGGTAAGGTACGGCTGGATCGCCCGGTGGACGTATTGTTTGCTGATGGCGAATTGTTGGAGACGGTCGCCTCCATGCTGGAGTCGGGCGACATGCCTCCCGAGAAGGCACCTCAACCCAAGGCCGAGGCGAGGGCGAAGGCCTTACAGTTGCTCCAGAAGCGCATTCTTGCTAATCGTCCGGCCAACCCCCTCAAGCGGCTCACCCGCGCTGAGTACACCAACACGATGCGTGATCTCTTCGGCGTGGATTTTGATTTCACCGGTTTACTGCCGCCCGATCACGTGGAGCACGGCTTCGACAAGTTTGGCGAGGCCCACCTGATGTCGCCGCATCAGGTAATGGCCTACCTCAAGACCGCACGCTTCATCGCCGAGCGGGTGTTGCCGGATGCCAAACCCAAAACGAGGACGTGGGAATTCGATGTGCGACATTTTCACGGCAGCAAAAACTTTGCGACCGGCGGGGGTGGTGATTATCGCGATGGGGACGACTATGTTCTCACGGGCTTTCGCCCCTACCGTAGCAATCTGCATTTCTCCATCGATCCGGAGAGCCACGATCAATTTGTCATTCCCGCCTTCGGGGTGTACCGGCTCGAAGTGAAGGCGCATTCGGAGAAATCCCGCGAAGGCGAGGTCATCGGGATCAATCTCGGGGACGGGCGTCATCCGACCAGCTTTCGGAATATCCGCCGGATCCCCATGCCGCATGGCTCGAAAGGTTTTACGACCGAGCTCACTCTCAAGGCGGGCGACCAGCTGGCCTTCACCTTCGATAGCGCCCGCGTGCCGGGTAGGAGTCTTGTAAAGAAACCACACAAGGGTCCCGCCATGCGGTTCTCCCATATGAGGGTGACCGGCCCGTTGACTGAGCAGTGGCCGACCGCCGCGATGGGGGCCATCCTCCCAAAGCCGAACATGAAGCCGACAGAGCTGGTCGATCACATTGCGTTGTTGCTCACACAGCGGCCACTTGTGGCGGAGGATCGCAAAGCATTTGTCGAGATTGCGCGGACCCACGAGAAGTCCGGCGCCTCGATGACCGCCACCGCCCGCAGCGTGTTGATCGCGCTGTTGACCTCTCCGCACTTCATCTACAAGGCCGAGTCGCCTGAATTGACCAGTGTGGAGCTGGCGCATCGGCTATCCTATTTCCTTTGGAACTCCGTGCCGGACGCCGAACTGCTGGCGGTAGCCAAGTCTGGTGTCTTGCGCAAGGATTCCTCGGCCCAGGTGGAGCGGATGCTCAAGGACGCCAAGGCTGGCCGCTTCATTGATGACTTCACGCGTCAATGGCTGCAGCGCGATAAGGTGGACGACTTCGGACCGGACGTTCGCGTGTTTAAGAACGTGCGGCGCATGACGGTCGATTCCATGGGCCGCGAAGGCCGCGAGCTCTTTCGCCATCTGCTCGAGAAAGGCCTGAGCATGGAACACTTCATCGACTCAGATTTCGTCATGGCCAATGACCGTCTTGCCCGCTTCTACGGATTGCCTGCCGTAAAGGGTGATACGTTCGTGCCGGTGAAGCTGCCCAAGGGCAGTGAACGCGGTGGACTTGTGGCACAGGCCGGCTTCCTCAAGCTCACTTCAACCGACTTCGCTACTTCTCCCATCCACCGTGGCTCATGGATTCTGAAGAATCTCTACAATGAAAAAATTGAGCCGCCGGCCGACGTAGTGATTAATGAGCCGGACATCCGCGGCACCACCACCATCCGTGAGGCCATACTTAAGCATCAGGAACTCGAGAGTTGCGCCCGTTGCCATTCGAAGATCGATCCCTTGGGTTTTGCCCTTGAATACTATGACCCAGTCGGGCGCAAGCGGAGTGAGTATCGCCACGTGGAAGAAATCCGTGTCGAGAGGGAAAAAACCACCTTCACAAGGAAACTCAAATTCACCAAAGCCCCGATTGAGTCCGCCATGAAACTACCCGACGGCCGCGAGGTACGCGACCTGCCCACGCTCAAGGCCGCCCTAATGGCCGACAAGGAACGTATTCTCAAGGGCATCATTGGAAAACTCATCAGCTACGCCCATGGCCGCGAAGTTACTCGCGCCGACCGCCCGTACATCGACGCTGTTTTTCAGGCCACTCAAAAACAGAACCACTCCCTTAGGGCTGTTATCCACGCGATCGTGGCCCATCCGGAGTTTGGCCGGAAATGAAACGCACGGCAACGAAAGCGGAAAGGATGTTGGGGTAGGATTCTCTCTAGCAATGAAACCGCTAATTTCAAACCAAACCAATATGAGAACTCAAGTTCCCTTTTCCCTGTGTGCGGCAATATTGCTGCCGCCGGCTGCTACGCACGCCGTCCAGAAAAGCCTGGCCGAACAACTTAAAGCCAGTCCCCACCGGATCGTTCACGAGGCTTATCACAATAACAACTGGGAACTCTTTACCCGCAATGCCGACGGATCCGGTGAGCGCAACCTGACCAATACACCCGAAATAAACGAGCTTTATCCGCAGGTGTCGCCTGATGGCAAAAGGATTTGTTTCCTGGTGGATGCCGGCAAGGGCCGGGACACGGTGCGCAGCCTCTGGATCATGAAAAGTGACGGCAGCGGGCGCAAAAAGGTTGCTGATTATGCGCGGCAACCTTGCTGGACAGCAGACAGCAACCGGCTTCTCTGGTTGCCGCAGGAATACAAGAAATGGAGCGTGACCGATTATTTCACCAAGGGCCTGATATATTACGACGTGAAGAGCGGCAAATCTACCCCGCACCCCAACAGCGCCAAAATGCATCATCTTTATAACCCCACCTTCTCGGCCAACGGCAAATGGATCGCATCCACGGTGCATGCCGGTATGGGCTTCAAGCATGCCATTGTTCTCATTGAGGCGGATGGAAACAAGATCATCAACCTGGGCATCAGCGGCTGCCGGCCGTGCCTGAGCCCGGTGGGCAATCACATTGCCTGGGGTTCCGGCGACCATACCATTGAGGTGGCTGAAATTGATTTGGACTCCGATCACCCGAAGGTGGGCAAACGCTCGGTGATCATTCGTGACAAGGTGAACAAGATCTATCACGTGGACTGGTCACCGGGCGGGAAGTTTGTTTCATTCAGCCGCGGACCCAAGGGCAAGGGTGACCTGTCCAAGCCTGGAACCTATCAGTCCGCCCGTGAGATTGTGGGGGTTTTTGCCGGTAAATGGGATATTTACGCCGTTTCAACCAGCGGGGAAAAGGAGATTGATCTGCAGAAAACCAGTTCAACCGCAGATTTTTTGCAGCTATCAAAAGACGGACGCAGCAACAAGGAATCGGACTGGGTTCGGCTCAGCAAATAGAACCTCTACTTCGTGAAGTTCACTTTCCTTTTTCTCGTTCCCATCCTTTGGCTCTCCGCCTGCGGTCAAAAGCCGACTGAGGAAACTGGCGGTTCGCCAAAAAGCAAGTTGGTGGAGGTGACTACAAAATCAGGAATCGCCATGGTCTATATTGGCCCGGGAGAATTCACCATGGGCACCGCCAAGGGCGATCCGGATGAGGCCCCGGCGCACACAGTGCAGCTGGCCGGTTTCCTGATGGACAAGTTTGAGGTGACGCACGCGATGTACATCCAGGCGGAGCTACCCAATCCCTCCCACTGGCAGGATGATTCTCAGAAACCTGTGGAGCAGGTCCGCTGGAGCGGCGTGCGGCGTTACTGCAACGAGCGCTCACTGATGGAGGGGCTTAAACCCTGTTACGATGAAACCAGATCCGGCTGGCCCCGGATTCCGGGAGCCAGCGGTTATCGACTGCCCACCGAGGCGGAGTGGGAGTATGCTGCGCGTGCCGGCAGCAGCAGTGATTACAGTTTCGGGAAGGGCAATCAACTCAAGCAGTACGCCTGGTTTGCCGGCAATAGCGGCAAGCGCACCCACCGTGTCGGAACGCGCCGGCCCAACGCCTGGGGGCTGCACGACCTGTACGGTAATGTCTCCGAATGGTGCGAGGATGTGTACGGCCCAGACTACTACAACACCAGCCCGGCGGCCAACCCCGGCGGCCCAGAGCCGAAAGGTTTGGACCCCAAGCGCGTCATCCGGGGCGGTTCCTGGCGTGCCTCAGAGGCGATGTGCCGGGTCACCTTTCGCCGCGGGGAAAAAACCGGCGACACCGACGCCTGTTTCTTCACCGATTACTGCGGTTTCCGTTGCGTGCGAACCATTACGCCTGGGAAACTAAAACATCTGCAGGCTCAAGGCCCGATAGCGCGCTAGTCAACCAATGCTGTTCCATACCTGGACGTTTCTCTGTTTCTTCCTGATCGTCCTGGGCGGGTTCTTTGCGCTTCGCAAAACACCCTTTTGGCTGCACTGGATCCTGCTCTCCTCCTACGTGTTTTACGGCTGGTGGAACCCGTATTACCTGGGCCTGATCATCTATTCCACGGCCCTGGATTTTCTCGCGGTGCGAATAATGGGCCGGCCGAATGCGCGGAGGCGACTGTGGCTCTGGGTCAGCATCATCAACAACCTGAGCCTGCTCTTCTTCTTCAAGTATGCCGGCTTCTTTATCAGCAATCTCAATGGCTTTCTGGGACTGCACCTCCCGCCGCCGGCAGACCTGATGCCATTCGGGCTGGAATACCTGCTGCCGGTGGGTATCTCCTTCTACACCTTCCAGTCGATGAGCTACACCATCGACTTTTACCGGGGGAGGATTGAGCGGGAAACAAGCTTCGTCCGTTTTGCCACCTTTGTTTCATTTTTCCCGCAGCTTGTTGCCGGACCGATTGAACGCGCCAGGAATTTGCTGCCGCAATTCCTCAAGGCGCCGAAGGTCACGGGAAAGGATTTCGCCAATGGCCTCTCGTTTTTTGTGGTTGGACTCTTCAAGAAACTGGCACTGGCCAATTACCTGGCACTCTACGTGGAGCGCGTTTACGACGACCCGGGCAATTTTGGCGGTGCTGCGCTGGCGCTGGCCACCTTCGCCTTCGCCTGGCAGATCTATTTTGATTTCAGCGGCTACACCGACATGGCGCGCGGCGTGGCACGCATGATGGGTTTTCGACTGATGCGCAATTTCAACAATCCCTACCTTGCCGTCAGCCTTGGGGATTTCTGGTCGCGCTGGCACATCAGCCTCTCCACCTGGTTCCGCGACTATGTCTACATCCCGCTGGGCGGCAATCGCAAAGGGGTAAAGCGGATGTGTCTGAACCTGCTGGCCACCTTCATCATCTCCGGGTTGTGGCATGGAGCGGCCTGGACGTTCCTCGTGTGGGGCACACTTCACGGGCTGGGATTGGTGGTGACGCGCCAACTGGAACGCGCCGACTGGTTCCGTGAACAGATGCCACGTTTCGTGAAGCAGGCAGGCGTTTTCCTCTTCGTCTGTTTTGCCTGGATCTTTTTCCGTGCCGAGTCAATGGGCGATGCCGGGTTGATCATCAGCCGCATCTTCGGCTCCGCCTGGACGGATCCGCAAATGCCGCTCCTCATGCTTGGCCTGATAACGGCCACCTGGGCCTACCAGTTCCTGCATGAGTCACGGTGGCAATCACTGCTGCAGCCAGCCTGGATTCGCGTGGTGCTGGTGGTGGGCATGTTGCTCTACATCTGCCTGTGCGCCTCAGGCGGCGGAGAATTCATCTATTTCCAATTCTAACTGAAAGCATGAACGCCGCTCCCTGCAACGATTCCAACTCCAACAGCATCCGGCTCAGCCCGCGGGAATGGCTGGTCGCACTTGGCATCTTTGTTGTCATTGCTATTGCCACGCCAACGCTTTGGCGACATACAGAAACATTGGAAACCGATCTCCCGGACTATCGTGTCCCCTACGTGCTGAGTAACGACTACTGGGTCTACGCTCATCATGTGCGACAAATGTCCCCCGGAGCCATCCCTGTTGTGGGCGACTCGGTGGTCTGGGGCGAATACGTTTCGCGGAATGGCACACTATCCCATTTTCTCTCCGGGCAAACCGACCACTCCTTCGTCAATGCCGGTGTTAACGGGCTTTACCCCCTGGCGCTGGAAGGACTCATCGAACATCACGGCAGTGGCATCCGCAACCGCAAGGTCCTGCTTCATTGCAACCTGCTGTGGTTAAGCAGTCCCGAGCGGGATCTTCAAGCGCCCAAGGAGCAGACCTTCAATCATCCCCTGCTGATCCCCCAGTTTTCTGTTCGTATCCCCAGCTACCGTGCCAAGACCGAGACCCGTATCACCCGGGCAATCGAAAACCGCATCCCTTTCCTCACCTGGATCAATCACCTGCAAGAGGCTCATTTCGGCCAGCAATCCATCCCGCAATGGACCGTTGCCCAGGCTGAGGACAACCCCGATTCATATCCCAACAGCTATGCTAATCCCCTGGCGCAGATCCGGATGTCCATTCCCGGGGAACCGGTCGATGATCCCGAACGCGGCACCGGCAGTCCAAGGCACAAGCCATGGGCTGGAAGCCCGCAGAACCTGGACTGGGTGGCATTGGAAAACTCATTGCAATGGCAGGCCTTTCAACGCCTGGTCAACCATTTGCAGTCCCGTGGCAACAATGTCTACGTAGTCGTTGGCCCCCTCAATCAGCACAAATTAACCGAAACCAATCGGGACCGATTACTCAAGCTGGAGAATGGCGCGGCGAAGTGGCTTAGGGAAAGTAACATTCCACATTGGATCGCCGACACACTGCCCTCCAAATCCTACGCCGATGCCAGTCACCCACTGACACAAGGTTACCGAAAACTGGCAGAGAAAATACTCGGGGAAGAATCCTTCACGGAATGGCTCGCCCGCTGAAAAAGACCACAGGAATCCCCTAGACCCACAGATTCCAATCGGGATAGCGTGGAAAAGATCGGGATGTGTCTTGGGAATTGAACCCTTAATCCGCCCTTTACTGATCAACGGCTTCATGCCCGGCCGTGTTTTCCTCATCCCGGACTTCGCCTGCAGGCCTGTTTCCGTCTATAATACCGGCCTGAAGCCATGAAACCTCTGTGCGGGATATTAATCGTTGCCTTTGCAAGCCTCTGTGCGGCGAACATCCTGGCCGGCCTCGCTCCCGGCAACCCTCCGGCCACAGGCTGGCTGGCGGCACTGCGCCGGACTGCCGGGATCGAGCAGAACTGGAGCATGTTCTACTCGATCCCCAGGGTACACCGCCTCCGTGTCCGGGTGATTGCAATGGACCCGGGAGGCAAAGAGCACGAATTCGGGCCCGGGCTGCCGGGGTTGGAGGAAATCCATCCGCGCGAGAAAATTCGTTACTACTATACCTTTGAGCGCATGTTCACGCCGGGCGGCGAAAGCTACCGGGAACCCTACATAAGGGCCCTGGCCCATGCCCTGGAAAGAAAGAATCCTCAACTCGTTGAGTTCAGTGTTCATCTCGAGATCGAAACTACCCACCCCCAAAACACCCGCCAGAAAATCTCCCGCCTCCTGGACCGCATCCGCAAAGACGGCAAGCTGACGATAGAGCAACGAAGCGTCTTCGGCCCCTTCCCGGTAAAAAACGATGCTGCTCGTTGAAGCTTACAGATCGATCTGGCTCAAGGGGGTCGACGAAAGGCGATATGCGCTGCTGCGCATTGCCTTCGCGGCCGTGGCGCTGGTCAACATCGCCCACCTTTGGCCATACCGGATAACGCTGCTCTGCGCCAATGGCATTATTGACCCGGCAGTTGCATGGGACTCCGGTCCCGGTCTCTACCTGTCGATATTTGCAGCAGTGAACAGTCCTGCCCCGGTTACTGTTGTGTTCATCGCAGCTGCTGCTGCAACGCTGTTGCTGGCCTGGGGAAAGCTCGCACGGCCAATGCTGGGAATCCTCTTCTGGTTCCTGCTCTCGATCATGCAGCGCGCACCGGTTGCGACATCCGGCTGGGATTTTATCCTTCTCAACTTCGCGGCTATCCTGCTATTCAGCCCGCTGGGAGAAAAATGGAACCCGTATCATCTGCTGCTGCTGCGCAAAGGCAGCCCAATGGACCCGCAATCAGTCCCGCGTTACGGGCTGGTATTAATACAACTTCAGGTGTTTGTCATTTACTGGCAGACTGTTATACAGAAAATCGGAGACTACTACTGGCAAACCGGTGATTTCCTCACCTACTTCATGCTTTCGCATCACAGCCGCTTCGCGGGATCATGGGTAATCCACTGGCACGAATTCCTGGACATGCTGACCTACCTGACACTGATGGTGGAACTTGCCATCCCGATCCTGCTCTGGATTCCAAAAACCCGCAGGCTTGGATTATTCCTGGGCGTGGCATTCCACCTGAGCATTGCGGTATTCGGTGTTAATTTGTCAATTTTCAGTCTGGTCATGATCATGACCTACCTGGCATTCATCAGCCCCTGGCAGCACCGGCCACTAGACGCGGAAATCCCGGCCCGGGCAAAAGCAACCAGCTGAACGCGGAAAATCAATCCACGCCCAGTAAAGCCAGCACTTCGCTCACATCGTCCAGGTTCTCCAGCAGCAAATCAGGATGATGCCCGGCAAGCTGTTGAGCCGGTATGTTGCCGGAGGCAACCGCCACCACGCGCGCTCCAAACGCACGCGCGCAGCGAATGTCCTTCACCGTATCACCAATCACGGTAACCGGTGCCGAGGAAAGGTCCCGGCCCAATAAATCGGATGCGCGATTTACAGCAACCGGGCCGAGTTGGTTGCGGTCATGATGGTCATCGCCATACGACCCGAAACGGAAATATCCGCTGATGCCGTAATAATCGGTCTTTATCCTCGCAGCCGCTGCAATGTTGCCGGTCAGCAACCCGGGCAATACCGCAGTGCCGCGAACATCCTCGGTAAGTTGCCCGAGTAACCCGGCAACCCCCCCCAGCAATGACCCGGTGACCCCCGGTTCACCCAGGTTGCGGCGCAGGCAACTGAGGTAGGCTGCATAAAACCGCTCACGCTGTGAACTGCTGTCGGTGATGCCCAATTCAGTAAACATGCCCATCACGATCCCGGAATCCGTACTGCCCGCAAAATCAATCCCGGGAACACCGCCGCAGGCGGCAACCTGCGCAGGATAAAGCTGCTCGAAAGCTGATGTAAACGCCCGCATACCAGCGCCTTCCGTGTTGAGCAGGGTGCCGTCAATGTCAAAAAGCAGCAGGTGCGGGAGGACTCCCATGGTAATGCCTGGCTTACAGGAAGAGCTAATTGCCCCGCTTCAACTTGGGGCGACCGTCATCCGACTCCAGGTGCTCAATCTCCTCCTCAACCTCAAGGTGATGGTGATCCTCATTGGGCCTAAGACGCACATCGCTTTCCTCCCCGTCCTCGTCATCCTCCTCATCCTCCTCATCCTCATCATCCTCATCATCCTCATCATCCTCAGGTGGTTCCTCGTGGACTTTGAATTTCGGTTTTTGGAGATGTCCGGGCAGCGGTGAAAGCATCATGGTGATATGCCGGCCGGCAAGTTTCGGCTCCATGTCAATATGGGCAACACCAATGAGATCTTCCTTAACCTCCTCCATCAGCTCAAACCCGATCTCCTTGTGCGCCATCTGGCGCCCCCGGAACATCAACTGAATTCGAACTTTTCCCTGGTGCACCAGGAAACCCTCCGCGCGGGTAATCTTCATCTTGTAGTCGTGCGGATCAATGCCGACGCGAAACTTCACCTCCTTCAGGCGGCTTAACTTCCTGGGAACATCCTTCTTGAGTTTCTTCTGGTCATATTTGTACTTGCCGTAATCGACAATTTTGCAAACCGGCGGGCGCGCATGGGAGGAAACTTCCACCAGGTCCATGCCGCGGTCCTTGGCAAGCCTTATGGCCTCCTGCGTGTTCATGACCCCGAGTTGCGCATCACCATGCACAACGCGCACCTTGGGCACCCGAATCCGCTCGTTGACACGATCACGCTGACGGCGGCCACGAAAAGGCTTCTTCCTCGGTCTAGCGATAACGATGCCCTCCTGTTTGACTCATATGGATGCATTCGGTTGATCCTGTTAAGGAAAAGACCGAAGCGGAGGAATTGTAAACAAACATCAGGCAGGGGAAAGAACGCTCTATCTAGAGAGCTCGGGCAAGCACTTCCTCTCGAAATTGAGTGAGGAACTCTTCAGGACGCAATGCACCGAGGTCACCACGGTTACGGTGGCGGACTGAGATGGTATCGGATTCGACTTCTTTAGCACCAATAATCAACATATATGGAATCTTGTCGATTTGGGCAAGCCGAATTTTAGCCCCGATTTTCTCTGCTGAATTATCCATCACTGCCCTGGCACCGGCATCCTGCAGTATATCAAGGTGTTTCTGCGCGAAATCGACAAATTTCTCGGAAATCGGCAGCACGCGCACCTGCTGCGGTGCAAGCCAGGTGGGGAAGGCCCCTTCAAAGTGTTCAATAAGCACCGCCACGAAACGCTCAAGGGACCCGAAAGGCGCACGATGGATCATTACCGGGCGGTGCGGCTTATTATCCGCCCCGACGTAACTCAAGTCAAAACGCTCAGGCAGGTTATAGTCAACCTGCACCGTGCCCAGTTGCCACTCGCGTCCAATAACATCCTTTACCACAAAGTCGATCTTTGGCCCATAGAAGGCCGCCTCACCTGCCTCTTCGGTAAACGGCACCTCCAGCGTGCTCGCCGCCTGGCGCAGTGCTTGCTCGGCGCGATCCCAGTTCTCCGGATCCCCCACATATTTACTGGAATCCGGATCCCGCAAACCAATGCGAACCCGGTAATCACCAATGCCGAGAGTATTCAACACCACCTTGACCAGTTCAAGGCAGCCTATGATTTCGGGTTGCACCTGCTCATCGGTACAAAACAGGTGGGCATCATCCTGGGTAAACGAGCGCACACGTGTCAGACCCCCAAGCTCGCCCGACTTCTCCCAGCGATAAACGGTTCCGAATTCCGCAAGACGCACCGGCAAATCACGATAGCTATGGTGCTCGCTGGCGTAAATCCTGATATGATGCGGGCAATTCATGGGCTTGAGCAAAAAGCCCTCAACCTCGCCCGACTTCAGGCGGTTGGTAAGTTCACCGCATGAACAGCCCTCATCAACCAGTTTTGCCATCGCCTCACGATCAACGATAGGCTGAAACTGACTCTCCTCATAATAGGGGAAATGACCGCTTGTGCGGTAAAGCCCAAGCTTGCCGATGTGGGGAGTGTAAACCTGACTATAGCCGCACTTGTCCAGTTCACCGCTGATGAACTTCTGCAGCTCATTGCGCACAATCGCACCCTTCGGCTTCCACAACACCAGCCCCTGCCCGACCGCCTCGTCAAAATGAAACAGGCCAAGGTCACGGCCGATCTTGCGATGATCACGCTTTTTGGCCTCCTCCAGTTGTTCAAGATGTTCGCCGAGCTGGGTCTTGTTCTTGAAGGCGGTGCCGTAGACGCGCTGTAACTGCGGGTTGTTTGCATCCCCCTTGTAGAAGGCGCTGGCGACCGACATCAGCTTGAAAGCCTTGCAATTGCCGGTGCGCGGCACATGGGGCCCGGCACAAAGGTCCCAGAAATCACCGTTTTTGTAGATTGAAATCTCCTCGTCCTCGGGAATTTCCCCAAGCAGGTCAACCTTGAAGGTTGAGGCGACTGACCGCTCGCCGAGCGCTGCCAGGCGACCCTTCTGTGCCAGTTCCAGCGCCTCCTCCCGTGACACGGACATCTTCTCGAAAGTCTGGTTTTCTTTCACCACCTTGGTCATTTCCGCCTCGATCGACTCGAAATCCTCCGGGCAGATCCGGTGACTGAGCTCCACGTCATAATAAAACCCGTTCTCCACCGGCGGTCCGGCCGCAAACTGGGCGTCCGGCCACAGTTTTGCAATAGCAGTCGCCAGCACATGCGCCGTGGAATGCCGCAGCCGGTCCAGATCAGACATCCCCGCACGCTGGTCAAGGGTCTTGCGTTGGTTGTCTTCAGCCATGCTTCTAAAGATAAATCAGATAGTCGCGCAATCGCGATTTACAACTTGAAACCCACACGGATTCAGGAACCTTACCTGCCGCCCAAGCGGAAACGGGGTGTAGCTCAGCTTGGTCAGAGCGCCTGCTTTGGGAGCAGGAAGCCGTAGGTTCGAATCCTATCACCCCGACCAATTTACTCTCTCAATTGCGTAAAGAACAGTTGGAGAACCGCCTTGCAATTCCAATCATACTTAAAAGTATATAATGAAACCCCTGCTCATCGCCATGACATTGGCCTGGGCCGCATCCGCAAGTGCCCAGCAGGCAGTCAGTCTTTTCAACGGCAGGGACCTGAGCGGGTGGACAGGGGCTGCTTACGAGGTCAAGGACGGTGTTCTCATCTGCCGCGGGAAGAACCTGGTGAGCACGAAGCAATACCGCAACTATATCTTCGAATTTGACTTTCTCCTGCCGCCCCACGGCAACAACGGCCTCGGCATCCATTACCCGGGCACCGGAGGACCATCCTCAGCAGGCATGGAGTTGCAGATCCTGGACAACAGTCACCCAAAATATGCCAAGCTGAAAGACTCGCAGTATCACGGATCCATCTACAAGCTTAAAGCAGCCAGACGCGGCTTCCTTAAGCCTGTTGGAAAATGGAACCACCAGAAAGTCACCGTTAACGGCCCCCTGGTAATCGTCGAGTTAAACGGCACAAGGATTACCGAGGCCAACCTGGATGAGCTGGCAAAAAAGAACCCGAAACACAAAGGGGTCCGGAGACGCAGCGGACATATCTGTTTTTGTGGTCACGGCTCCCCGGTGCAGTTGAGAAACATCACCATTGTGGAGTTACCTGA
>JAYGGE010000159.1:0-3987 GCA_046581505.1 Verrucomicrobiales bacterium | reverse complement strand
AGATCATGAATATGCATCGTTCCCGGCGTCCACTTGTCCCGGCTGGGCTTCGGTCGCATGGGTGTCCCGTCAGGATGGGCGATATTGTAGCCATAATCATCGGTTTGACCGTAGGTGATACCCGCCTTGATACCACCACCGGCCATCCAGACAGTAAAACAGCGCGGGTGATGATCGCGCCCGTAGTTGTCCTTGCCCAGGCGGCCCTGGCAATATGCCGTGCGGCCAAACTCTCCCCCCCATACAACGAGTGTTTCATCCAGCATCCCAAGCCTCTTCAAGTCCTTGATAAGTGCCGCCGAACCCTGGTCGATGTCCTTGCACTGATTGCCGTGCTCGCCGGCGAGATTGCCGTGAGCGTCCCAACCGCGATGGAAAATCTGGATGTTGCGCACGCCGCGCTCGGCCAGTCGCCGGGCGTTCAGGCAGCAGGCAGCGAATGTCCCCGGCTTGCGCGCCTCCTCACCATAGAGTTCAAATGTCTTGTCATCCTCCTGCGAGAGATCCATCAACTCAGGCACCGAAGCCTGCATACGAAAAGCCAGTTCGTGCTGTTTAATCCGCGATAGAATTTCCGGGTCGGCAAAGCGGGCATACTGCGCCTGGTTGATCGCCGAGAGGGCATCAAGCTGGGCACGGCGATCCTCGCGGCTGACACCTGCCGGGTTGCTCAGGTATAAAACGGGATCACCCTGGCTGCGCATGAGTGTTCCCTGGTGCTCGGAAGGCATGAAACCACTGCCCCACAATCGGCCGAAAAGGCTCTGCTCCGGGTGCTTCGTGTGCGCATGCATCACGACGTATCCTGGCAGGTTCTCATTCATGCTGCCCAGCCCGTAACTTAGCCATGCACCCAGGCTCGGCCTGCCCGGGATCTGACTGCCGGTCTGGATATAAGTGATCGCAGGATCATGGTTGATGGCATCAGTAAAGGTGGAATGCACCACGCAGAGTTCCTTGGCCACGGTGGCAGTATGGGGCAACAACTCACTGATCCAGACACCACGCTCATTGTTCTCATGCTTTGTGAACTCGTATTTGCTCGGGCAGACAGGGAGTGTCTTTTGCCCTGCGGTCATGCCGGTAATCCGTTGCCCGTCACGAATGTGTTCAGGCAGGTCCTGACCGAACATTTCCCGCATTTTCGGCTTATAGTCCCAGAGGTCATGATGACTTGGGCCGCCACTCATGAACAGGTAGATTACCCTTTTGGCTTTCGGTGCATGATGCAGGCCACCATGAGAGGCGAGTTCACCCGCTCCTTTTCCAATTGCACCGGAGCCCAGTATTTGACTCATGGCGGCAGTGCCAAGACCAAGCGCTGAACGACCGAATAATTGACGACGGGTCAGGTTAAGATCGAATTCGCGAAATGTTTCTTGCTGATTCATTGGCATGGAAAATACGGGGAATACCTTAGCTAATTAATAAATCAATATCGCGACATCGCTGGCCAGGACAGTGGCAGCCAACTGTGTCCAGACAGCAAGCCTCTTTGGATCCTGTCCCCTATCACGCGCAGCCTCTCCGGAAGCAAGCAGGGCCAGTGCATCTGCTTCAGAGGCCCCATAGCGGCGACCCATCTTCTGCAGTAATCCCATGCAGGCGCTTCGCTCAGCGGCGGTTGGCTTGCGGCAGGCAAGCAGGCCAAAGAGGTAATCGACTCGCCGGTTGTCATCTCCCGCCAGGCGCAGAAGACGTTCCGCCAACTTGCGTGACATCTCAATACGCTGCGTTTCATTCAGCAGGCCAAGCGATTGCAAAGCGGTGTTACTGCGCGAGCGCTTCACGCAACTCGACTCACGGGCCGGTGCATCAAAAAGTGTCATCATGGGATGTGGACTGGTCCTCTTCCAATACGTGTAGACACTTCTCCGGTAAAGGCGTTCACCCTTGTCACGCACATAATTCTTGGTATTGCTGCCCGGGTGCATCAATGCCGACCACATGCCTTTAGGCTGGTAGGGCTTCGCTCCTTCACCACCCTGGGTTGCAACAAGCAGCCCACTGGCCCAAAGGGCAACATCACGCAGCATCTCGGCATCCATGCGATAATTCTGGCCGCGCGCAAGCATGTGGTTCTCCGGATCATTCAACTCGCCGCGCCATTTGGAATCCTGCCTGAAGGTCCTGCTGTGGACCATTAGCCGCAATAGATGCTTGAGATCCCATCCGCTGTCCTGCAATTCCACGGCAAGCCAGTCAAGTAACCCAGGATGGGTGGGCTGCTCTCCCCGCACTCCAAAATCCTCCGGGGTGCGCACCAGGCCATGCCCGAATACCCGCTGCCAGACGCGATTGACCAGAACGCGTGGAACCAATGGCTGATCAGGCGCAGTCAGCCATTGCGCAAGGCCAAGGCGGTTACGCGGCGCACCCTCGGGAAACCTGTTCATTATCTCCGGCACATCAGGCTTGAGGGAATCCCCAAAGGGCAGGTTGTATTCACCACGTCGAAGCATCTTGGTAACCCGTGGCGTCTTGCGATCCTGCGCAACCAAAGTGGTTGTGAATTTCTTCTCCGCCGCGGAAACCCGCGCAACCAGATCAGTCGCCCGCTTGGACAAAACGGTTTGCTTCCACGGGCCGTTCGGATCAGTGATCATCTTCAACCGGTCTTTTGCACCTGATGCCTGCCACTTCTCTGCCGCAGGGGATTGCTCCTCCCTGTTATTCTTCAGGCTGTCTCCAGCCTCGGCAATAATGGCATCTCTCTGGTTCTCAATTTCCTGCCACTCACGCCATTGAGCGCCATCCGCAGGGGCTTTCATCACCGGCGCATAGTCATATTTGTTACCGTCCATTGATCCTTCCGCTGTATTGTTGAAAAATGCATACAAACGGTAATATTCGACCTGCTTGATCGGGTCATACTTGTGAGTGTGACAACGGGCACAGGTAAGTGTCATGCCCAACAACACGGTTCCCAAGGTCTCCGTGCGATCAAATGTATTCTTCGCCTGAAACTCATCAGGAATCGCGCCACCCTCAGCTGTCGATGGATTCATGCGCACAAACCCTGTTGCCACCCGTTGTTCCAGCGTCGGGTCCGGCAACAAGTCGCCGGCAAGTTGCCAGGTGATAAAATCATCCAGTGGCAGGTTGCCATTAAGGGCCTTCACCACCCAGTCCCTGTAGGGATAAATGCCACGCCGGTTGTCGAGGTGCAGCCCGTGCGTATCACCATAGCGCACTGCATCCAGCCAGTAGCGTGCCTGGTGTTCGCCATAACGGGAATTTGCCAGCAGCTCCTCGACAAGGACGCCATATGCCTCAGGACGATCATCACCAAGGAACCTTGACAACTGCTCAGGTTCCGGGGGCAACCCGGTCAGCACCAGGGCCACACGCCGGGCCAGCGTCGCCCGGTCGGCTTCAGGAGCAAAATCAACACCCTTTGCTGCAAGTCGCGCACCGACGAAGGCATCAATATCCTTCTTGCCGGCTTGTTTTCGTGGAAGTACGAATGCCCAGTGGTCGGCATATTTACCGCCCTGCCGAACCCAGTTGCTTAGCAATTCACGCTCCTTGTCCGTGAGCTGTTTCTCTGCATCCTCCGGCGGCATGGGATCCTCTTTGTCATGAAGCCGGATAAGAATCTCGCTTTTGGCAGGATTCTCCGGGTCAATCGCGCGCACACCATCGCGATCCGCCATCGCCGTTGAGGAAGAATCCAGACGCAGTTGCGATTTCTTCTTGGTATCCGGCCCGTGACAGGCAAAGCACTTGTTGGAAAGAATTGGCAGTACATCCCTTGAGAAATCAACCTGAGTATTAACATCAGAATACACTCCGGAGGGAAATCCTCCGATAGCCGCAATGATGCAGAAAAAGAGATTACGGTGGGGAAACATATTCATATAATATACTGCCAATTAGATTGGCAATTTCACGTAATTTAACGGATTGCAGGGCAATGGTCTAGGTTCTTCCTCACCTGATCCGCCAGATCCGGATCACGCGGACAAGTATAAGTGGCATGGATCA
>JAYGGE010000077.1:0-12916 GCA_046581505.1 Verrucomicrobiales bacterium | reverse complement strand
GGGGAGCATTTACGAGGGTGGCCTGCGGGTGCCGGCAATCATCGAGTGGCCAGGGGGCATCGCCAAGCCGCGTGTCACTAAATACCCGGCCGGTGCAGTTGACATTTTTCCCACCATAGCGGAGATCACGGGACTGCCCGCTGCCACCATGCTACAGCCGCAGGACGGCCTGAGCCTGGCACCGCTCCTGGCCGGGGAGATTGGCCCGCGCAGCAAACCGCTTCCCTTCCACAGTCGCGGTCGCGCCGCCCTGATCGACAATGACTACAAGATTCTTTCCTTTCCAAAGAATCCCAAGGGGAAAAAACCCGCCCGGATGGAACTCTACAACCTGGCCAACGACACCACTGAGTCCAACAACCTGATTAATAAACAACCGGAAATCGCAAGACGTATGAAGAGCCGGCTGCGCACGTCAGTAAAATCCATTGAGGCCAGTGTAAAGGGCAGCGATTACCCGGAAGGCAAAGTGAACTCGCCGCAGCCGCCACGCATTTTCTGGACCGAGGTGGAGGCCTACAAACCCTACTTTGAACAATGGCGCAAGCGCCCCGAATACCAGTCACGCCTTAAATGAAAACCCGTCTCTTTATTGTCCTTCTTCTGCAGTGTCTTCTCTGTGTTGCTCAAGCCGCAGAGAAGCCGAACATCATCCTCATCTACAGCGATGACCAGGGTTATGGTGACGCCTCGTGCCTGAACCCGGATTCCAAATTCAGGACCAGGAACCTCGACCGCCTTGCGCGCGAAGGACTCACCCTTACTGACGGACACTGTTCAGACACCGTGTGCACGCCCTCGCGCTATGGCCTGCTCACCGGCCGCTACAGCTGGCGCACAGGACTAAAACGCGGGGTATTCGGTGCCGAGCGTGACTGCCTGATCGCCGACGGACGAACCACGCTGGCCTCACTGCTGCGTGACAACGGCTATCACACCGCCATGGTCGGCAAGTGGCACCTCGGCATGGATTTTCCCGGCACAAAGCGCAAGCGGGACTGGTCACAACCGGTAAAGGACATGCCGCTGGACAAGGGATTTGACTACTACTGGGGCATTCCCGCCTCGATGAACTATGGGGTGCTCGCCTGGTTTGAAGGCCGTTACGCCAAGGTCCCGCCAACCCTCAATACCCGCAAGAAACCCAACCGGATTGCGCTCAGCGACTACCGCATCATGCCCCCCTATGAGAAAATTCCGGTCGCTGCGGCTGACCTCGAGGTGGCACCTGATTTTATTGACCGGGAATGCCTGACCCGCTTCACCGACAAGTCCATCGAGTGGATCAAGGGAAAGGCAAATGACGCGCGCAAAGGCAAGCCGTTCTTCCTCTATCTTCCCTTCACCTCACCGCACAAGCCGGTGATCCCGCTTGAGAAGTTCCGCGGGCAGGGCAAGGCCGGCGCCTACGGTGAATTCATGGTCGAGACCGACCACCATGTCGGACGCATCCTGGAACTGCTCGATCAAGAGAAACTCGCACACGACACCATCATCATCTACACCAGTGACAACGGCCCGGAGAACACCTGGAAAAAACGGGCTGAGAAATTTTCCCATCGAAGCAACGGCTGCTACAGGGAAGGTAAACGCTCCATCTATGAGGGCGGTCACCGGGTGCCCTTCTTCATCCGCTGGCCGGCCAAGGTCAAGGCCGGTGGCAGGCTCAATGCGCCGGTCTGCCAGACTGACCTGCTGGCAACACTGGCGGAAATGCTGGGCAAGAGCCTGCCCAACAATGCCGGCGAGGACAGCAACAGCTTCTATACGGAGATGCTTGACCCGGGCACCCTGAAAAAACGCCCGCCGATTATTCATCACTCAAGTGCAGGCCGGTTCGCCATTCGTGAGGGAAAATGGAAACTCATCATGGCTGGCCAGAAGAAAGCAATGAAGGCGCAACTCTATGACCTGGATAAGAATCCCGGGGAAACGGTCAACCTCAGCGAGAAACATCCTGAAATTGTCACTTCACTGACGGCAAAGATCACCGCAATCATCAAAACAGGGCGCTCCTCACCGGGAACACCGGTGAAGAATGACACTCCTCCATGGCCCGATCTTGGATGGATGAAATAAATCCTTTCCCGCCCACATCCTGCGCTCATTTACTGATTTATTTTGCCCGCCATTGACAACCTGACTGCATCCGCGCAGGCACATTTCAGCAAGGTGTTCGGCCGGGCTCCCGTGCTGAGCGCATGTGCCCCCGGACGCGTCAACCTGATCGGCGAGCATGTCGACTACCAGGACGGGCTGGTCACCCCGTTTGCGATCAACCGCTACGTGGTGGCAGCGGCAGCAGCCATCAGCGAACCCGAGGCGAGGATATGGAGTT
The DNA here is from genome assembly GCA_046581505.1 of Verrucomicrobiales bacterium. Classification (GTDB taxonomy): domain Bacteria; phylum Verrucomicrobiota; class Verrucomicrobiia; order Verrucomicrobiales; family DEV007; genus CACIUL01. Next base: position 10,578 of record JAYGGE010000077.1, on the reverse strand, counting down.
CAACCTGCAGTGAGTCTCCACTGGTTGTTGACCTGGAACGGGACACCCCGCTGGAGGCTGACAATGCATGGGCCAACTATGTTTTCGGGGTCATCGCCGCTTACCGCAAGGCCGGGCATGACCCCGGCGGCTTTGAGATTGCCTTTGATTGCGACCTGCCGGCGGGGGCGGGACTCAGCAGCAGTGCGGCACTGGAATCGGCCACCGCACTGATCATAGAGGCCCTGGTAAATATTGAACTTCCGGCCAAGGAGCGCGCACAACTCTGCCAGCAGGCCGAGCACGAGTATGCCGGGGTCCCGTGCGGCATCATGGATCAGCTGGCAGTCAACTGCGGACTTGCCGGGCACGCGCTTTTTATCGATTGCCGAACGCTTGATATCTCACCCTTCCTCATTCCCGGGGACCTGGCCATGGTCGTCATCGACAGTCGCGTTAAGCATTCCCTGGCCGATGGTGAATACGCCCGCCGCAAGGATGACTGTGAGGCTGCCGCAGAAATCCTGGGCGTGCAGACACTTCGCAAGTCGACTATCGGCGCACTGGAGGAAATGCGCCAACAACTCGGCGAACAACTCTACCGCCGCGCACATCATGTGGTCTCCGAGATAGCAAGGGTAAAAGATTTCACCGCAGCCATGGAATCGGGAAATCCCGGTCTCGCCGGCTCACTGATGAATGCAAGCCACGTTTCATTGCGCGATGATTACGAGGTGAGCTGCACTGAACTGGATGCGCTGGTGGAAATTGCCGGTAACCTCAACGCACTCGGTTCCCGCATGATGGGAGGTGGCTTCGGCGGCAGCACCATCAGCCTCGTTCACTCCTCCGAGGCACATTTCTTTGCAACACAGGTTGTGAAAATCTGCCAGCAGCACCATGATTGGATTCCCGGGGCATTTGTGGTGTCTGCCGTGGATGGCGCTGCCTGCACAAGCACTCCCTGACTTGACCCCCATGCCCTGCACACGACGCCCGTCCCAATGAAATACCTGGCTCTCTTCACCCTGCTGCTGCTCGGCAATCACGCCCGGGGCGAAGCTAAACCCAATATCATTGCCGTCATGGTGGACGATATGGGATTTTCTGATATCGCCTGCTATGGCGGTGAGATTCCCACACCACACCTCGACTCACTGGCCAGAAACGGCCTGCGCTTCACCCAGTTCTACAATACCGGGCGCTGCTGCCCGACCCGTGCCACGCTGCTCACCGGGCTCTATTCCCACCAGGCCGGAATCGGCTGGATGACCGCCGACCAGGGCCTTCCCGGCTACAGCGGCGGGCTCAACGCCGAGTGCGTCACCATTGCCGAGGTGCTCAACACCGCAGGCTACTTCACCGCCATGGCGGGAAAGTGGCATGTCGGTTTCAATCACGGGGTTACCCCCTGGGGACGCGGCTTCCAGCGCAGCCTCAACCTGCCCGCCGGCGGCCTGCACTTCTCCAACCAGACCGGCCCCAAGGGAAGTGCCCAGATGTATCTCAACGGCGAGAAGGTCGAGCATGATGACCCGCGTTTTGAACCGCCGTGGTATGGCTCGGATCTCTGGACCAAATGGGGTGTTAACTTTATCGACGAGGCAATTGCAGGGGAAAAACCCTTCTTTCTTTACCTCGCCCACGTTGCCCCGCACTTTCCCTGCATGGCCCCGGAAAAAACAATTGCCAAATACCGCGGCAAATACATGGCCGGATGGGACCGCCTGCGCGAGGAACGCCACCGCAGGCAGGTCAAGATGGGGCTGGTGGATCCAAGCTGGACACTCACCCCGCGCCCCGATGAAATCCCGTCCTGGGCTTCCCTTGATGAGGGGAAGAAAAAACGCTATGACGACATGATGGCCATCTATGCGGCGATGATTGAGGAAGTCGACAAGAACATCGGCAGGCTGATCGCCGCCCTGAAGGAGCGCAACCAGCTCGACAACACGCTGGTCCTGTTTTTTTCCGACAACGGCGGCAATGCCGAGGCCGGCATAACGGGAAAATACAAGGGTGCAAACCCGGGCGACGCGCATTCCGATGTGTTTATCGGCAAATGCTGGGCACACCTCAACAACACGCCGTTCCGCAAATACAAGCACTACAACCACGAGGGAGGCATTGCCACCCCGCTCATCGCCCACTGGCCGGAGAAGATAAAGGGACAAAGGGCCGGCACCTGGGAAACCACACCTGCCCACCTGATCGACATCATGGCCACCTGTGTTGACCTCGCGGGTGCAAAGTATCCAGGGACATTCAAGGGGCACACCATCCAACCCATGGCAGGCACCAGCCTGCGCCCCCTGCTGCAAGGTAATAAACTCCTGAATCGCCCGCTCTACTGGGAGCACGAGGGCAACGCCGCTATCCGTGTGCGCGACCACAAGCTCGTGCGCCTTGGTCGTGGCGGCGCGTGGGAACTCTACAACCTGAAGGCGGACCGCAGTGAGCAGCACAACCTCGCCGACGCCCAACCTCAAAAAGTCACGCAACTTGCAAAACAATGGACAAGCTGGGCAAAAACCCACCGTGTACTGCCCTATCCTGAGAAAAAGAAAACCAGGAAACCGGGAACGAACAAAAAAACACAGGACAGGAAATAGCCCCACCCATTGCCGATGAAACCACTGCTGTTACCACTCACCTTCCTTGCCCTGGCTTTAAGCGCCCCGGCAGAAAAGCCGAATGTCCTCTTTATCGCCATTGACGACCTCAACGACTATATATCACCACTGGATAATCACCCGGGCATCAGGACGCCCAACTTTGAGCGCCTGGCAAAACGCTCGATCAACTTTACCAACGCACACTGTGCCGCACCCGCCTGTCACCCGTCCCGGGTCGCGGTCATGACCGGGGTGCACCCCTCCCGCTCGGGCATTTACCGCAACCTCTTCGGTGCGCACGGCCCGCGCTGGCGGCATGAGTCCGCGCTACTGGAGAAGGCGGTTGTCCTCTCGCAGCACTTCCGCAATCACGGTTACCGGGCGGTCGGTGGCGGCAAGATTTTCCACACCCTGCAGTGGACACCCGGCGACTCACAAAATGACCCGCAGGCCTGGGATGACTACTTCCTTGATCCGCTCGACCCGATCTCCTCGATCTGGCCGCGCCCGAAGCTGGTCCCCGACAAGCAGGCCGGCCTCACAGCCGGCCGGCCGCTGGGTGGTGCCTCGCAACTCTTCGGCGCAGCACCACTCAAGCTGCCCGATGAGAAAACCGGCGACCACATTGTCGCCGACTGGGCCATCGGGGAACTGAAGAAAGCGCAGGAGCGGCCCTTATTCCTCGCTGTCGGCCTGTTCCGTCCGCACATCCCGTGGGAAGTACCGCAGAAGTGGTTCGACATGTATCCCGAGGAAGGGGTGAAACTTCCCGAGCACCTCGAGGGTGACATCAAGGATGCACACAACCACGGTCGACAGAGCTGGCACAAATGGGTTGTCAAGAACAGCCAGTGGCAGCACCTCATGCGCGGCTACCTGGCCAGCATCAGTTATGTTGACCACCAGCTTGGGCGCATCCTTGACGCGCTTGATGCTTCACCTCTCAGTGCCAACACGGTTATTGTGCTCTGGAGCGACCACGGGTTCCACATCGGAGAAAAGGAAAACTGGGAGAAATTCGCGCTCTGGGACCAGACCACCCGCGTGCCGCTCTTCATCAGTGCGCCCGGGGTGGGCAAGGCCGGTGGCAGGACCCACCAGCCGGCAACACTGACCGACCTTTACCCGACACTTTGTGAACTGGCCGGGCTGCCGGTTCCCGGGCAGTGTGACGGTCACTCACTGGTACCGCAGCTGCGCAATCCCGACACCCCGCACAAGCGCACCTCGCTGACCTCCTTCCAGTTTTGGAGCGAAAAGGTGCCCTCCCATGCAGTGAGCAATTCCCGCTACCGATATATCCGCTACGGCAACGGCTTCGAGGAACTCTACGACCTCAAGAAAGATCCCAATGAATTCACCAACCGCGCAGCTGATCCGTCGCTTGCCGCCATCAAGGCCAGCCTTGCCCGCGCTATCCCTGAAAAACCGGCTGCCATGTGCGCCATCCCCAAAGACTCCCCCTACCAGCGCAAGCGCAGTAAACCCGGTGCCAAGTAATCTCACAAAAAACAAGCCCTGACACCGATGTCTCTGTTACGCCTCACCCTGCTCCTGGGTTTTTGTTCACCGGGAACAATCAATGCCGCTCAACGGCCCAACGTTCTGCTGATCCTGGTTGACGACCTCAAGCCCGCACTCGGCTGCTATGGCGATAAGCACGCCAAGACACCTCACATCGATAAGCTCGCCGCACGCGGCAGTCGCTTTGAACTGGCCTACTGCAACCAGGCCGTCTGCGCCCCCTCACGCTTTACCCTGATGCTCGGCTCGCATTCAACCTCGACCGGCCTCTACGGGCTGGGCAGTCACCTGCGCAAGGCCATCCCTGATGCCGTGACAATGCCGCAGCACTTCGCCAGGCACGGCTACCGCACCGAGTCGCTGGGAAAGATCTTCCACATCGGCCACGGCAACGAGGGCGACCCGGCATCATTCTCCGTTCCGCACTTCAAGGACAAGGTCATCGAGTACCTTGACCCGGAAAGCACGGATGGCGGTAAGCTTACCCGCGAGGAAGCCCTGTTTACCAACCAGAAACTCGGGCAGATTAGATCACTTCCCCGCGGCGCAGCCTTCGAGTCACCGCAGGTCAAGGACAGCGACTACGCTGACGGGCGGGTGGCCGCAGAGACCCTCCGGCGACTGCAGGATGCCAAGAAACGCAGGGATGAAAACGGCACCCCGTTCTTTATCGCCGTTGGTTTCGTGCGTCCGCACCTGCCTTTTTCCGCCCCGAAGAGATACTGGGACCTCCATGATCCCGCGACACTGCCGATGCCTGAATATGAGCACTTGCCGAAAAACGCCCCGGCTGTGGCCGGTAAACGCGGCGGCGAAATTACCGCCTACAAGCCGGTGCCCTCCGGCAACATGCCCCCGGGGCTGAAACGAAAACTTATCCACGGGTATTATGCGAGCACCAGTTATGTCGATGCGCAGATCGGCAAGGTAATCAACGAGCTGGACCGGCTTGGACTTGCAAGAGACACGATCATCGTGCTCTGGGGGGACCATGGCTTCCACCTGTGAGACCTGGGCTTCTGGACCAAGCACACCAATTACGAACAGGCCAACCGGATTCCCATCCTCATTGCCGCGCCCGGCGTGACCAGTGCGGGGAGTTCAACACGCCAGATTGCGCAAAGCGTGGACATCTTCCCCACCCTCGCCGAGCTCGCCGGGCTGCCTGCACCGCAAGGCCCGCAACCCGTCGACGGTATCAGCCTGGTCCCGGCCTTGAAGGATCCAGCTGCACGCGTCCGTGACCATGCCTTCCATGCCTACCCACGCGCGAAGCTTGGCCGGGCAATCCGCAGCGAACGCTATCGCCTGGTGCAATGGCAGCGACCCGGGGACCCGGAGAAAAATGCGCAATACGAGCTTTATGATTACCAGAGTGATCCCCTCGAACGTGAGAACCTGGCCGCAAAAAACCCCCGGGTAATGCAGAAGCTAAAGGCGATACTCGCGAGGTATCCCGCGCCATTCTCAAAGGCAAAGAAGCGCAAACAGACAAAAGCCCTGCAACCAGGATCAAAGAAGATCCAGACAATAGAGGGAATCGCCGAACGTTGGAAGACCGGACCATCGGTGCATACCGGGAAAGGCAAGATCTGGATCGACCTGCCCGACTGGCCCGAACATGTTGTCGGCAAGCGAGTGAGCGTTACCGGCAACTTCGTCGAGCGCAAGGATCTGCCCGTCTTCATCGACAAACCCGGTGAACCTGTTCGTGCCGGAATTGCATTGCCCGAGGGAACTGACCTGGAAAAGGCCCGCACACGCCAGGTGTTAAGCAACATCAAATGGAAGCTGGCGCAATAAGCCGGTTGCTCACCACCGCGCAATTGTTGAAGCTCTTTCACCGGGACTGATTTCATCCCGGCCAAAGGATTCCCCGGGCGTGGACGGGGCCAATTGTTCTGGTTGACTCCCGGCCCGCCGCACAACCATGCTCTTCCATATGCATAAACACTTTCTCCGCGTTGCGGCATTTTCCTTTTTACTGGTCCTTAACCTGCACGCTGAAGTCAGGTTGCCGTCGATCTTCGGCAGCAACATGGTGCTGCAGCGCGACCATGCTAACCCTGTATGGGGCTGGGCCGGGAAGGGAAAAAAGATCGCCGTCAGCATTGGCGGCCAATCCCATGAGGTGACCGCGGCAACAGACGGCAGCTGGCGAGTCACCCTCCAGCCGATGGAGGCAACAAACAAACCACTCACCCTTTCCGTTAAAGGCGACAACGCACTGCAATTTGAAAATATCCTGGTCGGCGAGGTGTGGCTTTGCTCGGGACAATCCAACATGGGCATGAGCGTCAATCGCGCTGACGACGCGGATCTTGAGATAATGTCTGCCAAACATCCCAATCTTCGCATCATCAGTCTCCCCCCGGTCGGCACCCAGGAGGCGCAAAAGGATTTCAAGGGCCAATGGCAAGCCGTGACACCGGACAACGCAGGTGACTTCTCTGCCGTCGGGTATTTCTTCGGGCGCCAGGTTCACCGCAGCCTGGATGTACCGGTGGGCTTGATTGACAATGCATGGGGCGGTTCAGCCCGCGAGGCATGGATCCGGCGCGACCTGCTGGAGAAGACCGCAGCGGCCAGGCCCTACATGAACCTGTGGCGCAAGACCGAGGTCGAGTATGATCCTGCTGCGGGCCTGGCCCAATACCAACAACGCAAGGCCAGGTGGCAGGAACGCGCAAAGAAACTCCGCGCTGAGAAGAAAGCGGTACCGAACCCCCCGAGAAAACCACGCAACCCGCTCGCCAGGCAACACCGGCCGGCCAACCTCTACAACGGGGTACTCAAGCCGGTCATCGGCTATGGCATACGCGGGGCCATCTGGTATCAGGGCGAGAACAACTCAAGCCGGGCCAAGGCCTACCGCACGGTGTTCCCGCTGATGATCCAGAACTGGCGGGATGACTGGAAGCAGGGTGACTTTCCCTTCTACTGGGTGCAACTGGCTGACTTCCGCGCTGAGAATCCCGATCCTGAGGACGATTCCTGGCCCGAATTGCGTGAAGCCCAGAGCCTCACCCTCGACAAGCTTCCCAACGTCGGCCAGGCCGTCATCATCGACATTGGTGAAGGTCGTGACATTCACCCGCGCAACAAGCAGGTTGCGGGTCGCCGCCTCGCCCGCCTGGCACTCGCCAGGGACTACGGCCTGAAGATCCCCCACCAAAGCCCGCGCTTCAAGGCACTCGAGATCAAGGACGGTAAGGCCATCGTGTCTTTCGACAAGATAAGCGGGGGGCTCTACAGCTTCGATGCCAATGACCCCAGGGGATTCGCCATCTGCGGGGCGGACAAGAAATTCGTCTGGGCCGAGGCTCGCATCAAAGGGAAAAGCCAGGTCGAGGTCTGGGCAGAGGGCGTAAAGGACCCGATTGCCGTACGCTACGCCTGGGCCAACAACCCGGTCTGCAACCTCTATGACAAGGACGGTGCGGTCACCCTGCCCGTCACCCCCTTCCGCAGCGACGATTTCCCGATGGTGACCGAGGGGAAATAATCCCAGTTAAAATGACGGAATACGACGGACAGGAGCGGGAGGGATTCGAGCGTAGATTTCGGGGAAACTTCCGGATGCAAATCATCAGTGTCGTTCTACCAACACTTGCCCACCTTCTTCTTCTCGTCCTGGGAATCGAAAATGGCTTGTTCGAAAGATACTGGCCGATCACAGTCGGCGCCATGCTTATTGGCGGCGTCATCTGCCGGAGCATCATACTGTCGAAGGGCAACCGTTGCCCGGCCTGCAACATCAATTTCAGGAAACAGGCCCCTAGCCGAAAAAGAAAGATTTACCCTGGTTGCGGTTCACAGTTGATCAATTGAAACAGGCCACCTTGAAATGCCAAAGATTCCTCTGATGATACACCATTTCTTCTGCGCCTTCACTCTGGCCCTTTGCTTTCTGTGTCCTGATACCCTGCCCGGCAAACCCGCCTTGGAGGTCATCCTGGATTCCTCCCAGGTGAAGAATCCCTTTGGGGTCGCATTCGACGAAAAAGGCAACGCCTACGTTGCGGAATACGGGGGCGGTCGCATTCACCTGCTCAACACCGATGGCAAGCTTGTTCTGTTTTCCGGGAACGGTGAGAAAGGCTTTGCCGGGGACGGCATGGTTGCCAAGAAGGCCGTCTACAACGGCATGCACAACCTCGCCCGTACAGCCAACGGTGACCTCTATGTATCCGACACCAGAAACAACTTGATCCGAAAAATAAACGGCAAGACGAGCATCACCTCCACCATCGCCGGCATACCCGGCAAGAAAGGCTTCGCAGGAGACGGCGGACCTGCCAAGAAGGCCCATTTGGCGGATCCCATATCCATCAGCCTTTCGCCTGACGAAAAGACCCTCCTCATCGCCGACATCCACAACAAGCGCATCCGTGGCATCGATCTTGGAACCGGCATCATCAAGACTCTCGCCGGCAACGGCAAGAAAGGAAAACCCAAGGCCGGCGAGAAAGCCACCGGGCAACCACTGGCCGATCCCCGTGCCTCCGTGATGGACGCCAAAGGCAATCTTTACATCCTGGAACGGGGAGGCAACGCCCTCAGGATTGTTCGCCCCGACGGTCGCATCTTCACCTTGGCGGGAACGGGCAAGAAGGGCACCCAGGACGGTCCCGCCAAGAAAGCCCAGTTCTCTGGGCCCAAGCACCTTTGCCTGGACGGAGAGGACAATGTCATCATTGCCGACGACAACAACCATCTCATCCGTCTTTACAACCCGAGGACCAAGACCGTGTCCACCCTCCTCGGCGGCGACGCCGTACCCAAGACCAAACTCAACCGGCCGCACGGCGTGGCCGTGGCACCCGATGGCGCCCTCTGGATTTGCGACAGCTGGAACAACCGCGTGCTAATCCTAAGAAACTACCAAGAATAAAGGGCGACAGCAAAATCCATGATTGTGTTTAGTTTCCCCCTTTAGGCACTGGCTTTATCTCATTTTTTCACCCTGCTTCCCCTCTATTTCGAAAAATGCCGGCAAATAGTTGATCAATTACCGATGAGATACCCACTCGCGCAGACATAACATTTGATGCTTGTTCTCCTAGATTAAATATTCACAATCTATTGAATATATCCTGCATATTAGGAGCCTGCCCCTGAGAAGAGGCATTCAACTTGGAAAAACTCAATCTTGATGACGATGTATACTTGGGCTGTCAATAGGGTTGCCTGCCTGTTGCTGGCAGTTCTGGGGATCAGCACCATGCCGGCAGGAGCCCAGGACGATCCTGCTCTCGAGCAGTATTTCGTCGCCAACGCCGCTTACAACCGCAAGCTCTACCCGGTGGCCGTTGCCCAGTTTCAGGAATTCCTGCAAAAGCATGCCACCCACCCGAAGGCCGATCTCGCCCGCAGGGGTCTTGGCCTGAGCCAGTATGCGCTGAAACAATACGAAAAGGCCATCCCGCACTTCGCGGCCCTGTTGGCAAAGCCCGGGCTGAACAAGGCAATTGACCGCGAGCGCATCATCATGCTGCAGGGGCAATGCATGCTGCACAGCACCAAGAAAGATGAAGCGAGCCAGCTCTTCATCGCCCAGCTTACTAAGCTGAAAAAGCCCGCCTTCAGGACTGCGGCCCTGGCCGCAATCTGTGACATTGCCTTCGGCAAGTCTGAATGGAACAAGGTAACCGAATGGACAGCAAAGCTCCTGGCCACAAATCCTCAGCCGGACCAGGCCGCCCGCGGGCTCTATCAGCGCGGCTTCTCCTTCTACCAGGTTGCAAATACCGGGACGACCCCGAATCCTGATCAGGAGAAAAAGACAGGAGAAGCTATCACGGCACTGACAAAGGTGGCCGCCCTCAATGCAAACCCCGCCTGGAAAACACGGGCGGCCTACCTGCTGGGTGAATGTCACAGCAGCCTGAAGCAGTTCGATAAAGCCGAGCCCGCCTTTGCCGCCGCCCTGCCGGGCATGACTGGAAACGATGCGGCTGATTGCCAGTACCGTCTTGGCATTACCCGGTTCCTGCTGAAGAAATTTGAGCTATGCGAAATCGACCTGCAAGCCTACCTCAAGCAGGCCAAACCTGACGCCAAGGGCAAGCCTGCCGCGCATGTCGACGAGGCAAAATTCTACGTCGCGCGCAGCCTCCTGCAACGCGAAGACTATAATAAAGCCGACAAGAAATTCGCTGAACTGGCACCGGGCAAGGACCTGATTGCCGCCAAGGCCAACCTCTGGTGGGCGCGGGTTTTTTCGCACAGGGATAATTTTGACCGTGCCGCACAGATTCTCGGCGAAGCCGTCAAGCGCAAGGAATTCACCAAGTTGCCCATTATCGATGACCTGGATTTTGACCTCGCCAATGCCCTGATGATCAGCAAGGTGCCAAACTGGAAAACCGCCTCGGAAACGCTGGCACGCGTGGAGGGACGCGCAAAGTTCGGGCAGATGGCCGAGGTCATTGCCCAGAACGCCACCTGCCGGCATAAG
>JAYGGE010000037.1:0-1561 GCA_046581505.1 Verrucomicrobiales bacterium | reverse complement strand
GGTCGGTCCGGCTGTTGCCGGTGCCGGAATTATTCGCGTCCATGCCAATGATTGCGGAACCGCCGCCGGCGGTGAAGAAACCGGCCCGCACCTCGGTCTCCTCCTCCAGGGTGAATTCCCCGGTTTCCGGAACCGTGTGGATCTCATTGGAGGCGGGATCGAATGGGGCACCGATCCATATTGTCGTGTATGAGGGAGGCGCACCGCTGAGGAGCATCGGCGTGACTGTGCCGGTGGTGTGGGTGTTGACCCTCAACTTCCAGTTGGGCACCAGATACCTGCCGGCGGCCAGTGTGGTGGCAGTCCGGTCAACGTTGAGCCGCCCCTGGTTGGCAAGGTCCTGGTTGCTGGCGTCTGTAATGTCAGCCCCGGGCCCGATCATGGATTGAGCCGCTGCGTTGTTAAGGATAAGGGCAAATGCCGCCAGCATGGCGGCCGCGAGGGTGAGTTCACTTACTGCCATGGTCGAACAAGTAAGGTGATTAACTGTTGTCGCCGTGAAAGTTAGAATTCGTTTGCGCGCACACGGAAGAACAGCCCGGATTGCCCCGCCTGGATGTCCTCGAAGGTGAATGTGCTGCGGTCTGAGGTGGCCCCCCCCTGTGGGGTGTTGTCATCGACTTCAATCCATAAGAAGAGATCCGTCGAGAACTCGACGATGTAGGACGCGCCGATCTTAGATGCCCACTCGACGGTCACATCGGCGGTCGCCTCATCGTAGATAATGTTGGTGATCCTCAGCACCTCTCCTCCTCCCGGTCCGGCATTGAAGAGTGCCCTGATCTGGGAAGCTGTGCCCGCACTCCCGTAGATGCGCGCCTCGTCAATCAGCGCGTCGAGCCCGCCTGGTCCGCCGCCGCCGCTGCCATGGCGCAGGCCAAAGAAGACCTCCGCGTCGTTGGCGGGCCAGGTGACGAACGTTGCGCTGTCATACGACCCGATTCCCTCGCCGTTGCGGTAGCCGGTAATGCGCACCTGTCCGCCGCCGATGTCCTCATAGGTGATTGCCATCATGATTGGTTCCCCGGCGACTGTCTCAGCAAATCCCGGGTTCCAGTCCTGGGTCCTCTGGAAGTTGCTGCTGCCGTTCATCCACCGGTTGGACTGGCGCTCGGCAAAGATGATGCCGTCAAACTGGTCAGCGCTCACCTTGTCCAGGGTGATAACTGAACCGGCCTTGACAACATTCTCAAGGCTCTGGAGCGTGAACCACGAGACCAGTGTCTTGTCGGCGATCACGGGTCCGCTGTAGTTGCCGGCGGTGTATGCCCAGCCGGTAGCGCTGGTGCCACCGCCGTTCACGTCGAGCGCGCCATCAGCCACCACGGCGTTGCCCTGCAGGGCCAGGTCCGGGAAGTTACCAATCTTATCGACCAGTTCCTCACCGGGCTCAAAGGTCCATCGGCCGACCAGGTCCTGTTCGAAAGGCGGCGGTGGCGGATCGTCCGGGTCAGTGGGGTCACTGAATGGCTCAGCGAACTCCACACCGTCGTCAATTCCGTCACCATCAGTGTCAACAAGTATGGGGCTGGTGCCAGTGTCAGTCGCGCTGACGAAGGTG
>JAYGGE010000097.1:0-4286 GCA_046581505.1 Verrucomicrobiales bacterium | reverse complement strand
CCGCGCCAATGACATCGGTGACAGTCATTTCCTCAAGCAAGGGCAGGCCGACAGTGATGCCGCCGAGGCCGCGGAGCACGGTGCGGCGGGTGATTTTATGATGACTCATGGTTGGCTGCTGCCAATGGCTGGGATCAGTCTACACCGGATTGGCGGGATTTGGAAATAGCGGTGTAAATCATTTAATTCTCGCTGGATCCTGCATTGTTAGGCTGGTTCATGCGCACAAGGTCGCTGAACACGATTGCAGTCATGGTGTCAGTGTAATTGCCGCCGTTTTTGAGTGATTGGGCGTGTATTTTCTTGAGCATCGGCACATCCGGCCCGGTGAGTGGGCGTCCAAGTGCAAACTGGGTTAATTTCCAGGTGATATTCTCAGCCACGCGGTCATTCCCGGCGAGAATGTTCATCAATCCGGCGCTCGATTTATAGGGAATCGGTTTGGCGTTGCCGGGAAGGAGCAATTCACCATCCTCGCGCAGGAGATTTTCGAACCGGTCATGTTTGCTGAAAGTGCCAAGGCCATCGTAGCGCTCAAGGCCAAAGGCAAGAGGTTCAAACTTTGTATGGCAACCGCCGCATGCCTTATCATTGATGCGCGTTTCCGCTATCGTGCGTTGTGACTGGCCGGGTTTCGAAGGTACCGGTGTCGTGTCGGTCCCGGGTGGCGGATCCTTGATCGTGCCGCGCAGCAGGTCGTGCAGTATAAAAAGGCCGCGGGTTACCATCGAGGCATTTTCTCCGCCCATGGTGAGGAGGCTGCCGTGGGTAAGTAAACCGCCGCGGGAAGGGATCGCCGAGAGGTCATAACGGGTAAGGTCGTTCTTTTCTGGGCGCGTCTTGGCCGTTTCCCCTGTTGGTTTTCCTCCGTCGGCACTGAAGCGATAATGCTCGGCAAGGCGCTGAGTGGCGTAGGTGAATTGTGCGTTAAAAAGGTCGGCGAGCGGGCGCTTCTGCTGCCAGGTGATGTCACTGAAAAAGGCGATTGTCTCAGCTGCCATATCATCAGCCAGTTGACTGTTCCACCGGGGGAATCTCTTTTTGCCCGGCGTGAGGTGCTTGAGACGTTCCAGGTGCAGCCATTCGTAGGCGAAGCGTTCCGAGCGTTTACGTGCGCGCGGATCTGCAAGCATGCGGCGCACTTGAGCGGCTGTTTTAACCGGGTCGCCAAGCTCGTTATCATCCGCTACCTGCATGAGTTGCCCGTCGGGAGGAGCACCCCAGATGATGTAGCTGATGCGTGATGCCAGCTCGTAATCGCTGATGCGCACCGGGGTGCCGGTTTTGTTTTGCCCCTCCACCAGGTACATGAAGCGGGGCGACTGCAGCATGGCCTCTACAATGAAACCGATTGCCTCGTCAAAGCTTCCGCCGGTGGCAGCCACTGCCGTCGAGATACCGCGATATGCATTGATTTCATGATCTTCAAGCGGGCCGCGCAGGATCCATTTCCCGAGTTTGCTGATATGCGCACGCATCGGTTTCTGGGTGAGGCTGCGGTTGCTGGAAAAACGCGCCGCAAATTCCCGGATATTCATTTTCGCGACAGCGATTGCCGCAAGCCGGGCATAGGCCTCGACGTGCTTAAAGTCGACACCCAGGTTGTAGGCGGTGTTGCTGAACCCGTCGGCACGCAGGTCGGCAGGCAACAACCCTTGGGCATGCGCGGAGATATCAACGCCAACGGCTGCGCGAATGGTCTCGATATATTCGGCAGCAGTAAGTCTCCTGATGAAAATCTTCCCGGCATTGGCATCGGGTTTGTAGGCAAGCGGGTCAATGAAGTCCACCGGCCAGTAGGCACCGTCATCGATCCATTTTTTCAGTGCAGCCTTCTCGCTTGACGACAAAGGGTCACGATCCTCGGGCATCTCGTTGTCAGCGACCATCTGCCACAGCAGGCTTTGCGATCCCCGGCCCGGCATGATCGCCCTGCCCTCCTTGCCGCCGGCCAATGCGGTGGCCTTGTGCGACAGGTCAAGCTTACCCTTGCGGGTGGCGGCATCGTGGCATTCAAGGCAATGTTTGACCAGCAGGGGGGCAATCTCCTGATGAAACAGGTTGGCGCTCTCTCTAGCGCGCAGGCGGGCGAGCAGTTCCTCACTGCCCGCACCGGCACCGGCCTTGAAGTTTTCCCGGATCTCGCTGCCGGAAAGGGCACGCCCATAAAGGGCGACAAGGTGATAACTGCCTTTCCAGGGCCGGTTGCGCGAGGTTTCGTTGGTCAACGCGAGGTGCAGTGAACCATCCCAGTTTGAGGGTTTTCCCGCGACAGTATTTTTCGCGGCCTGTTTGCCGTCAATATAAATGAAGGCATCCCCGGAACGGTTGCGGGTGTAAATGACATGCATTAATTGTGCTTGCAAGCTGCCCTTTGGGGAGACGGTGGACGGCATGCCGTTCTTGCTTGTGCGGGTGGTGCGCAGACGGGCATCAAGCTTGTTGCCATCCTGGCCAAGGGTGAAGTTGCGCTCACTGATATTCTTGGAAATGGTAAGGATTCGTGCCGGCCCGGACTGGGTGATGTTTTCCGGATGGATCCAGGCTTCAACGGTGATCTCGCCGGACTGGCGCACGGCATTGAGGATTTTGGTTGCCGTCTTGAGTGATCGAATTTGCGTGTCACCGTGGACTTTGAGGACTCCACGGGTGCGTGAAACCGCTTTGCTGTCCTCAATCTTCAGGTCCAACGCGGGATCGACCCCTGAGCGGTCCTGTATTGTCACCCCATCCGTTCCGGTAAAATCATAAAGGACCAGCAACCCTTCCGTGGTGCGTTCCGCGCTCAGTAGGGTGTTGCAGGTGAGAAACAGGAAGAGGCCGGGGGGTATGGTCTTTAACTGATCGCGAATCTTGGAGTTAAAGGGCATCAGGTGGCGGTTTTGTTCTATATAACCCAGGGTGGCGATAACCTCACTTGCTTTGTGCCTTGCGGGTGCGCCGGTGTTTCCTATGGCCTGGTGCGCTGCGATTTGCGGATGTCATTCAGCTTGGCATTGAGCCGGGCGACGATGTCCGGTTTCTCCAGATAGAGGTTGTTCTTTTCGACTCTGTCTTCGGCAAGGTTGTAGAGTTGACCGCGCGGATCCCCGGGTTGCGGCTTTATTCTCCTTGGCTGTGAGAATCCGCCGGATCCAAGTGCGTTGATGAGCTTCCACTCACCATCGCGGATGAGCATTGTCCCGCCGCCGGCAGCCATCACGATTGGGGGGCGCGGTTCGCCGGCGGTACCGATACCGAGCAGGACCGGGGAGAAGTCAAAGCTGTCCGGGCCAGCTGAATCGGGCAGATTTTTCCCGCAGATTGTGGCAAAGGTGGCAAACAGGTCGGTAAAGCAGATGGTGTGGTCAGTGCGGCTACCGGCGGCCACCTTGCCCGGCCAGCGGACAATGAAGGGCATCCGGTGCCCGGCTTCCCAGGCGTCAGCTTTCATGCCGCGCAGCCCGCCTGATGAATCGTGACCGAATTTTTTGACGTCCTGGGCATACCAGACCGGGCCATTGTCGGAGCTGAAGATCACCAGGGTATCTTCACGCATACCGGTGGTGTCGAGTGCTTTTAACACATTGCCTATCATGGCGTCGACCATCACTGTGAAGTCGCCGTAGAGCCCCGCCTTGCTCTTGCCGGTGAATTCCCGGGAGGGCAGCCAGGGAGTGTGCGGAGCCGGGTAGGCGAGATAGAGAAAAAGCGGTTTTTTATCCTTGTTCTCTGTGTGCTTGGTGATGACTGAGACCGCTTCCCGGGTGAAACGGGGCAGCACTTCCTCAAGCTTTAGATCGGGAGCGATTTTACCCCTGCGCCAGAACGCGCCCTGGATTTTCGTCCAGCCTTGGGTGTTGTTGGCGGCAATGGTCGCGCTCGGCGGCATGACAGCCTGGTTGTCGCGGATATAGAAATAGGGCGGGATATCAGTTGAGGCGCGTATCCCGAAGTAGCTTTCAAATCCGCAGTCCACGGGACCGCCGCTCAACACACCGGTGTAGTCCTCGATCAACTTCTCCGGCGCCACAGGTCGGAGATAGGTCGGCGATGATTCGCCAGGGATCCAGGGGCCAAGACCCGACGTCCAGGCTCGAGCCTCGAGTTCGGGTGCTCCCGTCGCAGAGCGCCTGCCGATCTGCGAGAGGACTCTCGCATAGAGCAGGCGGCGAAGGTGGATTTCAGCAGCGTTACTGCGCGCCTCCGCACGCGGGCCAGAGGGCACATCGTAGGCGTAGCCGTCCCACGAGGAAATGTTCATGCCGACCCCCCCAATCGGGAATCATGGGTTGGGAGATAGAGGT
>JAYGGE010000206.1:0-21789 GCA_046581505.1 Verrucomicrobiales bacterium | reverse complement strand
GTTTGGATTTTCACCCCAAAGCCAGAAGCCCGTCTACATAGACAACATTTCCATTACCACGAGCAAGTAACTCATCATGAAGAATATAAAGACACTTCTTATAGCCCTCGCTGCTGGAGCGAACATGCTGATTTGCTCCTGTGATAAGGCAGTCACCTCTTCCGGCACCGCTCCGGATCCCAAGTCAAAACCTGCTCTGCAACCTCCAACTGCTGCTGCGGTGGATTCCACGGATGGCAGCAATGGCACTGACTGGCCGGAATGGGGCGGTTCACCTCACAACAACATGGCGTCAGCCGAAAAGGGCATCCCCCTTGAGATGGACCCGGGCAAGAAGAAGAAGGGCTCGGAGGAAATTGACCTGGCGACCACCAGGAACGTCAAGTGGGTGGCGAAGATCGGCTCGCAGAGCTATGGCACTCCCACTGTGGGTGAGGGCAGGGTGCTGATCGGGACAAACAACGAGTCGCCCAGAGATTCAAAACATCAGGGAGATCGCGGTATTGTCATGTGCTTTGATGAGAAGGACGGCAGCTTTCTCTGGCAACTTGTGATTCCAAAGCTCGGTGCGGGCAAGGTTTCCGACTGGGAATACCTCGGGGTTTGCTCGTCGCCGCTCATTCACAAGGGCAGGGCCTATTTTATCTCCAATCGCTGCAAGGTGGTGTGTGTTGACATGGAAGGCATGAGCAACGGCAATGACGGGCCGTTCAAGGACGAGGCTAAGTTCATGGCAACCGGTGGCAAGATCATTGAACCGGGGAAGAAGGACGGGGACGTGATATGGGTCTATGACATGCGGGAAGAGCTCGGAGTGTTTCCGCATAATATCGCAAGTTCATCCCCGACCATGGTAGACGGTAAGCTGGCTGTAACAACATCCAACGGGGTGGACTGGTCGCACCTCAATGTTCCGGTTCCCAAGGCTCCCTGCCTGATCCTCCTCAACCCTGCCACAGGAGAGTTGATCGGTGAGGAGGCATCAAAGATTGGCGAGCGCGTGATGCACTGCAACTGGTCAAGCCCGATGGTTGCCGAGGTTGCGGGAGAAGAGACGATTTTCTTCGGTGCAGGGGATGGCATCCTTTACAGCTTCAGCCCAGAGGCAAAGGAGGATGACGAGGGGTTCCTGGTGCTGCCTGAAAACTGGAGGGTTGACGGCAACCTTCCCGAATACCGTGTAGACAAGGATGGCAAGAAGATCAAATACGCAAGCTTTGAGGGACCAAGTGAATACATATCCTCACCGGTCTACCATGAAGGAAAGGTGATATCCCTCATTGGTCAGGATCCCGAGCACGGGGAGGGATTCGGGCGCATGATGTGTGTTGATGCCAAGACCGGCAAGGTGGATTGGGATTACACGGAGATTGAGCGTGGCATATCGACCGCCTCGATTGCAGACGGGCTGGTGTATGCCGCCGATTACCGCGGCCGGGTGCACTGTGTTGATTTCAAGAGCGGGGAGAAAATCTGGATGTTTGACACCAAGAGCCACATCTGGGGCTCGACGCTGGTTGTCGACGGCAAGGTCTTTATCGGCAATGAGGACGGTGAGGTGGTTATCCTCAAGCACGGCAGAGAACTCGAGGAATTGGGCCTTATTGAGTTTGCCGCCCCGATTTATGCGAGTCCTCTTGTTGCCAACGGGGTACTGTATATTACCAGCCAGACCAACCTTTACGCGTTCAAGCAGGAGGCAAAGACGGCGGTGAGGTAACCGGCAATTATATTGATTGGTTGCGGATCCGCATTTCAGTTTTACAGAGAATAATTCCAGCATGTCAGGCAAGAGCATCATCATTATCCTGGCAGTCGCGCTGGGAATCCTGCACCAGGATTTCTGGAACTGGGACAATGACACCCTGGTTTTCGGCTTTATGCCGATGGGGCTTTTTTACCATGCCTGCTTCTCGCTTGCTGCCGCAATTCTCTGGGTGTTTGCCATCAAATACGCATGGCCGACTAAACTAGTGGAATGGGCTGAGCAGGATCAATCCAGTGAGGAGACAAAGGACGCATGAAGATCCCCCTTCTTGCCGCCTCAACGACTCCTCTGGTTATCATTGGAATCTACCTTGGGCTGTTGTTGGCCCTTGCGCTGTTCAGCCGAACCTTGTTTCGCGGAACCAGCACAGACTATTTTGTCGCAAGTCGCAGTATTGGTCCCTTCATGCTGCTGATGTCGGTATTCGGCACGACGATGACTGCTTTTGCTTTGGTCGGGTCAACCGGCAAGTCCTTTGAACGGGGTGTCGGCATCTATGGACTGATGGCATCCTCTTCAGGACTGATCCATGCAGCCTGTTTTTTCCTCATTGGCATCAAGCTCTGGTCTTTCGGGAAAAAATACGGCTATGTGACCCAGATCCAGTTTTTCCGGGACCGCTTTGAGTCCCGTGGCTTTGGTTATTTGCTCTTTCCCATCCTGGTATTGCTGGTCATTCCCTACCTGCTGATTGGGGTTATCGGTGCCAGCAAGACGATCATTGGCGTTACCGGGCCCAAGGGGACCATGCCTGGAATGTTTCCGGATTTTTTTGAGTCCACGGGGGGAGCTGTTCCTGCCTGGTTGACCGGCGCAGTCATTTGCTTGGTGGTATTGTGTTATATTTTTGCCGGCGGCTCAAGGGCGGCAGCGTGGGCGAATACATTCCAGACGATTGTGTTCATGTGCATGGGGTTGCTGGCATTCTACCTTATCAGCGACAAACTGGGCGGGGTGAGTGCAGCCATCCAGCAGGCAAAGCAGAGCCACCTGGTACGGACAGTATCAGGAGAGGGGGGAAAAGTGGGGGTTCCTCCACTGATGTTCCTCACCTACATGCTGATTCCGCTGAGTGTAGGGATGTTTCCGCACCTTTTTCAGCACTGGTTGACAGCGCGTAGCGCGAAAAGCTTCAGGCTGACTGTGATTGCGCACCCTTTATGCATCATGATTGTCTGGGTGCCCTGTGTCCTTATCGGCCTCTGGGCAACGGGGAAACTCCCGGAGGGGACCCCGGGAGGAGCGGTGTTGGCCAAGACTATTGGCATACTTGTCAAGGATCCGGTTGTCGTTGGGCTGGTCACTGCCGGGATCCTTGCGGCGATCATGTCGTCACTGGATTCACAGTTCCTTTGCCTCGGGACAATGTTTACCAATGATGTTGTCCTTGAGCGATGCGGGCGCGAGCGTTTTTCCGACAAACAGATTATCCTGATAGCCAGGTTGTTTATCGTCAGCATTGTGTTGCTGACCTACATTCTTTCGATCGTTTTATTCGATAAGAGTGTCTTTGACCTCGCGGTGTGGAGTTTCTCCGGTTTTGCAAGTCTGACGCCACTGGTATTCGCGGCGCTTTACTGGAAGGGTGCCACCAAGGCCGGCGCTTACGCCTCGGTGATCTCCGCGATGGCTGTGTGGCTTTACTTCTTCCGCCAGTCCGGGTGGGGAGGGGAATACACGGTACTGGGTGGAGTGATGCCGGTGGCATTCAGTTTTCTGGCCGGAGTAGTGGCAATGCTCGCAGTCTCGACGATTACGCGGCGCCCAGCAGAGGAAACCATTAACAAGTTCTTCCCGAATTTCTAAGCAGGTGAGCGCAGATCCAGTTCGCTTGTCCCGCCGGGAATTCTTCCTCGAATCATGAGAGCTTCGTCGACTATCACTGCTGATGGCCTGTGCGAGGGACTTGGTGCACCTGAAGATGTCGTGTGCTTTGCGCACGCTCCCGGCACGGAGGTTGTATTCGGGCCGGGCGTGATCGCCCGAGTCGGCGAGGTGTGCAGCCAGCACGGGGGCTCACGGGTGCTTCTGGTCACCGACCACGGCATCCTGAAGGCCGGGCACGCCGCACGCGTGGTCGAGCTGCTGGAGGAAGCAGGGCACGAGGTTACTATTTTCGCCGATGCACACGAGAACCCGACCACTGATGATGTTGACAATTGTGCCCGGGTTGCACGTCATGCCCAGATTGACCTGATTGTTGGGCTTGGCGGTGGCAGCAGCATGGATACCGGAAAGGGTTGCAACTTCATCCTGAGCGGCGGCGGCGAAATTAAGGATTACCAGGGCAAGGTAAGTGACGGCATGGTGATGCTTCCCTTCGTGGCTGTCCCGACCACGGCCGGCACAGGCAGCGAATGCCAGAGTTTTGCTTTGATAGCTGATACCAAGACGCACATGAAAATGGCCTGCGGTAACAGCAATGCCGCTGCGAAGGTTGCAATTCTTGATCCGGAGTTGACCCTGACCCAGTCACCAAGCGTCACCGCGCACACCGGTATTGATGCACTTACCCATGCTATTGAGTCCGCGGTGACAAGCAAGCGAACCGGGATAAGCAGCGAGTATGCAAAGCTTGCATTCGCGCTCCTGGACAGCGGTCTTGAAATGGTAATCAAGGATCCGGATAATCTTGACGCCCGCGCTAGGGTGCAGCTGGGAGCGGCGTATGCCGGCACGGCGATCGAGAACAGCATGCTGGGCGCGGCTCATGCAGCCGCCAATCCGCTCACTGCCCGATTTGGGATTGTCCACGGGCAGGCGGTCGGCGTGATGATGCCCGGGGTCATCCGTTTCAATGCAGAGCTCGGGGAAATTGACCGGATTTACCGGGAACTTTACGATGGTGACCTTGCCGCAAGGATGACTGATCTGCTGAAACTCGCCGGCATGTCCGTAACGGTTGACGGTCATTGCGTGAACCGGGAGGATATTGCTCAACTCGCTGCAGAGGCGGCCGCCCAATGGACCGCCGGATTCAACCCGCGTGCGGTGGCAGAAAGCGATTTTGAGGGACTTTATGAGGGTGTTCTCCCGGGAACCCTGTGAAAGCCCTGAATACAGGGTTGTGGAGATTCCCGGGCATTTGACGCCTGCAAGGCCTTGGGCAACAGTCGGGACGGATTCCTCAGATTTTAAAGTAAAAGAACCAATGAGCGAGGCACAACAGCAGGCACAGGAACAACTGGACGGCCATTTGCGCGATATTATTTCCTGGCATTTTTCGCCGGATACCGGTTGCCCGTTCTGGCTGGAGTGGGTCGACAAGCAGGACTGGGACCCGCGCGAGAAAATTTCGGGGATAAACGATTTGCAGGAATACTTTCCCAATTTTCAGGACGAGTGGCTGCGTGATTTGCAACCGGAGGTGTGGGTTCCAAAGAAGTATGAGGGCATGCCGTTTAATATCTTTGAGACGGGCGGCACTACCGGCATGCCCAAGCAGCGTATCGGCTGGGAAGACTACAAGGTCGACTACAGCGAGTTTTCCGCGGGGCTCGATGATGAGCACTTCCCGAAAAACCATTACTGGCTGATGGTCGGTCCGACCGGTCCGCGGCGACTGCGCCTTGCCATCGAGTACCTTGCCAACGTTCGCGGTTGTTCCTGCTATTTTGTTGATCTTGATCCACGTTGGGTTAAGCGCCTGATTCGCGGGGGTCAGGGGGATCAGGCCAAGGCATACATGGAGCATGTCGTTGAGCAGGCCATCACGATCATGACCCACCGCCAAGTGAGCGCGGTTTTCACCACGCCCAAGCTGCTCGAGGCAATTGCCGAGAAACTGGAGAATGATGGCTCCAGCCTTTACGAGTCCGGCGTGCGGGGTGTCTTCTGTGGCGGCACTACGATGGATCCCCAATACACGCGTTTCCTCGTTGAGGAGCTGCTGGAAAACAGGATAGGCTTCGTCCCCACCTATGGCAACACGCTCATGGGACTTGCCCGCCATAAGCCGTTGACACCCGAGGATAAGTTCTCCATCACCTATTATGCCCCGCAGCCCCGTGCGGTTCTCCGCGTTACTGATCCCGGGAGCGGTGAACTGGTCGACTACGGCGAGTGGGGGCGCGTTGAATTGACCACCCTCACCAAGGAGTTCTTCATGCCGCGCTTCCTAGAGCGTGACGAGGGGATCCGGCGTGCCCCGATCGAGCTTTACCCGTGGGATGGTGTCGGCGAGGTGCGTCCGTTTGGAGCGATGGAGAAGAAGATTGTCGAGGGAGTTTATTAAGAATACATTGAAGTATCAGGACAGCAATTATTACGCATAACACGTAAAAAAAATGATCAGTATACCAGTTCTTCGATGGGGAGAGCCCTATGAGAGCCTTTCAGTGGATGAGGTGGTTCATTTCCGCACCGGCGAGGTGCTTGCCAAGGTCGGACAGGCCAACCCCGGGCTGCTTGCCCGTGACATGCGCAAGGCAGGCCGGGCGCGTGAGGCGTTGCGGGAAATCCCTCCCAAGGACCTCATCGAAATGATGAAGAAGGCAGGAGACCTTTACCTGAAGGGCACCCTGCCGATGGGCGATGGCGAGCAGTCCCCGGGCGACTTTGCAAGGCAGCAGTCCGCCTCTACCGGCCTTCCCGAGCACATGTGCAGGTTCAACATGGAAAAGAATCACTTCGTGCTAAACAACATGGGGCAGATCTTCGACGCGCTCACCCGGGGCCTTGACGCTGACATCCTTGCACGGGGCTTTGGCGTTGAGGAGCGCGGTGTTCCCGTCAGCTACCAGGCGAATGCCCCGGCACTCGGCATGGTGCTGCCTTCAAACTCGCCCGGGGTGCATACCCTGTGGCTGCCGGTCATCCCCATGCAGATAGGACTGGTGCTCAAGCCGGGCCCGCAGGAGCCATGGACGCCATACCGGATGGCCTCTGCCTTCGTCGAGGCCGGGGTCCCAAAGGAGGCTATTGGCATTTACCCCGGAGGTGGTGAAATGGGAGCGGAAACAGTTGCCCGTTGCCAGAGGGTGATGATTTTCGGCAGTACTCAGACCGTCAAGCAGTATGAAGGCAATGCCAATGTGCAGGTGCACGGGCCAGGTTTCAGCAAGATACTCCTGGGAGATGACGTTGTTGACCGCTGGGAGGACTATCTTGACTTGATGGTGGACAGTGTCTTCAAGAACAGTGGCCGCGGCTGCATTAATTGCTCGGGGATCTGGGCATCCAGGCATACTGAGGAAATCGCCGAAGCGGTGGCTGATCGGATTGGCCCGATTGAGGTGAAGGACCCGGAGGATCCGGACGCTGGGCTCGCGGCGTTCACCGTTCCCGGTCAGGCTCCGGCGATCTGGGCAATGATTGAGGAAGGCTGCAGCGAGGACGGAGTGACCCACGTAACCGCAAAGCACGGCGAGCGCCTAGTGGAAATGGAGCACTGCGCCTACATCCGCGCCACCGTGCTCCACTGCGACTCGCCTGAGCGCCAGATGTCCAACACCGAGTATATGTTCCCCTTTGTCACGGTGGTCGAGTGCCCGCAGGA
Source organism: Verrucomicrobiales bacterium (assembly GCA_046581505.1). GTDB lineage: Bacteria > Verrucomicrobiota > Verrucomicrobiia > Verrucomicrobiales > DEV007 > CACIUL01. Next base: position 14,524 of record JAYGGE010000206.1, on the reverse strand, counting down.
GCAGATGCTCGGGAAAATAGGAGGCACCTTGGTGGCATCCGCAATAACAGAAGATGAGGCATGGGCGGCGCAGCTGACTGATGCCACCAACATCGACCGGCTTAATATCGGCGCTCTTCCCACTATCCAGCTCAACTGGCTGCAGCCGCACGAGGGGAACATTGTTGATTTCCTGTTCCGTACCCGGGCATACCAGTGTACCGATGCGCGCATGAAGACCCTGTGCAAGGGGTGATGTTACTGGCACCAAGCAAGCGTATTTACCCCTTGTCACACCCGGTGGATGCGGGTAATTTCGCGCTCCCCAGGGGAAACCCTATGCGAGAGGCTCGGTAGCTCAGTTGGTAGAGCAGAGGATTGAAAATCCTTGTGTCGGCGGTTCGATTCCGTCCCGAGCCACTTTTCGTTGAGGGTCAGTCAGTTACCCGGAAAATCGGGCGTCTAGGAAGAGGCCGGTGCCAACACGAATGCCAACAGTATCAATCTACAGGTGCTGACCGATATGGGGTTCTCTCCTACACAGTCGGAGGTGACTTCGTTAGGGGCGGATTTCGTCCACACCTTTCGCGCGCAACTCGAAGATCCTCCAATCAGCTGCGTTCCGCCAACGTTCATCTGACGGACGCCGGACTGAAGGAGTTGCAAGAGGCATTACCTGGTTGCCGGATTACTAGTCGTTGATCGGTTTGCCCGTTCGCGGAACGCTCCGGCCAAGAGGTTGTCCGGCCGGATGCTCGCCGCGATTAAGGATCTCATTCGGTTTGTGCATTCATCCTCACTGGTCGGTCTCCGGTCTGGCGTCCCGTTTTCTCATATTGCTAGGAATTTGCTTTCTGCGGGGTGTCCCTTAGGACGTTGTTGAGGAGATCGGAGAGGGGGAGAAAGGGGGTGCTGACCCCGGCGTCCCTGGGCGCCTGTCGGGCGGGCTGGAGGGGGGCCAGCTCATTAGCGGTCGGTGCCGTCGGCAGTACCTACAACTGCTCGGCTCTACTTGAAGCATCCTTGCTTGCAAGGCGAGCCACATCTAGACCAAACTGGCTCCAGGCATGCGCCAAACTCTAACAGCCTTCCTCCTGTTCCTTCTAGTAGGCCCACTCCAGAGCCAAGCCGGAGAACCGATCACTCTCCCCGCTAGTCCCTCAGCGTCCCCCCAATGGTACCGTTGCCGAATTCAAGTGCCCGACCGCCTCGTTGTCCCCGAGCGCAACAACGAGCGCGACCTGTGGCGCAGTTCGACCATGCTAGTCATTTCCGATGTCCCCGATAGTACAGAGGTATATCTCAACGGCTCGAAAATCATCACCACCGGAGCCATTCCCAGCGGCCAGAGCAAACGTTTCAAAGTCCCAAAAGACATCCTGGTCGCGAAGAAATTCAATACCCTCACCATCCACCTCAATAAAGGAGCGCTCAGAAAAGCGCCATTACTCATCGACTACTTCAACGAACTCAAACTCGGCCCAGAGTGGGAACAGAGCCACACCAAACCCAAGCCAGTTGATCTCCAGCCGGTCGAAGAACGGCCAACTCACGCATCTTACACTGCCGCCGATTTCCGCCTCTCCGCAACACCGCTCGACTCCACCATCGAACCGATCCCCGGCAAGCGCGTGCCGCCAGCCGAATCGCTGGCTGCTCTGCAAACCGATGACGACCTGATCGTCGAACAACTCTTGCACGAACCGCAGGTCGCCCAACCGACCCACGTCAGCTTCGATTCGCGCGGGCGCATGTGGGTTTCCCAATACCGCCAGTATCCCTATCCCGCCGGCGTAAAGATGCTCAGCCGCGACCAGTACTACCGCTCGAAGTACGATAAGACGCCCCCCGCCCCGCCGTACCATGATCGCGGTGCCGATATCGTCAGCGTGCACGAAGACACCGATGGCGACGGGGTCTACGACCAACACAAGAACGTTCTCGAAGGCCTAAATATGGCCAATTCCGCGTTGCGCGGTGGGGGTGGTTTCTGGGTGATGCACACGCCCTATCTGCTGTTCTATCCGGACGCCGACGGCGACGACCATCCTGACCGTGCGCCGGAAGTTCGCCTTGCGGGTTTCGGCTTGGAAGACACCCACAGCGTCGCCAACGGCCTGACTTGGGGGCCTGACGGCTGGCTCTACGGCGGTCAGGGCAGCACAACTACCAGCCGGGTCACCCGCCCTGACATTGATCCCAAAGAGGCGCCCGGAGTCTACAACGAAGGCTGCATGGTCTGGCGCTACCATCCGAAGACGAAGCAATACGAGATCTTCGCCGACGGCGGCGGCAACACCTTCGGCCTGTCCTTCGATGCGGAAGGTCGCCTGTTCAGTGGACACAACGGCGGCAGCACGCGCGGCTGGCACCACATCCAAGAGGGGCAATTCCTCAAACAGGGCAAGAACCCCGGCAAGTTCGGCCCGCCACCCAACCCATACACGTTCGGCGAATTGCAGATGATGCGCAGCACCAATCCGGTGCCGCGTTTTTCTCACATGAGCGTCGTGGTCGGCGGCAGCGCGATGCCCAAACGTTTCCAAGAAAAATTCCTCTGTGCCGACCCGCTACACCATTACCTAGTGCTCGCTGATCGGGAAACACGAGGCAGCACATTCCAGACCACCGACCTCGGATTCCCACTGCGCACCGACAAAGACATCACCTTCCGCCCGGTCTACCTCGCCAACTCCCCGGACGGCAGCATGGTGGTCGCCGATTTCTGCGAACAGTACATCGCCCACGGCCAGAACTACCAAGGCCAGATTGATCCCACCAGCGGCCGCATCTACCGCCTGCGCGGCAAGGCAGAAAAACTCGAAACCGACTACAATCTCGAAGCCAAAACCAGCGCCCAGCTGGTGCAAGTTCTCAGCCACGCAAACCTCTGGCACCGCCAGACCGCCGCCCGTCTGCTCGGGCAACGCAGTGACAAGACCGTCCTCCCAGCACTGCTCGAGGCTCTCGGAAAACCAAACGTGCACCCCGCCCTCGATGCCCTGTGGGCGCTATACCAGATGGGTCAGCTGCACGAAGATCTCGCTACTCAGACGCTCCAGCACCCGGCGCCCGAAGTGCGCGCTTGGGTCATCCGCCTGATGGGCGATTCGCGCGAGCTACCTAGCGGATTCGCTAGTTCGCTGCATACCCTCGCTGGGTCAGAACCGAGTTCGCAGGTTCGCAGCCAGATCTTGTCCACTGCCGCCCGGCTATCGTCGGCAGAGGACGCCCTGCGCTTGATCGACGAAACGGTATTGCCACAGAGCGATCTCGACGATTCGAACATTCCAGCAATGCTGTGGTTCGCTATCGAGCGCCACTGCGCGAAGGACGCAGACTTGATCATCACGAATCTGGAAGACGAATCGCTGTGGGAGCGACCGGTTTTCAAAACCTACATCACCCCGCGACTGATACGGCGCTTCGCTGAAACTGGCGCGCGCCGAGACCTGCTCAACTGCGCCTGGCTGCTAGAGATCGCTCCAACAAAGGAAGCTTACGCCGCGTTGCTGAGCGGATTCGAACAAGCCTTCGAAGGGCGCGTCCCGCCACCATTCCCCGCAGACCTGCTCGCCCAGCTCGGCGAGGGATCGCTCTCGATTCAGATCCGGCAGGGAAAAGCAGAAGCGGTGGCGAAAGGACTGGAGATTCTTCGCAACGCTGGCACTGCCAGCACTGATCAACCGTCCGTGATCCATGCCTTCGGCACCTACACCCACCAACCCGCCATCGCGCATCTCATCCGGCTAGCGACGACCAAAGGAGCAAATCAAGCCGCGGCTCTCTCCGCCCTGCAGATCTACGACACCCCGGAGATCGCCAGCGCGCTCACACAGAAATTTTCTACCCTCCCAGCGCAGCTCAAACCGGCCGCGCTCAACCTTCTCGGCTCGCGCCAACCATGGGCCTTGGAGCTGCTCAAGAGCGAATCCGTTCCCAAGACCGACTTCGACCCAGACCTGATCGCTCGCCTGCGCCTGCATCCCTCCGTGGAACTCACAGAGCTCCTAGACAAACATTTTCCCAGCAGCAAAAAAATCGTAGATCACCGAGCCAAGGCGGAGACGCTCAGCAAAATTCTCGCTGCCAAATCTGGCGACCCCTACCGCGGCGAACCCCACTACAATGCGCGCTGTGCCGCCTGCCACACGCTATTCTTTAAGGGCGGTAAGGTCGGCCCCGATCTCACCCGCTACCAGCGCGACGATCTCTCCACCATGCTTAACAGCATTCTCGATCCCAACGCCGAGATCCGCGAGGGATACGAAAACTTCCTCGTCTCCACCAAGGACGGACGTCTGCTCAGCGGCTTTCTTGCCGAACAAGATGCCAACACCATCGTCGTACGCGGGTTCGATGATTCAAACACAACCATCCCGCGCAAACAGATCAAAAAACTCAAATCCGCCGGCCGCAGCCTGATGCCTGAAGGTCTGCTCGACGACCTGGACGACCAACAATTGCGCGATCTCTTCGCCTATCTGAGAATTTCTCAACCCATCAGCAAATGAAACTAGTCACACCACTCCTCGCGATATTTCTATCCTCCGCTGTCGCCGACGACGCGAAGATTATCCACATCGGCATAATCGGCCTGGACACCTCGCACGTCACCGCCTTCACCGAGACCATCAACAACCCGCAGGCAAAAGGCCATGTCCCAGGAGCCAAGGTGATCGCCGCCTTCAAAGGCGGCAGCCCGGACATCGAGTCGAGCATCTCGCGGGTCGATGGCTACACCAAAACGCTACGCGAGAAATACGGGGTCGAAATCTGCGACAGCATCGAGGAAGTCTGCGCAAAGGTAGACGCCGTAATGATCGAGTCGGTCGACGGTCGACCACACCTCGAACAAGCACGCAAGGTCATAGCCACCAAAAAGATCCTCTATATCGACAAACCCGTCGCCGGATCACTCACAGACGCCATAAAAATCTACCAGCTCGCAGAAGAGGCAGGCGTGCCCATATTCTCTTCCTCCTCGCTACGTTTCGCCAAATCGACCCAAGCGGTGCGCAATGGCTCCATAGGCAAGGTCAGCTACGCTCAAACCACCAGCCCAGCCTCGCTCGAAGCACATCATCCCGACCTCTACTGGTACGGTGTGCATGGTTGTGAAGCGCTGTTCACCGTGATGGGCAGCGGCTGCGAATCGGTCAAACGCAGCACCACCGAAGACGGCAAGATCGAGGTCACTGGAACTTGGAAGGGCGGTCGCACCGGCGTTTTTCTCGAAGGCAAAGGCTACAGCGGAATCGCCAAAGGCGAGAAAGGTGAAGCCAAGATAGGCAACTTTGACGGCTACCAACCGCTGGTCGCGGAAGTCGTAAAATTCTTTAAAACCAAGCAAGCACCCGTTACCCCCGAAGAGACCATCGAGCTGTTCGCCTTTATGGAGGCTGCCGACGAGAGCAAACGCCGCGGCGGCAAAAAAATCACCATCGAAGAGGTCATGGAGACCGCCGCGAAACCAGAATCGAAATAGGGCGGCCGATTGCGTAGTGTCTGGAAACTCGAATCGTCGATGTTTTATGGCTCATGTCGCATCGCGATAGTAGATGCGTAGCAGTCCTCCAAGCCGCTCGAGACATTGCACCTCACCCCGTAGGGTGCAATTAATCAGCCCACGTCTGCAGAGCTCTTGGGAACCCGCCTTTTCCCGTCGCGTCTCAATCTGGTAAACTCGCAGGATGTCCCATGCTCTGCAGTTCCTCGTCCCGACCATGCCGGGGTCTGGCTGGCTACGAGATTTGCCATTCGAGCACGCCGAGGGGCGATCAACCCTTCGTCGCGCCGATGCAGTAGAGGTGCTTCTTTCCGCGCAACAGGAGGTTGTCGCCGATCAGCACCGGCGAGGCGTCGAAGGCATCGTCAAGCTTGTTCGAGGCGACGACCTCGAGGGTATCGCCAGCCTTGATCACGACACAGTTGCCCTCGCGGTCGAGCAGGTAGACGTGCCCGGCAGCGCCGAGCGGCGAAGCGTAGACACCGCGCAGCCCCTCGGCGCGCTCGCGCGAGTAGTGGATCTTGCCGGTCTTCGCGTCGAGGCAGGACAAGGCGCTGGTATTGCCCTGGAAGAAGTAGAGCCGGCCGTCGTAGAGCAGCGGCGAGGGCACGTATGGGGTCCCCTCGTCCGCGGTCCAGACGACGCCCTTGCCTTCGGTGAGCTTGCCGGTCCCGCCGAGTTTGATGGCGCGTAGCTTGCTGCCGCGGAAGCCGCTCATCGCGAACACCAGCTCGCCGTCGCTGACCGGTGACGGGATGACGTTGGCGGTGAGTCCGTCCGTCTCCCAGATCGTGTCGCCGGTCTTGAGGCCATACGCTTTGACACTGGCCTGGGAGCTGGTGATCACCTGTGGCTTGCCATCGACCTCCACCACCAGCGGCGTCGACCAAGAGGTGCCCGACGGACGCGCCTTGCGCCACAGTTCGTCGCCGCTCTCCGCATTGAGCGCGACGATAAACGAGTCGCCCTCGTGGTCCCACTGCACGACAGCGACCCCCTTGTAGAGCGCCGGCGAAGCGCCCTCGCCGAAACCCGCGCGGGTGCGCATGTCGCCGAGGTCTTTCTCCCAAAGCTTGTTGCCCTTCATGTCGAAGCCGTAGATGCCGCGCGAACCGAACGAGACGACCATGTGCTTGCCGTCGGTTACCGGCGAGGCCGAAGCAAAGCCGTGATCCCGGTGGTGGCCCTCGTGCGGCAACTCCTCACGCGCAACCTTCCTCCAGATCTCCTTGCCCGTCGAAGCGTCGAGGCATACCAGCACGAACTGGTGGATCTCGGTCGGCTTTTGCGAACCAAAACCGCCACGCCCACCGCCGCCACGTCCGCCGCGACCCCGGAACGAGGCACGCATCGCTTCGCGTTCCTCGTCGTTCAGTTTGCCGTCCTCATCCTTGTCGAAGCGCTTCGCAAAATCGGGCAGCGGGCCATCCCCAAAGCCTCCGAAACCCCGCCTCCGACGATCGCCGCCCGGCCTCGGCTCTGGCTCGGGCTCCGGTGCTGGATCCTGGACGAACTCGACACCCGGCGGGAGCGTGCGCGCGGCGGCCTCCTTCTTATCGCCACCTTCAGCCGCAGCGTCTGTCTCGGGCTTCTTTCCAGTATTGATGGCGGTGACGAAATAGATCTTCCCATCCCACACCACTGGCGTCCCGTTGCCGCTGCCAGGCGTCTCGATTTTCCACAACACGTTCTTGCCCTCGCCCCACTCGATGACCGGTTTGGCCGATGCCGATGCTCCAGAAGCATCCGGCCCGCGCCATTGCGGCCAGTTGTCGGCGGCGGCGACCCGGTGGTTCGAGGCGGCAAATAGCGAGAGGGCGGATAGCGCAAACAGGAGGGCGGGAGTCTTCACGGGTTTGTGGTTTGTTCGATGTTCGGGCGTCACTGAATGGGACGATCTGGGCTCAGATTAGCTCCGCTCAGATTACCCCCACGTTACCCCGTATGGTGTAAAAAATCGGCCGAAGCAGCTGGATCACCGAAAATGAGCTGGTTCCGGGCGCGATAAGCCGGAAAATGGCCCGGTCAAGGAGTGGTGCAGGAGCATGCTTGACGGCAGCCCGAAAATTGCCCTCCGGAGCCAATGACAACAGAAATGACAACAATCGAGGATGTCGCCCGTGTGTGAGGGTGTCGCACGCGAACCCAACGAAAGGGCAACTCGTTGATAACCAATACCAGGACATGGAATCGGCGGTTCGATTCCGTCCCGAGCCACCTTCAATAACTGGGCTTGGTTCATTACCTCGGGTAACTCAGGTGCCGTGAGATGTTCGAATTTCCGGTGCAACATGGAATTCTATGCGAGGATTTCCTTTATTAAATCCCCGGCAACATCAGTGAGGCGGAAATCGCGTCCATTGAACCGGTAGGTGAGTCGTTCGTGATCAAGTCCGCAAAGGTGCAGTATTGTCGCATGGAGGTCGTTGAAGTTCTTGCGATTGACGACGGCCCTGTATCCGAACTCATCAGTTTCCCCGACATGTGCGCCTCCCTTCACTCCTCCGCCGGCGAACCACCAGGTGAATGCGTGCGGATTGTGGTCGCGGCCGCTTCCTGAGCCTTGGGAATCCGATGTGCGGCCGAATTCCCCTCCACAGACAACGAGGGTGGAATCCAGCATACCGCGTTGCTTGAGGTCACTGAGAAGGGCGCCAATCCCCTGGTCGGTTTCGAGGCCGAATTTGCGGTGGTTGTTGGCGATATTGAGGTGACCATCCCAACTCTGTTCGTTGCCGGTTCCGCCACTGTAGATCTGCACGAACCGAACCCCCGCTTCAACCAGTTTACGTGCGATGAGGCATTGTTCCCCGAATTGCCTGGCTTCAGGGTGTTCCAATCCATACATCCGCCTGATAAATGCGGGTTCGTTCTGCACCGACATCACCTCGGGGGCAGTCATCTGCATCCTGAAGGCGAGTTCCAGCGCTTTAATGCGTGCATCCAGGCTGCTTTGATCAGGATAACGGTTGAAGTGACGACGGTTTAAGCTTGCGGCAATGTCCAAAATTGTGCGCTGCCGATTGGTTGTCATCCCCTCGGGGAGTTGCAGGTTTTCGATACGGGCACCTTTGTTCTTGATTCGAGTCCCCTGAAAGACCCCGGGGAGAAATCCGCTACCCCAGTTTTGGGCGTGGTTCTTTGGCAGGCCCCGTCCGCGCGCGTCCGTCATCGCAACAAATGCGGGAAGGTTGCGGTTGTCGGAGCCGAGCCCGTAAGCCAGCCAGGATCCAAGGCAGGGAAAGCCCATGCGACTGATGCCGGTGTTCATCTCGAAAAGGGCCGGGCTATGATTGTTTGAGCCAGAGAAGCATGAGTGGACGAAGGCCATGTCGTCGACATGCTGGCTTGTGAAGGGGAAGATCTCCGATGCCCAGGTTCCGCTCTTCCCATGCTGTTTCCAGGTGAATGGTGAGGCGAGAAGTTTCCCGCTGGTTTGGAAGAAGCCGGTGCGCAAATCAGCACCGTTGAGGTCCTGCCCGTGTCGCTTCTGGAGTTCGGGCTTGTAGTCCCAGGTGTCGAGATGGCTTGGGCCACCGTTAAGCACGATCCAGATTACATTCTTCGCTCCATGGAAATGGCTGGGCCGTGACCTGAGCGGGTTGGTAGGGGTGACTTCTGCAGCATGAATGGTGTCGAATGCGAGTGCGCCGAGACCCATCCCTGTCAGGCGGAGGAAGTCTCCACGGCTGAGTCGAGGAAAACTGTCAAGGCGGTTATTCAACATGGATAAACTCATTAAGGCAAAAGAGCATGTGGGCGAAATCGCGAAGTGAATCAAGGGATCCGTTCGCCATGAACTTTTGACAGAGGCTGGTTTCCACAGCAGTTGCTTCCCGTCCCAGAGCGAGGAGGAAGCCGTGCCTGATGGTGGCTTCGGGATCAAGTTTTAGTTCATGTAGGCGGCTTCCAAGTGAGTTGGCGGCAGAATTGACAAAGGGATTATTCATTAGCATTAGGGCTTGGGGTGCCGTGGTGGTAAGCTGTCGCTGTCCCTCCGACTGCAGGGTGTCGGGTGCGTCAAAGAGCTGGAGAAGCGGGATGAGTTTGGAGCGCTTTTGAAAAAGGTAGATACTGCGGCGTGTGCTGTTGGGGTCGTGAGTGCCCGGGCCGAATATCTTGAGTTCCAGGCGGTCACTCACAGCGAGGAAGTTGTCGCGAATCGCCTCAGCGTCCAGGCGGCGTGGCTCGCGGCGCCACCAAAGGTTATTTTTTGGATCGGCAAGCTCATTGCCCTTCAACTCATTACTCTCTTTCAGCGGTAAACTGCGATACCCCTGCCGATAGGTTGCGCTCATTACGATGAGCTTGTGAATTTCCTTGAGTTTCCACTTTCGCAAGACAAGTTCACTGGCCAGCCACTCGATGAGTTCCGGGTGAGTTGGTTTGGTGCCCCGGCTGCCGAAGTTATTGGGTGTGGTAACAAGCCCGCTTCCGAAGTGGTGTTGCCACAGGCGATTGACAATAACCCGGGCTAGGAGGCTTCCTGCACCATGCTTCAGGTCGGTGATCCAGTGTGCCAGTGCGACTCGCCCGTGAACCGGTTTCTCCTGCGAGCGGCACCAGTGGGTTGTTGATACGTTGCGGACGAGAGCAGCCGGAAAGGACGTATTCATGCTCTCGAGTTGCTGTGATGGATCTCCCCGATCGAGAAAGTGCACCTTGGCAGGGATGCTTGGAAGATTGCGGCGATGAGGCTCGGTGACAACGAGCATCGTAATTTTACCGCCAGGCGCTTCGCCGGCAACGAATGCTTTACCGCTTTTCAGTTCACGATCCCGGCTGACAGTGGTTTCAAGAGTCGAGGCAAGGGCGTAGTAATCACGTTGAGTGAACGGGTCATACATATGATCATGACAACGTGCACAGGAGAAAGACATTCCCAGAAATGCCGTTCCCACCGTGCCTATCATGTCGTCAATCTTGTCATAGCGCTGCTGAACAAAGTCCTTGCGCGATTGAATCAGGCTCTCGACCCCGGCCACGAGGAAACCTGTAGCTACAGCCGCTTCAGGATCCTCTGCCCTGAGATGATCGCCGGCGACTTGAAGGCGGACAAACTCATCGTAGGGTAGGTCTTCATTAAAGGCCTTGATAACCCAGTTGCGATAGGGCCAGGCATGCGGCCGGTCCTGATCCTGCTCATAGCCGGTGCTTTCGGCGAAGCGGGCAATATCGAGCCAGTAGCGGGCCCAGCGTTCTCCAAAGCGGGGACTGTCCAGTAATTCGCCGACGAGATTTGCGTATGCTGGGGGTTTCGCAGAGCGAAGGCTGAGGATTGACCGGGGTTTTGGGGGGAGTCCGTGAAGGTCAAAGTGGAGCCGACGAGCCAGCACGGCAGGCGTGGTTGTCGGGCAGGGCCTAATCCCGGCTCCCTCGAGTTTCTCGGCGATGAAGTGGTCGATAGGATTCAAGGCCCAATCACCACCGGCACTTGGGATTGCAGGACGTATGAGAGGTTGTATCGACCAGAGTTTATTTGCCGCGATCTGTTTGGGTTCGCGTGCCGGGCTTGTTTCCGCGACTAGCCCGATGAGCAGAACCGCAAGAAAGCGCTTCCACAGGGAGGATAGCTTCAAATGTGCTGAATTGATCATCTCGTGACAGTAGTCATGTCAAAGGGAGCGATAGATTTCAGTATTTCACTTTAACAAGCTGATCCACCACTGGCAATTTCATTAGTTTCAACAGCGTTTCCGGGTCCTTACTCTACCGGTTTGCCATCCTGCCAAAGCTTTGAGCTGTATTTGCCATCTTCATCCCACCGCTCCCAGAGCCCATGCTCCTCGCCGTTCCTGTAGGTACATTTCCAGAATTTCTGGCCGTTTGGGTGCCACATCTCACACGGGCCGTCCTTCTTACCGTTCTTGTAGTTGAATTTTGATCGCCTGTTGCCGTTCGGGTTCCAGTCTTCAAACAGCCCGTGGCATTTGTCGTCCTTGTAGTGAGTTTTTTTCCACCTGCTGCCGTTCGGGTGCCAGTCTTCAAACAACCCGTCTATCTTGCCGCCCCTGCAGTTGTATCTTGATCGCCTGTTGCCGTTTGAGTGCCACGATTCAAACAATCCGTGGTATTGTCCGTTTGTGTAGTTTATTTTTTTCCATAACTTGCCGTTTTCATACCAGCATTCGCTCAAGCCGTCTATTTTTCCGCTTTTAATGGTGTATTTTAACGCTCTTTGTCCGTTCGAGTGCGAGTCCTCACACAAGCCGTCGCGCTGGTCGTTCTTGTAGTTGTATTTTTCCTGCCTGTTGCCGTTTTCGTACCACGTCTCGTATAGTCCGTTCTTTTTGTCGTCCTTGTAGGTGCATTTCCAAAATCTCTGGCCGTTGCCGTGCCACTCCTCAAGCAATCCATGCCGTTGATTGTTCTTGTATGTGATTTCTCTATACCTCTGGCCGTTTTCATACCACTCTGCACATAGCCCGTTCTGCCTGCCGTTGTGGTATTGTATCAGATCAGAAACTTGCCCGTTGCTGTGCGTCTCCTTGCTCCAGCCGGTAAACGCTGAGAGCTTGTTGGGTAGAAAAACCAACCCCTTATCTTCCACGCCGCGCTTTTGCAGCTTGTCGAACTCAACGGCCTTGGTGAGAATGGCATCGAGTGTCGCCTGGTCGGTTAGGTCAGGAGGCGGATCCATTGGGCAATTGTCAGGCAACTGCCAGCGTGAGGCAATTACAAATCACTTATCTCCCACTAGTGAGGGCAAGTAAACCCTGCTGTGTGTCCTCCATGCTGCCGCGTTGACGGCAGGCATGGGGTTTGGTAGAAGATCGGGGATGGATGATGTCTTTTTGGCCATCGCCTTGCCTCCATCTGATGATGGGGGTGGCTGTCTTCCGGTTTACATGGTCCTGATGATCGTGGTGCCGGCAATATTGATCATTGGACTGCTTTGCCTGGTCGTTAAGTTATCCGCCGGCTCAAACAAGGATTCCGCAAGTGCTGAGGAGGACCAGACCTATGGCGAATGGCTGGATGATGAGGATGAATGAACGGGAGCCCAGTGAGTCCATCACCCTGACTTGTTCCTGTTGCAGGCGTTGCACGGCGGGACGGGCCGGGTAAAATAGCAATAGTGAAGCGAAAGACGCACAGTGCCTGTGATGCCGCGCCGAGGATTCCCTATCTCGGCCTAATGGCGGTCACGCTCTGCCTGCTGGTAATCAGGGAATGGTATCCTTTCTCCCACTTCCCGATGTACTCGAGGCTGGAGGACAAGGCTTCAGTTGTCTATATCACCGATTCCGCTGATGCGTATATCCCGATTCGCACTGCCTTTGGAATCAGTTCCTCCGAGGTAAAAAAGCAATACAACAGGATACGCGGGATATTAACGAAGCAAGACGGTCGCGCTTATCATGACACGACAGCGGCGGAGGAGAGCGAAGCGGCGCTCACTGTACTCAAGTACCTTGACGGACACCGCAATGAAAAATTCTGGAAGGGGCAACCGGCAGGGCAACTCAGGTTGCATGTCCTGGTAATCAGCCTTGGTGAGAGCGGGGGAATTGAGCGTGAAGACCGGCTGATTGCAGAATTGGAGGTGAGTCCATGAGATCGGAGGGACGCTTCAGGATGGCGAGGCTGCGTGAATCGATCGTGGAGCACAGTCGTCTGGAGGCCCTCCTGATACGTATACTCTTCAGCCTGGTTGTCCTGCAGTCTGTCCAGTGGGGGATAAGCTATCAGCCTATCGACACGGTGAAGGCGAACGGACTTGGTAAATTCATACCGGCGATCATCGACCTGTTCAGTGACACCGTCCTGCAGAATGCCCTGTTTATTCCCCTGTGTAGCGTTGCTCTCTTCTGTTATGTCATTGGGGTTTACTGCCATGTTTCATTGAGTATTGCCGGACTCATCTGTATCGGCATGGGGACCCTTGAGAACAGCCAGGGCTGGATCGGTCACACGACCCAGCTTGTTACCCTGGTTGTCTTGAGCCAGTCAGTTGTCTACTGGATGCGTCCACGACGGGTTACTGACGGGAAAAATGAGCTCCGCGCCATTCACTGGGCAAAGGTAACCATTGCCTCCGCCTATGTGGTAAGTGGCCTTGTGAAGCTTCTGCGCAGCGATGGCCAATGGTTCTGGCAATCGCCGTGGTTGGCGCTGCAGTTCGTCAAGACCGGTGAGCAGGATTTTCTGAACCGCCTCGAGGAGCCTTCCGGCCACGGATTCATCGATCAACTTCCCATGCTAATCCTCGAGCATCCCAACATTGCCCGCTGCATTTTTGGCGCGGGCTTGCTGGTCGAGTTGTTTTGTTTTCTGGCGCTTGTCGGCAGGAAGAGTGCGCTTGGTTATGGCCTGCTGCTCGTCATTTTTCACCTGAGTATTTCCGTCGCCATGAGGCTCGACTTCACCAACCATATCCTGCTTGTTGCTGTGTTTTTCGTGAATATTCCATGGTGGATTTGCCTGTTGGTAAGGCGTCAGGGCAACGATGATGCGCGGGGATTGCGCGGCTGAAGCGAATGGGAAGCTTGAGTTGTGTGTTTGATGTTCCCGGCATGTTCAGGAAAGCGGCGGACAGTGAAGCTCTGCAAAAATCACTTTTATCTTGTTTCTTTCTGTATGTGTTTAAGCATTGTCAAAACCATAAAACATACTTTAGAAGCAACACAATATCATGAAAACGAATGCACCCGGTGCCGTGAGCAGTCTTGTCTGCGGCATCATTTCCGTCGTCCTCTGCTGGGTTCCCATTGGCGGCCTTGTCCTTGGGATCATTGCTATTGTTGCGTCAATGAAAGCCAAGGCTGCTGTTCAGTCCAACCCGGATGCCTATGAAGGTGGTGGAATGGCCGTTGGCGGCCTTGTTTGCGGTATCGTCGGCACTGTCTCATCTGCCCTGTCTAATCTTTTCTGGATCATCGGTTTTATAGCCGTTGGCGCGGCTGTTCAGCATGGTGGCGTCGGCGACTGGATTCCGGCAAGGTAGTGCTTGAGAATGACGGGGTTCGGTGGTATTAATTTTTGCTGATTGAACGTTACAGATCGTCAAGCAAACATCTTGAAAGTCGCGTGATA
>JAYGGE010000107.1:0-7195 GCA_046581505.1 Verrucomicrobiales bacterium | reverse complement strand
CTTGAAACCAAAGACGGCACTGAGGGCATCCCGTTGCCCCTGGCCTGGTTCCAGGGAATCCACCCAGGCCTCTGCCGCCTCCCGGTCATCCCATTCCCTCACCACTTCGCCAAAGAGGCGCGCGTTCTGATCCTGACCAATAAACTGTTCAGCCCAGAGGGAGGCGGCCTCAGGGTCCTCATTGGCAAACTCGTTGGCGACCTGCCACAGGGCAGCCCCCTGGAGTGGACCCTCCTCAAGGTTCTCTGCCCAACTCAGGCCACCCTCCAGGCCCTCATTGTCAAGGACCTCCCGAGCCAGCTTTCGCATGTGCTGTGTCGTGTGCGGGTCCTCATTCTCCGCCAAGCCGAAGACATATTCAGTGGCCACTCCGATATCATGATCGGCAAGGCCCTCGAGCAATCGCCCGGTCATGCGCCGGCGCAATTCCCCTTCCATTCCCGCCACCAAATCGATGGCGGTTTGCGGCTCAACACTCGCCAGTCCCGGCAGCATGTTACCGGTGTAGCCATTGCGATATTGCTCCGGGATCTGCTCAATGTAGGCCACCGCGGCAGCCGGGTCATTAGCACCCCAGGCATAATCAAAAGTCCGCCACTGTTCCCCACTGGCCGAATTATCATGCATGACCTTGCGAATCGTCATCGCCTGCTCAAGGGTGAAGGAATCCGATCGCATCTCCTCCAGGATCCGGTCAAAGGCACGGCGCCGCTCTACCGGATTAGATGACTTGATTGCGGCAAGCACCAGTTCTTCAATCTGGCCCTCGCTCAAAGGGCCTTTCTCAGGTGCAAAATCCTCAAAGCGCAATCCTTTCCCGTTCCATTCCCTTTCCATTACGGCCAATGATGCCGACCCGTCATTATCACCTGCCCCGGGTTGAGATGATGCATTGCTTGATGATGGCACCGGCTTACCTGACCCGGTAAGGGCACTGAGCCCCTGACCAGCGTTTGGTTGAACAACTTTAACGCGATGCCCTTTTCCCGGGCGCACTGAAGCGGAAGAAGACGATCCGGCAAACTGCGATCCAACGACAAACATTGCTGTCGTGAGGAGGAAATAAAAACAGTGAATGACCAGTTTATTCTGCATGAACAATGGAGTTGACCAGGAAAATCAGCGGCGACGCTGGCGTGCGGCGTCATCATCTTTTGGGGGATTAAGGATCGCTTGCTGCACATCCTCTGAAATACCTGAGGAAACCATCCACTCGGCAGCTCCGCTCGCGTCTCTCTTTGACCAGGCCCGGCCAACGCTGATAATGGAATCGGTGCGCTGATCATCGGAAACGATGGATTCCGCCCAACTCATCGCCGCCTGCGGGTTTTCCCAGGCGAGGCGCCGACTGAACCCGCTGACCGCCGCATCCTTGGCATCCGAGGCCGCCATTGAGGAAAGATGCTCGCTGGCAGCGGTGGGATCTCGCTGTGCCCATTGGCTGAGAGCCCTGTGCATGCCCGCATTTTGACCATTACCAGCAGGAAGTGACCCCAACCAGTCAACAGCAGCCTGAGCATCACGCGCCGCCCAGTTCGAGCCGACCTCCGCAATAACACCGGCGCTCTCCGGTTGACTGCTGAAGTTCCCGGCCCATGATGCCGCCGCCTCAGGGTCCGAGCGCGCAAAATGGCCGGCCATGCGATGCATCGCCATGTCCCTCATCTTTCCCTCGGGTAGACCTTCCGACCAGAGGGCCGCTTCAGCAGGGGAATTGGCACGCATCACCGACCCCGCAACGATATGAATCATCCCCTCGGCTCCCTCATGACCGCTTGCCACCATGTCTTGGATGAATCGGCTGGCTGTATCCGGGCTGGCATCGGCCAGGCCCTGCACCAACCCCCGCATCAGGTGGCCGGTCAGGTCGGCGGCGGGAATCTTGCGATCCTTGAGGAGAGCGTCAAACCCCGCATTATTCTCCATGTCCAGGTCATTAAACCACGCCAGGGCCGCCTCAGGATTGGCACTCGCCCAGCCAGTCAGGGCGGGAGACATGTCGTCTTCCTCCGTATCGGCGCCAAACATGACTGCATCCGCGCCTCCTACAGCCCCCCAGGCATAGTGGAATTCACGAAACTCGGCACTCCGGTGATCCATGTGCTCAATCTGCTTGCGAACCTGCAGGGCATTCTCGGCAGTCAGCCCTGCCAGTAAGGCAGTGAAAGCAAACCTGCGCTCGATAGGGTTCGTTCCTTTGCGGAACTGCTCGCCGAGCAATTCAATGTCTCCATCCGTGAGCTTTCGTTTCACCGCCTCTAATGAGCCGGGAGCAACACCGCCACCGCTTGATTGTTTCGCGGACGCCTTGCTTGAGCTACCTTTTCCAACAGCCAAGCTGCCGCGCTCATTTGCCAGATTCTTCCGGGACCAGGCCGCCAAAAGCTCTTCATCATTGCTGCTCTCGGCAGGGAAAAATCTGGCGCCAATATTAAAGGAGATGATCGCCGCGACAATCCACGCACCGTGCAGTAGTAAGGTCTTCTTCATTTGTATATTGGTCTCAAATGTGGGCTGATGAGGACAATTGCCGCTTCATTCAATCACTCTGCTCCCAGAAGTTCCACACTGATGATTTCCAGGCCGGCGGTCTTCTCATGCGTGAGGGCCCAGCAATCGAAGAGCTCAAGGCCAAAAGGAGATTGCGGGAAATATTTCCTGCTCCGGACCATGGTCTCCAGCGGAATTTCAAGTTCAAACTGCCCATCGGATTGTCCGCTGACATCAACATCACGCCAGGTAAAGTATTTTCCGGCAAATCCACCCCGCGCGTGGTTGCTCGTGAAACCGAATATCACCTGGTTACTGGAACTTAGCCGGCCGCGGATCCGGAAACGCGCCCCCTCACTTAAACGCACAGGCGTGCGATTCGTTGCGGACACACCAATATTTACCGAGTAATGCAAATCCGGATCCCTGCCATCCTCAATCCACAGGCACGACTTGGCGTGCAGCCTCATCGGGTATTGAGCCATGGGAGGTTGTAAATCACCGCGGCGAACATCACGGGGGAACTGACTTCTCCATACCTCGATATATTCCCATGGAAATCCTGCAACCCTGCGGGGAACCGCCTTGAACTCGGACTCCCGCTCCAGAGCTGCCACTACCAGGTGGTTAGCGGGAACCTTCTGCACGCTGCCGTCAGCCAGGCGCTCGACACGCACCAGGCCTTCATGGACTAAAACCCGGGTCGATTCCGGATTGACCGTCACATTGAACCGGGTTCCCAGCACTTCCGCTTCCGCCGAGGGGGTAATCAACCTGAGCGGTTTACCATCGGGCTGGGGAGTTATGTCAGCTGAAATGTCTCCCCGGCGAAGGTGAATGAACTTTCCCTCCCTGCCATCGGCCAAAGTCAGTAACGCCGGGCCTGACACCCGGATCGTTGAGCCATCGAGGAACGCGATCTCAGTCCATGAATTTGCCGCCAGTGTTTCCAGCGTGCCGCCCTTGATCTGATCACCGGCACTCAGGTCATGGACCACTTGTCCGCCGTCCCCGGTCCACGTAATCGATCCGTTCAGCTTGACAATACGTGCAATGGAAGACTGTATCCCGCGATCGGGTTGGAAAAGAAACAAGGCTGCAAGAACGAGGGCAGCAGCACCTGCCAGGAGTGTCATCGCACTGACCTGCCGTCTCGTGGAAACCGCCGGCCTGGTGTTGAGTATTTTCGATTGCTGCAGGTCAACATGCATCCCGAGGTAGTGAAGATAGCGCTGTTGCGCATCGGGATACTTCTCAAGAATACCCTCCATCTCTGCTAATTCCTCAGCAGTGATACTCTCATCAACCAAACGGGAGAGCAGAATGTTGAGCCTTCGTTGCCAATCGGCAGGATCACGCATCACTCCAGCCCTCCTGTTTCATGGTTCGCCCGACACACTCCAGGAGTTGCGCACGGATTTTCTCGAGGGCATAGTAAAGTTTGTGCAGGCGAACGCCGGTGTGCTGTGCCTCCTGCTTCACCGCGCCATGGCGCCCGTAGCGAAGGTTCACCAGCTTGCGCTCCTGACTGTTGAGCTTGGCGAGGCAATTTTTTAATGCCCGGCCCCGGAGTTCCATCACCGGTGCCTCGTCCTCATGAGCCGCGTTGATCTTCTCCAGCAATGAACCGGAAAAAACCAATCTCTCGCGAGCCTGTCGCTGGCGCCATTTTAATACCTCCAGCCAGGCGAACTTGATTGCCCACGGTCCGAAAGGCCGTGACTGGTCGTATTTCTCCCACTTCTCCCACAATTTCACGGAAACCTCCTGCAGAACCTCCCCGGCATCGACTGCGCGGGGCACCATCATGTAGACATAGCGCTTCACTTCCGCCTGATGGCGGGTCCAGAGACGAACAAATTCAGCGACAGGATCCATGGTAAACAAAAACTGGAGCTTTACTCCCTATCAATAATCCACATGAAACATGGATTTTCAGAAAGTTTTTTTTTAAAGTGGAATCAACTCTTGTGGTTGATTTCGGATTGTTCTTACATTCGTTTATAATGAGTTAGTTACAAACTGAACATTTACCCCGTCAGGACGATCCCCCTGTCAGGGTAGTATTTTGTCGCTGTGCCGGGGTCTTGTACTTATTATTGTCTGCAACATGAAATTACACACTTTCTCCCTCATTGCGCTCGGTCTGCTAAGCTCTTTGCAGCTCTTGGCGGAACCGGCAAAGTTCTCAAAGGCGGTGGTCGACATCGGCATGGTCGCAGGGAACATCGAACTCACCGCAAAATTTTACACGGAAGTCATTGGGCTCACGGAGGTCAAGGGCTTCAAGGCATCCGCGGAAAAAGCCACCAGCTTCGGGCTCACGGACAATCAACCCGCTGATATACGTGTCTTCATGCTCGGCGATGACCCGGGGTCAACGCGCCTTAAGATCATGTCCTTTCCAAAGCGTGAAGGCGCACTCCCGGACCAGAAGTTCATCCACTCCACGATCGGCATCAGCTACCTGACCATCATGGTCAAGGACATGGATGACGCACTGGCGCGCCTTAAAAAAGCAAAGGTAAAGTTACTAGGCAAAACGCCTGCATCCCTCGGCGGCAACAACCGTATTACTGTTTTTCATGACCCTGACGGGAATTTCGTGGAACTGATCGGCCCGGTAAAAGGCTAGTCAGCTGACAACTTAAGCCTCTTCCCCGGCGGATTTGCCAAGGGTCCGCCACGCACAGAAGAACAGGATCAGGAAAACGCCGTCAGCAACACAGAACCCCTTCCACCAGTTCTGCAACTCCACTCCTTGATTCTCGGGGTTAATCCAGTGAAACAGGACAACGCTGCAGTAGGAGATCTTAAGCAGGATGCCGTATGGGATGAGGTTGCGGTTCTTCACCGGGTCGCGGGCTATCGCTGCAGACATCAGGGCAAACACAAGGAGCAGTGCTGCGGAAAACTGGATATAGCCGAGGTGGTTTGGCACGGGGATTGCCAACCAGTCAAAAAGGGACTTGCCGCCAACAATGAACGCCACACCCAGCGCCGCATCATAGAGTGCGGCCACCACGTATAACGGCTTGATCATTTTTTGTGTGTTCATATTAATTATTCGGTTGCCTTAACTATAATTCATTTCAGTCACAGCAACTTCAATCAATTTTGTCGTCAATTGTTGCTTAATTTGACGAAATTTCTCAAGGGCCTTATCAATATCATCTTATTCTCTTCCCCCGTCTTCTGTTGCATCCAAGGCAACGGAATCATCTAATCAACCCGACAATACAGCAACTATGACTAAAACACTGGGAACCATAGCAGCAGCAATACTGCTGACAGGCGGCATGATGATTGTTCATGCTGATGACAAAAAGCAAGGCCAGGACCCCCGTCTGGCAAAATACCATGGCATCGAGAAAAAAATAAAGGCTGCCGTTGAGGCGGGTAAGCTCTCTGAAGGGGATGCCAAGAAAAAGCTCCTCGGCGCCAAAAAGGAAATCTGGGGAGGTGCTAAAAAGGGCAAAGTCTCAAAGAAGGAATGGGACGGCAAGAAGGACTCGGGAGGCAAGAAAGACTCGGGCGAGAAGAAGCCTGCTGATCCCCGGCGCCAATTCGCGGAGGCACAACGCAAACTCAAAGCCGCTGTTGAGGCCGGTAAGTTTTCCAGGGAAGACGCCAGGAAGAAACTTGGCGAGTTGCGTAAGCGCTTATCCGGGGCAGAGCGGAAGCCAGGCGCAGGTTCTGGTGCAGGTTCCCATGCAGGCGCAGGTGCGGGTGCAGGTGAGAAAAAGTCCTCCGAAATCCGGCATCGGTTCGCGGAAGCAGTGCGCGAAATCAAGGCCGCTGTTGAGGCCGGCAAGCTTTCCAGGGAAGACGCCAGGAAGAAACTTGGCGAGTTGCGTAAGCGCTTATCCGGGGCAGAGCGGAAACGTGAAGACTCGAAGAGCAAACGAGGCGATGGCGATGGCAAGAAGTAAATTGAGCGCCCGGCCATAATTACCCCATTCAGGGTTTTCGTGGACTGCTGTCGCCTGTAACCGCAAGCGACAGGAGACTTGCTTGTTTTCCCGAGAAAAAACTTTGTGAATGTTCACTTTTTTTGCGGATTATCTGCAGGGAGCTTGATTCCCTAGCCGGTATGTGCCGGTTTTAAAAAACCAATCAATAAACCAATGAAGAAAACCGTGATGACCAGGATGATGACTGGGACCGTGTGGGTTGCCGTGATGACTTTGGCGTGTTTCGCATTAACAACGCAGGCGAATGCGAATACGATCCGCGGCAAGGTGGCCAGCGCCTCCGGCAAGGTGATGGCTGGGGTGATGGTCTCCGCCTTTGATGAAGAGCGCAGGCAGAGCACCTCGGTGTTCAGCCAGGCGGATGGGACATTCAAGATTGACGGCTTGCGTGAGACAAGGTTCAAGGTGCGTGCCCGCTTAATGGGGCAACTTGACCACTGGCGTGATGCGGTCAGCCCGGACGCAGGGTCATTGTCTATTTCCATGCAACCGGCCACCGGGGAGAAACTTGAGGAACAGAGGCCGGCGACCAGTGGTTTCGGCATGCTCAAGTTCGACAGCCTCAAGGACAAGTTGAACTTCAAGATGATGTGTTCCTACTGTCACCAGATCGGTACTGTTGGCTTTCGCTCACCGGAGAAACCCGTGGACTGGGAAACCATGATTCGTCGCATGGACGGCTTCGGAGGGCTTTACCGTCACACGCAGAAGAATATCATTGGCAAGATTAT
>JAYGGE010000009.1:0-17967 GCA_046581505.1 Verrucomicrobiales bacterium | reverse complement strand
TCTCCGCAGTGGCCTTCTCCGCAGTGGCCTTCTCCGCAGTGGCCTTCTCCGCAGTGGCCTTCTCCGCAGTGGCCTTCTCCGCAGGGGCCTTCTCCGCAGGGGCCTTCTCCGCAGGGGCCTCTTCCGCAGGGGCCTCTTCCGCAGGGGTCTCTTCCGCAGGGGTCTCTTCCGCAGGGGTCTCTTCCGCAGGGGTCTCTTCCGCAGGGGTCTCCTCCGCAGGGGTCTCCTCCGCAGGGGTCTCCTCCGCAGGGGCCTCCTCCGCAGGGGTCTCCTCCGCAGAATCGTTGTTAGACTTCGTCGCTTCTTCAGCGACTGCTACGTCCTCGACCTCATCGGCCTCAGGTGCATTCGGTTTCTTTTCGCTACTCATGGGTATTTACTAAAATTGAAGTCCTCCTTCGCGTGCAGCATCCGCCAACGCTTTGACCTTCTGACCGTAAAGAAATCCGCCTCGATCAAACACGACCTTCTCAACACCCGCTGATTTCGCACGATCGGCAATCATCTTCCCCACCTTGGCTGCACAATCCGAATTCGATCCACCAGACAACCCCCCCTTCTTGTCTTTCGTCGAGGCTGAAACGATAGTTTTGCCATCCGCATCGTTAATCAACTGTGCATAAACATTCTTGTTGGAAAAATGAACAGCCAATCGCGGACGTTCACCTGTCCCTGAAATCTTCTTGCGTATTCGGTAATGCACGCGGTGACGATTCTTCTTGCGATTGATCTGTGCCATGATTCTCGAAGTGTTAAATGATTTTTATCTGACAATTCTATGCTGTAACACTTTTGCCAGCTTTGCGTCGCACATGCTCGTCGGCATAACGCACACCTTTACCTTTATAGGGCTCAGGAGGATAATAAGCCCTGACCTCCGAGGCGAACTGCCCCACCAATTGCTTATCGATTCCGTCCACGGTGATTTTCGTATTCTCTTCAACCGTAACCTTAATCCCTTCGGGTATTGAATGCCTTAGCAAATGGGAAAACCCCAGGGAAAGATTCAGTTTCTTGTCCTTGACCACAGCACGAAAGCCAACCCCGTGAATTTCCAACTTACGCTGGAACCCGTCATTGACTCCCTCGACCATATTTGCAACAAGACTACGGCTTGTGCCATGTATAGCCTTTTGCTGGCGCGACTCATCGGATCTGGTGATGGAAACGATACCGTCTTCCTGCCGGAGCGCTATCCCCTCGGGAAGATTCCACTCCAGTTTCCCCTTAGGCCCTTCCACTGATAACTGTCTCCCGTCGGCAACCGAGACGGTTACCTTCTCGGGTAAAGATATTGTTTGATTTCCGATGCGTGACATTGTTTTCGTTTAGTTCGATCTCAACTTTACCAAACTGAAGCTATCAGTTCGCCTCCCATCTTCTCCTTCTTTGCTCGGTGACCCGCCATTAGACCTTTCGAGGTTGAAATAATTGTCATCCCAAGTCCACCCAACACCTTGGGTATATCATCAGCCCCAACATACCGCCGTCGTCCAGGCTTGCTCTCTTTCTTTAGGTCCGTCAGTGCCGAAATGCCGTCAATATACTTCACCTTGATTTTAATCTGCGGAAACTTTCCGTCGGTGTCGATTTCATAGCCCCATATATATCCTTCTTCCTTGAGGATCCTGGCAACCTCAGCCTTTATTTTAGAGAACGGTGCAACAAATTCTTCCTTGTTGGCCCGACAGGCGTTTTTGAACCGGGTCAGGAAATCAGAGATTGGATCACTTAAGACAGCCATGGTGTTGTTCTTTTAAAGATTTTTTTTGTTTCCCGGCGAGTGTTATGCAGCCTTTTTCTCACGCCCACGGAAAGGCATGCCCATCAGATGAAGCAGTTCCATTGCCTCGTCATCTGTGTTTGCAGTGGTTACAACACAGACATCAAAGCCCAGTGCCCGTCGAATCTTGTCCAATTCAATTTCCGGAAAAATCGTATGATCTGCAATGCCAAGGGTATAATTGCCGCGACCGTCAAAAGCTTTCGCTGAAACACCACGAAAATCACGAACCCTCGGAATAGCGGTTGCGATTAAACGATGCAAAAAATCATACATCTGGTTGCCGCGAAGGGTCACCTTCGCTCCAACCATCTCGCCGGCACGCAACTTGAAGTTTGAAATACTGTTCTTGGCCAACGTGGCAACACCACGCTGCCCTGTAATCAGTGCCATCTCATCAAGTGCATCCTGAACAGCTTGTTTACGCTCAGACTCAGCCCTACCAACACCACAGTTGATGACAACCTTTTCAACAAACGGCACTTGATGCATATTCTTATATCCAAACTTATCCCTGAGGGCAGGGACTACGTTCTCTCTGTATGTTGTAAGCAATGACGGTGTCATGGAATTTGCTGATCTGTGTTTTCTGGTAAATTAACCGGCACTTACTGTGCCGACGACTTGGAAACAAGCTTAACGTTTGAAATGTGAATCGGACCTTCACGCTCAATGATCCCGCCATCCGGGCGATCCTGGGTACGCTTGGCATGCTTCTTTATCATGCGTAGCCCTTCAACGAGAACCTGATTTTTCTCCGGGAATACCTGAAGAATATTTCCGGTCTTTCCTTCTTCCACACCGGAAATCACGACAACGGAATCACCCTTTCTGACATGTGTTTTGACTCTGCTCATAAAACCTCCGGGGCAAGGGATATAATTTTCATGAAATTCTTTTCGCGAAGTTCCCGTGCCACCGGCCCGAAAATTCGGGTGCCGCGGGGATTCTTATCCTTGTCGATAAGAACAATCGCGTTCTTGTCGAAGCGTAAGACCGAGCCGTCATCCCGGCGAATGGGAGCGGCAGTCCTCACTACAACGGCCTGCACCACGGCACCTTTTTTGACCTGGGCCGTCGGAGTCGCTTCACGAACATGAGCCGTGATTACATCACCCACTCCGGCACTCCTTGAACGTTTGCCGAGCACTCCAATCATTTTCGCAATACGTGCACCAGTATTGTCAGCAATCTGGACCTTGGATTCCATCTGGATCATAACATGAATAATTTAAAGTTTTCCCGGGAAGTTGAGGATAAATATTGGGAGGCAATCCTAGTGGGCAAGAATTTCAATAAGACGCCAGCGTTTGCTCTTGCTCATCGGCTTAATCTCAACCACGCGAACCTTGTCCCCCGCCTTGGCCTCGCCTTTCTCGTCGTGAACATACAGCTTGGTTGTCCGCTTAATTATCTTGTGGAACTTGGGATGTGGAACACGTCGCACAACCGCCACAATAATGGTTGAGTCCATCTTGTCGGATACCACGATACCAACACGCTCCTTACGCAGAGTTCGTTTACTTTCTTCAGTTGCTGCTTCTTGGCTCATCTGTGAATTCTGTTAATAGTTTTTAAAATGCGTAACTGTATCTATCCGTTTTCAGTAACAATAGCGCTATCCCCAAGCCGGCGACTTGAGAGAATGCTCTCAATGCGCGCAACAGTGCGACGCACTGTCCTGATCCGTGCCGGGTTTTCAAGTTGACCGCTCTGCTGCTGAACGCGCAAATTGATCGTCTCATGCTTGAGGTCACGACGCTGGGTAGCCAGTTCCTCGTTCGTCATTTCCTTAAGTTCTTTGATTTTCATCACCATCTTCGAATACAGGGGTTACCATCAATGCGATTCACGCTTCACAAGCCTACACCGTATACCAAGTTTGTTGGCAGCCCGGCGGAGAGCTTCACGGGCAAGTGTCTCGGAAACACCGGCAACCTCGAAGAGCATCAACCCGGGACGCACAACAGCCACCCAGTGCTCAGGTGCCCCCTTGCCTTTGCCCATGCGGGTTTCAGGCGGGCGGGAAGTCGTAGGTTTATGCGGAAAAATCCGGATCCAGACTTTGCCTTTACGTTTTAGGTAGCGGTTTATCGAAACCCTGCAGGCTTCAATCTGATTATTCTTGACCCAATCACGCTCCAAGGCCTGGAGACCGTAATCGCCAAAATCTAAGCGCGTACCACGCTGGGCATTACCGGCACGATTACCGCGCTGGCTCTTGCGATACTTCACCTTTCTTGGCATCAGGGGCATATCTCAGTATCCTTTCTTAATCGTTAAATTTCAGGGTTTCTTGCGGAAAATTCTCGAACAAATATCAACTCAGCTAGAAACGCGCAGGTGTAGGACGCTTGCTTTGTGGACGACGACGCGGACCGCCACCCGTCTCCTGTTTCGGTTTCTCGACATCCTCTTTCTTGTTGATCCAGCATTTCACTCCAATGATTCCATAGGTCGTCCGGGCCTCAGCAAAGCCGTAATCAATCGGCACCCGAAGTGTTTGTAACGGTACCTTTCCCCGCTTATACCACTCTGCACGGGCAATATCAGCCCCTCCAAGGCGTCCTCCACAACGAATTCGCACACCGTCAGCACCGAAATCCATCGTGGTCTGCAACGCACGCTTCATAGCCCGCCGGAATGCAATCCGTCGCTCCAACTGGACAGCAACATTCTCCGCCACAAGCTGAGCGTCCAGTTCCGGTTGTTTGATTTCACATATATCAACCTTGACTTCACGCCCCGAACACATTTTCGAAACCATTGTGCTCATACGCTCAATCTCTGATCCTTTGCGGCCAATAACCAGACCAGGACGGGCAGTGAACAACGTTACGCGCACACTGTTCCAGGCACGTTCAATCACAATCTTTGAGACAGCCGCTGTATGAAGTTTGTTTTTCAGGTAGGTGCGCACCCTGATATCCTCGTGGAGAAACTGGGTATACTCCTGTTTTGCAGCATACCACTTTGAACGCCAGTCCTTCTGGACAGCGAGGCGGAAGCCGATCGGATTTACTTTTCGTCCCATAATTTATGAATGCGTGTGGTGGTGATTGTCTAGTTCTCGGATTATGCCTCGCCGGCTTCTTCTGCCGCGGCGACTGGCTCGTTACTGCCGGTCTTCGAAACTGATTTCTTCTTCGGCGCCTCTTGCTTGGGATCGGCAACTGCCTCATCCGTTAAAACAATGCAGATGTGGCTGGTGCGCTTGCGAATCGGCCCGGCAGATCCTCGCGCCCGCGGCTTATAACGTTTAAAGGTCGGGCCAACATCAACCACCGCTTCTTTGACCACAAGCCCGTCAATGGAAAGTTCATGATTATTCTCAGCGTTAGCGAGCGCGGATTTTAGTGTCTTGGCAATAAGGAGCGCTGCCTTGCGCGGGGTAAAGCTGAGCACATCAAGTGCCGCTGATACAGACATACCCTGAATTTCACGGGCAACATCGCGCGCTTTTAGAGGTGATATTCGCGCGTAACGGTGAAGGGAGCGGACTTCCATTGGTCTGGATTCAGTTCAAAAAATTAACTACTGGGTGGTTACCACAGATGCGATATCTCCTACCCGGGGAACATCATCTGCAATGGTCAAAGTTTGCACGAGGGCGGCAGAAATATTATCCCGCACATCCACCACGATTGTCCGCCCAACGGGACGATCTTTACGGTGAATCCTGAAGGGCATACCGATGCGAACACCGGCCTCCCGTCCGATATTAAAGACAATAACCCCGTAATCTTTCTTAGCGCTTATGACACGTGCATGGTGAAGTGCCCCCGCGGTAAATTGCGGATCGTTCACCTTCCCGCTTTCGAGCCCAAGCGCCACGTCGGCATCCGCAACTGCCTTCTTCACTGGAATAACCGCATCAGGGCTGATATCCCCCACCGAGTCAATAAGCCGCAATGCGGCATCAGACACAGCGATCAACGCATCCGATATCCTCATTTTCTCCTCATCAAGGAGACGAATATCGTTAACTGCCTTGAGCAATTTGCCTTCTAACCCTTTTGTCCCGCCAGTGACCACCTCAATACCGAGGGCTTCCATCTGGAGTCTTATTTCCCCGTACGATTTGCGAAATTCCTCCGACTCCGCATTAGCGGCCATCAGGCTGCTGCTTAGATTTTTATTGATCTGCTTCAGGCTGGAGTTTTCAGCCTGCAATGAACGATTCTGTGAAATTGCCGCCGATAGGGCAGTCCGCAATTCCTCACTCTCAACTTGCTCTTGATCCGAGGCTGAAGCCAGCCCAACGCCCATCGCCGCCACAATGGCAAGCGGGAAGCCGGGTGATCTGTATGCGTAAGACATGGGTATGATATTAAAATTAAAGGTGGTGCAATACGGCAATTAATTCATTTTACTTCTTACCCATGCCCCCATGGGAAACAAACTTCCGGGTTGGTGAAAATTCACCGAGTTTATGCCCCACCATGTTCTCTGAAACATATACGTTGATGAAATCCTTGCCGTTATGCACAAGGAAAGTATGCCCGACAAAATCCGGCGTAATCATCGACCGGCGAAACCAAGTCTTGATCGGCTTCTTCTCGCCCGAGTCATTCATCCTGTCAATCTTGTCGAGCAACTTCTGATCAACGAACGGGCCTTTTTTTAGAGATCGTCCCATATTGTAAATTAGTTAGGTATGTGAAAAATATAAATCGGGCTTAGCGTTTCTTGTCGTTCTTTGTCTTCCGTCGCTGAACAATGAACTTATTGCTGATCTTGTATTTCTTACGGGTCTTCTGCCCCTTGACATGTCCCCACGGGCTCTTTAAATGCTGACGCCCGCCTCCGGATTTCGACTTGCCTTCACCGCCACCATTGGGATGATCAACGGGATTCATGCACATCCCCCTCACGGTTGGACGAATTCCCAGCCAGCGGGTGCGCCCCGCCTTACCCGACACAACATCCCCGTGAGTGATATTTCCCACCCGGCCAATGGTACAATAACAAGCCGCGTTGATCCTGCGCATCTCACCTGAGGGAAGCTTTACCAGGGCATATTTCCCTTCACAATTTGAAAGCGTTGCGTGCCCACCTGCACTGCGGGCAATGCAACCACCCTTACCGGGAATCAGTTCAATGTTATGAATATCCGATCCAAGGGGAACTCTGCTCAATGGCATGGCATTACCGACATTGGGCTGAACGGATTCGCCCGACTCTACTTTCGCCCCGACTACAAGATCAACCGGGGCAATGATATAAGCCTTCACTCCGTCCTCATATTGCAGCAGGGCGATGCGCGCCGATCTGTTGGGATCATACTCAATTGACTGCACCTTTGCGGACACATCACGTTTTGTGCGCTTAAAGTCAATCAAACGATACTTGCGCTTGTGACCGCCGCCACGATGGCGACAGGTAATGCGCCCCTGATTGTTGCGCCCCCCGCTCTTCTTGATAGGACTGCACAGGGATTTCTCCGGAGTGCTCTTGGTTATCTCCGCAAAATCCGGCAGCTCTTTATAGCGGCTGGAAGGTGTATATGGTTTAAATTTCTTAAGGGCCATGGCCGTAGATTGGGCTCAGATTTTATACGAGGTCGATTGACTCCCCCTCCTTGAGTTTAACAAATGCTTTCTTCCAATTGGCAGTACGTCCAAAATCAGCACGACGTTCACGTTTTTTCTTGCCGCGATAATTACATGTACGAACCGACTCAACCTTCTTGCCGAAAATCTTTTCGATAGCCTCCTTGATTTCAAGTTTGTTGGCTACCCGGTCAACCTTGAAAACGTACTCATTGTTGAGTTCGCCAAGAAGCGTCGCCTTCTCACTGAGTTGAATTGTCTTAACGACCTGGAAGATGTCTTTCATGATTTCTCGCTCTCAGAAGATTTGTTACACGCCGTGCGGCTTGCGAGAATCGCCATCGCCCCCGAAGTAACCACCAGTTTGTCGTACGCCAGCAACTGCTCACTGTTAACTTCACCGGCAGTTATCAACTGCACGGACGCCACGTTACGTGCTGCGAGGTAGGTCGTGTCAGTAAAAGAATCGGCAATAACCAGCACTTTCTCCGTGCCTGCGATACTGTCTAACTCGGCAATAAAGCTCTTTGTTTTACCGTCAGCGATCTCAAATCCATCAACGGCGAAAACGTCACCCGAAGCGATGCGATCTTCGAGGACAACCGTGAATACCAGACGTCTGGTCTTGCGGTTGACCTGCTTTGAATAATCACGTGGGCGCGGCCCGAATACCACACCACCACCACGATTGATCGGCGAAGCATTACCTCCCTGCCTGGCATTGCCGGTTCCTTTTTGACGGAATGGCTTCCTGCCGGATTCGGCAACCTCGCCGCGGGTTTTAGTGTTGGCAGTGCCTGAGCGCCGGTTGGCACGCATCGCTGTAATGACAATATGGACAGCCTGCAGGGCAATCTCTCCTTCATGAAAGGTCAATTTGGCCTTTTTGGCAGCCTCTATAGTTAAAACGTTAGCAGACATCTCTCGAGAATTCGTTAATCAGGTTAAGTCTTATTCTGATGGCGCCGGCTTTTTGAACGCCGGCCGGATAATAACGTAGCCCCCCTTGGCCCCCGGAACGGCACCACTAATGAGCAACACGTTGTCATCCGGGCGTGATTCGACAACTTTCAGGTTCTGCACAGTAATTCGCCTGCCTCCCTGCCGACCGGGCATCTTGGTGTTTTTCCAAACCCGCCCTGGCGTCGAACCGGCACCGATGCCCCCGGGACGGCGATGCATCATTGAGCCGTGGGATTGCGGCAATCCCCCAAATCCATATCGCCTATAGACTCCCTGGAAACCCTTCCCCTTGCTGGTGCCAATAATATCCACGAACTCTCCATTCTTGAACATTCCAGCCGATGGATGTTCTCCCTCGGCAGGAATCTCTTCATCGTTCTCAAAGCGGAACTCGCGAACAAGGCGCTTGGGTTCGGATCCGAGTTTCTTGAAATGCCCGCCTCGTGCCTTGGTAACCCGGGATTCCCTCTGCCGGTCAAAACCCACCTGCACGGCGGAATACCCATCGTTCTCCTGAGTTTTTCTCTGTAAAAGAGAATTATCGCTTATGTCTATGACCGTAACGGGAATCATGGCACCGTCATCGTTGTAGATACGGGTCATTCCGACCTTTTTTCCTAAAAGTCCTATGCTCATGGTGCGTTCGGGTCTTGGTGAAGGTGCGTTTAAATTATTCGCTTGGTTTAAGTTCCTGGCAGTTCACGGAAATCCGCCAATGGAGGTTGTTTAAATCTTAATTGTGATATCGACGCCGGCCGGGAGGTTAAGCTTCTTCAGTTCATCAACGGTACGTGATGTCGGGTCAACGATATCAAGGAGGCGCTTGTGCGTGCGGATCTCGAACTGCTCCGCAGATTTTTTGTTGACGTGCGGCGAGCGGTTGACGCTGAACTTCTCGATCCGGGTCGGCAACGGGATGGGACCGACAACCTTGGCACCAGTGCGTTTGGCTGTATCAACGATCTCCGCAGCCGAACGGTCGAGCGCGCGATGATCGTATGCCCTGAGGCGGATTCGGATACTTTGGTTTTCCATCTTTTTGAAATCTCGTGAATAAAGTTTTACGCAAACTCAAGAATCCCCTCACCTCGCTGCTCGACGAGATCCTCAACAATCGCAGAGGGAACCTGTTCAAAATGCGAAGGCTCCATCGAGTAATTGGCCCTTCCGGAGGAGAGCGTGCGAATATCTGTCGAGTAACCGAACATTTCGGCAAGCGGCACTTCGGCCCTGATGATGCAAATATTATTTCGTCCGTCAATCTCACCAATACGCCCACGGCGCCTGTTAAGATCTCCCATAATATCTCCCTGAAACTGCTCCGGAGTGGTGCATTCCACAGCCATAACCGGCTCAAGAAGATGGCAACCTGCATTCTTAAAAGCATCCTTCATGGCGAAAATTGCAGCCATCTTGAATGCCTGCTCATTGGAATCCACGTCATGACTGGATCCGTCGAGCAAGTCAACATGCACATCGATCACCTGATACCCGGCAACAATTCCGGAAATCATCGCCTCCCTGATCCCGGCCATGCATGCATTGATGTATTCCTTGGGAATCGTGCCGCCGACAACCTTGTTCTCCGTGGTAAGGCCCACACCGCGTTTATTGGGAGAAACCTTGAGGATAACATGCCCATACTGGCCGCGCCCCCCGGTTTGCTTCTTAAGCAAGCCCTCCCCGTCCGCTGCCAGTGAAATGCTTTCACGATAGGCAATCTGCGGCTTGCCGGCATTGGTCTCGACATTGAATTCCCGCTTCATGCGATCCTGAATAACCTCAAGGTGAAGCTCCCCCATTCCTGAAATAATCGTTTGCCCGGTCTCCTCGTCACCCTTGACGACAAAAGTCGGGTCCTCTTCCCCGAGGCGCTGCAGAGCCATTGCCATTTTTTCCTGATCAGCAGTCGTTCTGGGTTCAACCGACATTGAGATAACCGGCTCGGGAAAAGACGGCGGCTCCAGAAGTACGTCGAGCGAAGAATTACACAGGGTGTCACCGGTTGTGATGTTCTTTATCCCCACAATGGCTGCAATGTCACCGGCATAGCAGGTATCTATATCCTTGTGTTCGTCCGCCTGGATCTGGATCAGGCGGCCAACACGCTCTTTACGGCGGGTGCGCGTATTGTAAACCTGATCACCCTTGGAAACTGTCCCCGAGTAAACCCGGAAAAAAACAAGCTTGCCGACAAACTTGTCGCTCCAGAGTTTGAATGCCAGAGAGCAGAACTTGGCGTTGTCATCAGTGATGATCTCAACCTTCTCCTCCTCATTATTGGCCTGCTGGGCCTGTGCCGACGGAATATCAAGGGGACTGGGCAGGTAATCCAGAACAGCATCCAGTGTCGCCTGCACTCCCTTGTTCTTGAAAGCCGATCCCCCTGCAACCGGGATAATTCTGTTGGCAATCGTGGCACGCCGCAGGGCAGCCTTGATATCAGCCCTGCTTATTTTCTTCTCCTCAAGAAACATTGTCCCGATCAGCTCATCAGCATCAACCAGTTTATCAACCAGTTCGGCATAGGCAGCATCGGCAATTTCCCGCTCCTCCTCGCTGAGGTCACGAATGTCGTAGGTGGAGCCTAAAAGATCATCATCAGAGTAAACAATTGCCTTGCCGTTAACGACGTCAATCTGCCCGCTGAGAACATCCTCGGCACCTATTGGAATCAACACCGGGGCAACGTTGGCACCCAGCTTCTCGCGAATGTCATTGAGCACATTGGCAAAGTCGGCTCCGACACGGTCCATCTTGTTGACAAAGATAATACGAGGCACGCGGTATTTATCAGCCTGGCGCCATACCGTTTCCGATTGCGGCTGCACGCCGGCCACACCGCAAAACACCACGATCGTCCCGTCAAGAACACGAAGAGAACGTTCAACCTCGGCGGTAAAGTCTACATGCCCGGGAGTATCGATAATGTTCACGCGGTGACCCACTCCCTCAAAAAGCTTAAACAGACCGCTGCTTTCAATCTGCGTCCAGGAACATGAAACCGCCGCTGCAGTAATGGTAATCCCCCGTTCCTGTTCCTGTTCCATCCAGTCAGTGGTAGCCTGACCGTCATGCACTTCGCCGATCCTGTGAATCATGCCGGTATAAAACAACACACGCTCGGTTAGCGTTGTTTTTCCCGCATCAATATGCGCACAGATCCCGATGTTGCGCGTATGCTGCAACGGGAAATCACGATCTGGTGAATTCGGATTATCGGACACGGGTTATACTAAGGAAATGAATCAGAAACTGCCAGGCGCTGACTACCAGCGGAAATGGGCAAAGGCGCGGTTTGCCTGCGCCATCTTGTGCATCTCGTCGCGTCGACGCACGGCACTGCCGCTATTGGAGGCGGCATCGCGGATTTCGTTGGCCAATGCAACATGCATCGGAGTGCCCCGGCGCGCACGGGCAAAGTTAACAAGCCAGCGAATAGCCAGAGACTCCTGACGATTACCGGATACCTCAAGAGGAACCTGGTAAGTGGCTCCCCCAACGCGACGTGACTTGACCTCCACTCGTGGCTTGGAGTTTTCCACCGCCCGGGTCAGTATTTCCAGCGGATCTACGTTGTCACTTCCCTCATTAGCCCGTTCAATAACCGCATATACGATACGCTCAGCAAGCGCTTTCTTGCCCGCCCCCATCACGGTATTAACGAATTTTGCCACCAGCACACTGTCATAACGCGGGTCCTTGACTTCGATCTTGTGCCTTACTTTTCTACGACGGGACATTGCTTGAATCTGTTTGGTTCTTTGCTGCCGCCTTATTTCGGACGCTTCGTGCCGTATTTTGAACGGGCTTGTCGACGCTTATCCACACCCAGAGTATCCAGGGCACCGCGGACAATGTGGTAACGCACACCCGGCAAATCCTTCACCCTGCCCCCGCGGACGAGCACAATAGAGTGTTCCTGCAGGTTATGTCCCTCGCCGCCGATGTATGCGATAATCTCGTGGCCATTGGTCAGGCGCACCTTAGCGACCTTCCTCAGTGCGGAGTTCGGTTTTTTCGGTGTCCGGGTATAGACCTGCAGGCAAACTCCACGTCGCTGCGGACAATCAGAGAGTGCCGGCGACTTGGATTTCTCCACGGGACGCTTACGGCCGTAACGGACAAGTTGATTGATAGTGGGCATAATTCGGTGCGAAATGTCCCGGGAAAGAAAGGACGAGACGATACTTCGACACGCAGTTAACCACCAGAGCGTCAAAAAGTTTCGACCCGTCGTCTGTCACATCCTCACCCGCAGGTGCGAGAACAGAGCGCAGTCATCCCGAAAAGGGAGCGCGAATATAAGTAGTAAAGACATTCTGGCAAGGTGAATTCACAGCATTTTCAACGATCCGGGGCAAAAATCACCGAATTCCTCCAATTAGCCTGATTTCAACTGATTTTGGACTTAAAAACCCACTCGAGTGATTATCAACAATACCGTAAATTTCACAATCTGATGACTATCCGCCCCCTTTCCGATCAAAGCCATACACCGCCGCCATATCGTCCGCAGTCAGCTTGATCCAGCAAAAGGAATTATCCCCGCAACAGTACCCGCTTGCATGTCCGGACAGCGTAACGGCTGCGCCGTGTTAATACAATGCGTATCACATGATGCTTCCTGCTCAAGCATTCACACACAACCTACTGACGGATCTCCTGGGCACCCGACCGGATCACCTCGATGCCACTCAGGGTAGATGCGCCTGCCGTGGCCTCCGGCAGATCAATCGTGAGTGCTCCGGCCACGACAATATCGTGAAACTCCAAAACGCGGCCATCCTCAGCACCGGTGACCTTTGCCGCCCGCACGGCCTTGTCTTCAAGGCGAATCCCGCCGGCATCTCCGCCGGCCGCAAAGAACAACCGCACCGTGTAGTTCGCATGCGGTTGACCCTTGGCCAATAGCGGAAGTTCACAGTGGGTGAGGCCGCTGCCGCCGGAGGCATAGATCCAGCGCGGAGGCGCATCCTTCTTCCCGGAATCAACCACCTCCCCGGCATTCCCGCTCGAGAACCTCCCACCCT
The DNA here is from genome assembly GCA_046581505.1 of Verrucomicrobiales bacterium. Lineage (GTDB taxonomy): Bacteria > Verrucomicrobiota > Verrucomicrobiia > Verrucomicrobiales > DEV007 > CACIUL01. The sequence continues at coordinate 4,636 of JAYGGE010000009.1, read as the reverse complement.
CGGAAAAGGCCGGTTTCAGGTTCAGCGGCAAATCGAGACCCGGGCGCGAGCTGGGACGCGGATATCCGAGCCAGAGTTTTCCGGAGACATCACGACGGTCACCGGGGGCACCGAGGTTTAGAACCATGTGACGAACGGGCTGCGCGCTCCCCTCGGCGGTGAACACTCCCCAATTCTCCCGGCCGTCGTTTGGCTCAAAGACAACCGTCGCGGCAATGGAGAACAGGCACACACACCCGGCACTCGCTTCCGGGACCATCACCAGGCCGTTGGCCGGTATCGAGTTGATCCAGCAACCGGTACGGTGACCGGCGAAATGCTGCGTGCCACTGTCGGTCTCGAGATTGTAGTATGCCGTGTAGCGAGACCGGAAGAACAGCATGTTCGGTGTCGCTGAAATCGCGCCGCAATGGTGACCCGGGCGGATGAATTTCCACGGGGTCGATTCGCCTGTCAGTGGATGGGTACGCATCTTCTGCGTGCCAGTGTAAAGGTCATAGGACCACGGCTCGGCGATCACTTCGTTGCCGATCACGATCGGTCGATGGCGATAATTGGCATCCTTTGCCCATATCTTCTCGCCACTGGCGGACGACAGGACTACCAGCCGGCGCCGCTCGAACTCGCCGCTGAGGAACTGTTTCCAGTAGTGCCCGTTCGCGTTCGCCCCGCCGAGGACAAGATGTCCATCCGCGTGCATCAGCGTGAGTGAACCCGCACCGATACCGATCCCCGAGCAGTCGGTAACGTCGACCGCGCGCTCCCACGCCTTCTTGCCGGTCCTGCTCTCAAGCGCGGTCGCAAGACGCAGATCCTGTTTCTTCAACCGCTGTTCGGCGAGATCCCTCGCCTTGCCGGTCAGTTTCTGAAACTCGGACTTATCCTGGCGCAAAAACGCCTCACGCTGATCAGGTCGCATCGTGGCATCGATAAAAAAGATCCGCCCGTCACCAACGGCAATCGAGACATGTGAAACACTTTTCCCCTGGTAGGTCCAGAGACGTTCACCGCTCTTCGTATCATATGCGAAAATCTGGTCGGTCGCGGCGGCAGCCGTCTGCCCCTTGGTCGCGCGAACCTTGAGCAGCCGGCGCTGGTCAGTACTGGTGCCGAAAAGGATGCCATCGCTGTGGGAAATATAGGTCCAGCGCCTGCTCTCCGCACTGCCGTCCCCCGGGTCGGGAATTGTGTAGGTACGCACCACCTCGCCACTGGCAGCATCGATATGAAAACATCGCTTCCCCTCGACCATGAAAAGACTGTCATCGCTGGCAGCCATGTTGCCGGGCTCATAGGCCTTCTTCAACCCGGTGCGCATGGCACCGGGATTCTCAACCTCCCACAGGAACAAACCATTGTAGGCATCATAAGCCATCACGCTGTGATCGGTGGGGATGAACAACCGGCCGTTGGCTGAAACCGGGCCCACGGCGCCTGCATGCCGGTTCACCATGTGCTCGGGTCCCGGATCCCCGTACCAAAGGACACTCAGTCCATCACGCACCCGGGTATCCCTGTTGCTCGAGGTATTCCCGGCATTGCCGTACTGGTGGGACCAGTCGTCCGTTCCGGGCAGTCGTCCTCGCGTGAGTAGCGACCAGCCGTTACGGGAGGTTTGCGTGGCCTGTTTATCCTTTATCAGCCCGGTTGATGCAAGCCAGGGAATAACTTCACCCTTGAGGATCTCCCGCACCTCCCCGGCTTCACCGGGCATGCCAAGGCAAATGACACCGCCGCCCGGCTTAAGATGCCTGACCACTGATTGCGCACGTCCGGGAACCTGTCCGCTAAGAAGCAGCGTATCCGAGGTGACCAGGTTGGCAAAGTAGTTCGGGTAGGGAACCGCTGAGCCCGCCGGCACGTGATCAATGGTAATGCGCGAACCGTAGAGCCCGGTAGCGGATAATTTCTCACGGGCAGCCGCCACCTTGGCACCATCCGGATCAATGCCGTAGATCAGCAGCTCACTCCGCTTTGCCAACTGGTAGGCCAGCCTGCCGTTCTCGGCACCGAGGATCAGGCAAAATCCACGTGTCATGCCGGACTCCTCAAGGATCGACTGTGCAGCTGCCGCATAGGTTTTAGAGAGGGCATCCTCCGGGAAGGGATCCGCAACGGCGGCAGTCACCGGTGCCACGCTGTTCTTCGCCGGGGGTGCAAAACAGTAGATCTCACCCTCAGTGGTACTGACAAGCAAACGTCCGTCGGCAATGGCAAGCCCGCGTGCCTCCCCTTTAATCTTTGACTGCCATTTCGGTTTCCCTGTTACAATGTCCAGCACTGCCACCTCGCCGATCCCGCCGGCCACCAGCGAATTTCCGGCCACCACCAGCGATGATTCGTTCTTGGAACTGAATCGCCACTTGATGCCCACCTGCTTGAATTCCTCGATCCTCGCCTTCAGTTCCTTATACTGCACCTGCTTCGCATTGAAGTCCCGGCGGCTTTTTTCATATTTTTTCGCCGCTGTCTCATAGGCGCTACTTGTCGCTTTTACCGATTCCAGCGCCGCCGCATGGCCGGGCGTCCCGGATTCTCCCCTGCCGGCCAACTCCTCAAGCCGCAGCCTGGCCGTAACCAGTTTCGCCTTGAGTGATTCCGCGTTCTTCAACTCGGAGGGTGCCTTGTGGCGGGCAATCACTCTTGTTAAATCGTTCATCTTCAGGTCAAGAGGATGCCGCTTGCGGGTCGCCACGGCATGCTCACTGTGGTCAACGGCAATAATTTCCTTGCCGTTCGCCATGTAGGCCATGTCGCCGGCCATGGTCATGCGCCGGGCAAGGAACCAGCCAAACCCGGTCCTGCCGCGTTTCTGATCGAGAGCGAGGATATGGTGCTCGGCAAGGGAATAAAGCTGATCGTTGGCAAGCATGGCCTCCGTGCCGCCGACCTGCCCGCCACCGTTGCCTCTCCATGACGGCGCCGCCTTGTGGATCCGCTCGCCATTGGAGCGCCTGATTGCCGCCGGCATTGAACGCCCGGAGGGCACAAAAAGGATCTCCTTTGAAGCAAGCATGTAGCCCTGCGGAGAGAGATCATCGCGGCCGGCATCGCGCTGGCTGATCCAGTCGTTTTTCCAGATAACCTCCCCGGTCGCGGCATCGACCGCATAGAGGTAAACCGTTTCATGTGGAAAAACGCCAGCACCAAAATAAGCAATGCCGCCATCAACCAGAACCCCGGTGCGCACCGCCCAGCGTGAGGTCATCCGGCCACGGGCGAGGATGCGCTCATCCCGCGGGCCGGCCCGCCGTTTCCAGATCAGTGCCCCCGATACCGCATCAAGGCAATAGACACAGCCGTCATCCGACCCGGCATAAACCCGCCCATCGGTGACCGTCGGTGCCAGGCGGATCGGGCCATCAGTGAAGAACGTCCAGTGCTCGCTGCCACTTGCCGCATCCCTGCAGTACACCCTGCCGTCAACCGATGACCCGAAATAAACCCGCCCCGCCGCAAGCGCCACGTGGAACACGTCATCGAAGCGGATCCGGGAGCGCAGTTTCTTGCCCTCATGCACCTTGTCGTGCGGTCCCGAGAACGCACGCTTCGGTGGCACTGGTGATTTATAGGTCCAGCTCAAGGCAAGCGGCGAACCAAGTGAATCCGGTGTTGATCCAACACGCGAGTTGTCATGCATATAGGTCGGCCAGTCGGAAGCCGCGCAAATAGCCGTGACGACGATGGTAAACACAATTGCAAAAACTCCCCGTAAAGCATCATTCATAATAAACGACTGTGGCAGGTAACTCCCTGATAACAAGCAATACCAAGGGACAGTGCAGGACATGTCATTTTGCTCCCCGTCTTTTCTTCCGGACCTTATGCCAACATTCATTTAAGCGATGCCTGCATTCATATTATGCATTTCCATGGTATACAGGAAGCCGATTACGCTCACGGAATGCTGGGGATTCTTCACCGGGGCCTGATTTTAAGCGTGAGATCAAAAGATAACTCAAATGAAATTACATTGCCCCCACTGCAACCAGTTGCTTGAGGCAGCGGACTCAATGTCCGGCCAGGCAATCAAATGCCCCGCATGCTCAGGGGATTTGCGGGTGCCCGCCGCGGTTGACAGTGAACCAATCAGCCAAGGTGTGCGGCCGGGGCCTAGCCCGGGGACAATCACCCACAGGATGGCAAACCCGCAGCCAACGCCCACCGGCAGGAAAGCACCGGGATCCGTTGCCAGCCTGGTGCTCGGGATACTCTCTATCATCACTGCCAGCATTATCTTTCCCTTCTTGCTTCTCCTTGAAGGCCTGAGTCAGCTTAGCTCCGGGCCCTCATCTGCTCAAGGCGGCGCAGTTTTCTTCCTTTTCGCCGGCCTGGTAATGGGGATTATTTCATTGCTTATGTCGTTTAAGGCAAAACGTGCAGTTCAATCTAGTGCTGGCCACTATCACGGTGGCGGGATGGCAACAGCCGGCATGGTATGTTCCATCATTGGCATCGCGATCTTCCTGTTGCTTCTCTCGACATGCGGGGAGCTGCTATAGAACCGCACGCGCGGCACAACGTGAAAACCCCACCCTCGCCCGGCAGTGGTAGCAGGAGGGAGAGTTGAACTCCCGACCTTAGGCTTATGAATCCTCTGCTCTACCGCTGAGCTATCCTGCCATCTCGTGCCGCG
>JAYGGE010000163.1:0-3275 GCA_046581505.1 Verrucomicrobiales bacterium | reverse complement strand
ATGCTTGCCGGCGATGATGCCGCGCAGATTGCCAATGAACTGGAGAAGATCGACCTGTTCCTTACCGGCTCTGATCGCAGGGTAAGTGTCGACCACGTGCGCAGCCAGGTTGCCCTGACGCGTGCCGGGGTGGTTTTCGAGCTTGGCAATAATATAGCAAGAAGGAACCTTGCCGCAGCCCTTGAGACAATTGATCACCTGCTTTATCAGGGGGAGAACGCGATCGGGATCCTGCTTGCCGCAGTGGCACCCACGCTGCGTCGTCTGCTGATGGCAAAGGAATTATCCGAGCGGCATGGCATCCGGGCAGCCCGGAATTTCAATGCCTACCAGGCGGAAATCGACCGCCTTCCCGCAGCCGCGACTGCTCACCTGCCGCGCAAGAAAGACGGAGGGATTAGTTGTTACCCGGTTTTCCTGGCACATGCGGAGGCACGTCGTTTTTCATCCTCTGCCCTGCGTGAGGGGCTTGCCGAGTGCCTCAAGGCAAACCGCGCACTGGTCACCAGCAGCCTTGATCATCGTCTTGTCCTTGAGCGGCTGGTTGTGCGATTGCTTGTCACTGCGGCATAAAATTTCCCAATATTAGAGACATTACAGAACCCGAACCCGCTTATGCACCTGATATTTTTTGCAATCATTATTGGCGCAGTGGCCGCCCTGCTCGGTGCTATGCTGGGAGTCGGGGGAGGCATTATCATGGTGCCGGCGTTCAAGGCACTCGGTTTGACCATGCAGCAGGCGATCGGCACCTCGCTGGCGGTCATGGTGGTGACGGCTGCGGTATCCTCTGTGCGTTATGCCCAGAGCGGATTTATCCACTGGGGGGTTGCCGGGGCGGCGGCGCTGGCGGCCTTGGTCGCCGCGTATTTTGGCACCGAGCTGATGAAGACCCTCTCTGCCCAGCAGCTGAAATCAGCCTTTGGGATATTCCTGATTGCCGTTGGGGTTTACATGCTGTTTTTCCAGAGGGCGACAGCATCCTGATCCTGTTGCAACCGGGCTCAATCCATTTTGTCCTGCAGCCCGCGCACCAGTGTCTTGACCCGTTGCGCTTTCCAGATATCGGTGAACATGACATCAATGGAGTCACCGGCAGAGGAAAACTCGATAGTGCCGATGCCGATCAGTCCGGCAAGTCCTCTTTTCCTGACATTGATAATGCGTATGTCCTCGATGCGAACCTCGTTTGAGCTTTTCGCGATCACCCCCCAGATGAGTTCCACCCTTTTCGGGGTCACGATGTAGACACGCGTGCCGCGTGCGATCAGCAGGCCGATGACTGTCAGGGTGGACATTGCGAAACCGCCGATAAAATACCAGATATCCGTCGGCCCAAGCCACAACCCGAATGCGATCCCGAGCATGGCCAGGATGAGTGATTTCCGGTAGCGCAGGGTGGTTGGGTGACCTCGCAGGAGCAGGGCGTCGGGAGGCAGTCCGGGATCATCTGCCATTGCGGGTTCCCCGTTTTCTGTTCCCTGCATTTCAGGATCTCCCTTGTTTTCCGGGACAGGCTCAAAAAGTTCATCGAGCATCACCATCCTGCCGCTTGTTGCATCCTCACACTCGTGGGAGAAGGAGATCACCTGGTCTTCCAGCATGCGCTCTATCTGTTTAGCGGAGTATGGCCCGTTTCGCTCGCCGTCCTCCCAGATATAAAAGCTTTCAGGCATTTTCAGGACACCCCATCAAGGGGTGGATTCCTTGTCGGCCGGCGGCAACAGGTCCTCACGGGCAAGCAGTGCCTCAATGGGTTGCTGCGGGTGACGGTTGAGTTCGGCAAGGAAGGGAGTGATGCGGTCCATCTCGACAATCGCGGTGCGCACCAGGCTGGTGATGATCCCTAAGTCGGCAGCACCCTCAGCAAAGACATTGCTGGCACGAAAGAATACCTCTCCACTGTCAGGGTTGGCCTCAAAGTTTCCCACGTTGAGGGTCAGGTTGGTGCGCATCAGTGCCTCACACACTGATGCGCGTGAGGCCGGCAGGACATGGAATGAAAGTTGTGCCATGACTGAGGCGGTTGAGAGTTCCTCGAAGGCCTGGACATGCATTGCCACCTTGGCGTGGTATGCCTCAAATTCGCATTCAAGTACCGGTTGTTGTTCCACTTTCCGGTATTGCCAGCCGGCAGCGTCAAAGGCGGCCTCGATTTGACTGATCAGTGTTTGCTTTGCCGGCACCGCTTTTCAGGCAATCAAGTCGTCAAGATTCCCCGTGCTGTCGGCAAAGGATTCAGCCTTTACACCCATTCGTTTCTGCATGGTGACAAACAGGTTTGAGAGTGGGGTTTTACTGTCGAATTTCAGGTATTGCCCGTGCTGATAGCCCATGTTCTGTCCCCCGGCGAGAATCAGGGGATAATTGTTGTTGTTGTGCGTCTTGCTGTTGCTGCTGCCGTAAAGGATGCAGGTGTTGTCGAGCACGGTGGCGTTGCCTTCCTTCATCTCGCTCAAGCGCTTCATCAAATAGGTCAGGCATTCCGCCTGGTAGCGGTCCCATTTCCCCTTGTTTTCGGCTCCCTTCTTCCCCTTGCCGGCGCCATGGGCCAATCCGTGGGCGTTGTTAGTGAAGCCAAGAAGTGTTGGAAACTTGTTCGCGATCGAGATCGCCCCATGCATGCTTGCGAGTTGATAGGTTACGAAGCGCGTGGAATCGGTCTGAAAGGCGAGCGCAATCAAGTCGAGCATGGTGTGAATCAGCTTACCGGGCGTCTCATTGTCCGCATCCAGGCTGAGCCCCTCGGCATTCACCCTTGGCCGGGGCACCTTGAGCCATCGGGCGGAACGCTCGACGTCCTGCTCGATCTCGCGGACTGAAGTCAGGTACTGGTCGAGTTTGTCCTGGTCCGCCTTGCCCAATTTGCGGTGTAGACTTTTGGCCTCATCGAGCAACAGGTCGAGATGGCTGCCGGTCCGGGTGAAACCTTTTCTCTGGGCCTCGATGGAGTCTCCCTTCAATCCGAACAATCGCTCGAAAACGATAGCCGGACGGTTGAAGGAGGGGATTGGTTGACCGGTTCGCGAATAAGAAAGTGTGTTGGCCCGGCTGGGCATGCCCACTCCGCCATCCGAGGAGAGCACCAGGCTCGTGAAGCGGGTACTTTCTCCCAGCTTGTGCGTCCGGGCCATGAATTGATCCAGGGAAATCGAGTTCTTCAGACCGGTGGTGGCCAAGCTCAGTTCCTCGCCGGTGAGGAAAGTGTCGCCGCTGTCATGTCCACCGATCCTCCTGACCTTCGGGTGGGAGAGCCCCCCGAGAATGGTGACTTG
>JAYGGE010000138.1:0-4947 GCA_046581505.1 Verrucomicrobiales bacterium | reverse complement strand
TTTCGGTTCCACCGGCTTGGCAAATTCCGTGGGCGAAAGCGAGCGCAGACGCTTCAGGGTTCCACGGTGCCCGTCCCGGCCGGCAAGGTTATGCCACTCGTAGGGATCTGCCTTAAGGTCATAGAGCTCCTCGCCTCCACCTGCATAGCGGATGTAGCGCCATCGATTATCGCTCAGTCCAAAACTCCCTGCCTGCCCGAGATGGGTAAGCGCGACATGTGGCCAATTTGCGCCTGGGTCCGCAAGCAGCGGCACGAGACTAGGTCCATCGTGTCTCTGCTGAGGCGGCAGTCCGCATAACTGCAAAAGGGTTGGTGCCAGGCTGAGCAGGCTGACCGGTCGTGAACATGTCGCCGGGAGGGTTCCCTCCGGCAGTCCCGGAACCCCCTTGGGGACACGCAGGATCAGTGGCACTCGGCTGCATGCCCGCCAGGCGGTGAACTTCTGCCAGTGCTCTTTTTCCCCGAGGTGCCAGCCATGGTCGGACCAGAGGGCAACGATGGTGTTATCGGCGTGCGGTCCACTCTCCAAGGCATCAAGGACGCGACCCAGCATGGCATCGGCAAAATAAATCGAGGCAAGGTAGCCCTGGATTGCCTGCTTCCATTGCCCGTGGGCCCGGATGTGCGGGAAGTAACGATTTTGAGCCAGCCCCCTGCCCTCCTCGGTCAAGTCATCCAGGTCATCCTCCCGGTAGCCTGGCGGCAGCTGTATCTTATCCAGCGGGAAGGCATCGAAATATTTCCTCGGGACAAACCAGGGTTCGTGCGGGCGGTAAATGCCGCAGGCCAGAAAGAACGGCTTATCCTGTTTCCTGGATAACTTCCCGCTGACCCACTGCGCAACCGAGTAATCCCCACCATATTCCTCGTCGGTGGCATCGAGTGCCCCCCAGTCCGTTTCGATGTACTGCCACGGACCACCGCGAGGCAGACTCACCGGTCGCTTTTGGGGATAGAGCGTACGGGGAAAGGGGTTTTCCGTGTGCTTCGCAGGGAAATACTCATCCCAGGAGCGGGCATCGATAAAGTAATGCAGCATCTTGCCCGACCCGCCAGACCAGTAACCGGCCCTTGAAAAGGTTTTTGGCAGCAGCTCCGCATCGGGCAGCACCTCGCGCATCTTCTGGCCGTTGCTGTAAAGCCCGGAGCGGTGCGGCGAGATGCCGGTGAAGATCGCGGTCCTCGAGGGGTTACATGCCGGAGCCGCGCAGTGCGCATTGCTGAAGAGGATCCCGGAAGCTGCCAACCGGTCCAGATTCGGTGTCCTTGCCTGCGGGTGCCCCCCTAGGCACCCTACCCAGTCATTAAGGTCATCGATGGCAATAAACAGGACATTCGGACGCTGGGCAGCAGGAGCCCACGACGCAATCCCAAGGAGAAGGCACAGCAACGTAAGCAAGAGTTTCATGAATTCAGCTTATTCTCCTGGCCCACGGTTTTACCGACGCCCGACAAGGCAGACTCCACCGGGAAGGGCACCAGGATCTGCCCATCCATCCTGGGCTTGGGTGCATCCCTTGGAACCACGGCATACTGCCAGAGCCCGTTAAGGTTCATCCAACCCTCCCGCACCATCTGCGGGCGCGGATATTCGGGATGCACGCGCACCGGATCGATCTCCTTCGCCCAGCGGGTCATGAGCGTCCCCTTGACAGGCTGCCACTGGGCCTCTGCCTGCAGCGGCATGGCAGAAAGTAATCCCGCCAGGATTAAAATAATGTTCGTTTTAAAACTCATCCTCTTTAAGGGCGGGCAGTATAGATACAACTGCATAATTAACTCAACAGGTTACCCTTGAATATTATTATCAGACAATAATCTCCTTTACCAGCCACGCTTCAAACACACGGGCAAGGTATTGATCCCGTCCGTTACGCTTGTATCCCGAATGCCCATGTGCTTAAAGCTTTGACTACCACGCCAAAAATCCGTTCTATAGAAAATAACATGAACCCGCCAAGAGCTTTCACGATCGTATTCTCCCTTGCCCTCATTTTAGTCTCTGCCGGCATGCTAACCCACCGGATAGCGGCAGCGGACACCAAGGGCTTCGTCAAGATCTTTGACGGCAAGTCACTCAAGGGCTGGGAAGAGACCCCAAAGGGGAAAACAAAAGCATGGTCGGTCAAGGACGGCATCATCATTGGTGAAGGTAACAAGGGCCGCGGTTACCTGGTCTATGAGAACCACGAGCTTGCCGACTTCGAGATCAAGATCAGTTATCGTTTCCCGGGCAAGGGCAACAGCGGAATCAATCTCCGGGCCCGTGAGGACAAGACCGGAAGGCGCAAGTTCCAGGCCTATCATGCCGACATCGGCCACGTCGGCATCGGCGGGCAGGTCCTCGGCGCCTGGGACTTCCATACCCCGGGACGCCGGGAGCACGCATGCTTCCGCGGCGACAGGCTCGTCATCGACAAGGACGACAAGCCCACCGTCACAAAGATTGAGGGTGCTGTAAAGGCGGAGGACATCAACAAGGGCGGATGGAACCAGATGCATGTCATCATGAAGGGCAACAACTTCAAGTTCTTCATCAACGGCAAGCTCTCCGCCGAGTTCACCGAGCACCTGCCCGATTCAAAGCGCCTGCACAAGGGCATGATCCAGCTGCAGTTGCACGACCCGGGGATGATTGTCCATTACAAGGACATCTGGCTGAAGCAACTCAAGTAAGGCAGCGCGCCCTCCTTTGCGCAAAACCTACTTCTCCTTGGCCTTCTCGAAATAGACACTGCAGCGCTTGACCACTTCCGGCATTTGATCGGCAAGGTCATTCTTCTCGGCAATGTCCTGCTCAAGGTCAAAGAGGGCGAAGCGGTCCTTGCCGCGCCGGTGCAGTTTCCACTTGCCGACGCGAATGGCCCAGATCCAGTAGAAGTATTCATGCTGCTTCTGCGCCTTGCCCTGCCCCAGCAGCTCCGGCAGGTAACTGATGCCGTCGATGCCCCTGGCCGGCTCAATGCCGGCCACCTCGCAGGCTGTTGGCAGGAAATCCCAGAAGGCACTCGGATGAGCGCTGGTGGTGCCCGGCTTGATCCGGCCCGGCCAGCGGGCAATCATGGGGACACGGATTCCCCCCTCATGCATGCTGCGCTTGGCCCCGGAAAGCGGCCCCGCGCTGTTGAAGAACTTGAGGCTTTGCCCGCCCTCCGGTGAAGGCCCGTTATCACTGCTGAAGATCACCAGGGTATTTTCACTGAGCTTGAGCTCATCAAGCAGGTCGATGATCCTGCCCACACTCCGGTCCATGCGCGAGATCATCCCGGCATAGGTCGCATGAGGATGACTCTGCCCGCAATAACCCTCCTTGTATTGGCTGCCATAGCCACCACCGCCGTTGTTGCCCTTGTTGACAAGCTTCGGGGTCTCCGGCCAGCCTTGTTTCAGGTAAGGCTCAAGGGAATCCCTGGGCACGGTCAACTCCGCATGCGGGATGCAGAAGGGAACATAGAGAAAGAACGGGTTGTCCTTGTTCTCCCTGATCCAGGTGAGCGCCTCCCGGGTCATTTCATCATGACTGTAGGTGCCCTCCCCCTTCCTGTATTCCCCGTTTACCCGCAAGTTGTGGTTCTTGGGATAAAGCACCTTCTTGTCATTGCGCCAGAGAAATTCCGGGTAGTAGAAGTGGGCAAATCCCTGGTTATCGAAACCGAAGAAGTGGTCAAAGCCCTTGCGGTTGGGACTGCCGCGGTGTCCCGGCCTGCCGACCAGCCCCCACTTGCCGACCATGCAGGTCCTGTAACCCGCCTCCTTCAGGAGCATGGCCACCGTCACGTCATCGGCCCTGAGTGTTCCCCCGTTGCCGGTCACCGAGGCATGCCCCATGTGCTTGCCCGTCATCAGCGCACATCGCGAGGGTGAGCAGACGGTAAACCCGGCGTAATGACTGGTAAAACGCATCCCCTCGCCTGCCATCCGGTCCAGCCTCGGGGTCTTGATCTTCTGCTGGCCGTAACACCCCAGGTCCCCGTATCCCAAGTCATCGGCCAGGATAAAGACCATGTTCGGACGGGCGGGCGAATCAGCCCCCCTTACAAATGCGACGGGCATCAAAAAGACAAGGCATGCCGCGAGGAACGGGAAAAAACATCGATAATTCATCATGGGTCAGCAACGTTAAAATTTATTTCAAATGCCAGTCGGGCCCGCTGGCGTTGATCTTGAGCAATTCATGTTTCAAGCGGCTGAGAACAGCGGGATGCTCATCGGCGACATTGTTCTTCTGCGAGGAATCCCTGGCAGGCCAGCAACAGGGCAAAGGGTAATGTCAGGGTGCGCTGCATTGCTGGTTTAAAAACGGAAAATTGGGGGTTGCAGTGTGTTGCAGACTTTACGCGATTTCATTCACCGCAACCCTAACACCACCACTCCACAGCGCACAAGCACCCCCTTGCCCTGCACGGGGGATCTTGGATACCTGGAAGCTGTTTATATAATTGTTGTTTTGGAGAAGCCTTTCCCTCTACTTTCCCTGCCACCATGAACGAGTTAAAAGAAAGCCATCTATCAAAGTAGCTCGCCTCCCAAATGCAGGCAACGGCACCCGAAGAACAGACAAGGATGCTGCTGGATTTCCTCGGTGAAAGGGGCCGGAAATTCCACTACGAGGAGGTCACCCAGCTTGAGCACGCCCTGCAGTGCGCCGCATTGGCCGAGGAGGCAAACGCGGGCCACACATTAATCACGAGCGCGCTGCTCCATGACATCGGGCACCTGCTGGTGGATGAAGAGGACGACCAGGAAGAGGTGACTGGCCGGGACTTCTGCCACGAGGAAATGGGCGCAGACTCCCTCGCCATGTTCTTCCCTGCGGCAGTCACCGATCCCATCCGCCTGCACGTTCCCGCCAAGCGCTACCTCTGCACCGTGAACAGTGACTATTGGGACAGCCTGTCCGAGGCCTCAAGGCAAAGCCTTGCCGTCCAGGGCGGCAAGATGTCGC
>JAYGGE010000156.1:0-18290 GCA_046581505.1 Verrucomicrobiales bacterium | reverse complement strand
CGCTGTCGATGGTGGTGGTTTGCCAGGGCAGGTCGAGGTCAAGGGAGGCAAGCAATTGCTGAATGGTGGCATTCTGGTCCTTGAGCGCAGCATTCTCCGCCTGCAATGCATCAATCTTTGCTTCTATCACAGCCTGGTTGGCATTGATCCTCTCCCAGATCTCCTGCAGCGACTTCATGGTCGGCGCCGGCGCGCCGGCAGGGGCAAGATCACCCTGGGCGTAGAGCCCCGTGGTGCAAAAAAGCACGGCAGGGATGAAGGTAAAGGCAATCAGATTGAGTTTCATGGCTTCCTTATAGAGGAAGCCGACCCTATCTGTCGTGCCTGCCACGGTGGCCTCCCGCGACCCGGATCACAGAAACTCCTGCCCGGCAATGATGGAAGGTGGCGGGGATCCCCCCCTTAGCCCCTGACGTTGTAGCAGTGGATGAGTTCCTGGTCGCGCAAATACAGCCTGCCGCCGATGACCACCGGGTGGGTCCAGATTTTTCCCCTGGGGCTGCGCAGCTTGGTCTGGGGATCAAGCGTGAAGCGGGACTTCTCTTTCCATCCTTGCGGGCTCGCCTCCACCAGGGCCACTGTGCCGTCCTTTTCCGACAGGCAGTAGAACATGCCGTCGGCATAGTGGATGGCGCCTTTCCCCAGCTCCTTGGAGCTCCATACCTCCTTGCCGGTTGCAAATTCCTGGCACTTCCAGCCGCCTTTATCGGAGTATCCGTAGAGATGCTCGCCGACCAGGATAACACCGCCATGGTGGTTGATCATGACCTCGTTCCGGTAGGCTTCCTCGGCCTTGCCAGCCGCCCCCAGCTTGACCGACTTGCAGCCGACGCCATAGCCGGAGGCGATGTAGACGTGGCCGTCCCTGTAGATCGGCGTCGGCACCACCGCGGTCCTGCCGGTCCAGTCCGAGCGCCAGACCAACTCCCCGGTCTTGGCGGACACGCCGGCGAGTGTTTTCTGGAATAACTGCACATACTGGCGCTTGTCGTCATGCTCAATGGGGATAATCGAGGAATACTGCGCGCCGTCCTTCACCTCGCCGCTCTGCCAGATTTTCTTACCGGTCATCTTGTCGAGTGCTGCGATGGCTCCCTTGCCGCCCCCGGGAGTGCAGATCACCTGGTCGCCGTCAACCAGAGGGGACTCGCAGTAACCCCAACCCGGGACTTTCCCGCCCAGGTCCTTCACCAGGTCAGCTTCCCACATGATGGAGCCGTCATCAGTCTTCACGCAGACAAGCTTGCCGCGTGCACCGAGGGCGTAGACCCGGTCCCCGTCGACTGTTGGGGTGCCCCGCGGGCCATTGCCCCAGTTGTTCTTGAAGTAGACGCCGATCTGCTTGCTCCAGGTTTCCTTGCCGGTGAGGGCATCAAGGGCAATCAGGAAGATGGCGGCATCGCGTGCCCCCATGGTGAAGAGCTTGCCGCCTGAGATGGCCGGCCCGGAATAACCACCACCGGCATCCCGGTAGACCCACAACTGTTGCGGGCCGCCTGCCGGCCACTGCTTGAGCAGGCCCTTGTCCGGCGAGTGGTCACTGATATCCGCGCCGCGCCAGCGGAGCCATTCAGCACTGCCTGCGTTGCCGGAATTTTCGGCAGCCTTGGCCCCACCGGACTTCACGAATTCTTGGTCCGCCTCGCTGAGCAGGTTGATGGCGAAGATCAGCTTTTTCCCGTCACTGCGCTGGACGGTGACCTTGTCGTTCTCGAAGCTGATCAACTCGCCCCGGAAGGTCCTTGAGCCGTCGGCACTGGTCCATTCGCGGGCGAAGAGGCCCGCAGGGGTGGTGAGGGTGGCGAGGAAAATAAGGAATACGATTTTCATGGTGATCAATACATTCTGCAGTGATGGCGGACTAGCACACAATAATATGTCCTGTTGTCGTGTTATTCAACGCAGCTGTGAGCAATAATGTCCGGGAGGGCATGGCATCCTGGCCGGTCAGGGTTGGATTTTCCCCCTCGGCGTGTGTCCGGGACCTTGTGGAGATTTGGCAAGGCCGATGGTCAGTGCCCCCTGGCGGCGCGGGTCGCTGGCACCGAAAAAGCGCCCGTCAATTCTGGATACACTTTGAGTCGATCCCATCAGGGGGCGGGTTTTCACCCTGTGGGAGCGGGCCTGCAATGATGCAACGGTGTCCGGGTTGAACCCGGGCTCAACCTGAACCTCATCGGGGAACCACTGGTGGTGAAAGCGTGCCGCCGCGGTCGCCCCGGAGATGTCCATACCGTGGTCGACGAGGTTGCACACGATCTGCAATACCGTGGTAATGATGCGGCTGCCGCCCGGGCTGCCGGTGGCAACCACATGGCTGTCACCCTTGAAGAGGAGGGTCGGGGTCATTGAACTGAGCATGCGTTTGCCGGGCTCGATTGCATTGCGCCGCCCGCCGAGCAGCCCGTAGGCGTTGGCCACGCCGGGCTTGGCGCTGAAGTCGTCCATCTCGTTGTTGAGCAGGATCCCTGTCCCCGGGACCATGATGCCGGACCCATAGCTGAAGTTGAGCGTGTAGGTGTTTGATACCGCGTTGCCCCATTGGTCGATGACACTGAAATGCGTGGTCTCGTTGCTCTCGATGTCCTCCTGCGCTCCAAGTCCCGGCGAGACTTTCGCGCTGGCTGTTGCAAGGGATGGGTTTATCTGCGCGGCAAGGCGTCTTGCATAGTCCTTTGAGATGAGGGCCCGGGAGGGAATGTCGGCAAAGTCAGGGTCACCCAGGTAACGTGAGCGGTCAGCGTAGGCGCGGCGCATTGCCTCAACGGAGAAGTGGATGGTGTCGGTTGAGTTGTGGCCGTATTTTGCAATGGGGAATTCTTCCAGGATGTTGAGCATCTGGATCAGGTGGATGCCGCCGGAACTCGGTGGCGGCATCGCGACAATCTTCCACCCGCGATAGGTTCCGCTGACCGGTTTGCGAACTACAGGCCGGTAATTCATCAGGTCATCACCTGTCATGATGCCGCCGTTGGCCTTCATGCTGGCAATGATCGCCTCGGCGACAGGGCCGGAGTAAAAGGCATCCGGCCCATGCCTGGCGATCAGTCTCAGGGTCTTGGCAAGGTCCTTCTGGATCAACCTTGAGCCGAGCGCGGGCGATGTGCCATCGGGGCGGTAGAATATTTCAAGTGCATAGGGTGAGTCCTTGAAATGCCCGCGATGTTCTGCAAGGGATTCATGCAGGTCCTTACCGACAATGAACCCGTCCTCGGCGAGCTTTATGGCCGGCTGCAGGGCGCGGTTGAGGGAGATTGTCCCGTGCTTGCGCAATGCGAGGGCAAGTCCGCGCACGCTGCCGGGAACTCCCGCGGCGAGGTGATCCGAGCGTGAAAGCCCCGTATCCACGTTGCCCTCTGCGTCGAGAAACATGTCGCGATGCGCCGCCCCGGGTGCCTTTTCCCGGTAATCAATGGCGGTCTGCCTGTTTTCCTTTGCAAGGTGGATCAGCATGAAGCCGCCGCCGCCAATATTTCCGGCACGCGGAAGGGTCACCGCGAGCGTGAAGCCGGCGCAGACCGCGGCGTCAACGGCATTTCCCCCCTCGGCGAGGATGCGTGCCGCGGCGCGGGTGGCATGCGCTTGCTGCGTGGCCACCATGCCGCCGCCACCCGTTACCGGCGGCGCGGGGGTGAATGATCCCTGGATTTCCCCACCGGCCTGCACCGGCGGCGCAAAGCAGAACTGGCCTGCAAGGATGAGCGGGGTCGCATGATGGAGGAACCTGGGTGTCATTGAATAAAATTGTATCCGCCTGTCAGTCACTCCACACTCGCTGCAGGGATGAGAGCCACCGGAAAGAAGAAGTTAGATTCGCATGGGCGCGATGCACATTTCCGGGTAGGATACCCAGCGATGAGGATTCTCACGACCTTTTTTATCACTGCTGTAATGACTGTCGCGGCTTATGCCGCAGAGCGGCCCAACTTTGTCTGGATCATTTCGGAGGATAATTCGATCCATTACCTTGATCATTTCTTTCCCGGGGGAGCAGACACGCCACACATCAAGTCACTGGCAGCCCACGGCATTACTTTTGACCATGCCTTTTCCAATTCCCCGGTGTGCTCGGTCGCACGCTCGACACTTATTACCGGGTGTTATGCGCCGCGTATCGGCACGCAGTATCATCGCCGCAGTGCCATGGCGCCAATGCCCGAGGGAGTAAGGATGTTTCCCGCCTATCTGCGGGCGCAGCACGGCTACTACACGACCAACCGTTCCAAGACTGACTATAATGCCAAGCCGGGAAAAGGTGTCTGGAACGAGTCCTCAAACAAGGCCCACTGGCGCAAACGCAAGCCGGGCCAGCCTTTTTTCCACAAGGCAAGCTACGGGATCTCGCACGAGAGCTCGCTTCATTTCAGCGCACAGTCGATGGCGGGGCAGCCCACGCGACACGACCCGGCAAAAGTCAAGCTGGCGCCCTATCACCCGGATACACCGACTTTTCGCTACACCCATGCACGTTATCTCGACAACATCGTCAAGATTGACGACGTGGTGGGCAGGGTGGTTGCCGAACTCAAGGAGGATGGCCTGCTTGAGGACACCTTTGTTTTCTACTTCGGGGATCACGGCGGTGTCCTGCCGCGCGGCAAGGGTTATGCCTATGAGAGCGGTCTGCACGTGCCGCTGGTGGTGCGTGTGCCGCAGAATTTCAGGCACCTTGTGAAGGCGGATCCCGGTTCAAGGGAACAGGGTTTTGTCGGGTTCATTGACTTTGGCCCCACTGTTTTGAACCTTGCCGGTGCGGATATTCCCAAGCTGATTGACGGCAGGCCTTTCCTCGGCAAAGGCGCGGGCACCCGGGAATTTACCTTCGGATACGCTGACCGTTTTGATGAGAAATACGACCTTGTCCGGTGGATCCGCAAGGGCAGGTTCAGCTACCAGCGCAACTACCAGCCGTTTAATTTTGATTCCCTGCAGAATGATTACCGCTATAGACAACTTGCCTATCGCGAGTGGCGCCAGCTTTACCGGGAGGGCAGGCTCAATGCCGCACAGCGACAGTTTTTTGAACCGCGCGCAGCGGAGGCACTGTATAATATTGAGAATGATCCCCACGAGGTCAATAACCTTGCGGGTGACCCGGGGCATGCGGAAACCCTTGCCGGGCTGCGCTCTTTGTTGGCTGCCCAGGTGCGCAGGCTCAATGACCTGAGTTTTTTTCCCGAGCCCTACATGGTGAGTGAGGCCATGGATAACCCGGCGGCATTCGGAAGTGAACATGCCGGACAGATTGCCCGGCTGGTTGCCATTGCAGACCTGCAACTCATTGAGTTTTCCAAGGCCAAGGAGGGGATTGAACGTGCCCTGCAGTCAAAAGATCGCTGGGCACGTTACTGGGGCTGCATTGTCGCCAGTGCCCATGGCCAGGCACCTGAAGATCTTGCGGACTTGGTTGAAATCCTTGCCTATGATGATCCTGAGCCGCTGGTGCGCTGTCGTGCCGCCGAATTTTTGGGGCTTACCGGCAAAGGGGATCCCAGGCCAATGATCAAGTCGGCGTTGAAGATGTCACAATCCGGGGTGGCTACCAACCTGATCCTGAACACTGCCGTGCTTCTGCAGGACGGCAAGCAGGGCATCAAGTTCAACGACCTTACCAGCGAGGACGTCAACCACTCCGGGCGTTATGTGGAGGCGCGCTTGGCTTATCTTGCCGGCAGGAAAACGCCTGCGAAGGAACGCAAGAAGAACAAGAAGGACTGACAGGGCTCAGCGGGTTTACGCCGCCCTAGAACTGGAAGTAAATAAACTCGGTCGCGGAAGAAAATGATCACCTGCTCGGGTTGAACGCCGGAGGGTGCGACAATATTCTTGAGGTAGAGATACCAGCACGCGGAGGCAGACCCGCCCTTGGCAAGGAAACCCACGCGTTTTCCCGAAAGTCTTTCGAGTTCATCAATGTCGATGCGCGAGTAGAGCATCGAGTTGCCGATCAACAGGATTTGCGGGTTTTCACTGCGCAAATCATCCACCAGGCCGTGCACATATTTCGGGTAATTGTAATTGTAGCCTTTTTCTAGCCGCAACAACAGCGGGGTGATGACTGTAATGACGAGGAAGAATGCCAACTGGAGGAGGCCGCAACGCACAGGACAAACCATTGCACCCTGAAGAATAAAGCAAACCGGTAATTTGCGGTGTTCAATGGAGAGTTTGACTTCCAGCTGCAGCAGGATGTGCCGGACAATCTGTTTGAACGTTCCTTCCCTGTTTACCCGGGAAAGAATAGCCGGCGGCGAAATACGCAGGAAACAAAGCCCTGTTCTGTGACAGGAGGAAAATTGCCGTTGCCTTTAGCCCGTAGCACTTGCCGAACACAGCCAGTTGCACGAGACTCGCGGAGCCATGAAGCGCAATCCGATCACCATTTCCCTTATTCTCCTTGCATTGACTGCATCCACAGTTGCGGGCGCAAGGCCCAATTTCCTGGTTATCTATACCGATGATGTCGGTTATGGCGATGTGAGTTGTTACCAGGGCTGCAATTTCAAGACGCCCAACATCGACAGGATTGCAACCGACGGGCTGCGGTTTACCGATGCCCACTGCACGGCGGCAACATGCACGCCATCACGCTACACCCTGCTCACCGGCTCCTATGCGTTTCGCAACAAAAGAGCCAGAATCCTGCGCGGGAGTGCTGCCTTGATCATTGACCCGAAGATAGCAACCCTGCCAAAAGTCCTGCAGCAGGCAGGGTATGCGACAGGTGTCGTGGGCAAGTGGCACCTTGGCCTCGGGGAAGGCGGTGTGGACTGGAATGCCGAGGTGAAACCGGGCCCGCGCGAGGTGGGATTCGGATATCATTTCCTGATCCCGGCCACCGGCGACCGTACACCCTGCGTCTACCTGGAGGAGGGACGGGTTGTTGACCTTGATCCCGGTGACCCGATTGAGGTCAGCTATGGCAAGCGCATCGGTTCCGCACCGTCGGGGAGCGAGGCCCGCGGGAAACTCAAGATGGACTGGTCGCACGGGCACAACAGCACGATCGTTAACGGCATCTCGCGTATTGGATGGATGACCGGTGGCCGGAAAGCGCGCTGGGTTGATGAGGATATGGCTGATGTCATTACCCGGAAAGCCGTTGAGTTTATCGGCAAGAACAGGGGAAAGCCCTTTTTTCTTTTTTACTCGACCCATGACATTCACGTGCCGCGGGTTCCGCACCGGCGCTTCGTCGGGAAAAGCGGCACGGGTCCGCGCGGTGATGCCATGGTACAGACCGACTGGTGTGTTGGTGAGCTCATGAAGGCTTTAAGGACCAATGGCCTCGCGGACAACACGATGGTCATTTTCAGCTCGGATAATGGACCAGTACTTGATGATGGCTACAAGGACGATGCCAACGAGAAACTGGGTGCTCATGACCCGAATGGTCCGCTGCGCGCGGGCAAGTATTCCAAGTTTGAGGGAGGAACGCGCGTGCCGTTCATTGTCAAGTGGCCGGGGAAGGTCAAGCCGGGCGGGACAAGTGCAGCCTTGTTTGGGCAGGTCGACCTCGCCAGGACCCTTTGCATGATAGCGGGTGCGCAGATTCCCGATGGTGCCTTTGTTGACAGTCGTGATGCCGGCAGCTCACTGCTCGGCAAGGATCCGGCCGGCCGGCCCCACTTGGTTCATGAGGCTGGCGGGTTGGCTTTGCGGCAGGGGCAGTGGAAATTCATCCCTGCCGGCGGAACACGTGACAGGCTGGGGCCATGGGGTAACGTGAAGGTTCCCAGCGGCGGAAATCTCTACGACCTGTCCAAAGACCTTGGTGAACGCAGCAACGTGGCTGCCCAGAATGCGGACAAGTTGGCCGAGATGAAGGTCCTGTTGCAGAAACTCCGGGAATCCCATGACGGCTGAATTGGATCCCATTGCAGAAAAAGCGCCGTTCCTTTTCGGAACGGCGCCTTGTGACAATCAAAGTCTCGGGAGGAATTATCCCACTCCGTTGACGGTTTGCAGGATGCGCCCGGCAATGGCGTAGGGATCACCCTGGGAGTTCGGGCGGCGATCCTCAAGGTATCCCTTGTAACCGTTATCGACGAACGATTGCAATACGCGGACTGATGCGCCACGGTCGGCGATGCCCCAGCTGAACTTGTCAATCGACTGGGTCTCGTGCAGGCCGGTCAGGCGCATGTGGTTGTCAGGGCCGTAAGCGGCAATGTGCTCCTCTTTGTTGTCGTCGAAAGCGCTCATCAGCTTGTTAAAATACTCCTCACCGCCTTCCTCGCGAGTCTTCTTGGTGGAGAAGTTGCAGTGCATGCCGGAGCCGTTCCAGTCGCCGGTGAAGGGCTTGCAGTGCCATTCGACATCGACACCGTATTTCTCGCTGGCGCGCAGGAGCAGGTAACGCGCCACCCACATCTGGTCGGCGGCATTGGCGGAACCTTTGCCGAAGATCTGGAACTCCCACTGCCCCTTCGCCACTTCGGCGTTGATGCCCTCATGGTTGATGCCGGCCGCAAGACAAAGGTCAAGATGTTCGTCGACGATGGTGCGGGCAATGTCACCAACGTTATTGTTCCCGACACCGGTGTAGTATTCGCCCTGCGGGTCGGGGTAGCCGATGTCCGGCCAACCGAGAGGTCGACCGTCCTGGTAGAGGAAGTATTCCTGTTCAAAGCCGAACCATGCATCCGGGTCGTCGGGGATGCCGGCACGGGTGTTTGACGGATGCGAGGTTCCATCCGTCAGGCAGACCTCACACATGACTATTGCGGCATCGCCGGTGCGACCGCTGTCTTTATAAACAGCAACCGGCTTAAGCATGCAGTCAGAATCGCTGCCTTCGGCTTGTTGCGTTGAAGAGCCGTCGAAGCCCCAGATGGGAATTTGTTCAAGGTTCGGGAAGTCGGCGAATTCAGCGATCTTGGTCTTTCCGCGGATGTTTGCAACGGGGGTATACCCGTCCAGCCAGAGGTATTCTAGTTTGTATTTGGCCATCGTTCTATTTATGTAGGTTGAGTTGTTTAAGATACGTTAGTCGTCTCGGGGGAGCGTGCCATTAGACACAAAGTCTGAATAGATTCACCCGATAGGCGGATCCTAGAAGAGCAGACCATGTGCCAAATGTCCATGTCGATTTATCAGGTTTTCCAGAAAATTTTTACTATTCGGGCAATGTGGCCTTACCGGGTTTCATGCCCGGCACGGTATTTTCTGCAGATCAGTTTCAGGGGGCCAATGGTCCGTCTTACAGCCAAAGCTGATGCGTGAAGAGAAGAATACCCGGCGTTCCATGGTCCATATAGGCTTTGACGGTCGTGTGCATAAGGTATTTCGCGGTCCGAAGGCCAGGCAGCGCTTTGCCACCGAGGTTCGTGTGTTGAGTTACCTGGAAGGGCGGGGATGTGATTTTGTGCCGCGGCTTCTGGATTCTGATCCTGAAGGATTGAAAATAATAACCACAAATTGTGGCAGCAAGGTTGATCTGCTGGGCAAGGACCGCACCGCTAAACTTTTTGAACAACTGGAAGTCTATGGGGTTCGTCATGAAGATCCTTTCCTGCGCAATGTGACCTATAGGGCCTCGGATGGCCGGTTTTGTATTATCGACTTCGAGTTTGCCACTATCCTTGACGAACAAAAGGGTACCAACCCTGCCGATACAGGACATGCTGTGGGCACAGTAAGCAATGATGAGGCAACGGCACTTGGGATCAAGTGGAGTTGCAGGACGGACATTGGTCGCTTTCGAAAGAATAACGAGGATGCTTTTGTCGTGCTGTCCCTCACCAGTGAGGGGGCTCCTGTCCTGGGAAGCAACGGCAGTGACTCAGTGGCTGAATCCGATTTTATCCTGGCAGTCAGTGACGGCATGGGAGGGGCGCGTTCCGGTGAATTTGCCAGCCGGATTGCAGTGGAGAAGATTACCCACCTGCTGCCCGGTTATTTCCGCTGCCAAGTGGCAACTGACAGCGGCGAGCGACAGGTAATGAAGGAACTCTTCGAGATCATTCACGCTGATATAGCGATGCTTGGGGAAGCTTATCCCGAGTGCAGGGGGATGGGTGCCACACTCAGTTTGTGCTGGGTGATGCCTGGCAGATTGTTAATTGCCCACATTGGTGATTCACGCATCTACCGGTGGCGGGGTGGTGAGGGAAATGGACTGGAGCAGTTAACTCAAGATGATACGCGGGTTGCCGGGTTGCAGCGTGCCGGGAAAATCTCCGAATATGAGGCTCGTAATCATCCTGCACGCAATATGCTGAGCAAGGCACTGGGGGCGGGCAATCAATAT
Source organism: Verrucomicrobiales bacterium (assembly GCA_046581505.1). Lineage (GTDB taxonomy): Bacteria > Verrucomicrobiota > Verrucomicrobiia > Verrucomicrobiales > DEV007 > CACIUL01. The sequence continues at coordinate 8,038 of JAYGGE010000156.1, read as the reverse complement.
GTTGCTCCCCAGGTTGAGTTGCTTGACTCAGAGCGAGGTGACCGCTTCTTGATTTGTTCTGACGGAGTTACCGAGGGCATCTGGGATCACGGCATCGGCAAGTTGCTCCAGAATGGATCTGGGGCAGAAGAAATTGTTAATCAAGCAGTTAAAGACTCAGGCAAGGATAACGCTACGGCCATCGTGCTGGACATCCTCTGATGAATCATTACGGCTTTCCCAAGGCGGGGAACAGCTTGTAAACACAAGCTACGGGAATATCCGACCGCGGCAATTATCCAACTTGTCCTTCCCCGGGCTAGGCCAACAGTTCTTTGACCACGTGGCCGTGTACGTCGGTTAGGCGGTAGTCACGTCCCTGAAAGCGGTAGCTGAGCTTTTCGTGGTCAAAGCCAAGCAGGTGCATCCAGGTTGCCTGCAGGTCATGGACATGCACCTTGTCGCGTGCCACCGAGAAACCGAGCTCGTCGGTCTCACCGTGTGAGTAGCCTCCCCGCGCGCCGCCGCCGGCGATTACCATGCTGTAGGCGTTGGGAAAGTGGTCACGACCGAGGACCTTGCCCTTCGAGGTGCGCCCTTCGCGGAAAGGGGTGCGGCCGAACTCCCCGCCGATGATGATCAGGGTCTCGTCGAACAGGCCGCGTTCTTTCAGGTCACGGATCAGTGCTGCTATCGGCTTGTCCATGGTCGCGCATTTATTGGTCAGCCCGTTGCGGATGTCCTCGGACGGGTTGGTGCCATGAAAGTCCCATCCCCAGTCGAAGAGCTGCACAAAGCGCACGCCCTGTTCAGTCAGTCGCCGTGCCAACAGGCAGTTGTTGGCGAGGCTGGCCCCGCCCGGCTTGGCGCCGTAGGCCTCGAGGGTTTTCGCGTTTTCCTTCGAGATGTCCATCACCTCGGGAACTGCCATCTGCATCCGGAAGGCGAGTTCATACTGGGCGATGCGGGTCAGGGTCTCCGGGTGGCCAAAGTCCTTTGCTGCCTGCTCGTTAAGGTCCTTGAGCGCGTCCAGGGAACTGCGGCGCATGTTGCGATCCATGCCTTTCGGGTCGGACAAATACAGCACGGGATCGCCTTTTGAGCGGCATTGCACACCCTGGTAGACTGAGGGAATAAAGCCTGCGCCGAAGGTGTTCTTCCCGCCGTTGGGCTGCACGCCACTGGAGATAAGGACAACGTAGCCGGGCAGGTTCTCATTCTCAGTGCCGAGACCATAAGTGACCCAGGATCCGAAGGAGGGCCTGCCCGGCCTCGGTGAGCCGGTATGCACGAAAAGTTCCGCCGGCGCGTGGTTAAACTGCTCGGTAGTCATCGACTTGATGACACACAGGTCATCTGCCAGCCCGTGAAAATTGGGAATTGCGTCCGACATCCACGTCCCGCCCTTGCCGAATTGCTTGAAAGTGCGGGGTGTTCCCAGCAGTTTTGGGCGGCCGCTGGTGAATGCAAAGCGCTTGCCCTTGTAGAACTCATCCGGGCAGTCCTCATTGTTGCGTTTCACCAGTTCCGGCTTGTAGTCCCACAGGTCGAGGTGTGGAGGTGAGCCGGTGAGGTGAATATAGATGACCCGCTTCGCCTTGCCTTTGAAGTGTGATTTCTTCGGTGAGAGCGGGTTGGCGGATATCCCGGCGGCGGAGCATTTCGATTCGAGCATTTGCCCAAGGGCAATGCTGCCGAGACTGATGCCACTGCCGGCCAGGAAGTGGCGGCGTGTCTGGTGCTGGAGTTGTTGCTGGTAGAGATTCATCGCTTCATTAAGAACTCATCAAGGTTGAGCAAAACATTGCCCACCACGGCGAGCGCCGCGAGCTGGGCGTGATCCATGCCTTGCGGAGCAGCCCCAAGTGGCTGGGTGGCCATCATGGTTGCTGCTGCCGGGTCTTGCTTGTAATGGGAGTGGGCATTATCAAAAAGTTTTGTGAGCCGTGCCAGTTCTGCTTTCCCGGCAGGACGTGAGAGGCAAAGCCTGAAGCCATGCCCGATGCCTGAAGCTGCACTCTTTGCTTTAATCGCCACAGTATACATGCGCCGGGCGAGAGCCTGTGCCGCCTCAATGTAGACCGGGTCGTTAAGGGTGACCAGTGCCTGCAGCGGGGTGTTGGTCCGGCTGCGGCGGACAGTGCAGGTTTCGCGGTTGGGCGCATCGAAGGTGGCCATCGAGGGGTAAGGGTTGGAGCGTCGCCAGGTGGTGTAGAGGCCACGTCGGTATTTGTCCTCGCCTTGTGAGGTCGTCCAGTCGATGCCGCCGCCAAAGGCTGCCTTGATGCCGAAGCTCGGTTGCGGAGGACGCACCGGTGCACCATACATTTTCGAGCTTAACAAGCCGGACACTGCCAGCGCCTGGTCACGTATCATCTCTGCGGAGAGCCGGAAACGCGGGCCGCGGGCAAGCAGGCGGTTGTCGGGATCCGGCTCTGTGGAGCTGTCATTGATCCTCGAGTCCTGGCGATAGGCGGCCGAGGTGACCAGCAGTTTAAGGAATGCTTTCATGTCCCAGCCGCTTGCCATGAACTCAACTGCCAGCCAGTCGAGCAGCTCAGGGTGGGTGGGTAACTCTCCCTGTGAGCCGAATTCTTCACTGGTGGGCACGATCCCGATGCCGAAAATCATCTCCCAGAGGCGGTTGGCCATCACGCGCGCGGTTAGCGGGTTGTCCTCATCGGCCAGCCATTTGGCCAGGGTCAGCCGGTCCATTTTCCTGGTGTCCTTTGGCTGATGGAATACGGCAGGCAAGCCGGGACTTACCTCTTTGCCCTTGTCCAGATAGTTGCCGCGCATCTGGATGTTGGTTTTCCGTTCCTTGCCTGCGGCGAGCTCGCGCATGACGGGAACGGTGGTGGCGGGCTTGAGGCCGGCAAGTTGTCTCCTGAGCTTTGTGAGCTCCGCACTGGCCTTGACGGCCTCGGGATTAAGCCCGGAAAAATGGTGGAGTAATTCAGCAACTTGTGTCTCACTGCGTTTTTTGACAGCTATTGCGATGATTTCAGCGAGTTTGTGAGGCAGGGCACGGTGAGCTTGAGCGGAACCGCTGACTGATATCCGGAAGCGCCCGATGGCGTGCTCGCCGTAGGTTTGCCTGAGGGTGAATTGCAGTTTTCCCCCGGGCAATGGGCTTGCCAGCTCGAAGATGGCATGGTGGTCTTTTCCCATCTGTGGAGCTACCGACCAGCCGGAATGGCCGCCGGCATTGCCGTCGATGGCCAGGGAAACGCCAAATTTCTCCTGATCGAAACTTGAAGTGGCATGGGAGAACACTGCCTGCTGTCCGCCGCCAAGGGATATTTCCTGGTCATGCTGTGGCGCTTTCTTGTGGGTCGCCGTCCAGACTGTCCCCCGCTTGTCATCAAGGAGTGAGAGAGTGAACCCGTCGAGCCTGTTCTGTATTGCCCCATCAGTCCGGTTCCATAGCACGATACGCGTGATGTCGTGCTGCCCGCCCAGGTCGACTTCCCAGAACGGGTCTGCTTTGTCGACAGCTGTATGGGCAACGCTGCCCGCCTGATAATTACCGTCGGTGTTTCCGTCGATTGCCCGTCCTGCCATCGCGTCGGCATAAGTACTCGCCTGGTTTGCCTTGCCCTTCAGGGCGACATTGTCGTTGCCGCTGAATACCTGGACCTCAGCGATATTAATGATCTTGTTTTTCCCGGGCAGGTCGATGCGCACAAAGCGGCCACGCTTGGATGGTGAATCCGCCGCGCTAACCAGTTCGATCTCATTGAGCACAAAGTTGCCCTTGCGGCCGGGACCTTTCCAGTGACTGAGGCTCTCATGGCTCAAGACATCGAGCCGGACAGCGGTGATTGCCGTGTTTTTTGCGATGCCCACAATGGTGTAGGTGTCCGTTGGTGCCGACTTGCCGGCCACCAGGTAGGAACCGTCATCCAGGGCTGTGAAGGTTGCTCCGGACTCGGCCCGTGCCGATATTTCTCCGAGAGGCAGCCATTGTTTTTTTTCGCCAAGCAGTCCCGCTTCCCATTTTACCAGGGCTTCAAGGTTTTGCGGGTTTGGGGTAACGAGTGATTTTTCCAGTTCGGCGATTTGTGTCTCGATTTCCTCCTGTTGTTGTTTTTGTGCACCGCTCAAGACCGGGATCGTGGGGCCTTCATCACGACGGTCAGCGTCCTGGGTCTGGTTGAGGATGGCGAACATCCTGAAATACTCCTCCTGTGAAATAGGGTCGTATTTATGGGTGTGGCACTGCGCACAGGCCATGGTGGTACCCATCCAGGTGGCCATGGTGGTGTTGACACGGTCGACGATCGCGACGTTGCGGTATTCCTCGTCGTTGGTGCCACCCTCGTTGTTTGTTTGTGTATTGCGGTGAAAGGCGGTCGCCACCAGTTGCTCGCTGGCCGGGTTTTCCAGGAGATCACCGGCTATTTGCTCAATGGTGAACCGGTCGAAAGGCTTGTTTTCATTAAAGGCGCGTATCACATAGTCGCGATAAGCCCAGATGGTGCGTGCCGGGTCGTCAGCGTAGCCCGAGGAGTCTGCATAACGTGCGAGATCAAGCCACATGCGTGCCCAGTGCTCACCGAAGGCGGGTTTTGCCAGCAGGCGGTCGACAAGTTCAGGATAGGAGCCCGGGCTGTTGTCGGCAGTGAAGGTGTCAACCTCTGCAATTGTCGGCGGCAACCCGGTGAGGTCGAGTGACAACCTGCGGATCAGGGTGTGTCGGTCCGCTTCCGGGGATGAACTGAGGCCTTCCCTGTCGCGGCGAACCTGCAGGAGAGCATCAATGGCATTACCGATTGTTGCATTCTTGTTGGCGATTTCCGGAATCTCCGGGCGCACGGGTTTTACGTAAGACCAGTGTGTTTCATATTCGGCACCCTCCTTAATCCACTGCTTGAAAAGCGCGATCTGCTCAGGTGTGAAGCGTTTCCCGCTTTTGGCAGGCGGCATTAACTCGTCAGGATCGTCAGTGGTGATACGGTGGATGAGCTCACTGGCGTCGATGTTTCCCGCCACGATCGCGCGGACGCCGTCGTTCTCAGCAGCAGCACCTTCGCGGGTGTCGAGTCGCCGCTTGGCTTTACGTTTATTTTCGTCCGGGCCGTGGCAGCGCAGGCAGGTGTTCGAGAGCAACGGGCGAATGTCGTTGTTGAAGCTGACTTTTGCGGTGGCAGTCGACAGGCTGCTCAGAATGATGATTGCGTTGCGTAAAAGCATGATCTGCTAATTGAGATTATATGCCGTTTTCCGGAAAAATATAATGCTTGTTGCTTCCGTCATTGTCCTGATTGCGGTCCACTGGCCGGGCGGGTGTCGATAACCGGAAATCAGCGGGCTGTGACTTCCCCAATTTCCAACAGGGAGGCCGGATCCGGCGCGGGACCATGCGCTTTAATGGCAAGATCATTCCCAGCGCATTTTCCAGATGTGGCTGGGGCTGTGTGCCTGCTTGAAAAAACTTTGTGCCTGGCCGACAAGTTCCGGCTTGCTGTCGGCCAGGTTGTTGGTTTCCCCGAGGTCGTTATCCAGGTCATAAAGCTCGATGGCTGGATTGTCCTGCTTCTTGAGGTTGCGCTGCACGGCCTTCCAACGGCCAAAGCGCACGGCCCGGGCGCCATTGCGCTCGTGGAATTCCCAGTAGAGATACTCGTGTTGCTTTTGGGTGTCCTCACCGAGCAGGGCGGGCAGGAAACTGATCCCGTCAAGCTTTGCAGGAATTTTCCGTCCTGCCACCTCACACAGGGTGGGGAAGATGTCCCAGTGGGCACTGATGTGATCGGAGATTGAACCGGGCTTTATCTTTCCGGGCCAGCGGGCGATCAGCGGGGCGCGGATTCCGCCCTCGTAAAGGTCGCGCTTGTAGCCCTTCAGCGGGCCGTTTGAGTCAAAGAAGTCCGGCATGTGGCCGCCTTCCCTGTGCGGACCGTTGTCGGAGCTGAGCATGATCAGCGTGTTGTCATCAATGCCCAGTTCTTTCACCAGGTTGATCACTTGCCCAACGCTCTCATCGAGTTTGGTCATCATCCCGGCAAACATCGCCGCCGGGTTCTTTACCGGCGGGCCGGCGTATCTGCCGACCTTGTCCTTGAACTGCGGGAACTTCTTCCGGAAAGGTGCGGCATATTTTTCCGGGACGTGCATGGCGGCGTGCGGGATGGTCACCGGCATGAAGCAGAAGAACGGCCTGCTTGCGTTGGAGCGGATGAACTTCAGTGCCTCCGTCATGATCGGGTCGTGTGCATAGGTCTTGCCGTCGAGCGTGATTTTCTTCTCGTTGTCAAACAGCCAGGTGGGATAGTAGGTGTGCGCGTTGCGCTGGCAGTTGTAGCCGTAGAAGCGGTCGAAGCCCTGGTTCTCGGGTGCTCCCTCCGAGCCGGGGTTGCCGAGCCCCCATTTGCCGAATGCACCGGTGGTGTAACCGGACTCCCCTAGGGCCTCGGCAATGGTGAAGGTCGAGGAGGGGATGGGGTGTTGCCCGACCGGCCTGATTTCCTTGTTGCCGCGCACCGGGGTGTGGCCGGTGTGCAGTCCCGTCATCAGTACACTGCGCGTCGGCGCACACACCGTGGAACCGGAATAATGCTGGGTGAACTTGATCCCCTCGCTTGCCAGGCGGTCGATGTTCGGTGTCTGGAATTTTTTCTGCCCGTAGCAGGAGAGATCCCCGTAACCGGCATCATCGAGCAGGATATAGATGATATTCGGCGTGGCGGCAGGTGCGGAGGAAACTGCGCAGAAACCGGGGACAAGGGCAAAAGCTGCGCAGAGGATTGTCGCTGAGGGCAGGGAACGGATCATCAATGGCATGGTTCTAGCACATCACGGGTTGTGAGACGAGCGTGTTATTCATGAACGCTCTAATTCCGGCGTTATCGTCCGGTAACAGGTCTGTTAGGCTGCTTACTTACTCCACTTCACGCACCCGGTAGAAGATCTTTTGGACTGAGGGATCGGAGTGGGTAAAGGTGGCACTGCCTCCCACCCCGATTATACCATCGTCGAGTTCTTCCCAGAAGAAAAGGTCGCTTGAGGCATCAACTGCGTAGATCTTGTTGGCACCTGTGTTGAATGTGATCGAGACGCTGCCGTCGCCACCGCGCACCACTGCGGTAATCTGGAGTGTCACCTGTGCACCGACGCTGCCGAAGTATTCGATTTCGTTTATCTGGTGGTTGGCATTGTTGGTGCGTGTCACCTCGTAGCGAATATACTTGTAGGCATCTGAGGCGGAGGGCAGATCGACGCGCGCCGTCTGGTTACGTGCTGTCCATACCACCTCGTTGGAGGCGCGGACAAAAATCGGCTCGAAGTTAATACCGTCGTTTGACCCCTGGATTTGCCAGTCACGCGGGTCACGATCGGGTGTATCGTTGCCCGAGGTGATGGTGAAGTGGGTGAGTGACACGGGTTCCTCAAACTCGACAGTCGCGTTTTGTGGCGGACCGTCGCAGCACCACTTGGCCTGGCCCCCACCGACCGTGTTGTCGAAGATATCGTAGGCGCCTTCGCTTCCACCGAAGTTGCCGAAGTAGTTCTCGATGCTGGCGGAGATCGAGAGCCAGTTGAAGTTTGTGCCGGCGCTCTGGGGCGGCCCGGGGATGGTTGGTCCCTCAATGCCGTCATTCTCCGGATCCGTCAAGTCGCCACCAAGGAGGCCGCCTATGATGGTGATCAATGCCACCGCAGGTGTGCTTTGCGGGTTATTGGGATCAGAGCCCTGGTCAACCTCGAATCCGTCGGCAAAGCCGTCCCCGTCGCTGTCATTATTGTTCGGGTTGGTGCCGGTATTGCCGGCATCGACAAAAGTGCCGGCATTGGTCTCGACTTTGTCGGTAAGCCCGTCACCGTCTGTATCATCCTTGGTCGGGTCGGTACCGGTGTCAGTCGCGCTGACAAAAATGCCGGTGTTGGTCTCGACCCCGTCATCGAGCCCGTCCAAGTCGGTATCGGCCTTGATCGGGTTGGTGCGGTTGGCGTATTCGTCCTCGTTATTGACCCCGTCCTCGTCGGGGTCGCCATCCGGGCCGTTGTCCGGGTCAATGCTGCCGTCATCCCCGCTGGAGAGCCCGTAGCGCTGCTC
>JAYGGE010000152.1:0-7677 GCA_046581505.1 Verrucomicrobiales bacterium | reverse complement strand
CCACGGCCACAGATGGTCGCCTTGTGGAACGCGGACACGGCCTTTGATCCCGCCGAACAACAACCGGTGGAAGAAGGCAAACGTGGCCTGGCTAATGACCTCAGTTGCCGGGCGGTGCTGGGTGAGGTCCAAACCAAGACTCCCGATCGAGTGCTGGACATTCCAGCGCAAGTCACCTGCGATCGTTGGCTTAAAAGCAAGAAAGAGAAACTCACGCTGAATGCCAAGAAAGTTTCCTTCGTCCTCGATGGGAAACTTGCTCCGGCAAATATCGCGGCTAAGGCGGAACGCCGCGCCGTGCTCTGCCATTACCGCTCGGAAAAAACACCCCACAAGATTTTGGTTCGCTCACAAGATGATACGATCCGTGGAAATATCGTTGCCATGAACGAAAAGACCCTGCGCGTCGCGACGGCTAAGGGTGCTGTCCAAGTTGATCTGGAAAAAGACGCCCGGTTTCAGGTCGACGGCTTGCCAGCCGACTGGAAAGCGGTCGCCAAAAAAGGTGGCGAGGTAGTCATTTACCCCAAGCGGGGACGTACCATCATTGCCTTCGCGCCGATGCAACCAGAATGAAAGCCTGCCGGGCTATTCTCTACAAAATTATACCCATAGTTCCCACAGGGTTGCACCGAAAGGCAAATAGTTGCTAGAGGTCCTTCAGTTGCCAGATCTTCACCTCGCCCCTTGTGCCTCCGACGAGCCGGTCCCCATCCGGGCTGAAGGCAATGGAGGTCACGGCTTCCTTTTGACTACCCAGGGTTAACAGCTTCCTGCCCGCAGGCAGGTCCCAGACGATGAGCGTCTTGTCCTCGCTCACGGAGGCTACGCGTCTTGAGTCAGCGCTTATTGTCACCATATTGATCTCATCCGAATGTCCCTTCAGGCTCACGGGAGACTCTCCGAGGTCAGCATCCCAGACCTTGACCGTTGCATCCCATCCACCGGACACGAGGAGCTTCCCGTCGGAGCTGAAACAGACCGAGCTCACTGCATCATCATGAGCCAGCACCGTCTTGATCTCCCCGCCAGTCGATGAATTCCAGAGCTTCAACTGCTTCTCACCACCCGCGGAGACGATGCGTTTCCCGTCGGGGCTGAAGGCGACCGAGGTGATGTCATACTCGTTATCGTGGGAGAGGGTCAGCAGGGATTCCCCGCTGGCGGCATCCCAGACCTTCAATGTATCATCCGCACTGCCCGATACAATCCGCTTGCCATCCGGGCTGAAGGCTACCGAGGTCACTTGATCCTCGTGACCTGCAAGGGTTTTGACTTTCCTGCCGTTGACAGCATCCCAGATCCTGAGCGTGTGATCCCAGCCTGCGGAAACAAGCTGTTTGCCGTCCCGGCTGATGTCCACGGTGCTGACCGCAGAGGAGTGCCCCTTCAGAACGCGGAGCTCCTTGCCGCTGGCAGAGTCCCAAATGCGCAGGGTTCCGTCCTCTCCGCCTGAGACCAGCCACTTGCCGTCCGGGCTGAAGGCAACCGTGGTGACCCACCCCTCGTGTCCCTTGAGAGTGATGACAGCCGGCTTAACAGCGTAAGCGGGGATGAACACTGCACCTCCCACAACGCCTAGCAGGAGCACGCATGCCAACGTCGTTGCCGCTTGAACCTTCTTCATGGAGACAATTCTTCTCGCACTGAGGCGCGACCTTTAAGCCGTCGAATCGAGTGCTTGGTTCGAAATATTTCCCTCAGGATCTCCCGACCGAGACCGCAGGACAAGCAGAATGCCAAAAATCAGCCCTGCCAAGAAGATCGCAAGCGCTGGGTACGAGAGGGCCCAGCGTTCTTCGTATTCATATTTCACCTGCGAAGCATCGCCCATGACCTGCACCTCGACCTCCGGCTCACTGAACCCGGAACTTTCGATCCTCATGCTGATGGCGGAATCGGGACCAGACGAGGCGGTCCCACGCGTAGATTTGTAGGGAACCGCCAGAAGACCGAACACGACGGATAGTGCGATGATGATGAATCCTACTTTTCTCATTCCTTCTCTTTTCGAACGGATCGACCTAGACCAGCAAATCGCCGATCGGGCCGGCACTTTCCTTGAACGCGTTCACCGGGCAGCCAAGCTGCTGCAGGATAGTCAGGTAAAGGTCGGACATCGGCCGCTTGTCCTTCGGCCACTTGACGTGCTGGCCATGCTTGAAGCCCAAGGCCTTGCCGCCGGCGAGGATAGTGGGAAAGCTTGAACCGACGTGGCTGGCCGTCTGGGCCCCACCGAAGAGGATGGCGGTATGGTCGAGCAAGGTGCCTTCGGATGCCCGGATGCCCTTGAGCTTGTCCATAAACCGGGCCATGCAGGCGCACAGCATTTCATCCCGCAAACTCAAGGCAATGACGTCCGGGTTGTCCGCACCCCGGTTACCGCCTCCTTTGTGATGAACGTCATGAGTGCCGCGAAGCCGGGCTCCTGCCTTGTTGGCCCAGACCTTGTAGTCGTCGTAGTTCGGGCCCGCCTCTCCGCCAAGGCACTGGGTGGCAACCCGCGTCATGTCGGTTTGAAAGGCCAGGACGATCAGGTCGGTCATCAGCTCGACGTGCTCCTGGAAGCTGTTTTTGGCCTCCCTTTCCAGGCGGACCTTGGATTCATCGAATTTCGGCCGTCCATCTCCCAGGATGGCCTCTTTTTGAATCAGCCGTTTCTCGACGTCGCGCACCGAGTGCAGGTATTGTTCGACCCGTTCCTGGTCGATGCGTCCCAGCTTGCGCTTGACGTCCTTCACGTTGCCCATGGCGGTATCGAGAATACTGCGGTTGAGAGCCAGGCGGGCCTGCTTCTTCTTGATCTCTGCGCGGTCCGCGGGAGGAAAGAGGCGCTCGAAAACCTGCCGGTAGTCTGCCGTCGCGGGAATGTCCACCCCGAGGGAATTGCGGGAAAGAGTCGTCGTGCCCACCCCGTTGGTCCACGACAGCACCAGGGAGTTCAGGTAAGTCGGCCCGAGATGCTGCGCGGCCACCTGGTCAACCGAAATGGTATTGGTCTTGGTGCCCGGGATCAGGTTGATGTTGTGCCCCGTCAACCAGCTGTAGGGATGGACGTGCCCGCTGATGCGCCCCTTGATATGGGACAGGCCGGTGAGCACGGAAAAGTGGTCACGGTGATGCTCCAGCGGCTTGTGTGAGGGAGCCAGGGTGTATTTCGGGCCGCTATCCTCCGGGAACCACTTGTATTGGCTGATCGCGCCCGGAATATAGAAACAGGCAAAGCGTGAGGGATCCTTGCCCTTCAGTCCCGCCGCCAGCGTCTTTGAGCCGAGACCTTCCAAAAACGGCAAGGCCAGCGTTGCACCGAAGCCGCCCAGAACCATGCGGCGATTCAATGGATGTTCTCCTTTCATGATTCTCTTTCTCTTGGGTTCGTCCTTAAGAATATTGCTCTTTTACAGGGGAAAAGTCAATCAACCCATACGCTAGTGCGCAAGGAATGCCTCCGTTTGAAACACCGCTAAAAGCATTTCCCGTAACGGGTATCCTTTTGCGGCATTCTTTTTCATGATTTCCTCTACCTCCGCCATGTCATCAATATCGGGCTTACGCCCTGTCGCATAGAGCATGAAATTCTTCATCAGGCCCCGCACCATGTCCTGTTGGTAATGCTTCAAGATCACCTTTTTAAATTCATCATAGGTGCGGAATTCCTCGCCGCCGGGCAACAGGCCTACGGTATCGGCTGGCCGTGTCTTGCCTTTACCTCGCCAGGCAATCTTTCCGTCAAGTTCGTCCACCGCATAGGAGGCATACTCCACGTCGCGCCAGCGGCCGCTCAGGTCGAAATTCTGGAAGGCGAAGCCGATGGGGTCGAGTTTGACGTGACACACCGCGCATTTGGCGTCCTCGCGGTGAAAGGCCATCAATTCCCGTGCCGTCATGTATTTCAGGTCACCTTTTGTGGGATCCAGTTCCGGCACCTCCAGCGGCGGCAACCCCGGCGGGTCATCGAGAATATGCCGGGCCGTCCATGCCCCGCGATAGATGACCCAGTTGTCTCCCATCCAGGTCAGCATGGATTGAATGCCGGCATGGGACATGATGCCGCCTCCGCGCTTGTCGTCCTTGCTCAGCTTCACTTTTCGCAGATGTCCTCCCTTGATGCCCTCATACCCGTAGTGACGCGCCAAAGTGTCATTCATCATGGTCCAGTCACTGCTGACCACTTCCCGGGCCGGCCGGTCATCAGCCAGCAACCGGGCGATGTAGGAAAAGGTTTCCTCCCGCATCGAGTCCTGGAGGTATCGACGAAATCGATAACTCGCCTTGCCCCGGTGGTCATCCACCAGGGTAATCGGTTGCTCCATTTCCAGCCATTGCGTGACGAAGGGGCGGATGAAGGAATCATAGCTGCGCGGGTCATTGAGTAAACGATCCACCTGGGCCCGGAGCACTTCCGGGCGTCGCAGTTTACCGTTGGCCGCCAGTTCGAGTAATTCGGCATCGGGCGGGGCGCCGACCAGCATGAAGCTCAACCGGGAAGCCACAGCGTGATCGGCAATGACCTTGTCCTCATGCGCGGTGGAATCCAGGTAACGGAAGGGGCCGCTCATCAGCACCGATTGAAAGGTGGAGCGCAGGGCATTATCGAAGCTCATGCCATCGCCACGCAGTTTCTTGTAAAAGGTGAAAAACGGTTCCTGCTCGGCTGAAGTCACCGGCCGCCGATAGGCCCGCTCCATCCAAAGGGCCAGCAGCTTGCCGGCGCTCTTGGCGTTATCGCCGATCTCACCAAGATTGACCTTCCACTTGGCCGGCGGCCAGGCGGCCACGTAACGGGGTTCCAGCTCGACCTGCTGAACTGCCAGAAAAGGTCGGGGTTGCTGCTCCGGGGTCTTGAGTTTCTTTTTGTCCCAAAGCGGCCGGAACAAACCGGCACCGCCCGGCAGGTCCTTGGGCTTCGAGCGGTCCTCGTTTTCGAAACCCTTGACTTCGTAGGCAATTTCAACCCGTGGCGTGAACCCAATTGAAAGGCCATTTTTCCCAATGATCGAGTCCTCGAACTGCACCTGATACTCCAAGTCCATCGGGCCGGTGATCTCCCGGTGGTCCAGCACTCGCCCGCCTATCTTGACCCACACGATCGGGTTCGGCACCTCAGGGAACGCGCAGTAGGACGTCGCGCTGACCTTCACCCGCACCAGGCCTCGCCCATCCGGGGGCGGCGGAACACTGAACATACCGCTGGTTCGATCCTTCGGCCACTTGGGCTCGACCAGGGCACCCAGGCCTGGCCTGGCTATGCGGGGCAGCTTCTCGAGGCTCATGCCGGCCTCTATCCAGGAATCGGCGTAAAAGAGCTTGTGGGGATCTTTTTCGACGTTCACGAGGTCGACCTTCAGGGTTTCACTGGCGGCAGGTTCAAGGAAGCGAATGCCGTCCACCGCGCGGCGCGTAACCTCCATCATTTGATTCACCGAGTCCGCCGCGTCCTGCAAGGCTTCCGCCCCGGTGTCGAAGCCGTTCACCTTGTTGTCCCCGGGAATGCTGTAGGCGAAATCAACGCTCAGGCCTGTCACGTCCCGCAAGGCGCTGCCAAACTCGCGACGATTGAGGCGGCGGATACTGCCTGCGCCCAGCGCCCGCTGCTCCTTGACGATCCATGCCAGCAACCTTGCCTTGTCTGACACGTTAAGCTGGGGCTCATCCTCCGGAGGCATCTCGCCATCGGAAAGCTGTTCATATATCTTCGTCCATAGGTGCCGGTCCGAGACACGAAACCCATCAATGCCATCATAACGCAGGCGGGCCTTCTGTTTTTCCGCTCCATGACAACTGACACAATGCTTCTCGAGCATGGGTTTGACCAGGTCCTTGAAAGTCTTGGTATCCACCCCGGTCTCTGCCGCTGATTGCGTCCACAAAGCAATCAACGTCAGCAGCATGGTAATGCATTTGGTTTTCATTCGTTGTCTTCCTTGCTGATGGTGACCTCGTCGATCGAGCTTTTCGTGAAGCCTGTATTACTGCACCCGTTTGCAATGAAGCGAATGGTATCAATGGGGCCCTTGTTGTCGAAAGGAATCTTGGGATAGGTCTTGCCGTTGCATTTTATCGTGTAGGTGCCGGCATCCATAACCACCTCAATCGTGATGACGGCCTCTTTGACAACCGTCTTTGCAACCTTCTGGTTATTGAGGACAAACAAGCCGTGAAACTTCCCCTTGCTGTAATAGCCCAATGTTCCGGCTGCCTGGTTGGCCACCGGGGTCCCCCCACCCCAGACGAGATTAACCCCGATCCCCTTGGCAAGATCGCGCTCGTAGATAAGGACGCGCGGAATCTTTGCACTGTTGCCAAGCTGCATGTAAAAGCTCCAGGTGCCTTCTGCTTGACGCAGCCAATCCATCAGGAAGGATACCGTGAACCTGCCTTTTTTCTGTAGGGGAAAGGTATGCTTGATGCGCGGCCTAAACTCTTCCTCCATTACGTTGAAGAGCACCGCCTTGTCTTTCAATTCCACCTCCCCCTTGGAAGTCCACCCCTGCCCCACGGCATCGGCATTGGCGCGATTGAAACCGTCCTTGAAGATCACTTGCTTTTCCGCGGCATACGAAAGGGAGCAGACCGCAACCATGCCCAAGACGGTGGGTATAGTGAACGGAGGTGATGCAAACATGAAGGGTTTCCCTTAAGAGTAAATGGCGATTGTGGCTTGGTTATCAAGCAATAATGAATTCAATGGAACGACTACAAGCTTTTCGCACCCGTTTTATGCGTTTTAATCCCCAAGGCTTTGGCCGCCTTGACACCGCCCCGGGATTTACAGCGATTTCAAGAACCGGATCAGTGCCGCCCGGTCATCGGCAGGCATTTCCCGGAAAAATTTCCTGGAAGCCCTGGCCTCGCCGCCATGCCAGAGGATTGCCTCAGCCAGGGACCTGGCCCGGCCATCGTGCAGGTAAGCCTCACCGCCACTGACACCATCCGTTAAACCGATACTCCAGAGCGGTGCGGTACGCCACTCCGCACCGCTGGCGGCATGTTCGCCCAGGGTGTCAGCAAGCCCCGGACCGAGGTCGTGTAACAACAGGTCCGTGAACGGCTCGATTACCTGACTGCGCAGTTCAGCCAGCGGGTGAAACGCGCTGGTCCGCACCCGCCGCACATGGCACTTGTCACAGCTGGCAAAAGAAAACAACTTTTCACCCCGCAGTGCCCCGGGATCCTCGAGATTGCGCCGGGCACTGACACCAAGGGTGGAGATGTATCGCGTGAGCTGTCGCAGGTCAGGGTCGGCAAGCTCAGGGGCTTGAGCCTTTGCGCTCCCATCAGGCTTGGGCAGCACAGCCGTGGTCACGCCCATGTCACTGTTAAGGGCCACGGCAACCTGATGACGCAAATGCGCCTGCCCGGCTTTGTGGCCAAAACGTCCCAGCCGCGGCTGGCCAGTCTCGGGATCCGTAACGACTTGCGGCCGGCCGGAAATGCCGTCACCGTCATCATCCTCCGCGTCGACCCGTGCCAGGATCACGCTCTCGGGTATTGCCTCAAGCAGGCCGAGCCCCACGAGTTGCGGGGTAAGGCGCACCGAGAATTGCCTTGGCTGCGCCCCATCGAAGGCATACCTCGGCTTGCGCAGGGTGTAAGGGGTGCCGTCTGCATACTTGCCCATGATCATGTCCCAGCCTGCAAGGGTGGCAGTGGCCTCAGGCGGGCTTTTAACGGACT
>JAYGGE010000118.1:0-2751 GCA_046581505.1 Verrucomicrobiales bacterium | reverse complement strand
GCCTACGCGCAGTGGGGTGAGGCTGCACCAAGGGCACCGCAAATTTTCATCGATGAAAACGGCACCACGCTGTTCACTTTCTCGCGCAACCTCGCCGCCGATGACGTCGAACTTCTCGTTGAGATTTCAGACGAACTTAAGCAATGGACTCTCCGGGAAGACCCGGGAAGTTCCGAGAACCCCGGGGACGGCACCGCAAGGGTGACAGTGCTCTTGCCGGCGGGGGAAACATCAGGTACCCGCTTTGTCAGGTTGCGCGCCGCGCTACGATAGCAACAGGGGGAAATTCATTTTTCCGTTGCCTGCTGTGCGATGTTCCTGCATTCTAGCGGCCGCTAAAAAATCCGTATAATCCATTGACCATGAAATTATTGCTTATTCCTCTCGTGCTCGCCTCACTGCTCGCGGGTTCAATCCCGGCCGGCGCCGACCTCATTGCCCACTGGCCGCTGGATGCCGACGGCTCGGACGCCAGCGGCAACGCTCACCACGGCACGGTGACCGGCGGCAGCGTCAACTTCGCACAACCCGGCGCCAACGCGGCTACCGGCCAGTCGGCCGCTTTCCCCGACAACGGCCACATTGACATCCCCTGGAGCCAGACCCTCAACCCGCAGAGCTTCACCGTTGCCCTGTGGGCGAACCCAACCACCACCGGGGGCTACGCGTCCCCCATCACCAGCCGCGACGACGTTCAAGGCGGAGTCACCACCCACGGCTTCATCATCTACAACGATGCTGGCGGGAGATGGAATTTCTGGACCGGCAACGGCAATCCCGGGTGGGATACCCTGGGCGGTCCGGCCGTTGCAACCAACACCTGGATTCACCTTGCCATCAGCTACGATGCCCAGAGCAACACCAAGTCGCTGTGGATAAATGGTGGGCTCTACGCCAGCGACACGGCTCCCAACCAGTACAGCCCCAACGGGCCCGAGCAGGAAAATTTTCACATTGGCGCGGGAGCGGACGGCGGCGTTAGCTTCTTCTTCGCCGGCAACATTGATGACGTTGGCCTGTGGGATGAAGCGCTCTCGGGAACTGAAATCAACAACGCGATGAAAAACGGCATCGACGGCATGATCGCACACGACCCAAAGCTGACAGCAGGGACGGGACTCGACTTCGGCAGGTTGCCGGCCAACAGCGATCCTGTAAATGCCTCGCTGGCATTGCAGAATAACGGGGCAGCCAATGCCCTGGACATATCCGGGGTGAGCGTGACCGGTGCCGATGCGGCGAACTTCGCGGTTACCACCCACCCTGCCACGCTTGCCCCCGGCGGTGGAACAGGTAACATTGACGTCAGTTTCGATCCCAATGGCAGAGACGGCTATTTCACCGCCCAGCTTGAGATCAACAGCAATGACCCGGTGAGCCCGACAGTAACCGTGCCACTGGCTGCATACGTTGCGATCTCCGATCCACTGGTCGCCTGGTGGCCGCTGGACAACGATTCAACCGATGCCTCGGGCAACGGCTTTGATGGCCTTGACCAGGGTATCATCACCTACAGCCAGCCCGGTGCCAGCGCTGCCAGCGCCAGCGCCGCCCTGTTTGCCGGGGGCGGGCACATCGACATCCCATGGGATGCGGCCCTCAACACGAGGGATTTCAGCGTGACACTGTGGACAAACGCCGACGCCGCGGGCGGCGGCCACCGCTCACCGGTCACCAACCGCGACGATGTCGCACCCGGTGGAGCCTACCGCCACGGCTGGATTATCTATAAAAACCCTAACGGGCTATGGCAGTTCTGGAACGGCGGCGGGAGTATAAATGACGGCGCGTGGAACGCTGCCTCCGCCGGGTCGGTCGATTTTGGCAACTGGCACCACATCGCCATCACCTATGACAGCTTTACCAACACCAAGGCCTTCTATGTCGACGGCTCGCTGGTGACCACCTCCAGCCCGGTTGCCTTCAGCCCCAACGACAGCAACATCGCCGACGGCTTCACCCACCAGGACGAGGACCTGCACATTGGCGGTGGCGGTGACGCAGGCACCTCGTTTCGCTGGATGGGCCTGATCGACGACGTCGGCCTGTTCCGTACCGCGCTGAGCGGCGACCAGGTCGCCGCCATCATGGCCAACGGTGTCGGTAGCCTCAGCAGCAGCACACCCTTCGAGATTATCTCCGTTGTGCGCAACTCGGACACCGAGGTCGAGATCACCTGGAATTCCAAACCAGGAATCACCTACGCGGTCGACCGCTCCACAGGGCAGGGCACCTTTAACTGGGGGGAAGTGGATGACGGCACAATTGGCGCCGGCGAGACTGCCAGCTACACCGACAGCAACATACCTGCCGGCTCAAAGGATGTCTTTCACCGGGTGCGTGTCGTTGAATAAACGCCCACGCTTGCCAACCGAGCCCTTAGTCCCGCCCCTGTCCCGTTGAAGCACTCACCCGGACGCCGGTGAGAAGCCATCGCGGAAAAAAACTCCCCGGCCAAATGACCTACCCCGCCGGGATTCTCGCGCAATTTGCCACAGCTGCACCTCCACCGGTTCACCTCTCGCCACTCGGCGCCGGCCACATCAACGATACCTTCCTCGCCGAGACGAATGCCGGATGCTTCATCCTGCAGCGCATCAATGGTGCCATTTTCCCCGATGCCGGCACATTGATGGATAACTTCTCCCGGATCACCGCTCACCTGCGCTCAAAGGGCGTCACCACGCTGGAACTGATCCCCACCGTTGACGGCGTGAGCTTTCACCGGGATACCGGGGGCGATGCCTGGCG
>JAYGGE010000094.1:0-2454 GCA_046581505.1 Verrucomicrobiales bacterium | reverse complement strand
CGGGCGGCCGCCGGGGCCGGGCGCTGAGGGACTTGATCGCGGCTAGGACTTTGCTCGTCGCTGGCTGAACATCCACGCCCAGAGCGCCGCTGAATTGTAGGCCGGGGTCCATGCGCCGTGTCCGGTCTTGGGGAACTCGGTATACTTCGGTTTGCCGGGCCCCTCGATCAAGAGATGAACCTCGTCGAAATCTACTTCGTAGCCACCAGCGCACGACACAGAATAGGGCGCTTAGCCGGCGGTCACAGTCAAACGATTTCTTGTCGGCGACGATTCAGTGCTTCAGCGGAGGCAGGTCTTTGCAAATGTCCACCAGCTTGTCGATCGGCACACGCGTAACGCCTTCCTTCATCTTAGTGATACTGTAGGCGATCCAGATGTTGTTGCCGACGGTGACGGCGTGCGGGTATTGCGGTCCGCCTTTCTTGCCGATGCTGTCGGGTTCCGCCTGGCCTTCGATGGTCAGGAGATGCCGGGTGCGGCGGAAAAACCAGCCGTTCCGAGAGACCGTAATGTAGAAGTCCTGCCGGCTGCGCATGTTTCCCAGGATCCAGACCCAGCCGTTTGGCAGTTCGCCAGCGGCCGGCATGGCGAAGCCAGGCAGGTTCGTCCGGATCGCCGGCGGATAGTTGTCTTCTCTGCGATCCTTGACCGCGGCAAAGTAGACCCCGCCTTTGCCAGGTGCGAGATTATCGCGGATCACCACCCATTTGCCGTCCGGTCGAGTGAACTCCGCATGATGCGCCAGACCCCGCGATCCATCCGCAGCCTTCCGTCTGGATTCAGCCGAAGCATACCGCGGACTGCGGCTGAATACGGTTCGCTTGCCCTGCAGCACGTCGTCTCGCATTTGCGGCGGCGCCTCGCTAAAGGGACGGGCACTGGCGTAGGGCTCGATCGGCGGCAGAATCTTCTTGATCCTGCCGGGAGTCACTTCGTATTGCGTGGCGATCAGATCGCTCCTCTTGTAGATGGGCGACGCCGGCACAATCGTCTTGCCTTTGATTTTCCAGGCCTGCACGAAGTTGAAACCAAGGTTCCAATAGATTTCCTGCTTGAAACCCGCATCCTTATCACGTTTATCGCGCCAGTGCTTTGCCGGCGTGGGACCCTTGACTTCCGCGGGATGGCTGTACTGCGGCTGATCCGTGTAGCCGTGCACGGCCTTCATGTGGCCGCTGAAATAGAGTCTGCCGTTGGCCTCGAACAAGGTCCCTTGCACAAAATGTTCATTGATGACCTTGGGATCGTGTGCTCTTTTGCGCCTGCGGACCGGTACCGGCGGCGGCACGATTTCCACCACGGTCTCAACGCCGCCCCAGTCGATCGTGGCGTGATCCTCATTGAAGGTTCCGACCTTCGCGAGCACGCGTTGCCCCGGGCCGTTCTCATCCTTGCTGTGATTGGTCCAATAGACGATGAGCTTGTCCTTGTACAGTACGATCCTCGTGTGATGGCTGTACGTGCCGTGCATCACGCTCTCGTACTTGCCGCTTCCCCCCTCGTCCAGATTCCCCCGGCACGGCTTGGGATCGTATATGACCCAATGCTCCGCGCCCTCAAACTTGGTCAATCCCAGACCGGCCACCGCGTGGTTGAAAAATCGCGGCTTCTTCCACGTAATCGGCGCCCCTTGCGGTTTGTCAGCTGACACCACCGAACACAAAGCCAACACAACCACCAACGCCATGCTCGAATTCTTTTTCATTCTGTTGGTCCGTTCCTTTCAGTTGGCCAAACATGTATATGTCGCATGCAGATTTCGGCGAGTGACGCGTACGACCATTAGTGGCACTTATGTCTGCCAGGTGGGTGTTCCCGCAGCTGCGTCCCTTACTGAAGCCATTGAAATACTTCATTTCCAAGCGTCATTGAGAAGCTCTTATCATCTAGTCATAGGCTCGTGGTCCAATCTGCCCAATTTTTTAGAAAAATGCAAGGGAGACAAGAAAGGGACGCAGCGACGCTCGAGACCGTAGGTACTCGTCCGTTTTTGAAGAAATAATGAAGCGATTGAATAATCCAACTTGGCAAAGGATGAGGGTGAAAAGAAAAGAGAGAGCAGCCCGGCAGATTCGGACAGGTTCTCCGCACGTTGATCAGCTAAAACTGCCTTGGAGGTATTACCCCCTATTTTTGCCCCCAAAGTAAGGCGTTATGGTCGACGGTTTATGTGTCCTCAGGGAAAATCACCCCCGTTTCCCAATCACTTGGGGTGTCCGTTATTCGATTTTCCATGATTCGCGATAAATGGTGCAGGTGCCACGACCACGAGACACTCAAGCGCGCAGTGGACTCACTCCCCACGATGCGGGTCGCTTGATTGGGTATAAGGAACCACGCGGGCAAGGCACAAGAACAACTAACAGGCGCGCGGGTTTCATGGGGTTCTTTTTTAAAAGATTCTTTCATTGAATCAACAGGTTCGCCTTTGCTGTTCCAGAATTTCTCAGA
>JAYGGE010000050.1:0-69443 GCA_046581505.1 Verrucomicrobiales bacterium | reverse complement strand
GACAAGGTTATCGGTTATGAGGGTAAAGCCGTAGCCATCCTTCAGAAACACAGTTATGCCGAAGACCCGGTACCGAAGCGCTTTCTCCGAATTGAATTCGGCAACGGGGCCGTCGTTAACATCTGTGACAGGCACCGCATTGCCGGCATACAGGCCAAGGCACTTGTGCCCGGAACGAGTGTCGGCGGCTTAACCGTCGAAACCGTGAGAAACTACGGTGGCGTCGTGCGCTCTTATGACCTGCTCACCACCGACAGTGGTTACCGGATTTCAGGAGTGCCTGTAAACAGCATGATTGAGGAGATGGCGAGAGCTGCACGGGACGGAACTATCCAGAACCGCTAGCACAATCCGACTCCTCTCCTCCAGGGCTTGCGCTTTAGCGCACCAGTTCATTGCCCAGAACCGATGCCAAAGCATCAAGATCCGAGCGTGAACTCAATTTCCTGAAGCCCAGCATTTTCAGGAACACAGGGAAAGCAGGCCCGATCAGCTTCCTGACCATCCTGATCTCAAACTCCACCGGGTCGGACTCCACCCCGGTCATTTCTGTCGAGTCAATCCGCCGCACAAGGTCAACTGCAAGGGCAAACACATGCCTGACCTTGTCAAAGTTGATCCAGTCAAGATTGTCACTGGGCAAATGATAGTGTTCACCCTGTCCGCAACTCAAGAACAGGAAAGGTTGCCCTCCAAGCCGAAACGCATGGTGATCAGACATGTCCCCCACATAACGATTCAATGTCGGGAATACCTTGAGCCCCTTGGCCTCTGCCCCGGCCCACTCGACGACACCGGGCAGAGCCGCATCACTCTCTGAGCCAAGGACGAACACCAGTCGCCTCAGCGTTGGCATCAACTTGGCCGCCGAATGCCTGATCTCGACGTCATGCCCAATGAGATCCATGATCAAGACACAGGCAAAACGGACCCCCCCGCAGTGATCTTCATAAAATCGTGTCGAGCCCATCAGAGACGTCCTGAAATAAGGCGGCTCCTCCGAGTCAAACAACACCACGACGAGATCCCTCTCCAGTGACTGTTGCTTGAAGTGCTCCGCTGCCGCCAAGACAACCGCCACCGCAGTCGCGTTGTCATCAGCACAGGGGGCGTCAATTACCGAGTCATAATGGGCACCAATCAATACCGGGTCAAGCCCGGGGTTGTTACCCGGAAGACGTCCGGCCAGATTACAGAACATCTGCCCCTCGCCGGAAAACGGCAGTTCAAAGCTCTCGCCCGAGAACGGTGACAATCCTATCTCGCGCAGCCGTCCAAGGAGATATTGCCGCACTACATCATGTCCGGGCCGGCCAACACGCCGCCCTTCAGGCAGAGCCAGCGCCTCAGTGTCCTTAACGATGTTTTCCCCGGCATTCATTATACTGCCTCCCTCGCATGCCATGGCGGGTTTGCAAATCTGCAGCACAAAGGACATTGTAAGACTTACCAATGCAGAGAAAGCTCATCACCTTCATTACAGTCCTTCTGGCAACAGGCACCGCACACACAGACGCACAGCCAAACATTATCCTGCTTATCTCCGATGACGCCGGGTTTGCCGATTTCGGCTTCATGGATCAGGTCACCGGCATCATCTCCCCGGTACCAACGCCAAATCTCGATTCCCTAAGAGCCCGCGGCGTGCTCTGCACGAACGCCTACACGGCATCTGTCTGCAGCCCCTCACGTGCTGCCATCGTCACCGGCAATTACCAGCAACGAACTGGCTATGAATTCAACATTAACAATATAACCAGTGCCGGCAGTCCCCACGAGGGGCTTCCCAGTAATGCCGTGACCATTTTCGAGCGCATGGGCAACCTCGGCTACACCACCGGGGTGATCGGTAAATGGCATCTGGGCGCCCGCCCGGACATAATCACCAACGGCACCATCTCGGTTGCCGGGAACCGTCCGCCTCGCCAGGGGGTCGACGAGTTCTACGGCATCCTCAAAGGCTCCCGCAGTTATGATGTCGGCAACACTTCAGGTGTCGGCATTCTTCGCGAGCTTGAGCTCAATGCGCAGGGCTTTGAGAGCGATAAAATCCTCGAGTCAGCACATGCCGGCGAAAACGTCACCAACACTTTCGGCCAGGGAGCCGTTGATTTCATCAGGAGTCACCATGCCGACGTCAATCCGTTTTTCCTTTACGTCTCCTTCACCACACCTCACGGCCCGATCCACAACTCCCCGGACTTCAATGATCCGCGCATTGCCGCACTGGGCGGCAAGAGAAAGCAATATGCATCAATGGTCCTGACAATGGACAAGGAAATCGGGCGCATCCTGCATCGACTTGATGACCCCAACGGTGATCACAACAACTCGGATGCCATTACGGATAATACCCTGGTCATCTTCATCAACGACAACGGTGGCGCCAGAAACAACGGCACGGTGAACACTCCCCTGCGTAACTGGAAAGGTTCCCCCTTCGAGGGCGGGATACGCATTCCGATGATCCTGGCCGGTGCGGGTATCGCCCCGGAAAAACGCGGCGATACCTACACTGCCCCGGTCCACACCATCGACCTTGCTGCAACAGCCGTTATTGCCGGAGGAGGAAACTTCGACAACAACGACCCCATCGACGGCGTCAACCTGCTGCCCTACATAAACAACGAGAAGGCCGGCATTCCCCACCAGTATATCATTATGCGTAGTGCCGCTGATGTCGGCATCCGCCATGAAAACTGGAAACTGGTACGCACCGGACGCAAGCAACCCTATCAACTCTTCAACCTGGACGACGACATCAGCGAAACCACCAATGTCTCCGCAAATAACCCGCAACTGGTCACCACCCTGCAGGAGCAACTCACCAGGTTTGAGGCCGGCGTCTACAAGCCGCGCTTCCCCGGCCTCAATCAACCAGAGAGCAGCATTAATCGCTTCGATCATTTCCGGCTCTCTCCCTCCCCGGGAAATGCACCCCCGATAGAGGGAGTCAACCTGCTGGAAAATCCCGGTTTCGAGGACGGTTCAACCATTGATGCCGACAACCGGCACACCTTCGCCGAGCTTAACGCCTGGTCAAACAACGGCAATGCCGCAAGTACGCAGTTCGCGGCACTCAACAACAATGCCAACACCGGCACCTACCGCGGCATGCTGCTCAGGGATACCAGAATTCCCTACCAAATCACCAAGCACTCAATCACAGAGGGAAATATCATAAACCTCGACTTCTTTCACCGCGGATTCTCAGGTTGGGATGCCGCTGATACATTTTCCGTGGAGCTATTCTACCTTGATGCCCTTGGGGCTGAACAAATCCTCTCAATATTAACAATTACCCCCACTCCCGGGACCTGGAAGCGGACATCGCATTGCTTCCCCCCGGTCAACAGCCAGGCGGCAATTGGCCGACAACTCGGTATACGCTTCCGCTCGAATGCCGCTGGCAGCGAATTCGCTTCCCTCGACGATGTATCGCTTAAGCTTATCGATGCCGGCTTTAATGGTGAAACAGACAATGCCTCAATCCTGGAGTGGTCGGAAAACAACGTATGGGTTGATCCGGCAACAGGAAGAGAGGAAACAATGTTCGACATGGACGCCTTTGCAGGCGCAACCCTGGAATTCCCGGTAAAAAACACCTTTAACTACATCGCCATTAACGACATGACCCGCATGACAGGCCTCGAGTTCATGCTCAACCAAATCGTGTTCAGCGGTAACCATAATGGTAACAACTCGAGAAAGGCAACCCTCAGCGGCAACGCACTGCTGCTGGTCGATCACCTTGAAACGGGAGCAATGCCGACTGTGCAAATCACGGCCAACGGCCCGGCATTCAGCTTTGAGATCAAGAACGACCTTATACTCCTCGATGATCTTGTTATTGCCGGCAACGGAACCTCAGAGGTTATCATATCCGGACGCATCCGCGATTATGTTGAGCCCAGGGCCTTTATCAAGTCCGGATCATCCTCATTGCGCCTGGGGGACTCACACAATTACGCGGGGGCAACCATTGTCGAGGATGGAACACTTCACCTTGAGCACGCTTCACTGGAGACAAGTCCAATGCTTACTGTTCATCCCGGGGCACAACTCCAGGGCACCGGAGAGTTGGCAGGATCCCTGCAAATCGACGGAGGAATCACCCTTGTGATCGATGGGGATTTCAATGACCGCATCGATTCAGCACAACACATCAGTATTAACTCAGGCTCACTTGAGATTGTGACACCGGGCAAAGGTGCAACCCGCCCGCTCTACATCCTGCTCTCATACAGTGAACTCAGTGGCAGTTTCAGTTCAATCAGCGGTATACCCCCGGGCTATTCGCTGCATTACTCCTATAATTGCGGATCAGCAAACAGGTGCATAGCCCTCATCCGTGATGACACCTCACCCACCAGTCAGGTCCTTGTTTCCAAAGACCGCCTCAATGGCGGCTTTGAACAAGTCACCGAATCGCATGCCGGAGAGTCCACCTTCGAACAGGTGCCGCAATGGACAAATTACCTGCGCGACACAACGCTTGTCGCCACCCGGGAAAACATGCCCCTCCCGGGAACCGGAGGCACCCGCAGTGCCATTCTTGCCGGAGACGGAACCCGCATACTGGCAATCGACACCGGTTACCGGCTGCGCAGCGGAGAACATGCCGACCTCTCATTCCACTGGCGCGATACCGAAAACTGGGATGACGCGAAAGATACTCTCAAGGCAACCCTGTTCACCACTGCCGATGACACGCTTAATACCCCGGCCACGACCATCAATGAATTCCTCACCGGCACATCACGCAGGAACAACAGTTACCAGAAAGAGAAATTTTACTCTCCGCCCGTCCCCGCCGCAGCCAACGGCAAGCGCCTGTTCCTGCATATCAGTGCCACTGAGGTCGACGCGATCAGCCCCGGTTTCTGCCGGATTGACGATGTATCACTCACTCTCCTGACCACTAATCCCTACGCCCGCTGGACCTACCTCGCTGATCTGGCCGGCGATGACGCTGCCGCAAACCTCGATGCCAACGGCGACGGCACTGCCAACGCAATCGCCTTCGCCATGGGCCTCCCGGACCCTTTTACCGTGGCTCACACACCTCCCCTCACCCTGGAATATCACCCTTCAGGAAACCTGATCACCTTGAGCTATCCGCAAATTGATGCCTCGCGCTATGCCTCGCTCTCACTCGAATACAGTGATGACCTTGAAACCTGGATTAAAGCCCGCAACGGTATTGACGGTATCACCATTACACGGGAAGACCTCGGGGAACAAGACATCGTGCATGTCACCCTGCCGCTGCCGGATCCTCCACTGCGGCAAATATTTACACGGTTAAGCCTCTCAGGACTCTAGCCCGCACCAACCATGGAAATCACCATAGCCGAGGACAAGGAACAACTCGGAACCCTCGCCGCCGCGACCGGGGCAGAGAAAATCCGCGCCGCCATTAAAGCCCGGGATGAGGCCAATATCATCGTCGCCACTGGCGCATCCCAGTTTGAAATGCTTGCAGCCCTCGCTGCAGAACCCGACATCGACTGGGCACGGGTCACCGGCTTCCACCTTGATGAATATGTCGGCATATCACTGAACCACCCAGCCTCCTTCCGCCGTTATCTCTGGCAGCGCTTTGTTGCCGCGCTGCCGGTGCCGATGCGGGCGTTTCATTTCATTGACGCCGAGATTGATCCTCCGGCAGAATGCTCCCGGGTCGGAAATATTATTGCCACCCACCCCATCGACGTTGCCTTCATTGGCATTGGTGAAAATGCGCACATCGCATTCAATGATCCGCCCGCTGATCTTGAGACTCCCGAGCCCTACCTCGTCGTTGACCTCGATGAGGCCTGCCGCAATCAACAGCTCGGAGAGGGGTGGTTTGCAAGTTTTAATGAAGTCCCCCGGCAGGCAATATCAATGTCGGTAAAGCAAATTCTCAAAAGCTCGGCAATCATCTGCACTGTTCCTGACAAACGCAAGGCCACCGCTGTGAAAACTGCAGTTGAAGGCCCCCTCTCAGCTGACTGCCCGGCTTCGGCCCTGCAAACCCACGCTGACTGCCGCCTTTTCCTCGATCCGGCTGCAGCAACACTGCTCGCACAATGATCGTTTAAGGCAGATTAGCAAAGCGCTACCGGACATGAACCGTCTCGCAGTAACGCAACTCGCCACTCAAGCCGTCATAAAACTGGAACATCACGTGCGGTTTCGGGAAAGCCACCCATCGCTCCCCGTCACGCTCCACGGGGTTGTTGAACACGTTGTTAACCTGTACCACGCAATAGTGCGGGAAAATACGGTTCACCCGGGGAATGTCGCTGAGCACATAAGTCGACCAGCGAATATCACAGGCACG
Source organism: Verrucomicrobiales bacterium (assembly GCA_046581505.1). Taxonomy (GTDB): domain Bacteria; phylum Verrucomicrobiota; class Verrucomicrobiia; order Verrucomicrobiales; family DEV007; genus CACIUL01. The sequence goes on along the minus strand of JAYGGE010000050.1, from coordinate 63,115 downwards.
CGGACCGTATTTAAACGGCCCGTTGGCGGGACGATCACCCTCGTCATCCTTTGGCCTATGGTTGACTGAATTGTGAGGGCCGGAGGCAAACTCCCAGACATTCTCGGTAACCTTGATTGCAAAGCTGTTGTGCAGGTCTCCGGTAAGCACAAATACCCGCTTCTTCAGGTGATCCCAGAAATCAATCAACATTTCCCGCTCTTCCAGGAACACCGTCCACGCGTCATCCTTCTTGACCACCTCATTGACATCCTTGCCGCCGCCTGATCCCACGTGCGGCACCATAAAATTGACCGAGGAAACCACAAACAGGAAATCCGCTTCACTTTCAGCCATCGCCTTGAGCAGCCACTCACGCTGAACCCTGCCGATCATCGATACTCCCGGCTTTGCCGGCCGGTCAACATCGTGTAAGTCACGATGCGAACGGGTATCAAGCAGGAAAAACTCACAGTTGCCGGTCTTGAAACTGCCGTAACAACGCTTGCCGATGGAATACACCGATCGTCCGTCACTGCGTGCCGCCGGCCTAATACGCAGCCTGTCCCTGCCCAGCACCTCAACCACCTCATAAACGCCGTGGTTAGGGTCGCCCGTTGACGGGGCGGGTTCAGGATCCAGGATCACGCCTTCCTGACCGCCCCAGTGGATATGCAGGTTGGCCATTTCATCCAGTTTCAACGCTGTAAAGTCAGCCTTCGAATCAACCAGTATGTCACTGCCGCCTTTCAGTGTCGCCCGTCCGAAATGCGCCGGTTGCGCATGCTCGGTGGGATTTGCCCAGGCCAGGTAATCATCCCAGGCACGAACGGCAATGTCACGCACCACTGCTCGTCGGTTGCGAAAACCGATCTCGCCGGTGCCGTAGATGTCATTAAGCGATTCGTGATCATCGTAGGTATAAAAGGATGGCACGTGACGGTGCCATTTCCTGAGATTATCACCCTTCTCCCAGTAGAATTTGTAATTTTCCCAGATCCCGGTGATGCCGGGAGCCAACTCCACAATACCCGGGAGCTCTGCTGCCCCCACTTGCTGCGCCCATGCCCCTGCCGGGTATTCACGACGCGCCTCATACAGCCAGTCGCCGTTAAGGATCGCAAAATCAACGCGATCCCGCACTTTCGCATTCAACTGGTCATAAGCAGGCAGGGCAGGGCCAGCACCCGCACCGGGCGTGCGGTTGTTGCCACAGGCAAACTCGAAAGAGAAATTAAAAAGCCCGTCCGGGTTGTATTGCCGGTTGGCAACGATCGCTGCTGAAGGCAGCGTCTTGAAACTTCCGCCCGGGGGATGATCCCCGTCCTCGCTGAACACTTCATAGAAATATCGGGTCGCAGGCTTCAAGCCACTGAGTTTCACCAGGCCCGTACAATCATCCTCAATCACGGTGGCAACCACTTCAGAAAGCTGCAGGAGTTTTCCGGGTTGCAAACCATAACGAACCTGCAGGGTCTCACCAGGAATACGGGTCCTTGCCCAAACGCTCATGGTGTCAGAACCTGGACGGCCAAGCACGGGGCCATGGGTAATCTCAGCCACCGCATTAGCCACCCAGAGCAAACAGAAAAAAGTAATCGCACGAAACATGCCACCAACTGTGCCCTAGCCGGGGATAAATTACGAGCCGTTTCGCTTGATCTTGCGCCACATGATACACCATCCTTGGTAACGTGAGCAAAACATCACCGATCGGAATAGGCTTTGTCGGCGCTGGCTGGATGGGATCCACCCTGATGCAGAGAATCACCGAGCGCAGCGATGCCCGTATCACGGCTTTGCACCAACGCTCCGGCGAGAACGCAGTGGCCGCACTCGGCAGGCTCGGGCTTGCACCACAACTTTATACCCGGGATTTCGATGCCATGCTTGCCAACCCCGCAGTCGACGCAGTGTTCCTGTGCAGCCCGAACTCATCCCATGGCCCGCAGTCAATCGCCGCCCTTGAGGCAGGCAAGCATGTCTTCTGCGAAAAACCCTGTGCCACGCTTTATGAGGATTTTTTGCAACAACTCAAGCTGGCAAAAGCGAAACCGGAACTGATCACCTACGTCAACTACCTGATGAACTTTGACACCATGGAGGAGCGCATCTCCAAGATGGTAAAAAATGGTGATTTCGGGACAATTACACAAGTTCAGGTCAACTATCGCCACCCTATCAATATCGCCGGCGACAAGGCATGGAAACTCAGCGGCGAGATAATGGGCGACGCCATCGGCATGGGCATCATTCACGCGCTTTCCGTAATGCTCAACATCATGGCAGCAAATGACACCCGGCCGGTATCTGTATTCACCACCAGCAACAAAAGCAGCGTGCGGGGTTTTGAAGTGCCGGTAATCTACAATATCCAGATCAGTTTCGACAATGGCGCCGCCGGGTTCTGCTTCGGAAACGTTGATCAGGCTAACGGCTACGATGCCTATCATAATATCCACGGCACCGATGGCGGATTAATTTTCGACAGCTACCTTGATCGTCCTGACAAGGTCAGGCTCTGGTCAAATCTCACAACCGGCGGCAAATGGATCCACCCACTGGATGCAACACGCTGCCCACGGGAAAATCTCTGGCCTGAGGACACCACCACCCCGGACAGTGGTGACGTGGTAAAGCACCAGACCGGTGCCTGCGTCGATCATTTCATTACCTGCATAAAAACCTGCGAGCAGTCCTTCCTGAGCTTCCAGAACTCAGCGCCTACAGCCGAGATCGGCTGGGCCGCACTGCAATCAGCGCGAAGCGGACAACCTGTGACCCTGCCGCTGTGAACACCTTCGATCTCCAGGTCAACGGCTACGCCGGCATCGACTTTAATCGCGACGAACTGACCGGTGAGCAACTCCACTGTGCCTGCTCCGCACTCAAGGAAGACGGCAACGAGGGCATCCTCGCCACCATCATCACCGATTCCATCGAGGCCATGTGCAGCCGCCTGTCCAACATCGTTAAGCGGCGCGAGGAAACTCCCCTGGTTAACGAAATCATTGCCGGCTTTCACATTGAGGGGCCCTTTCTCAATGAAAATCCCGGTTATATCGGCGCCCATCCTCCCGCACATGCAAGGGGCGCCAACGCCGAGGACATGCAGCGCCTGCTCGATGCCGCCTCGGGACTGGTCCGCCTTGTCACCCTTGCCCCGGAACGTGACCCGGGATTCATGACCACTGCCCTGCTTACAGGAAAAAACATCACGGTCGCAGCCGGTCACTGCGATCCGTCAGTCGACGAACTGCGCGGAGCCATTGACTCCGGTCTGACAATGTTCACCCACCTGGGCAACGGCTGCCCAATGCGCATGCACCGCCACGACAACATCATCCAGCGCGTCCTTTCCCTCAGCAATGAACTCTTCATCAGCTTCATTCCCGACGGTTCGCACATTCCCTTCCCGGCGCTGGCCAATTACCTCAAGCTGGTGCCTGCTGAACACGCCATCGCGGTAACCGATGCCATATCCGCCGCACGCCTGCCACCCGGCCGTTACACCCTTGGCCGCTGGCAACTGGATGTCGGTGAGGATCTGGTTGCCATGGCACCTGACGGATCGCATCTCGTCGGCTCAACACTGACCATGCCCCGCGCTGTCAACAATCTGCGCGAAGAGGCAGAGCTCAGCCGGGAACAAATCCATGCAATGCTCTACACCAACCCACTGGCTGCCATCAGCAGCTCAAGCACGACACCCTCATGACAAGATTCCTCCACTCACTTGGCCCCGCGATCATCGTTGCGGCAGTGGTATTGGGACCGGGAAGCATCCTCACCGCTTCAAAAACCGGTGCGCAATTCGGATATTCAATGGTCTGGGTCCTGGCACTTGCGGTAATCCTCATGATTGGAGCCTCCTCGCTGTGCGCCAGGCTGGGCGCAATCCACGATGGCACCCCCTGCGATGAACTCGCACGGAGCCTCGGCCGCCCGGTCGCCGTTTCAGTTGGCGTTATCGTGTTCCTCATCGCTGCGGGATTCCAGACATCCAACAACCTCGCTGTCATCAAGGCCCTTTCCCCCTTCCTGGATCCCGGGACGCGCCCCTGGCTCAGCAAGTGGCTGCCGGTCATCTCTGTAAGTTCTCTGAACGTGATATTGATTTTCATCGTTTACCGCTCACGACAACTTTACACCCCGATTGAGCGGGCAATGAAATTCCTGGTGATGCTGATGATCATTGCCTTCGTCGCCAACTGCCTGGTAACCCGCCCGGCCTTGACTGAAACTCTCAGGGGACTGCTGCCCAGCCTGCCGGCAACCGGCAACAACAAGGGTGACCTGCTGGTGGTGATGGGACTGATGGCCACGACCTTCTCGATCGCCGGTGCATTTTACCAGGCCTACCTGGTTCGCGACCGGGGGTGGCGACTCGCCGACGTGCGGCACACATTCATTGATTCCCTCACCGGAATGCTTGTCCTCGGCGGCATTACCCTGGTCATTATGCTGACCGCGGCGGCAACCCTCTCCGGAAAAGACAAACTTCCGGAAAGCGTCAGTGATGTCGCGGCGCAGCTTGAAGGGCTCTTTGGCCCGTGGGCGGGGATTATCTTTACTGTTGGCCTCTTTGCCGGCGCATTGAGTTCATTCCTGGTCAACTCAATGATCGGTGGCCGATTACTTGCCGACGGGTTCGGGCACGGCAAGTCAACCGAGGATCCCTGGGCTCGACACGGCACTGCCCTTGCACTGCTTGCAGGGCTGGTAGGCGGACTCGTTGCATTCCTTTACGTCGAGCCTTCCGAGCGCGGGTCAATTGCCCCCATCATCATCGCCCAGGCCTCAACCATGATCGGTGCGCCGGCCTTGGCCCTCACCATTCTCTTCCTCGCCACGCGCAAAGATATTCGGAACGACCCGCTCAAACGCACTCCGCGCTGGATGCTTATCCTCGCCTGGAGCGGTTTCCTCGTGACGCTAGTAATTGCCTGGCGCGCGAGCCTTAAACTCTTCAGTTAGAGTTCATCCGGAAAACAAATTCTGTAGCTTATTTATCATCAGTGGATTGTCAGTATTTTCCCGTAACCGGGGGTTACTCTGCCAATCAACAGGAACACCCTTACCCAAGCGCCTTCGGTTTCCAGCCTTCACGGTATTCACGCCCGACCTGCGTATTTGCCCTGACGTTATTGGTTACCTGTAACGCCCGGGCATCCCATTGAAGTTTTTCACGTGGAAAAAGTGTCGCTAGGCAACCCAATAACACGGTCTCGGTCAACGGGCCTGAATAATCCTCAAAATTGGCTGAAGGCTTCTTGCCACTGGCACCACGCGCCGATTCAACAAATTCCATGTAATGATCACGAGGCTCCAGCTTCGGATACTTGAACCCCTCAAATTTCTTCTTCGGATACAATCCCGGCGTCGACATGTGCGGAGCCAGAAGCACACCCTCAGTGCCAATGATAATACTGCCCTGGCCGGGAACCTTGTTATCCACCAACGCGGAAATCTCCTTCGGCGGACGTTCATTGCCGTCATACCAGGTCACCGGGACAGTTCCCTTTTCTGTGAACCCGGTTTGCGGGAAGACATAGTCAATCCTGGCATTGATTGCCCAGTTGTCCTTGTTGGACGCGGGACCGTGGGACACCACCGAGAGCGGGGCAGTCAATCCCAGCGCACGATACCAGCCACTGAAGATATGGCAGCCCATGTCGCCGAAGGTGCCGGTGCCGAAATCGCGCCGCTTGCGCCACACCCCCGGGTGGTAATAGCCGTTGATGAACGGTCGCTCCTTGGCAACGCCAAGCCAGAGGTTCCAGTCAAATCCTTCAGGTATGGGATCGGACTTCTGGGGCACTTGCCCGAGATCACCCCACTTTTTGTTCGAGAATGAATGCACTGCCTTGACCTTGCCGATTACCCCGTCCTGGACAATGCGCACCGCGAGGCGCTCAGTAAACGCCGAGGAGATCTGGATTCCCATCTGCGTCATCACTTTCCTGCTGCGTGCCATCTTTGCCATGGCACGGCATTCACGCAGGTTCTGGGCGAGCGGCTTCTGCCCGTAACAGTGCAATCCCAGATCCATCGCAGAAAGCCCGATCGGCCCGTGCATGTGATCCGGGGTCGACACGTTGACCGAGTCAAGGTTCTTGCCCTCCTTATCAAGAAGTTGCCGCCAGTCCTGATAAAATTTGGCTTTTGGAAAGCGCTTGCGTATCCCCCCGGCCCTGCGCACGTCAATATCCGCGACTGCCGCCAACTCAAAATGCTTGCTGCGGGACAGTGAACCAATGTCTGCACCAGCCATCCCGTTGGCACCAAAACTCGCATGCTGGAGTCGCTCACTCGGCGGGTTCGCACGCAACCCGGTGGTTATAAACGGCACACTGAAAGCTGTTGACGCCGCGCCCTTGAGAAAGCGCCTGCGTGAGGATGAGTAAATGGTAGCATTGGACATAGCTCAATATCTTGGCCCATCTTGCGGGCAAATTCAACAGTCGAGACTCTTGATCTCTGCACCACTCCCCCCTTATGCTTGTTGCAATGAGAAGGATTATAGCAACCCTCGCCATCCTGTCCTGCGCTGTCAGCACCAACGCTTCCCCGGAAGCAATTAACACCATCCTGGCCGTTGGCCCTGAGGGAAAGGGCAATACCAAAGCCGCCGCGGCCTGGTCGGAGCTTGCCAAGGGGGGCGATTCCGCCTCGCTGGTGCAACTGCTTGCAGCCATGGATCGTGCCGGGCCCATCGCCTCAAACTGGCTGCGCTCGGCCGCCGAGGTTGTTGCCGGGAAACTTGAAGACGGCGGTAAACTCTCATTGAATGAACTGGGTGTATTTTTCCTCGACCAGAACCATGCGCCGCGCGCCCGCCGCTTTGCATTCGAGTTAATCCGCAAAATCGATCCGACAACCGCCAAGTCGCTTGTCCCCGGACTGCTCAACGACCCGAGCCCGGAACTGCGGCGCGACGCAGTGGCACAACTCATAAAGCAGGCTGCCAGCCTTGCCGGCAACGAAAACAAGGATGGTGCCATCCTGCTTTACCGGCAGGCACTCGGCGGAGCTGTCGAGCCGACACAGATCCAGCCCATCGCCAATGCCCTCAAGGAACTGGAAGTCGAGGTAGACCTGCCGCGACACTTCGGCTTCCTAATGCGCTGGCAGGTGATCGGCCCCTTTGATAATACCAAGCGGATGGGATTTGACACCGTCTACCCCCCCGAGAAGGAAATAAACCTCGGCGCGGAATACGAGGGCAAGGGCGCAAAAGCAAAATGGCAGCCACTTCTCAGCAGCGATAAATTCGGCAAGATCGACCTCAACAAGCCACTGGGGATGCTTAAGGAAACCGTTGCCTACGCTTACACGGAGTTCGAATCGCATGGGGTGCGCCCGGCAGAGATCCGCCTTGGCTGCAAGAATGCCTGGAAAATCTGGCTCAACGGAAAACTTGTCTTCGGCCGCGACGAGTATCACCGCGGTCAGCGCATCGACCAGTATAAGCTGCCAATCCAGCTCAAAGCCGGGAAAAACACCATCCTTGTCAAGGCATGCCAGAACGAGCAAACCGAGGAGTGGACCGTGCAGTGGGAGTTCCAGTTGCGTGTGTGTGATTCCACCGGCTCGGCAATCCTTGCCGTCAACCGTCAAGCCACACCACAACCGGAAAGCGCGGCACGCAGACCAAGGCGTCCCAAAAAATCATCATGAAGTTTCCTTTTATCATCTCCTCCCTGTGCCTTGTCTCGGCACCACTGCTTCCCGCAGCGGACTGGCTGCAGTTTCGCGGTAGTGACACCTCGGGTGTTGCCCCCGGTGCCAGGCTGCCAACTGCCCTCGACAAGGATAAGCACATCGCATGGCAATCACCGCTGCCCGGTCGCGGACTCTCAAGCCCGCTGATTGTCGGAGAGCGCGTATTTGTCACTGCCGCCAGCACCGCGGACCAGAGCCGCCTGCACATTATCTGCCTGAATGCCACCGATGGATCGGTGCGCTGGTCACGACAATTCTGGGCAACCGGCCGCACCATCTGTCATGACAAGACCTGCAATGCCGCACCCACGCCGGCCAGCGACGGCCAGCACATCTACGCACTGTATTCGAGCAATGACCTGATCTGTGTCGACCTTGAGGGTAATCTCAAGTGGTTGCGCGGACTGATGCAGGATTATCCCAACGCCAGCAACAGCCTCGGGTTGGCATCCTCCCCGGTGATCAGTGCCGCAACTCTGGTGGTCCAGATTGAAAATGACAGTGACTCCTTCGCCATGGGAATCGACCTGCAAAGCGGCCTCAATCGCTGGAAAATCCCCCGCACCAAGCGCGCCAACTGGACCTCTCCGGTACTGCTTAAGGATGGTGTTGTGGCGCTACAGGGCAGTGCCGGAATTTCCGGTATTGATGCTGCCACCGGTAAAGAGTTGTGGACCTTCGGTGATGGCGCTTCCACAATCCCGTCCAGCGCCCCCTCAAAGGACGGCTCAACGCTTTACATTCCATCCGGCGGACTCACCGTCCTCAAGCCCCGCCCGGACAACAATACTCCCGAGGTTCTCTGGCAACAGGCACAATTGCGGCCCGGCACAGCGAGCCCGCTCGTTCATGGAGACAAGGTTTTCGTGATTAATACTGCCGGGGTGCTTAATGCCGCCAACAAGGACAACGGCGAGCGGCTCTGGCGCATCCGCCTCGAGGGCCCGTTCAGCGGATCACCGGTCACCACGGGAAATTTTCTCTACATCGCCGCCGAGAGAAAGGGACTGCTGCAGTGCGTTGACCTGCGAGGCGATGAAGGCAGGGTCGTCGGCACCATTGAACTTGGTGAAACCATCCTCGGCACCCCGGCGCTCTCCGCTGATGCGCTTTATATCCGCAGTGACAGGCACCTGTGGAAAATTGCTGACCGAAAATAAGCATGCTCGTTGGTATTTCTCCACTCATCAGTCCTTCCCTGCTCGAGACCCTGCACCGCATGGGGCATGGGGATGAGATCGTGTTCGCTGATGCGCACTTCCCCGCCGAGAGCCTAGGCCCGCGCTGCATCCGCGCCGACGGCCTCTGCGTTACCGACCTTCTTGATGCAGTGCTGCCACTGCTGGCACTCGACGACTATGTCGATGCCCCGGCAACGATGATGGCAACCGTTGCCGGCGACAGCACCGACCCCGTACTCGAGGCATCCTATCAGGCGCTCATTGCCAAACACTGGCCCAAAACCCCGCCGATAACAATGATAGAACGCTTTGATTTCTACGCGCGCGCAGGCAAAGCCTTTGCCATCGTGGCAAGCGGCGATACCGCAAAATACGCCAACATTATCCTCAAGAAGGGAGTGACTCCCTCCCGTTAGCCACGTAATGCCAGAATTGCCACGTAATGCCAGAATTCTGGCTATTTGGCAATCCTCGCTACTGCCTCTATAGGTTATAGTAAGCTGATGAAAGCCCCCCCGCTGCTTCTTGTTCTTTCCGCCACTCTCACTGCGGCCCTGGCCTGCCCGGCCGTCCACGCACAAAACCCGGCATCCCCCCCCGGATTATCACCCGGGGAAAGCGAGGAAATAAACAATCTGCGCTCCCGCTATCAGGCATTGAACAAGGAGATGACTCAAGAGAAATGGAGCCGCCCGATGGCCAGGTTACATGAACAATACCTGACCAAGATGGAGCAACTGCAGAAGAAGTTCGCACAGGCAGGCAACCTCGAGAAGGCACTTGCCGCCAGATCCGCAGCGCAATCCGACCGGTTCCCCTCAACAGTGGATTCACAAGTGAAGGAAATTGCTGGCGCACAGAGAATCTTCCTTGCAACAAAAGAGCAATTTCGCTCACAACATCAACAGGAACTCAACGCACTGACAACATACCTTGTGGAACAACTCACAGCAATCAAGCTCAAGTTGACCCGGGAGGGCAGGCTCGACGGCGCCCTTATCGTTGAGCAGGCGATTAAAGTGGCAACAAGCAAACCAGACAAAGGTCTCCCCCTGCAGGAACCTGTCCACAAGGCAACCCCCGAGCCCGCCCAAAAAGTGCACTGGCAGGTTACCGAAATAGATCCATCACTAGGAATACTTGGCGTCCAAGCCTCACTAGACCACGCCCCGGACGGGCAACCCGCGATCGCCTACTTTGACGACATTGCCAACAACCTGAAGTTCGCAACCTCGCAGGCAATGCAATGGAGCATCATTACGGTAGCGAGCATCGGTAATGTCGGCTCCCATCCTTCACTGGATTTTTCCGCGGATGGCCAACCGGCTATCTCATACTATGACCTCATCAACGGCGACCTGAAATTCACAAGACGCCACGAGGGAAAATGGACACAACACACAGTGGACAGTAAAGACCACGTGGGTCACTCAACCTCACTCAGCTTTGGAATTGACGGGCAGCCGGCAATTTCCTATTACGACCTCACCAACGGCAACCTGAAATTCGCGAACTTTGACGGAAGCCAATGGAAAGTTCAGGTAATCGATAATGACGGAGACGTCGGTAGATATAATTCACTGGAACATGGCCCTGACGGGCATCCCGCAATTTCCTATCATGATTTCACCAACGGCGACTTGAAATTTGCCAGCTTTGACGGAAGCCAATGGAAAATCCAAACAATTGACCGTACCGGCAATGTCGGCAGATACGCCGCGCTGGACTATTCCCCGGCCGGACTCCCCTCAATATCCTACAGGGACAACGGCGAAGGTGACCTGAAATTCGCCGCCTTTGACGGGGGAAAATGGCATTTGTCAATCGTGGACAGTGAAGGTGATCTCGGAAAATACATCTCGCTCAAGCATGGTCCCGGCGGACAACCGGCCATCTCATATTATGATGCCACCAACAGGGACTTGAAGTTCGCCGAGCTTAAGGCAGGCAAGTGGATCATTGAAAAAGTCGACAGCAATGGCGATGTTGGCTGGTTCACCTCACTGGCTTTTGCCCCCGACGGACAGCCTGCAATAGCATACAGGGATAATACCGGCACAGGACTGAAAATCGCCTCCAAATCACCCTTCCAAGGTAATCAGTAAAGAAAACCAGCTAAAAGGGCAGTATCCCCGTTTCTCCGATGCCGCAAAATCCGATAGCCGGCCCCCATTCTTTTTTTTACGTTAAAAAAGGAAATTAAAGTGCCATCGCCCTTGAGCATCGTCATTTGCCGATACAAAAGGAGGTGAAAATCTCTCCCAGCACCTCCTCTGCGTCCGCCTTACCAACAATGCTGCCGATGGCATCGAGTGCCTCACGCAAATCAATGGCAACAAACTCCGGCGACTCGCCACCCCTCAACAACTCCGCAGCCTTTTCACTATGCCTGCAGGCACGCTCCAGACAATCGCGATGACGGGCATTGACCGCGATCATTTCACTGCCAAAATCCAATCCTGCCCGGCCGGCAACCTCGAAAATCGCCTCTGCCAGCAGTTCGACGCCACTGTCCTGAGTGCAGGAAATACGGATTCCATCCACCTCATCCCAGGAGGAATGAATACCAAGATCCGCCTTGTTGAGCACTAGGATTTGCCGCGCCGAGACCCTTTCCTCCTCAGTAAACCCGGTCTGTCCAGGCTTCTCAAGGGAAGCATCCACCACGTGCAACACAAGATCGGCTCCTTTTAGTTCGCGCTGTGCCCGGTCCACCCCCTCACGCTCTACCTGCTCTTCGGTTTGCCGTAACCCGGCAGTGTCAATCAGGCGCACCGGGATCCCCTTAATATTGCTCATCTCCTCAATGGTGTCACGCGTAGTCCCGCCTGTATCGCTGACAATGGCCCGTTCAAATCCGAGCAGAACATTCAACAAACTCGATTTTCCGGCGTTGGGCAGCCCGGCAATAACCACGGCCAGCCCCTCTCGCAGGATCCTCCCTTCCTCGGCGGTGGCAATCAGATCTCCCGCCGCACTCGCAACCTCAACAAGCTGCCTGCAAATCTCCTCACTGCTCTCTGGATCAATTCCCTCCTCGGGAAAATCAATATAGGCCTCGAGGTGCGCCAATGCGCGCAGCAACTTCTCGCGAAGTTTAGCGACACGCTGACCGAGTTTGCCCTCCAGTTGACGGTTGGCGGCACGCAGCGCAAGTGAGGTCCGCGCACCAATCAGATCCATTACCGCCTCTGCCTGGGTCAAATCCATCTTGCCGTTAAGAAAAGCACGTTTACTGAATTCACCCGGCTCGGCAGGCCGTGCACCCGCAGCGCTCAATGCCTCAAAGACGCTACCCGCGACCAGAATACCACCATGGCAGGCGATCTCGACGGTGTCCTCGCCGGTATAGCTGGCCGGTGCACTGAACACAGTAAGCAGGACCTGGTCGATGGAATTGCCACCTGCATCAACAATGTTTCCCAGCACCTGCTTCCTCGGCGGCAACTCTGCCACCTGGCACCTGTTTCTCCGAAAAACCTTCTGCGCAATTTCAACCGCCCTGTCACCGGACATGCGCAACAGGGCAACAGCACCCTGGCCGGGCGGCGTTGAAATCGCAGCTATTGTATCCTCCACAGCTCAATCCTTTCTCTGCGTGAGGGCATCCTCAGTTCGCAATCATTTAATGACGACCGGGTTATATTTAATTGAACATGCGATATGTGTTTATATATCACAATATTTGCTGTATGTTCTTTGGTCATCTTCCAGGCCGGTCATCCATCATGTTATGAGGCGCAAACAATCACCTTTCTTCCCCAAAACTTCCACTAAAACTCAAGGAAGGTCTGCCTCTCACGCCAGCATTGTGCGCACGCCACAACAGTCAAATCATGCCCATGATTGGAAAAGCCTGCAACAATAAGGGGACAGTCCTGCCCAATCAAGCAGGGCAACCCGCAATTTTTGATCTCGGCCGAACCCGTCCCGGCAAGACTCTACTCGTCTTGACAGCAGCTTTCAGCCTGCTTTTTGCAACTGCCTGGATGGCTCCCGGCGACGAACCGGACAGTTTGGGGGCTCTTCTCCCGGCAGCAGAATACGACACCCTCGTCGATTTTTACCGCATGACTTCCGGCCAACGCTGGCAACAAAGAACCAATTGGCTCAATCCAACGCAGGCGAATTGGCTGGGAGTGGGAACCCGTCATGTTCGCTGGGCAAGGATTACCGTGGACCCCGGTCACTGGCACAGCGTTCACAATGTGTATAGCCTCTCACAGAATTCCAACTGGTTAAACGGCACCATCCCCGCCACGTTGAGCCAGTTGAACAATTTGCAGACGCTGGAACTTGCAGGAAACCAGTTAAACGGCACCATCCCCTCCGCATTGGGAACACTGGGCAATTTGCAGGTGCTTAATCTCGCAAGCAACCAGTTGAGCGGGCAAATCCCCTCCTCTTTGGGGCAACTCAGAAACGTAAAGACACTTTACCTGACCAACAATGGACTGGACGGAGCAATCCCAACCGAATTGGGGCAACTGACAAATCTCGAAAAGCTCTACCTGAAAAGCAACAAACTCAGTGGCCGGATCCCCGCCGAGTTGGGACAACTCAACCGCTTGCTGGAGCTGTTTCTAAACGACAACAATCTAAACGGTGCCATTCCTGCCGAACTGGGAAAGCTGAGAAGCTTGTGGGAACTACACCTCAACGACAATCATTTAGGCGGTGAAATCCCCGCAGAGCTGGGAGAATTGAGCAACTTAAAGATGCTCAACCTTACCGGCAATCAGTTAACCGGCACAATCCCTGCCGAACTGGGACAATTGAAACGCGCATCATGGATCGGCCTCTCATATAACCAGTTGAACGGCAAAATCCCCACCGAGTTGGGTCTATTAAGGCGCTTGTGGGACCTCTTGCTTAACCACAACAATCTGGAGGGCACCATTCCACCAGAGCTCGGACAATTGACAAGCTTAAGGGTACTCGATCTCAACGACAACAATTTAGACGGCGCGATCCCGACAGAACTGGGAAAGTTGAGCAATCTTGAGATACTTTTTGCTGACAACAACCATCTCAGTGGAGCAATTCCTTCTGCATTGGGACAATTTGGCAACCTGCGGGTTTTTTCCTTCTCCAATAACAAGCTGAGCGGCCCGATCCCCTCTACATTGGGACAATTAAGCAGCTTGTGGTCCCTGAATCTCGGCATCAACCAATTGAGCGGGACAATCCCCGATGAGCTGGGGCTTTTGATCAATTTGACCCGCCTCAATCTCTCAAACAACCAGTTAAACGGACCAATTTCCGACTGGCTGGGATTGTTGAGCAACCTGACCCACCTGAACCTCTCCAATAACCGGTTAACCGGGTCAATCCCCGCCTGGCTGGGAAGACTGCGTAACCTGGAATGCCTTGACCTTTCCAACAACCAGTTGAGCGGCCCGATCCCTGCCGAATTAGGGCAGTTGTCCAGGTTGAAGGAACTGAAACTTCACTGCAACCCTCTCACGGGGGAACTTCCCGCTTCGCTGACGAACCTCGACAATACTCTCAACAGCTTCTCTTTCTCCAGCAACCAGATGAATATTGATACAGTGACAAGCACCAACGTTCTTGCGGCATTTGATTCCGCCGGCATTCGTGTCACGAAACTGCTTGCTGCTGACTGCCTCCATAGCATGGTTTATCCAGCCCTTGAGATCGGACATGACCACAAGTCCGGTGCAATATCCCTGACCCTCAAGGGCAACTCCGGCCAACTGTTGCGCGTGCAGTCATCACCCGACTGCATTACCTGGAGTGACATCGCCGAGACTTCCCCGGATTTTTCAGGCATTTTGATTCTGGAACAGCCCATCCCGGAGGAATCCACCGCAAGATTCTACCGGGCAGTCTGGTAGCAGGCCGCATTTAACCTCCTCCTCCACCCCTGAGCCAAGGCGGTCATGGAACAGGAATGCAACTGCTCGTTTTAGCGGGAAATCCATTGGCAACGGCAGGTGATGAGGAGCAAGCGGTGTCAAAGTCAGCCCGCAAGAACATCCTTAAGCACTTCAATACAGCAGTGATTCTCGTGTTCCGTGCCAATGGAAACACGCACCCATTCCGGCAACTTATAGCCACGCATCGCCCTCACAATTACCCCACGCCGAAGCATCGCATCGAACACGTCATCCCCATCTCCAACCTTCACCAGCACAAAATTTGCCCTGCTCGGCACATAATCAAGGCCCATGCCTTTAAAGCTTTCCTCAAAGAACACCCTGCCTGCATCAGTAACTTCCTTTGTCCTTTGCTGATGCTCAAGATCCTGAAGTGCTGCAAGCGCCCCGGCCTGGGCAATCGAGTTGGCGTTGAAAGGCTGCCGGGTCTTCTGCAGCATCGAGGCAAGGGATGCAGGCGCCAACCCATAGCCAATACGCAGACCGGCCAGTCCCTGAATCTTTGAGAAAGTGCGCATCACCACCACATTGCGCCCCTCACGCACATACTTGAGGGTATCCGGCGGATTATCCAGGAACTCGTAGTAAGCCTCGTCAAAAATCACGATCACATCCTCAGGAACCCGCTCCATGAAGCGGTCTATCTCCTCCTGTCCAACCATGGTCCCGGTTGGGTTGTTAGGGTTTGCTATAAAGATCTCTCGAGTACGCTCCGTGATTGCATCGGCCATACGATCAAGGTCGTGAACAAAACCCGGGTCATTCACCTCAATGGTGTTAGCTCCAAAAAGAGTTGCCACCAGCTTATAGACCACAAAGGCATGCTCGGCGACAATGATCTCATCCCCGGGTTTCAGGAAAGCGTGGCCGACAAACTCGATGATCTCGTTTGAGCCATTGCCAAGCACCACGTTCTCCATTGCCAGATCCACTTTCCCGGCAATGGCATTGCGCAGCTTCCAGCCGCCGCCATCCGGATAAATGTTCACATCAACCACGGCCTCATGCATTGCCTCGAGTGCCTTCGGTGAAGGTCCCAGCGGATTCTCATTGGAAGCAAGCTTGATCACTGAATCCGCATCCAGTCCCAGTTCGCGGGCAACCTCATCTATCGGCTTTCCCGGCTCGTAGGGAACAAGGTCACGCAACTGGGGGTTGGAAAACTCACAGGGATCAGCCATGGCAGACAATCAATGCGGTAAGGCAAGCGCGTCAAGCAGATGCCCCGCTAGCCGCGAAAACTCTGGGCAATGGGAATGCGCCGGCCTGCCCCAAAGGCCTTGGAGGTGACCCGCAGACCGGGTGCAGCCTGCCCGCGCTTCCACTCGTTAAGGTCCACTCGCCCAGCTACCCAGCGGACAACCTCCTCCTCATGTCCCCGGGAAACAATGTCTGCAACACTCAGCGCCTGCTCGACATACAACTCAAGTATTCGGTCAAGTAAATCATATTCAGGCAAAGTGTCCTGATCCTTCTGGTCATTGCGCAACTCCGCGCTCGGCGCCTTCTCAATCGTGTTCCACGGGATAATTTCACGCTCCCGGTTCATCCAGCGGGACAACTCATAGACAATCGTCTTCGGCAAGTCACTGATCACAGCCAATCCGCCGCACATGTCACCGTAGATGGTGCAGTAGCCCACTGCCAACTCACTCTTGTTACCGGTGGTCAGCAGCATATGCCCCAACTTGTTTGATATCGACATCAGCATCAGCCCGCGTATGCGCGCCTGCATGTTCTCCTCTGTCACGTCTTCACCGAGCCCCTCGAATACTCCCGCAAGCGAACCCTTGAGTTCATTGAACACCTCGCCAATGGGGATTTTCTCACAGCGGATCCCTAGGTTTGCCGCCAATGCCTCGGAGTCATCAACACTTCCCTCCGAACTGAACTCACTGGGCATCGTCACACCAAGCACATTCTCAGCTCCAAGTGCATCAAGCGCCAATGCAGCGGTGAGCGCCGAGTCAATTCCCCCGCTTAAACCGATCACCGCACTCTTGAACCCGCACTTGTGCAGGTAGTCACGCACACCAAGGACAAGGGCTGAGTATATCTCCTCCATTGGATGCGCCGGCTTGAACGCGCCCGATGCCCCTTCAGTATCGACAACCAAAAGACTTTCCTCAAACCCGGGACACTGCAAGAGCACCTCGCCATCAACCCCGTGGGCGATGGAATTGCCATCAAAGATCAACTGGTCATTGCCGGCAACTGCATTGCAGTAGATCACCGGACAACCTATGCGCCGGGCAAGAAACGCCAGCATCGTGTGGCGCTCTGCGGGCTTGCCTGCATGAAAAGGTGAAGCACTCAGGTTGACCATCAGGTCAATCCCCTGCTCAGCAAGAGTCCCGGCCGGATCCTTAACGTAAAGCTTCGATGGCAGAAACTCCTCGCTCCAGATATCCTCGCAAAGGGTAACCCCAACTCTCACCCCACCGACATCAAGGGGCTTAACCGACTCAGCCGGCTGGAAATAACGAGCTTCATCGAAAACGTCATAGGTTGGCAACAGGCACTTGATCACCTTCTGCCTTTCGCGGTCCCTTTGCAGTAATGCCGCCGCATTCTGGAAAGGCTTGCCTACCGATCCAGTGTGGTAATCGACATATCCCACCAAGAGCGGAATCTCCCCAACCTGAGAATGCAGTTGCTCAAGGCAATCAAGAGTCCGGGGAACAAATCTGGACTTGAAAATCAGGTCGCGAGGCGGGTATCCGGTCAGTGACAACTCGGGAGTCAGAACCAGTTCAGCACCACGATCAACCAGTTCCCTGTATGCTGCCAGGATGGACTTCGAGTTGCCATCCAGATCACCAACCACATGATTGAGTTGAGCGATTCCTATCTTCATTTCTACCAGTAACCGAGTTGACCTGTCATCATGATATAAATCCCCAGCACAAGGTTGGCAACAGCATGCATTAAAACACAGGCTGCAAGGCTCTTTGTGCGTACTGCCACACCATACGCAAAACTGCCATAAAGAATGGCCCCAAGGTAGTCGGATGGCGTATGGGCGAACATGAAGAGCAGGGTCACCACAGAATAACTCAGCCATGAGAACTTTCCAAACGGCTGCTCCCAGTAATCACCGTCCCTATCAAGCAGAAAACGCATCAAAAATCCACGCCAGAAAATCTCTTCAACAAACGCCACCACGATCACCATGCGTACAAACCGCATCCCCACTGACAGCCAGTAATAAACCGAGTCGCTGCCGCCGGCATCAGCCGGGTCAAACCCTACTGTTCTCGAGGTGAATCCCAGTATTTCCCACCAACCTTCCTCCATTCCCGCCTCCCGGAAAATGTGCCCCGGCAATATCCAGACCGTGATCCCAATCAGTCCACCCGCTATCGCTAGCCCCAGCCCGCGCACCGGGCCAAAGTCATAATGGCGCCGATAGAGCAACAACAAAACAATCGCGACTACTGTCTGCAACGGATAAAGCCACTGCTCCGGCGCATACCGGTACCAGGGATACATATCCTCGTTGTCGACATAAAACCCGACTGCCTCAAGCAGCGGCAGCATCAGCATCACTGCCAGAAAGACGAAAAACGGGACCACATGAGCAACCGTTTTCTCAGCAGCCTGCTTTTCGGTCAAACTCTCCACCCTGGAGCCGCTCATCCCTTCAAGGATGCAATGAATTGGCGGAACCCCTCAAGGGCGCGCTTAATAAGTTCAACATTTGTGGCGTAACAACAGCGAAGGAAGCCCTCGCCGCTTGCCCCGAAGGCATCACCCGGGACCGCTGCCACATTCTGGCTCTCAAGCAACCCGGTTGCAAATTCCCTGCTACTCAAGCCACTGCCCTTAATTTCAGGAAATGCGTAAAAAGCGCCACCCGGAACATGACACGGCAGGCCCATGTCATTGAATTCCCTAACAATGAAATCCCTGCGTCTTTTATAGTCCCTGCGCATTGAAGCGACAGCGCAAGCGCCATTCTCAAGTGCCTCAAGTGCCGCAACCTGGCTGGTAATCGGGGCACAAAGCATTGAATACTGATGAATCTTCATCATTGCCTCGGTAATCTCCGGCGGAGCGCAGGAATATCCAAGGCGAAACCCGGTCATGGCAAAGGCTTTCGAGAAACCGTGCAGCAGGATCGTGCGCTCACGCATCCCCGGCAAAGATGCAATGGAGACATGCCGGTAGTCCTCGTCATAAACCAATTCACTGTAGATCTCATCGGTAATGACGAGGATGTCGTTGGCAATGCACAGCTCGGCAATCCGCTGCAGTTCCGTGCGTCCCATTACCCCCCCGGTCGGGTTGGTGGGAAAATTCAACATCAATACCCGTGTCCTTGGTGAGATCCTCTTCTCTATCTCCTCGGCCTTTACCACGAATCCCTCTTCAGCACTGACCGGCACCGGCACCGCTACACCATAGGCAAGGGTCACGCTCGGATCATAGGAAACATAACACGGCTCGTGATAGATGAATTCATCGCCCGGGTTGATCAATGCGCGGCAAGCGAGGTCAAGCGCCTCGGAAACGCCCACAGTGACAAGAATTTCACGGGCCGGGTCGTAACTGACTTTAAAGTGACCGGCGACGTATCCGGCAATCGACCTGCGCAATTTTTCAAGCCCGAGGTTTGAAGTATAGCTGGTCTCGCCGCACTCCAATGAATAGATGGCGGCCTCGCGGATATGCCAGGGTGTGCTGAAATCCGGTTCACCCACACCGAGGGAAATAACATCATCGCGCCCGTGCACAAGCTCGAAGAAATCCCTTATCCCCGACCTGGGAATACTCCGTACCTGTTTTGAAATCTTGTCCTCCAGAGACATGCGTTTGCGAAATGTTGGGCAGTTAATGCCTGCCTCACTCAGGGAGCGACAGGCAGGCGCTCACCTCCGCCGTCAGCCTTGGCCAGAAATCCGTCCCGCTTGTATGTCTTAAGGTGAAAATGGGTGGCCGTCGAGATCACCCCTTGCAAGGTGCTCAGCTTCTCCGCGACAAAGCGTGCCACATCGTGCAGGGAATCACCACTGACAACAACCGAAAGATCGTAGCCACCACTCATCAATACACAACTCTCAACCTGATCAAATTTTGCAATCCGCGTTGCCAGAAGATCAAACCCGCCGCCACGTTCAGGAGTAATCTTTACCTCAATCACTGCGGAGACACGCTCTCCACCCTCGATATGCTCCGGATCAACAACCGCCGTATAACCAAGGATCACACCGCTCTCCTCCAGGGCACTTACACGAGCCTTGATGTCATCTTCGGTGGCACCCAGCAATTCAGCGAGTTCTTTATCACCACAGCGGGCATTCTTCTGCAAAAGTTCTATCAGCGAGTCCATTGGATCTGCTCTGGGTTGTTTAAGGCTTTAAAAAAGCAAATGGAGCAGATGATGGGCCTTCCTGCACGCTAATCTTTTGGACCCGAGAGCAGTTCAGCCGGATTTAAAATCAGACGCCCCCCGGAATTCCATGCATCAAATTTCTCCCACCCGCCAAGCAACAGGGATCTTGCCGCAGAGAAACGATCAGAAGCCCCGAGAACAACCACAATCAAACGGCGCGGGGTCACCCTGGTTCTCCCGTCAGGCAACTCCGTCACGATAGCCTCCCTGTCTGCACTGATCGCCAGGCATGGCCCCGCCTTCCTGGTCAAGCCGGTCTTGATGCCGTCAATAGAGTCTTTTCCCAGCAGTTTATTGGTATTCTTGATAATGAACTGCCTTACCCCGGCATCACCCTGAACGGAAACTTTCCTTTCCTTCTGCGAGCAAAAGAAGGTAAACGAAGATTTACCCAGCGCATAAATTGCCAGCCGGGCAATATCCGCGGCGGTTGAATACGGCAACTTTCCCTGGTGATCCATGCCGTGGGGATTGGTGAACAACGAGCCTGTCGCCCCCTGTCTTTCTGCGAGGGCATTCATCTGCTTCACAAATTCCGCAACTGGGGCGGTTTCTTCCCCTCCATCCCCGCGCTCGAACAAATCCCTGCCGACATGGCCGGCAACTGTCTCTGCCGCCCAGTTATCTGACCCGATTAACGCACAATAAAGTCCGTCACGCAGGCTGATCTTCTCACCAGGACGCAAATTCATCCTGTTTGGACCGCCAATCAGGACAGCGCTCGCCGGCACCGTTGCCAACTCGCTCAGGTCAGTACGGGTAAGTTGAGCCCAGTCCAGGGCGACCATCGCCGTCACTATCTTTGTCAAGCTGGCAACCTGTCGCTGCTTTTCCGCCGCATGAGCAGCGAGGATCTTTCTTGAATGAAAATCAACCACAATGTAGGCATCAACCGTTGATTGTTGTCCTGCCGAGTCCTCAAGGCTTGCCATGCAGCACATTGTAAACAGAAAGGATGAGGAGAATAATCCCGGGAAAAAAGGTCGTGAAGCAAATGTGAACATCATCCAATATCAGGAATCTTAGCTGCCATGACATTCAAGGCAACCGGCGGATATGGATACCAAAGGAGAAAAGAAGATGAGCAATGAACATGTGAATTTTTTATCGAGGATGGCTAAACCCCCAATTTTCCTTGCCCTGCCGCCTTTTCAGGCATCCCGGGAACAACAAACCCCAAGCCTGTGAGTTGAAAGACCTTGCCCCAATCCATCCCACGACTATGTTCGCGAGCGAAAGTCATAGGTGACAATTGCCCGTGGGACGCAGATCTATACTTAAACGTATAACCTATTATATAACAATGTCTTACATGGATTATTCTGGATGCTACAGATCCCTTGGACGAGTGTTGTTAACGTCCCGACACAATGACCGGCAAAGGAACCTCGTGAACAGGAAAATCAATCCCGGCGGTTCCTCCATTGTCTTTCACCACAAACAACTCAACCGACGGAGCACCTCCGGCACGAATAGGCCGGCAGGCCTGCCTGAGAACCCAGCCGACAACAGTCGGCCCAATGATCGCCCCGCAGCAACGCGTAATACCGGGGCCTCGTATGGATTCTGGACGAAATCGCGCAGATCCCGCTCCGCCATGCACACCGAACAAAAAAAAGCCCGTAATACACCATGGCAAACTCATCCAATCCCCAGCAAAACAGAAACCGCAACCGCAACCGCAACCGCCAGGGAACACATAGTGGCGGCGGCCAGCGTCGCTTCGTAAAGCAGAAAGTTCCCCGTCGAACCGGTAAGCCTTCCC
Organism: Verrucomicrobiales bacterium; assembly: GCA_046581505.1. Lineage (GTDB taxonomy): Bacteria > Verrucomicrobiota > Verrucomicrobiia > Verrucomicrobiales > DEV007 > CACIUL01. Next base: position 41,170 of record JAYGGE010000050.1, on the reverse strand, counting down.
TCTGGGAAAAATTCTGCGCCATCTTCACGCTTGGCACCAAACGCCCGAGCCCGCCAAAGCGACAATCACCGGACAACACGCGAGCGCGGTCAAAAAAGTCAGCTGCAAATCCATCCAGGGGCAGAAAGCGTGAAGATGCCGTGGCCCGAAAATCCGAACCTCCTGAGAAGGTGGCGGTAACGACATCACGTCTCTATGTGGGCAACCTTTCGTATGACACGACAGAAAATGACCTTGCAACCCTCTTTGAGAAAGTCGGGGGTGTTGTAAAAGCTGAAATCGTCTGCCATCGCAGCAGCAACCGCTCAAAGGGATATGCCTTTGTTGAAATGAATGACACCAACGGTGCCCGAAAAGCCGCGGACGCACTTCATGACCACGATTTCATGGGACGCAAGATCATCGTTAACGGCGCCAAGAGTGCTGGACCTCAGGGTAACCAGGAAACTTAACCCCGCAGCTCCACAGCGAGGCGATGCGCCCGCTTTACATCGCAGGACCCACCGGTTCAGGCAAAAGTGCCATCGCGGCAGCATTCGCCGCTCGCATTGGCGGCGAGGTTGTCAACGCTGACGCCTGCCAACTCTACCGGAAACTGGAAATCGTAACCGCGGCGCCCACTGAAGAGGATCGCCGCCTTGCTCCACACCACCTTTACGGTGAACTTGACGTCGCCGAAGAGTGCAACGCTGCACGCTACGCCGCGCTCGCAAAACCGGTCATCAGCTCAATCATGGAGCGCGGTAATTGTCCTATTGTCGTCGGCGGCAGTGGTCTCTACATGAAAAGCCTGACTCATGGCCTTTCCGACCTGCCTGCTGCTGATAACGCATTAAGAAAACAGCTTGATGCTCTTAGCCTCAGGCAATTGGTGAACCGCCTCCGTCAGCTTGATCCTGATGCTGCAGACCAAGTCAATCTGCTCAACCGGCGCTACGTCACCCGCGCGGTGGAAATCAGTATCCTCGCCGGTCGCCCAATGTCTGAGATGAAGACCAGTTGGGACAATGCCTCTCCCGATTTTGACGGCATCATGATCAACCGGGACAGAGAGGAACTCTATGCCCGCATCAACGTGCGTGCAGCAGAAATGGTAGCCAGAGGATTAACCGAGGAAATCAGGCGGTTGCCGCAGAAACTGTCCATAACTGCAGCGCGGGCTATTGGCATCAGCGAAATCATGGGACATCTTGCCGGCGAGATGACCCTTGAACAATGCATTGACTCAATCAAGCAGGCCAGCCGTCGCTATGCGAAGCGACAACTCACCTGGTTCAAGCGGGAGAGCGGCTTTCAAAAGGTTTGCCTCAAGCAGACTGAGGATACAGATTCAGTGGTTATGCGAATTCTCTCCCTCCACCCCAGACTGGGAAATGCCTGAACCAACACGGACAATCCGGGTTGAATTGCCCGGCCACCAATACGATGCGGTCATCGGCAATGGAATATTATCCACCTGCGGTGAGCGTATCGCATCCCTTAATATTGGTGAACGATGCGCTGTAATATCCGACAGCAACGTGGCTCCACTCTACAGTGATTCCCTGTGCGACTCCCTGCGCTCGTGCGGTATCTCGCCGCATCCCGTCAACGTGGATGCAGGTGAAGCCAGTAAGTCCACGGCGTGTGCGGAGACAATCTGCCGCCGGATGATTGCTGACGGGCACGACCGCCACAGTTTCATCATTGCCCTTGGCGGAGGCGTGGTAGGTGACCTGGCCGGTTTTGTTGCGGCCATCTTTTATCGCGGTATTCCCTACGTGCAGGTCCCCACCACCATCGTTGCCCAGGTTGACAGCTCGGTAGGCGGAAAAACCGGGGTCAATGCCCCTGAAGGCAAGAATCTTATTGGTTGCTTTCATCAACCGCGCCTAGTGCTCGCTGACACCGCCACGCTGCAATCACTTCCCGAGCGCGAATTCAACGAGGGATTTGCCGAGGTAATCAAGCACGCTGCCATTCGTGATGCGAAAATGCTCGATGACATCATGGCAATAGATGACAGAAAAACGCTAACTTCACTGATTGCCCGCAATGTCGCAATCAAGGCCCGTATTGTCGAAGAGGATGAAAAGGAGACTATCGGCACTCGCGCTCACCTCAACTACGGCCATACAATAGGTCATGCCATTGAGGCAGCCAGTGGCTATGGTAATTTGCTCCATGGCGAAGCCATCAGCCTCGGACTTCTTGCCGCGGGACATCTCTCCAGTGCTGCTGCCGGGCTGCCTTCCGCCCAGGCCGAGCGAATCAGGTTCGCCCTGGAGAAGTTCGGGTTGCCGACCTCACTCAGCCCGCAAATGGATACAGGCATGCTGCTGAAAGTGATGAAAACTGATAAAAAATTCAATAATGGCCGAATCCGGTTCGTCGTAGTTCCGGAGCTTGGACGCGCGGAACTGCGCAATGACATCACCGAGTCCGACATCAGTAAAGCAATACGCAGTTTGCATTAACACTCAAAATGAACTCAAAGCAGGCTTACATCGCTCTAAACCTGCTTCCAAACACAGGACCAACGCGGGTTCGCAGACTTCTGCAACACTTCGGCCGTGCCGAATCAATTCTTTCAGCCGGCGCCAAAGATCTTAGGGAGGTCAGGGGCATCGGTAAAGAAACAGCGGAGGGAATTGCAAACTGGCGCAACCTGATCGATCTGCAGGGGGAACTGGACAAGATCCAATCCATGGCAATCAGTGTTATTACTCCTGAGGACGGGGACTATCCTTCCTTGCTAAGGGAAATCTATGATCCTCCGATTGCTCTTTATGTATGGGGTCACCTGAAAAAGTCCGACTCCGAGGCAATAAGTATCGTTGGCTCACGACAGGCCACCCACTACGGCAAACAAACCGCCCGAAAATTCGGCTTCCAACTCGCTCATGCCGGCTTGTGCGTCATAAGCGGACTTGCAAGGGGCATCGACTCCGCAGCTCATGAAGGCGCACTGGCCTCGGGCGGACGAACAATAGCAGTGATTGGTAGCGGTTTGGGCAAGCTATACCCTCCCGAAAATCAGGCGCTCGCGGAAAGAATCTCAAAGAACGGGGCAGTCATTTCCGAATTCCCCGTTGATTTTCCACCACAGAAACGCTCGTTCCCTCAACGCAATCGAATCATTGCCGGCTGGGCTCGGGGAACCCTGGTAATTGAGGCGGCGGCAAAAAGCGGAGCACTTATTACCGCAGGGCAGGCTTCTGACTGCAACCGTGATGTCTACGCCGTTCCCGGACAAATTGATCGCCCCACCTCACGGGGAGCCAATCGCCTCATCCAACAGGGCGCAAAACTCGTTCTTGATGCCGGGGATATCATTGAGGAGATGCCGGCAATACTACCCTATCCCGGCGCAAAACCGGAAATTTGCAACTCAACTGCCACTTTACTGTCGAATCCGGAAAAAATAATTTACGCAGTTCTGGGCAGCGATCAGACCCATATCGATGAACTCGCGAACCTAGTAAACATGAGGGCTCCAGAGGTTTCCGCAACCCTTCTCAAGATGGAAATAAAGCGCCTCGTTAAGCAGTTGCCGGGCAACTACTTCGTGAAACTCGTTTGAAAAATGCCGGAAGTTCGTCCTAGGTTCGGCGCCGCAGGATGTCCAAAAAACTTATCATTGCCGAAAAACCAAGCGTTGCCACCGACCTTGCCCGGGTGCTGCGCAATGACCTTGGTGCCTTTGAAAAAAGGGGACGCGACCGGAATACCTACTTTGAGAGCGAGGCAGCAGTGGTGGCCTCGGCAGTCGGACATCTTGTCGAGTTGCAGATGCCGGCCGGTCCGAATGGCAAGAAACTTCCCTGGGGAATGAAGCACCTCCCGGTAATTCCCGAGAAGTTCACACTGCAGCCAATTGAAAGGAGCGAGAGCCGGCTCAAGCTCCTGCAGAAGCTGATAAGTCGTGAGGATGTCGAGCTTGTCATTAATGCCTGTGACGCCGGTCGTGAAGGGGAACTCATCTTTCGCTACCTCATGCAGATAGCGGACTCTGGGAAGCCGACCAAGCGCATGTGGATGCAGTCGATGACCAACAGTTCAATCATCGAGGCATTCGGTAAGTTGCGCGATGATGCGCAGATGCTTCCGCTTGCAGATGCCGCCCTTTGCCGCTCGGAAAGTGACTGGTTAATCGGCCTCAACGGTACCCGGGCGCTCACCGCATTCAACTCCCGTCACGGTGGATTCAACGTTACCACCGCAGGGCGTGTGCAAACACCAACCCTAGTCATCCTGGCCGAGCGGGAGAAAAAGATCCGGTCATTTGAAAAAATACCTTACTTTGAGGTTCACGCCAATTTCAAGGTTCAAGCCGGTGAATATACAGGTCGGTGGTTCAGGGAGGATTTCAAGAAGGATCAAACCAATGAACAGGCCAGAGCGGAGCGTATCTGGGAACGGGGCGAGGCCGATGCAATCAGGACACGGTGTGAAGGCAGGACCGGCCTCGTTGAGGAAATCAAGAAACCCGCAAAGCAGGCACCACCACAACTTTATGACCTCACCACCCTGCAGCGCGAGACGGGTTACTCGGCAAGCCGCACCCTGCAGATAGCACAAGCCCTCTACGAGCGCCACAAGCTGCTCACCTACCCGCGAACCGACTCGCGCTGCCTGCCTGAGGATTATGTGTCCACGGTCAGGGAACACCTTGAAACTTTCAGCAAGGCAAACAGTGGACCCGCTTTGGCCCAGGAGATCATTGCCGGTGCCGGCAAGGTTCTAGCCAAAAACTGGCTGAAGCCCAATAAGCGCATTTTCAATAATGCCAAGATCAGCGACCACTTCGCCATTGTACCGACCGGAAAATTGCCCGCAGCCTCATTAAGGGACGATGAACGCAGGGTTTATGACATGGTTACCCGCCGCCTCGTTGCCATTTTCTATCCCCCGGCAGAATTTCAAAACACTCGCCGCATCACCCGTGTGGATGACGACACGTTCCTTACGACCGGAAAGATCCTGCTAACGCCAGGGTGGCTGGAAGTCTACGGTCGCAAACCCGGCCTAGCCGCCGATAAAGACGACTTGGTGGCAACGGAAACCGGTGAGCAGGCAGATGTGATCTCCATTGAAATCAAGGAGGAGGAAACCAAGCCCCCGGCCCGCTACACGGAAGCAACCCTGCTCTCGGCAATGGAAACAGCAGGCAAACGCGTCGATGACGAGGCCCTGCGTGAAGCCATGAGTGAGCGCGGCCTTGGAACACCTGCCACCCGGGCAGCCATCATTGAGGGACTCATTGCCCACAAGTATCTCTTCCGCCACGAGCAGCAGAAACGTGACCTCGTGGTCTCCAACAAGGGGCTTGCCCTCATTGATTTGCTCGATGAAATCGGCATCGATGCATTGCGCTCCCCCGAGATGACAGGGGAGTGGGAATTCAAGTTGAAGGAAATGGAACAGGGGCGACTCGACCGTGATTCCTTCATGGACGAGATCAGGGAACTCACCGAGAAAATTGTCACCTTAACCGGCGACAGGATCAGTCAACTTGAGGATCGTGTATTTCCTGACATCGAAGCCACCTGCCCTGACTGTATTGAGAAAGGACTCAAACAAACCGATGGCAATTACGTGTGCAGGAACCCTGAATGTAAATTCAAGCTCAACAAGCATATTGCCAGTCACGAACTGATTGCCGAACAGGCAGTGGAACTCCTCGAAAAAGGACGTATCGGCCCCTTTGAAGACTTCAAGAACCGTTTCGGGCAGGCCTTCAGTGCAGAAATCACACTTGAACAGGGCAAGCGCGGCAGCTGGAAACCGGGATTTATCTTTGAGGGCGATGAGGAACGCGAAGCGGAAAGCAGGAACCTCAGTGATGAACAACTGCTCACCGAGATCGAGTTGCCGGATAACACAACAGCCAAGGTCTACCAGACCGAGAGTGCCTACATCTGCCCGGAAATGGCTTCGGACAAACACAAAGGCGGCACCCGTATCGCAAGATCAATCCTGCAAAAGGAAATCCCACGAGAACAGGCGGGAAAACTCTTCTCTGAGGGCAGGACCGAGATTATCGAGGGCTTCATCTCAAAAAGAGGCAGGCCCTTCAGCGCGCACCTGCTGCTCGACAAGACAACGGGCAAACTCGGCTGGGAATTCCCTCCCCGGGCCAAGAAGAAAACGGCCAGGAAAAAAACAGCCGCCAAAAAGAAGATCGGCAGGAAAAAACCTGCAGCCAAGGACAGCAATGAGGATGAGACTCCGCCTGCTCTGCATGATGATTCACCCTCCAAAAGCTCATGAAAGAAAATATCCGGCTCGGCATCGTCGGCCTTGGCAACATGGGCCGGGTCCATCGCCAGAACATCCTTGATTCCAAGGTCACCGGCATTGACCTGAGTGCTGTATGTGACGTCCCGCAGAGTCTCCCCGAACAACGAGAAGGAGAAGCCCAGTTTACCGACGTTGGCGCCATGATCGCCTCCGGAACAATCGATGCCATCCACATCTGCACTCCCCACCCCTCACACCGGGAAATCGGCGTGCAGGCACTGCAGGCAGGCCTGCATGTCCTCATGGAGAAGCCGCTCGCTGTCCACAAGGCCGATTGCCGGGCATTAATTAATGCCTATGATGCCACCGGCCGCGAAAAGGTCTTTGCTGCAATGTTCAACCAGCGAACAGACCCGCACTACAAGACCCTCAAGAAGATGATTGATGCCGGGGAAACCGGCAAAGTACGGCGCATCCACTGGTCGGTAACGGACTGGTTTCGCACCGAATATTACTATGCCCTTGGCGGCTGGCGGGCCACATGGAAGGGCGAGGGAGGTGGTGTATTGCTCAACCAGTGCCCGCATAATCTCGACCTGTTCCAGTGGCTCTTCGGGATGCCCGAGCAGGTCACCGGGTTTCTCAATTTCGGGCGTTACCACCAGGTCGAGGTGGAGGACGACGCCACACTCTACTTGCGTTACGCCGATGGCAAAAACGCCACCTTCATCACCTCCACCGGAGAAGCCCCCGGAATCAATCGCCTGGAGGTAATCGCCGAGCGCGGCATTCTCACCGTCGACGAGGGAATGATCCGTTGGATCCGCAACGAAACAGATGCCTCAATCTTCAGCGACACCGCAGAATCGGGTTTTGCAAAGCCTGAAACCAGCGAAATCAAAATACCCATTGAAGGACACGGCGGGCAGCATATTGAAATCCTGCAGAATTTCGCCGACGCAATCCGCAATGGAACTGAACTCATTTCCCCTGCCATCGAGGGCATTCACAGTGTTGAGCTGGCAAACGCCGCACTGCTCTCGGCCTGGAAGGCAACGACAGTCAATCTGCCCATGGATGCTGATGAATACGCCGCGATCCTTCATGAGAAAGCGGAGACCTCCACGTTCAGGAAAAAGGACATTCAAGCTGCCGCCACCGCCACCGCGGATGATTTCGCAAAATCCAACAAAACCTAGCTTGTACCCAGTTCAACGCAGGTTGCCTTGTGTGCAGGAGCATTCCTCTTGCGCCACTTAAAACTCACTCAAGTGCCCTGCCCTGCATGCGCCTCTGCAACTGAACACTTGCACGCAGAGAACCCGCAAGCATGGTGGCATGAATGATCCTCACCGGAATAGCCGACGAAGCCGGCGATCACGTCGATACTCAAATCGCCGCCACCAAAGAACTTGGCTGGCAACACATTGAGGCCCGCTTTGTCCAGGTCAACGGGTTCGATAAAGGCAGTATCCACGAGATTCCCGAACAGGCCTTTGATCAGGCAGCGGCGGCATTCGCTGATGCCGGCATTCAAGTCTGCGGGATTGGTTCAACTATTGGCAACTGGGCTCATTCAATCGCTGATCCTTTTGAGATTACTGAGGCTGAAATCCAGCGTTGCATCGAGCGCATGCACAGGCTCGGTGCAAAAATCGTGCGTTACATGAGCTACGCAATCCTTGAAGACGGCAAGGAGAATGATCTCGAAGATCAACTCTTTGAGGAGCGAATACGCCGCACAAAAGAGATTATCAAGCGCTTTGAGGCTGCAGAAATCATTCCGGTACACGAAAACTGCATGAATTACGGTGGCATGAGCATATCACACGCCCTGCAGATGCAGGAAGCCATCCCCGGCATGCAGTGGGTTTTTGACAGTGGCAACCCGGTATTTAATCCGGATCGCTCAAAACCCCGCCCCTATCCAAGGCAGGACGCCTGGGAATTCTATCAGGCGCTTAAGCCACACATAGCCCATGTCCACATCAAGGACGGCAACTGGAATGCACAGTCAGCACAATGCACCTTCACCATGCCGGGCGAGGGCCAGGGACAGGTGGAGCGCATTCTCGCTGATCTCTCCGACAGCGACTATTCCGGATTTATATCCATTGAACCTCATGTCGCCACGGTCTTTCACGACACAAACGAAATGGATGATGATCCCCAGGCCAAAGCCCGGGAACAATTCGCAAGTTATGTCGAATATGGGCGCAAGTTGGGTTTGCTGATCGGGGAATCATCATGATCAGCCTCTTCAGGGCTCCTGCAGGGCAGTAATGGCTGTAGTGAGGTGATCACGGATCCCGGCAACGTGCTCCTCCTTCAAGCGCTCTTGAAGGAAGTTGCTATCTGCTGGGATTGCACAGCCTGAGGCCAAGGCCTCTGCGCAATACAACCTGACCCGATCACTCGCGTCGGTTAACCCCTTAAGAGTAACCTTGCGCAGGTCAGCACCTTTCAACCATCGCCAGAATGAAAACCCGGTCACCCTCACTTCAATATGCGGATGATCTACCATACCCTTGAGCAATTCCCCTGAAGCGGAATGACTCCCGCCAATGAAATCAAGTAGAACATGCAGATCACCAACATTGCCGGCAACCGACCGTGGCGCAGGAGACTGCCACCGCAAACTTCCAAGTATGTCCTTGGCTTTTTGCACAAACAGGTTCCTGCCCGCGGCGGGATCCCATTTCCACAACAACGCAATTGCAGGACGAATCGGAAGTTCATCCTCAATAAATCTGACACGAAGGAGCTGGAGAATCCCGTCGTCCTGCAACCCCAAGTCAGCAAGGTTGGCGAGTACCCGGCAGAGCCCGGTCCACTGCTCTCCGCCGGCGGAGGGAATTCGCTGCCTCACCTGCTCGAAAATAAGCACAACATCTTTGTCACTGAGCGCGCCTATGTCATAGCCTATCCCTCCAGCCTTTCCCGCCCTGATCTCAGTCTTCTCGAGCATCCATGCAATGGTTCCTAAGATTGGCGGATCTTTGCGAATCTCGATCCAATCACTTTTCAGCCCGCGAAATGTCCCATCTTTCCCGAATGCCACCCTGTAATATTCATCGCCATTGCGGTGCGGCGCATGATAGAGCCAGACCCCGCCGGCCACTCCGACCGGTTTTCCAAGCACTTCCTGAACTTCCCCACGCCGCATACCGCGCTCAAGCAGCCCCATCTTCAGTCTGGCTGTCACCGTCATTGCCTTAACGATATCTTTGAGCTGTGACTCCGGTCTGCGTAACGGATTTCCAAGCTCAACCGAGGCCGCCAAAACAAGATAAGCATCCCGGTGCATACTGCTATGCTGCCAGCCAAGCAGGGAAACCCGCTTACCCTCACCCAGCCACTCTGCACGGCAAACATACCCTCCCGAATCCAGTGAGAACCTCGCAATTCCACCTCCCCGCACCATAGTATTGTGAAAGGTTTCCGACACTGGGTGGCGTTCCCTGTCATCAAATAAGATTCCCTCATCAACAGACAGAGCGCCCCACGTAATATTATCACCACCCACTATCCGATACCACCTGTCGGGAGAAGTTTCGTTCCGATAAAAAAGCTCCCCTGTCATCGGTATACTTCCACCACTGTCCATGACCTCCACCCGCATGCCTTTGCCCTCGGGAATATAAAATGACAATTCCCCGGATTCAAACAGCCTCCATGAAGGAAACCCGGGACAAGTCGCGAGTTTGGGTACAATATCGCCTGCTGTCTCGATCGGCCAGAGCGGGGACAGTCCACAACCATCCTCAATGACCGGGAGCAACTGGACCCGCTCACGCAGTTTCCCTGCAACAATCGCCATTTGCGCACCACTGACCTGTTGCGCCCTGCGCACTGATTGCCCGGCTTTAGCCGGAACAGGGGAAGCCGGCAACCCCTGTGGATCTGTATGCCTGTAAACCTGTGGCCCCGGACTGCCGGCACCGTCGTCTCCCATCTTCCACACGACGTAGCAGATGAAAAATACCCAAATCGGCAACAGCAGAAGCCACTTCATTGATGACAATGCGCTGGAACCACCCGGAAGCTTCATTAACACACCCCCCGCCACCTACGTGTCCATTCCCTGCGCCGAAACCTCACCAGTCATTCAGTTCCCAAGTACAAGCTTTACTGCAGATGAATTTTCCCGCCACCACTCAGCCAAACCTGCCGTGTCTAGCAACTCATCACCGCGATAACCGGTCATCTCACTGAAAGTCAGTGTCGCCTCGCGAACAACATCCAGGTTGGCATCATTGGCAATGGCACCCACTAATGTCTCAACTGCCTGCACATTGCGATGATCTGCCAGTAAATACGCGGCTCTGGTGCGGTGCTCCGCTTCGATCCCCTGATCCTGAAGAATCTTGATTAACTGATCCGTTCCCAATGCCATCTCATCCTTGTCGCGAAGACTCGGGAACAAATGCCCCACAGGCAACGCATGGCCTGGAGCGCTCAAGCCGTTAAGGTAAGCAAACTTCACTCTTTGAATTTCTGACATTGCTCCATTACGGAGTTTCTCCTCCCCTGCTTCATCCGCAACCTTCAGCAACTGATCAAACGCGACGCGATCCGCTTTCTGGATTGCCGCATCCGCCAACCTCAGAAGCCGGTTCCTGGCACCAAGAAATTCGAGTTCTGCGCGAACATCCTCCGGACTCAACTCCAGCCTCAACTCCAGCCTCCTGTTCATTGTCACCACTTCTGACAACAACGCATCGATTCGTTTCTCACCAATCTCAAGACGCTTCTGCAATACCTCTGTTTCATCTTTCTCGCCGATCAAAGAAGCTGCCGCCTCCTGAAGAATCTTGCCTTTAATATCCGGCCATGCCATCAACCCGACGGCGGCAATGACACCCAGTTGCGTCAAACTGACAAGTATGAGGGGCAGCCACAAACTACGCCTGCTCCGCCTGTTGCGCTTGCGTCCAACTATGGGGACTTCGGCCTCGTCATCCAAATAGGGTGAAATCTCATCTTCATCGAACATCGACCCGGCATACGAGAACGTATTATGCGCTGATGATGCCGCCACCGGATTAATCCTCCCCGCTGAAGGAGGCAAGTTGGCCAGAGTCGCCATGACATCCGGATCCGTAAAGGCCCCACTTCCCGGAAAATCTCCCTTTAATGCCCCGCCGGACATTGATTGCCCGAGGCTCTCAAGCGCCTCGGTGATAGAATCATCCGGATCCTGCTTTGCAGATCTTGAAGGTATGTTCATAAGGAATAACCAATCGGTTGCAACCAGCCTCCGCCCGTTGCCCCGCATGCGCGTTGAAAATAGACCAACCCGCGCAGCCATTCAATGCCTTCCCTTCCCTCACTGCAAGTAATATCAAATCCCCAGGCAAAACACGTTCCGTGCTCGACTCAACGCCATTCTACGCTTTGTTCTCTTTGAACTCGTCCACTACAACGAGAATGATGACCATCGACATCCGAACGATCCCTGAGAACCAATGTCTGGCTATCGAGGGAGAATTTGAAGGTGATATCTGTAACCTCCCTGCAAATGACGCTGCAAGGGTGGCAGGATCCCTTACCTACAAGGCTGAAGCCTCACTGGTTTTCGGAAACCTGCTGGTCAGGGGTAATTTCCTGCTTCCGTTTGAACTCACCTGCAGCCGCTGCAACACCACTTTCAGGCACACTGTGCGACTCTCAGAACACTCTTTACTGACCTCTCTCGAGAAGTTGACACTGATCGACTTGACGGATGCCCTTCGGGAAGATATCATTCTTGCCCTCCCGGATTTCCCGCACTGCGAGAAGGGTGACAACACACAAGATTGCCCGGCCCGCGGAAAATTCCAGACTGAAGAAACTTTTGATCCCCTCGACCCGAAAGAAGTCGAGCCCAGAGATTTCAGCAGTTGGGGACCACTCGATAAACTAAAACTCGATTAATTTTACCAGTTTTCCAGCATGGCAGTCCCAAAAAGTCGCACTTCCCTGATGAAGTCACGCATGCGCCGCGGAGCAAACCGCTGGCGGGCTCCCAAGCTCAACAAATGCCCTGAATGCGGCAGCACAACTCCATCCCATATTGCCTGCCCCTCCTGCGGATATTACCGTAACAGGCAGGTGCTCAATATAGACTCTTTCTAGAGACTGTGGAGTAAACGCGATCAACATCTCCCGGCCAGAACCGGGTAACTGCCATTGCTATTAACGGGTCTTTTCTCCAGCAGTTTGTGAAACTGGTGCAATTTCGGCTTTGACGCATCTTGCCCGTTGCTCTAACGCTAGGGATGCTTCTGCGGAATCACTCTTGTAATCCCGCCCAAATAAGCACACGATGAGAATCGCACTGGATGTCATGGGGGGCGACCACGCCCCGGTTGCCAACATCAATGGCGCCAAGCTTGCGATTGAATCGCTGCCTGAAATTCAACGCCTCTTTCTCGTCGGCGATGCAGCTACCCTGAAAGCCAATCTTGATGATCGCCTGACCAGCTCAGGAAAAATCGAAATCGTTCATGCCGGTGAAGTTGTCAGTATGCACGAATCCCCGGCCAAGGCCATACGACGTAAGAAAAACTCCTCAATCAGCATTGCCACTGACCTGGTCAAGGACGGCACCTGTGAGGCGGTGGTCAGCGCAGGCAACACAGGAGCAACTGTCGCCGCCGCCACGATAAAATTGCGCAACCTCCCCGGGGTGGAGCGTGCAGGTATTGCCTCGTCCATCCCAAATGAATACGGCCAATGTAACATCGTCGATGCCGGCGCCAATCCTGAGGCTAAAGCCACACACCTGCTGCAATACGGAATTATGGGTTCCGTCTATTCCCGTCATATCCTGGGAAAAACATCTCCAAAAGTTGGCCTCATGTCAGTCGGCACTGAAGACGAAAAAGGCACTGACTTCACCCGCGAGGTCTTTGCCCTGCTTAAGGAAAGCAGTCTTAACTTTATCGGCAACATCGAGGGGCACGATCTTTTTGAGAGTGAGATCGACGTTGTTGTATGTGATGGCTTCACCGGGAATGTCATGCTCAAGAGTTGTGAGGCGACAGCCAGCGCACTGATCAAGTGGGTGAAGCAGGAAATGCTGAAGACCCCACTGCGCAAATTCGGCGCTGCACTCGTAAAGCCCGCATTCAAGGCAGCCATGGCACGCTGCAGTTATGAGGAATATGGCGGAAGCCCGCTGCTGGGGACCAATGGCATATGCATTATTGCCCATGGAGGAAGCTCTGCGCTGGCAATAAAAAACGCCTTGCGGGTAGCCGTTGAATCGGTATCCCACCGCGTCAACCCGCACATCGAAGAGGAAATCGCAAAGATCTCCTCCCCGCAATCAATTCATGCCTGATTCTTCAAAGCAAAACAACTGCTCGGTCACCATCACCGGAACAGGAAGCTATGTCCCTGAAAAGGTGCTTTCCAACGCCGATCTTGAGAAAATGGTTGATACCTCCGATGAGTGGATCACCAGTCGCACCGGGATCCGGGAACGTCGTATCGCCGCAGACGGCCAGTCAACCAGCGATCTCGCCACCGAAGCCGCAAAAAGAGCCATGGCTGATGCCGGAATTACCGCCGACCAGATCGATCTGATCATCGTGGCAACCATATCCCCCGATACATTCTTTCCTGCCACTGCCTGCTATGTGCAAAAAAATATCGAGGCAATCAACGCCATGTGCTTCGATGTTTCAGCAGCGTGTTCAGGGTTCCTCTACGGGATTCAAATCAGTCAACATTTCATCAACACCGGGCATCGCAAGACGGCCTTGGTGATAGGAGCCGAGAAACTCAGCAGTATGGTCGACTGGGAAGATCGTAATACATGCGTGCTTTTCGGCGATGGTGCCGGAGCAGTGGTACTAACCCGGGATGCAAATGGCAATGCCGGCAGGAAGGTGCTTTCCTCCTCACTTGGCAGCGATGGCAGGCAGACTGACATACTGCACGTTCCCGGCGGCGGGTCAGCATGCCCGATCACCCCCGAGAACGCCGATCAAAAACTCAACACCATCCGCATGCAGGGTCGCGAAGTCTATAAGTCAGCAGTCAACGCCATGCGACATGCGGCTGAGGATGCCCTTGCAGGAGTAAACCTTGCCCCTGAGGATGTCGACATGCTGATTCCCCATCAGGCTAACCTGCGGATCATTGAGGCAATTACCGACCGAATGGGCATACCAAAGGAAAAGACATTTATAAACCTCGATAAATACGGCAATACCTCTGCCGCCGCAGTCGCCATTGCCCTTGATGAGGCAAATAAAACAAAAGCCATCAAACCGGGTGATATCGTGGTTCTTGTTGCCTTCGGGGCCGGACTTACATGGGCAAGCAGCGTGCTCAGATGGTAGGTCTCACGTAACTGCCACCAGCCCTGCCAATGCTCACCGACTCCCACTGTCACTTGGCATCCCGGCAGTTTAAGGAAGATATCGATGCCGTGATTCAGCGCGCCGTCCAGTCCGGAGTCACCCGCATGGTCACTATCGGCACCGATCCGGAGGACAGCTCACGCTGCATCGACCTGGCAAATCAACACGCGGCTGTTTACGCCGCGACAGGCGTTCATCCCTGCTCGGTTACCGGCGTTACCTGTGATGATTGGCTGAAGAAAATCCGGGTATTGGCCGGAGAGGAAAAAGTCGCGGCAATCGGAGAAATCGGGCTGGATTACTTTCACCCCCCTCCTGATGGCTGGAGCAAAGAGAGTTACCGCGGGAAGCAGGGTGACTTTTTCCGGGCACAACTAGAACTTGCTGCCGAACTCGAGCTGAACGTCGTAATCCACCAGCGGGACAGAGGCAACGAATGCTGGCCGGACATTCAACGCATCATGGAGCCATTTCACGGCAGGTTGCGTGCCGTGTTTCATTGCTTCACGCACTCCTGGGAGTCCGCCAAGCCGCTTATCAACGAAGGACATCTTATCTCGTTTACCGGCATCTCGACTTTCAAAAGCGCGGAACTAATCCAGCAGTGCGCACTTCAGGCAACTCCGGATTCATTCATGCTCGAGACCGATGCCCCCTACCTGGCCCCTGTGCCACACCGCGGCAAACGCTGTGAACCGGCCCACACTCTACACACAGCGCAATTCGTCGCGCAACTCCGAGGCATTCCGCTCAAGCAACTCGCGAAGGAAACCGAGCGTAATACAGAATCATTCTTCCGGTTCAATTCCTGAAGCGGTGCCTGAGCCTCCGTCAGCCAGCACCCGCTGCTCCCCTTCGCTCCTGGCAATAATTACCGCCCCGCAAGAGTCACTGAAGATATTCACGCTGGTGCGACACATGTCGAGGATCCGATCGACAGCGTAAATGGCACCGACTGCGGCCATCGCTCCACCCCCCCAGGGCTGATCCTCAGCCACGTTCTGGATGATAATGACGATTGCCACCAAGCTTGCAGAGGGTACGCCTGCAACCCCAACACTGGTCAACAGCGCCAGCACCACAACAGATAATTGCCCCGCGAAGTCAAGCGAAGCTCCCATCACCTGCGCCACAAACAGCACCGCGATGCACTCGTAGAGCGCAGTGCCGTCCATGTTCACCGTCGCTCCCAGGGGCAGCACAAAGCTTGACGTGCGCTTTGACACGCCAGCGTTGTCCTGCAGGCAACGCATGGTAACCGGCAGGGTGGCCGAGGAGGAGGCAGTGGAAAATGATGTCAGCAGGGCATCACGCATCGCGCGGTAATGTCGCAACGGATTTACCCTTCCAAGCAGCGCAAGCAGCAGCGGCAAAGCAACAAAAAAATGCAGGCCGAGGGCAATGAGGACCGTCACCATGTAATTTGCCATTGACAGCAGGAACGACGGGCCGGTCTGCGCAATTGTGGCAGTCATCAGGCCAAATACCCCGACGGGAGCCAGCCACATGATCCAACCCGTGACCTTGATCATCAGTTCATTGACTCCACCCACCGCGCTTACCACCGCCTCCTTGCCCGGTCCCTCAATTGCCATCAGGCCGAAGGCTGTCAACAGACTGATGAAGATCAATGCGAGCATCGCACCATTGTCCGATGCCGCCTTGAACACATTCGTCGGGATCATTCTCTCTACCAGGCTACCGACAACTCCCAACGCATGCTTCTCTTCACGCAGCCCGCTCGCGTCTTTGTTAACTGACTCCCCCTTCTTCTCAAAATTCTCATTGTTCTTCTTGATGAAGTCCGCCACCTCGGGATTGGGCTTGCCGTTCACCAGGCCCGGTTTCATGACATTGACCACCGTCAGTCCAATGGTGATTGCAAGCACGCTGCTCAGCACGTAATAGCCAAGGGTCTTGATCCCAAGTCTTCCGAAACCCCTGACCCCGGACAGCCCGGCAATCCCTGTCACGATCGAGGAAAAAATCAGCGGCACGATGATCATCTTGAGCAGGCCAATGAACACTGTCTTGCCGAAGAATTCGCAAATCTCCACCCACGACGATTCAGCCGCTCTCTCTCCAAGCATGGACTGCAGGGCAGACCCCGCCGCAACACCCAACACCAACGCGATAATAATCTGCCAATGCACTTTCAGTTTAAACATGCTTAATATACTAAGTTGTCCTTTGGCTGACTGGAAACCGAAAACTCACAACTTCTTCTGTGGTTCCCTTTGACCCGCACGCCGGCAGAACGCATCGTTGGCCCTTAGAATATGCAATTAAACAAGGTCAGGACACGCTTTGCTCCATCGCCCACCGGCTACCTGCATGTCGGCGGTGCGCGCACTGCCCTTTTTAATTGGCTGTTTGCCCGTCGTCACGGCGGAAGCTTTATCCTGAGAATCGAGGATACCGATGAAGCACGTAATACCCTGGACGCCCACGATGCCATTCTTGAAGGCATGCGCTGGCTGGGAATCAACTGGGACGAGGGTCCCGGGGTTGACGGCGGGCGCGGACCGTATCTCCAGAGCCAGCGAACTGAAATCTACAGTAACTTCCTCTCCAGGCTTGAAGCGGCAGGAAAAATCTACGAGGACGATGGAGCCATCCGTTTCCGGGTGCCTGACACCGAGATCTGTTTCAAGGATCGAATCTGCGGCGGCCAAAAAATTAACCTGACACAACTGGGTTCACGAACCTGGGACACGGAAACGGAAACGGAAATCGAGACTAATGCCGACCTCATCATACGCCGCCCTGACGGGTCATTTTTGTTTCACTTTGTCAACGTCGTCGACGACATCGAGATGGGGATTACCCATGTCCTGCGCGGTGAAGACCACCTGTCCAACACGGCCAAGCACATCGCCCTCTTCGAGGCGCTCGGTGCCGCACCTCCGGTCTTTGCCCACATCCCGCTGATCCTGAATCCTGACGGATCAAAAATGAGCAAGCGCGACGCGGGAGCCGGGCTCCAGTGGTATCAGGATGAAGGCTTTCTTCCCGAAGCCGTTGGCAATTACCTCGCACTGCTGGGCTGGTCACCAAAGGATGATCGCGAGAAACTCACCATTGAGGAGATTACCCGGTTGTTTGACTTCGATCACCTGAACCGGAGCAACGCCCGTTTTGACCTCGAAAAATGCACCTGGCTCAACGGACAACACATTGCAGCACTGCAACCAGAAGAATTCCTGGCTCGCGCACAACCCTTCGCCGGAGATGCTCCGCCCGCAGCCGTGGCCCTGACACAACCGAGAATACAGCGCTTCACCGAAATCACGGAATGGCTCGCGCCAATCCTCAATGACGGGCATCCCCTGGAACCTGAAGCCGCTGCAAAATTGGCATCCAAACCTCAAACCGCTGACCTGCTGCGCTCACTCACTGCGCGGTTGGCACAAAGCGCTGAGTGGAAGGCGGAAGACATCAAGCTTGCAATCACTGAAACTGCCGATGAGCAGGAGGTAAAAGCCGGGGCCCTCATGCTGCCCCTGCGGGTAACGGCGACCGGCACCTCCCAGGGAACCGACCTGATGCCCACACTCGAAATAATCGGCAAACAGGCTACCATTGCAAGAATCGAGCACCGTATCGCGATGATTTTCGCCAATTAACCCTGATGACAGAGGAGAAAGAAATATACACCCTTGAGGATCTCACCCTGCAGGCAACTCACGGCAGTGGTATCTCCCCGCCCGCCCGCCTGTCGGTTTTTGGCGATCCTGTCGGGCATTCGCTCTCACCTCAACTCCACAACCCGGCATTAAAGGCCTGCGGGATCGACGCCCAGTATATCCGGGTCCAGGTTGCCGAGCGTAATTTCCCCGAGGCCCTTGGCGCAATCAAGGACTGCGGTTTTCTCGGCACCAACTGCACAATCCCGCTGAAATTCGCAGCACTCGAGGCCTGTGACCACGTTGACGACCTTGCCGGGAAACTAGGAGCGGTAAACACCATTTGTTTTGAGAACGGCAAAATATTCGGCTCAAACAGTGACGGACCCGGTTTCCTGAGCGCAATCCGCGAGGCTTTCGCCATCGATGCCCATGACCTGCGGATAATGATTCTCGGTGCCGGTGGTGGTGCCGGGCGTGCAGTTACGGTGCAATGTGCCCTCGAAACTCCTGAGCGACTGGTGCTGGTCAATCGTACACGGGAAAAAGCGGAGTTATTACGCGCTGAAGTGGCTCCCTTCCTCGAGGACGAACTGATCCACTCGGCATCTTCCCGACTACAGGTTGCCGAGTGGTCGAATGACGGGCTGGAAACGCAGTTAAACAATATTGATCTCATCGTGAACGCCACCTCGCTGGGAATGAAGCGTTCAGACCCCGACCTCATCCCCCCCCACCTGTTGCAGCCCCATCACCTGGTTTACGACATGGTTTACAGCCCGCAACGCACGAAACTGCTCGGCGACGCCCAAAACGCTGGCGCACGCACTGCAAACGGGCTCTCGATGCTGCTCCACCAGGGTGCCATCTCATTTGAGACATGGTTTAACCGTGAAGCTCCCCTGGAAATCATGCGTCACTCCCTGGAGGATGCCATCACATCCTGAAACAGCTCCCAACCTGACCCGCAAAAATCCATGGAACTCATCACCGCAAAGAACGCGCCCGAGGCCATCGGCCCATACTGCCACGCAGTACGCAGTGGCAACCTGTGCATCACCTCCGGTCAAATCCCGATCAACCCGGAAACCGGATCTCTGGTCGAGGATGACATTCACGCCCAGGCCCACCAGGTGCTTATTAACCTGAAAGCCGTCCTTGAAGCTGCCGGTTTGGGACTGGAAAACGTGGTGAAGACCACGGTTTTCCTCAGGGACATGGCCGAATTTCCCATTCTCAACACAATCTATGCAGAGCATTTTGGTGATCACACGCCCGCACGTTCAACGATTCAGGTCGCCGCACTGCCACTCGGCTGCCGTGTGGAAATCGAGGCCATTGCGGAAAGCTGAACGTCACTTCATCCCCTCTGCCGGGAGCTTTTGGATGCCAGAGATCACTGGTGGTGAATCTCGGTAAACACGGCACCTCCGAGGAGAACCTCGCCATCATAAAAGGCACAGATCTGGCCAGGCGTCAAAGCCCTCTGTGGCTTGTGGAAAAGCACCTGTCCTCCGCCTCCGCCATCAGCAGCAAGCTCAGCTGCCACCGCCGGGGTACGATAACGCGGCTGGGCAAGAATCACTCCGGCATCCGGTTCAGCATTGACGAAGGAAATATCACCCACCGTTACACTTGAAGCATAGAGCAGCGGGGTGTCCTCACTCTCAAAGGCCACCACCAGTTCATTCTCCTCTCCACGCTTGGCAAT
Organism: Verrucomicrobiales bacterium; assembly: GCA_046581505.1. Taxonomy (GTDB): domain Bacteria; phylum Verrucomicrobiota; class Verrucomicrobiia; order Verrucomicrobiales; family DEV007; genus CACIUL01. The sequence continues at coordinate 21,257 of JAYGGE010000050.1, read as the reverse complement.
CACCACATAGGCCTCCCTGTAGGCATTGGATGGAACACCAATTCCCCTGCGCTGCCCCAGGGTATAAAAGTGCAAGCCGCGATGTTCACCGAGCACATTGCCATTGAGATCAATGATCCTCCCCGGATTGTCCGGCACAAATGCGCGGAGAAAGTCAGACATCTTCACCTGGCCGATAAAGCAGATTCCCTGGCTGTCCTTCTTATCCGCATTCGGCAACCCGAACCCCCTGGCAAGTTCCCGCAATTCCGGCTTCAATAAGTCGCCGACAGGAAACAACGCACCGATAAGCTGATCCTGCCGGAGAAGCGCCAGGAAATAAGTCTGGTTCTTGCCGGCATCAACTCCGCACAGGATATCTGCAGTCCCGTTGTCATTATCACGCCGACGCGCGTAATGCCCGGTAGCAACAGCCTCGAAGCCCTCCGCCCTCGCATAATCGAGGAACACCCCGAATTTCATCTCGCGATTGCACATTACGTCCGGGTTCGGGGTGAGGCCGGCCTGATAGCCCTTAAGCAGGTAATTCACCACCCTCTCACGATATTCATCCATCAGGTTCACCACCCGGAACTCAATGCCCAAATGGTCAGCAACGGCTCTTGCGTCCTCGACATCCTCCCGCCATGGGCAGTCACCGATGATCTTCTCCTCATTGATCCAGTTCTTCATGTAGGCTCCGACCACATCGTGGCCTTCGCGGAGCAGCAGGGCCGCGGCCACGCTGCTATCCACCCCGCCGGACATCGCAGCTAGAATTCGCATCCGGCTCCAGTGTCCTCGCAACCGGCCAAAGGTTCAAGTGGACGATTTACCGGTATCGCTGATACTTCCATCCTTCCACCCAACATGCGCAGCGAGGAAATCATTGTCCAGGATCACGAACGTCCCTCGGTAAAAGATCCTGTCACGGGCGGGACTTTCCCGAAATTCGGCTGCATCGCCGTTATTCTCCTCGGCGCTTTCTTTATCGGCATCCTGATCGCGGGCATCCTGATCGGCAGCAAAATGGCCCAGGACATAGAATCTTTCACTGATGAGTTCCCGGGAAAGATTCCCGTTGAACGCGGCACCCCCGGTCAACTCGCGGTAATCCGCGGCAGGGTTGTGGACTTCCTCGACAAAATCAACAGCAATCCCCCCGCACCTGCCGAGTTGCAACTCTCTGTCCGCGACCTCAACGTCCTGATCGCCAATGATACCTATCTCGCGGATATCCGCGGCACCATCCACTTCACCGAGTTCGCCGCACCGGACATGCTCAGGACACAACGGACTCGACCAATGAGCCACATCAAGTTCTGGAAACCCCGGCGCTACCTCAACGCTTTCATGGACTACAGGCTCGTGTCTCAGGAGGGCAATATTTCCCTGTTTGTCCATGACATCAAAATCGATGGCAAGGAAGTGCCCGATTATTTCCTCAACAAATTCAAATCCCAGGACATGCTGAAGCCCTACAAGAACGACGAACGTTTCCTCGAGGCACTAAAAAAGCTGAAGAGCGCCTGGATTGAAGACGGCAAAGTCATCCTCACGACCTTCTCAACTCCCGCTGTCACAAGCGATTCCACCGGATCTGCTCCGGGAGAGTAGCAAACACTAAATCCTTGGATTGCCGTTAATACCCGATCTGACAGGCGTTCTGACTAAAAAACCTGCAGGATTGGAGCTTTTGCGCATGGAATCATTTATTAATATGCTTATTTTATATAATTGTTGATAATTTCAATAAATACAATATTATTAGATCCGATTTTCTCACTCATATGAAATTGCGACACCTTCAAATCGTGCTGCCTGCAGCCCTCGCCCTTATAAATCTTGGATTTTTGAGCAGCCTGGCGGCACAGGACACCCCTCCGGCAAAACCGGAAAATTCTCCGGATAAAAAGCCCGCTGCCGCTGCGCCTGTAGAAAACACAGCAGCGGCAAAAGCACGCGAGGAAATTGCTGAACTCACCCTTGAGCGTGATCTTCTTCTTGTACGGGCTTCCCTTGCCAAGGAAAAACTCGCAACCGAACAACGCCAGCGCCGCGAAGCCATCTCCCGCCAGAAACTAGACATGGAGGAACTCACACAACGCCTGCAATACGAGGCCTTTGAACGCAAGGAGAAACTAGACCGCGAACTTCAGGAACTGCGCACAAAAACCGAGCGCTGGAAAATAGAAAAGGATGCCGCAGTCGCTAGGGTCGACATAACCCTTCACCAATTGCGCTTAAAGGAGACGGAACTAAAGGGGAAACTCAGTCACCTCAGCCTTGAGGTTTCCGCCAAAGATAAAGAAATCGAGGCACGTATGTTCGCTAAGAACTCTCCGGTGTATCTGGATAACCCGCTGCAAGGAAAAACCCTCACCATCAGTGATCGGCGCATTCCGATGGACGGGCCGATCAGTTCTCGTACTGCAATCGATATTTCAACGCGTATCCAGTTCTACAACAACCAGGACAATCAAAAACCGATCTTTATTGTCATTGGCGACTCGCCCGGGGGATCCGTCATGGCCGGCTACCATATCCTCAGGGCCATGGAGGGCAGCGATGCTCCTGTCTATGTCGTGGTTAAATCCTTCGCCGCCAGCATGGCGGCCTGCATCACCACGCTCGCTGAACGTTCTTTCGCCTATCCTGATGCAATCATGCTTCATCACCAGATCAGCAGCACCATGCGCGGCAACCTTACCCAGCAGCGCGAGGAACTTGAGGATATAGAAGAATGGTGGAAGCGGCTTGCTGAACCCATCGCGGAAAAGATGGGGATCACCACTGAGGACTTCATCAAGCAAATGTATGAACGTGTTTCCACCGGCGACTGGACCGAATTTGCCAACCGGGCGAAGGAACTCAAGTGGGTTGATGTCATCGTTGATGAAATACGTGAAACCGGGCAGGAAAAACACCCTGATGCACGCAAACCTCTGCCGTTAAAGACCGCCCTTCCGTTAAAGACCGCCCCTGGCCCCGACCCGTCTGCCCGGTCACTGGAAAACGGCACGGTTGAATACGTTGACCGCGAGGGCCGACCCTATGTGTTTCTTTCCCGCCCCAACCCGATCGACAAATTCTATCTCTATAACCCCGACGGCTACTACCGTTTCCGGTAACTGTTCATAGACCGGGTTAACCCAAAAATCCGTCCTGCTAACCCTGCCCTCTACGGGATCCTCCGGATTGCGCCATAGCCTTTCATTATACAGCGCAACTTCCCGCCAATAGCATCATGCGTTGCATCATCCCCGGGTCGATGGAACCCTTACTGCAATGGCATACGCTGGTAGAAATGTGACACTGCTCCTCCTGGTGAGTGTAATACTGCTCGCTCTCGCGCCCGATCTTCCCGCCCAGTTGCCTTCCCCTTTGAGCCGCTTCGGCAACCTGCTCTGCCTCGCTCCCATTATCCGCAACATTGACCGGGATTCCCCGAAAAATATTGGGGAGGCCCTGCTGCTTCCCCCCTACGATGCACCTGAGGACACCCTTGAGATTGGCACCACATCCTTCCCCATCACGACCCGCCGCCCCGAGGCTCAAAAAGCATTCAATCGCGGAATCGCACTGCTGCATCTCTTCTGGACAGTGGAAGCGGAGCGTTCATTCAGGCAGGTGGCCGCTCTTGATCCTGGCAATCCCATGCCATACTGGGGACTGGCGATCGCAAATGAACGTTTCCCCGGCAGGGCCTCGGTATACATAAACTATGCCAACCACCTGGCGGGAAAAAACCCCGACATCACGCCAATAGAGCACGCCTGGATCAAGGCCTATCACCATTATTTCAGCCCGGGGCCCGGGGATCCTGAAAGTGGCAGTGCCGCAAGCCGCAGGCAGCGCAACCGGCAACTTGAGGACATGGCCTATGCCTACCCGGACTCATTCGAAACCCGCGCTTTTCTCCTGCGTGAGATCATTCTCGATGATTATCGCGCTGGAATCCCGATCTCCAGCAAGTTCACAACCGATGCACTGGCAAGGCAACTCGCAAAACAAAAGGCTGATCACCCAAGCAGGCACTATCGTTTCTGGTTATGGAGCCGGGAACGACCACAAAGGGTGATAGAAGACGCCCTGTCCTCCCCCTTAGTCAGTCCATTTGCCCCTGCCTCCTGGCGTTTTTCCGCCAATGCCCTTGTCGCAGCAAACCGATTCCACGATTCGCTCCGTTCACGGGAGAATGCACTGCGACTCGCCCACCGGCGAATGCTCGTGCGTTTGTCGATGCCAGATGACAACCAGGATTACGTGGCAGATGCCGCTGCACGTATTGATACCATGATTGCCTGTGGCCAGGTTAAAGCCGCCGCAAACGCTGCACGGGAACTCATCCGCCTGCCCCGGTCAGCCTACCTCAACAAATCCAGGGTTCGCTCTGAAGCTGCAGGAAATGGTGCTTACCGCGTCGGCAGGCGCCTGCTGGCTCAAACACTCATCCGCAGCGAACAGTGGCAGGTCCTGCTCAGGGAATGCACAATTAAAGAGGGATACCTGCGCGCCACCACCCAGTGGGTTGAGCGCACCCACAACCTCTACTGGCACGCGATTGCCGATCTCAACCTCGGAAATCACGCACAGGCCGGGGAAATCACGCAACAACTGGAATCCCTGTTCCGGGAATTCCTGCGCAACGGCACAGGAATCAACGCAGAAAAGGAAATAACCCACGCGCTGAAAAGCCTGCGATCCTACTCAGCCTTTTTCACAGGAACACGCTCAAGGGCCCCCAAAGATAACCTGCTCCATATTGGCAACTTCCACCTTGCCCGTCTCGCCCGGGCAAAAGGCAACCTGAAGCTCGCGCTTGACCTTGCCCGCCAGGATCTCCAAGCCCGGCCGGGTAAGCCTGACGCGACAGCCAACTTCTGCTCTATCGCGTTCACGGGCAATGTCGACAATGCCCGCAACGAGGCTCTGCTTGCATTTAACACCCTGTTCCGCCGTAATGCCTCACTGGCAGATCGCGACTGCAACCTCTTTCATAAGGATCTCCAACCCGTCATCAAACATCTCAAATTGCGCGGCAACTGGACCCTGCCTCCCCCGGTTGCCAGGAAAATTCCCGGTTTTCCTCTCCCTGAAAATCTCGGTTCCTCATCGTGGGCACCGGCAACCGCTCCTGCATGGTCGCTCACCACAGCGAATGCAACGACCATGTCCCTGGAGAAATTCCGAGGCAAACCGGTATTGCTCATTTTCTTTGTCGGCATCGGTTGCCCCTACTGCGTTGAGCAACTGAAGGTCTTTGCCCCACATGAAAAATCCTATGCCGACGCCGGGATCGAAATCCTCACCATTTCCTCAGATCACGAGGAATTGCTGAAGGAAAGGCTCGCCGCCATCCCTGCAAAGGCTGATAAAATTCCCGAATTTCCGTTCCTGCTATTGTCCGACCCCTCACTGCAGACCTTCAAGAATTACCGCTGCTTTGACGAGTTCGACAACAAGGCTATGCATGGTGTTTTTCTCATTTCACCAAAAGGAGAATTACTGTGGAGCAACGTCAGCCACGAGCCCTTCCTGTATCCGAAGTTCCTGCTCGAAGAGTCATCCCGCCTGCTTGGAATCTGGAATTCTCCTGCCGATTAAGAATTGTTGGAGAGTTTGATCCATCAACGCCAAATTTATTTCCCTTGCAGGCAATAATGCGCTAGCATATTTAAAATCCCTTAAGGCACATGAATTCCCCCAAACCCCGCAAGTGCCAGTGTGGATGCAGCCGGTTAAAGTCCTCCCTGCATTTACCACTGCTTTATTCCCTCCTCCTGATTGCCTTGATGACTGCCCCCTTGTCGGCAATTATCGATGAAAACGGTGACGGACTTGATGACATCTGGCAGGAGGCATACGGAGCTCAGAATCTTGATAAGGACGATGATGATGACGGTGACAATGCCAGCAATCTGGCTGAATCAGTAGCCGGCACCGACCCCTTTGATCCTCAGTCATGCTTCAGGATTAAGGGCATCACCCATGACAGCTCATTCTCCGGGGTGGACATCTCCTTCGACACAGAGAGGGGAAAGATTTACCAGCTTGATCTTGGCAATTCCCTGCACCCAGGCCGGTTTACCCGCTTACCGACAACTTACCACGGCACCGGCACGGAAATCACCGTCAAGCTTTCATCCACCAGCCCCCCGCAATCAAGCAGCGGCATCCTGCATGAGATATGGACTGACCTTCAAACCAGCAACATCGCTGGCCTTGGGGTGCTGACCCGGAACTTTACCGCCCTGCCCCACGGTGTAGAGGCACTCCCTGAACTTCGGACGCCAAGAAATATCGCCAATAATTACGGCGGTCGCCTCAGGGGATGGCTGACTCCGGTAAAGAGCGGCTCACATAATTTCTATCTCTCCAGCCGTAATCACAGCGAACTTTACCTCAGCAGTGATCATACCCCGGCCAACGCAACAACTCGTGTCGCATGGGTCACCAGTGACATTCTGCAGCCAGAGGAGTGGCAAAGATTTCCCGCGCAGCAATACACTGCAGACCTTGTCGCCGGGAAACGATATTATATCGAGGTTCGACACCATCACGGCAACAACGACGACCATTGCGCCCTGGCATGGAAACAACCCGGGAATGATGACGAAAATGCAATCGAGGTGATCCGGGGAAGTTATCTATCCCCATGGTTGCAGGACGAACCGGTCACCGATCAACTCAGGAAGGAATCCCGGCAGTTCATCAAGGTTACCGTCAGTGACCTTGATCAGGATGGTGACAGCATTACTGACTGGGCGGAAAAAATGATGGAAGGCGAACACAACTTTTCCTTCGCAAACAGCTCCTCCACCGCCACCCAACTCGATGACCTGACCACCGCCTTGAACGCACTTTCTGGAGGAATGCAAACGGTCTCACTCCTGGCAAGTGATGTCGTCGCCTACGAGGATGCCCGTGACTCCGCTGCCATCACCGCCGGGATTGCAATCGCATCAACCGAACCCGACGTCATCCGGCTGATGATCAGCAGGACAGGTTCCCTGCAGCCCCTTACCGTGCAATATACGCTCGACTCAACCGGCCAGCAGTCATCCACGGCGATCAGCGGCACCGACTTCAGCGAGCAGGATATCAATGGTAACCCGATTTCCGGGATCCTCACTCTTCCCTTCGGGGCAATCGCAACAGAAATTGTCCTCGCTCCGGCAGCAGACGGAATCCATGAATACCCGGAAAAACTGCGCTGCCGTATTGTCGATGTCGGCGGACCGGGAGCGGGAGACTATGATACCGGTATCCCGTTTGCAGCGGATGCCACCTTCTATGATGCGCGCAGCATTCCCGAGCAGGAAATCCTGTTTGTCGGCCGCTCTGCCGAGGATCCTGCGCATTCCTCGGCGACCAGGGGCACTGCAGTGGTGTCCGGGTTCCTCAACGGGCAAAGGAATTATATGCGCCTGAATACCCTCATCATGGCATCATTCAGCTCACCGCAGAACGATTCCCATATTCACAAGGCCAACCCGGGACCGACCAGCGGATCAATTATTTACGAGATCACTGAAGTTCCAGGAGACCCGCAATCCAACCCGAAAATCGGTGAACTGCTCGACTACCCGTGGCCCATTCATGATATACAGGGTGCAGTCACCGGCAGCAAGGCAATCGACGGCTTGTTCGGACAGAACGGCGAAACGCCGCTGTACCTGAACTGGCACACCAACGACAACCAGGCCGGGGAACTGTGGGCAATCCTCGTCGAGGAATCCGGCTCGATTTCCGAGCCTGACCCGCCCTCTGCCCCCTCAGCCATCACCCCGCTAAGCGGCCCGGAACTGGAACGCGATGTAAGGCGCTTCCTCAACCAGGCAACCTTCGGCGCGACCGATGCGGAAGTCGCCCGCCTGATTACTGAGATCAACGGCACCCACGCCAACGAGCCGGTGCCGCGCATTGCCGCTTTTGAGGCATGGATAGAGGAGCAGATTGCCGCGCCACAGAGCTACCTTGTCGATTATGTCCTCGCCGCCGACAACCAGGAATGGAAACTGCGTGGATATTTCGACCCCGACCGTTGGTTCACCCATCATTTTAACGACCCCAGCAACAACCTTATCAATGTCCCCGACCTGCCGGGAGAATGGCCGGCAATTGACCGGGAAAGACCCAATCCCGAGCAGTGGTTCCCGACACAGAATTACCCCTTGACCCAGGCAGAGATCAACTGGGGAAAGAACGAGGACAGGTACACGTTCTTTGACCTGGCCGAGGTCAACCACCAAAACCGGCGCCGTGCCCACTGGCTGTTTATGCTCAACGCCAAGGATCAACTGCGCCAGAAAATGGGCTACTCGCTGCAGCAAATCCTGGTGGTGTCCGACCAACTCAACCGGGTCAGGCAGGCTCATCTTGGCGCATCCAACTACCAGGACATGCTCAACTATCATGCCTTCAGCCACTTCCACGACCTCTTCGGGTTCATCAACCGCAGCCCGATGATGAGCAAATGGCTCTCCAGCCTGAAAAACCAGAAAGCCTACGATATCAGCGGTGACGGCATCCCCGATGTCTTCCCTGATGAAAACCTTGCGCGTGAGGACATGCAGCTCTTCTCCATCGGCCTGTTCAACCTGTGGACCGACGGCACGCTGAAACTCTCCGAGGAGACCGGGCTTCCGGAACCCACCTACACCAACACCGACATTACCGAGTTCGCACGCGTGCTGACCGGGCAGAGTTTTTCACGCTATGCCACAACCCCCGCGACCTGGGGCATTGTTGCCGGGGATGATAGCGGCAACCCGTTTGACCGTAACAACGGCAATGGCGGAATTCCTTTTAACCAGAACAATCCAACCGGAAGCAACCAGAGCGGCAGGCTCAACACGGTCACCTCCAACTTCAACCGGAACGAGGGCAACAAGTATTACAACCACCAGTTCTCCTACCCGGTACAGATGTTTGCCGACTTCCACGACCTGGGGGCAAAAACAATCGCTGGCGGCAGGTTGATTGATAACCGCTCCATGAGTGACGGCAACCTCTCACAAAGCGGAGGGCGTTCTGATGAAATCGCCCATTCCGAGAAGGACCTTGATGACGCCATCGCATGGCTCGCCGGCAAACCCGGTGACGGCCTGCCGGATTATGACATGGTCAACAGCCACCGCTCCACCCCGGCCTTCATCTCCCTGCGCCTCATCCAGCGCTTCACCACCAGCAACCCGAGCACGGCATACCTCTACCGGGTGGCCAGCGCCTTCAGGGAAAGTGAAGGCGGCATGACTGAGGCCCTCAAGGCCATCCTGCTCGACTATGAGGTGCGTGAGCTTTCGCGGGTAACCGACGACACCACCTTCGGGCTGAAGAAAGCCCCGCTGGATCTTTACCTGCAACTGCTGCGCAACTTCTCGCAGCGATATCACGCCTCTGGAATTGGCCCCGTTGAGGACACGACCCTGGTCGACGAGTCAGCCAGAGTGCGTGCCCTGGTCCCGGATTCTGACATTGGTTCCCAATGGCGCACGGATCCTGATTTCAACGACGGCAGCTGGTTATCAGGACGCAACGGCATAGGCTACGAAAGGCAGGACGAAGGTCCTTATGAGCCCTACATCAATATCGACCTCGACGCACAAATGGCAGGACGCACTTCCTGTTATGTCCGTATCAAGTTCAATGTCAACGGTGCCGACCTCGACAGCTGGAACTTCATGAAGCTGCAGGCAAGATGTGATGATGGCTTCGTTGCCTACCTTAACGGCACACAAATCGCCGCAGACCGTGCTCCCGCCGATTTAAACTGGGACTCTTCAGCCACCCAGACAACCAATGACACAATCGCGACCACCTTGCAGGATTTTGGGGGCAATAACTTCTTTAACCTCCTGCAACCCGGGGAAAACCTCCTCGCCATCCATGCTCTCAACGCGAGTACGACAAGCAGCGATTTCCTCAACCAGGTCAGGCTGATTGCCGGCTTCGATGAGGGCAGCTCCTCCTACAGGGAGGGAATGTACTCGGACCTCCCGCTCAGTGCCGACAGGACACTGCCAAATGCCAATGCCATCGCCCCGCCGGCAGACGGTTATCTTGCCAACTTCGGTTACCCCTCAGGCCAGTTGTCAAACTTCACCATTAACAGCCGCTTTCGTTACCCGGTCACCGACAACACCCTGTCGATGACCCCTTTCTCCCAGGAGACCGTTTTCAACTACTACCTGCCATTTTACAGCCCCGGGGGCCCGGTGGCCGATGCCGGCATGGTGGCACCGGAACTGCAGATCGCCACCGAGAGCGGGGTTATCCGCAACCTCAACACCTTCTGGACCATCACCTGGAACTTGAATGGCAATAGTCTCAATGCCATCGGCGGCTCACCCAATAGAAACGCGGCCGGCACCGAGAGAAAGCCCAACACCTACAACCAGCGCCTTCTCTACGGCGACCCCACCCCTGACGACAGCCACGAGTCCGACGCCTACGACAACGTGCGCATCACCCTTGCCGACTGGGCGCTCAACATCATTCCCTGGGGCACCAGTCTTGCCAACGAGCTCACCGACATCACCGCCCTCGTCGACGCCATTGACCTGCGCCTGACCGGTGGCAGCTTTGCCGCAGCTTACCCCTACGACACATCCAATAACGAGGACCCATCAACTGACGGCATTAACCCGGGCAAGCTCACCTTTGGCGACGGTAACTTCACCAATGACAGTGAACTCAAGAACCCGAGGGAAATCATTATCGATGCCCTGGTTAGCATGTCCTACAACCCCTACAACTCCAACGCAACAAACGCCAGCAACGCCAAGCGTGACCTGTTTCGCACCACGCTCTATTTAATGAGCACCACGCCGGAGTTTGTTGTCCAGAAATAACCCCACCACCAACCACGATGGCAATTCACAAAAAACTGAACATCCAGATGAATCGGCGCCGCTTCCTCGGGCGCTCCGCATTTGGCTCACTTGCCCTCGGGGGCTTGGCACAGACCATGAACCACCTCGGGTTGATGAATGCCGCCGCGGATGAGGTCTCCCTGAGTGACTACAAGGCACTGGTCTGCGTCTTTTTGCGGGGCGGCTGTGACATGAACAACTTCCTGATTCCCCGGGGATCAAACCCGCAGGCCAACCGATACACAAACAACAGGGGAATCGTCGCCATCCCCAACGGCAGCTCGGCGGCAAACGGCGATGACACGATCCCGCTGAGCGCCCACGCCGGTGACGCATTCGGCTTCCACCCGAGCCTCACCAAAATGGCAGCAATGTTCAACAGCGGGGAACTCAGCATGCTGGCAAACTGCGGCAATCTCTCCGAGGTCGTGACGCGCAGCAACTACGACACGGCCGTCCTTCCGGTACAGCTCTTCAGCCACTCCGACCAGGTCACTCAGTGGATGGCGGGCTCCCAGCCCGACAGGCCATTCTCAAGCGGCTGGGGCGGCAGGATCGCAAAGAACTTTGGGGAGGAAGCTAACAACCTGAACCCGCAGGGAAAGTCATCCATGCTCATCACCGTTTCAGGAAACTCTGATTTCCTCTCCTCCCCCGGCGGTGCGGTGCCGCAATACGCCGTTAGCGACAACGGCGCCATCAGCCTGAGCGGCTACGGATCAAATTACCGCAATGCCATCAATGAAGAGACCAGCAAATACAAGAACACCAATGTTGGCAGGCGCTTCCAGGCATTTGAGGACGTGATGTTTCACCGACACAAGCACATCCTTGAGGAGGGCTACAACACGGTGGTTCGTCGTGCCCGGGCCAACGAGGGCATTGTCGGCGAGGCAATCACAACGGCAACTGCTTCCGGGGTTGACTTCGACACGCTGTTCCCCGCCACCGACCTCGGTCGCGAGTTGAATATGGTAGCCCAGCTCATTGCAGGACGAAAGTGCCTGGGTAACAACCGCCAGATCTTCTTTGTCGACCAGGGAGGCTACGACACGCATCAGGACATCAATGCTGACCTCCCCACAAAACTTGATGAACTTGATGATGCGATCGACGCCTTCAACCAGGCCATGAAGGAACTCGATGCCAGCGACAGTGATTTTGACTATAACAACGTGGTAGGATTCCAGGCATCGGATTTCAACCGCACTTGGACACCGAATGGCAGTGACTTTGCCACCTCCGGCACCGACCACGCCTGGGGAACCAACGCTTTCCTGTTCGGCGGCCCGGTTAACGGCAGCCAAATTTTCGGGCAAATCCCTCAACTTCGAATAGGAGGCGCCGATGATGTGCCCGCAGGCTCAAGAGGGCGCTGGATTCCCACCACCGCCGTGGAGCAGTATTCTGCAGTGCTTGCGAAATGGCTGGGGGTCCCGGCTGTTGACATTGAAACCATTTTCCCAAACCTCTCCAGGTTCCCCGATCCTTTCGATGCCAGCGCATCGGGACCGAACCTCGACCTGATCGATTTCCTCGCCTAGCTTAAGCGCCCGGGAGAAAAACAAACCTGGATCAGCAAACCCTGATGCCTCGCCAACTTACGGGGAAACAAATCCTGAACAGGATTATTCTTGCCGTGTTGTTGATCCCGGCGGCATTCGGTATATACATCATCAGCAGGCCAAGCTCGCCGCAACCCGCAGAATCCGGCAGTGAACCTGCCACCCTCAGCCCTTCCGCAAAGGCTCCCGAGAACCCGGGGAAAGACAAATTGCCCGGGATGAAACCCGGCCAGACCCGTCCGGGAACCCGTCCGGGAACGGTTATCGTGCAACCCTTCCAGCCCGGTCCTGCAAAGGAGATCTCTATCCATTACCGTGTCCCGCCACACCGCGATGATGCACGGGTCACGCGCACAGATGACGGCCGAATCATCTTTGAGCAGGCAATCGACCTGGCCCGGAAATTGCACAACAAAGACATCCCTGCAGAAGAGGACGTGCAGATCCTGGATGCAATCTTCGGTTATTACCGCCTTGTCAACAGGAGCAATCCTGTTGCCGGCGAAAACTTCGAGGTAATCAACAGCCTTGCCGGGAAAAACAGACACAGGATCGTGGTTTTTCCCCTGGATCACCCTGACCTCGACAATCACGGTAATCTACTTGATCGATGGGGAAGCCCGTATTTCTTTCACGCCATTTCCGCCACTCAACTCGATATCCAGTCCGCAGGCCCTGACCGCAAACGGGGTTCCGCTGACGACCTCAAGCTCGGCTACGAGCTGCCGGAGCCGGATTGATCAAATAGGCTAAGCTTTTCTCGTTATCCTGGGGTTCCTGCGTCCGGGATACAGCGCCCTGCAAATGTCACAATCCCTCCCGTCACACCCGCGTGCCGTACAGTATTCCCTGCCGTAAAAGATAATCTGCAGATGCAGTTTGTTCCAATGTTCCTGGGGAAAGATCCTCTTCAGGTCCTTCTCTGTCTGCCTAACATTTTTGCCACTGCTTAAACCCCAGCGCTGCGCCAGGCGGTGTATGTGTGTATCGACAGGAAACGCCGGAAAGCCAAAAGCCTGGGACATTACCACTGATGCCGTCTTGTGGCCGACGCCCGGCAATGCTTCAAGTTCCTCAAAAGTTCGCGGGACTTTCCCGCCATATTCCTTGAGAATAATCCTGGACAGGCCATTAATGGCCTTTGCCTTCTGTGGAGAAAGCCCGCACGGGCGAATAATCTCCCGTATTTCCCCTACCGGAACTTTCACCATCAACTGCGGGGTGTCTGCCCGGAAAAACAGGTCGGGAGTAACCATGTTTACCCTCTTGTCCGTACACTGGGCAGAGAGCAATACCGCGATAAGCAGAGTAAAAGGATCCCGGTGATCCAGCGGAATCGGGGTTTCCGGGTAAATTTCCGCCAACTCCCCAAGCACATAATCTGCACGCTCTGCCCTGGTCATTAAACTATCCCAACATTCAAATCTAAGCAGGAGAGGTTCCCTCTCCTCTTCCAGGGAACCCTACAGTCGGCATAGGTCCTGCTCCCCCATCAATTCAATATACATCCACTTTACCGACATCGCCAGACCCAAGGTTTTTTGCGGGTCCTCCACATGGCATCACCCGGTTCCTGCATTATCTTCGTCAACCTTATCCCGCACCAACACGCCGTAAACTCAGGCGAAAAGAGTTAACAAACCCCACTGCCATCAACCCGATAATGCTGGGCAGCCTTTAAAAAGGCATCATCAGCCCAGTCTAGGTGCGTGGCGGTGATCAACTTCTGTGAGGATTTCGGCAGGTATGTCAGCAAGGCATTACGCCTGGCCTGGTCTAGTTCCCCGAATATATCATCCATCAACAAAACCGGGTCAGTACCCTTTACCCCACGCAACACCTCTGCCTGCGCCAGCTTCAAAGCAAGTGCAATGGTGCGTTGCTGTCCCTCGGAAGCAAACTGCCCGGCCGGCAATCCTTTGATCTCCAACATGAAATCATCACGATGAGGACCAACATGAGTCTGCCTTCTCTGGCTGTCCTGATCTGCATTCTGCTCATAGGCAGTTGCAAGATCCTCTCCTCCTGACCTGAGGTAATTCAATTCAAGCGGTTCATCCCGACCACTGATCCCGCTCTGCGCATGACTGGCCGACGGACAAAGTGCGGCAATAAGATCCGCACGGGCTTCAGAAATTACAGTGCCGTGCTCAACCAGCAGCTTGGTATATGCGGCGACTTGCCCCCACCGGGGCCGCTCATCCCGTTTCAACAGGAAATTCCTGGCACGTAAAGCCCGGTTGTAAGCGCGCAGGGCATTGCGGTATCCGGGACAAATCTGCGATGCCGCAAAATCCATATAGCGCCGCCGCACATCACCCCCACCCCGCACCAGCGCCACGTCATCATTTCCCATCCAAACGACAAGCCCTGTCTCGGCGAGATAATCCGCACGGTTTTTGCTGATATTTCCATCAACTTTCATCTGTCGCCGTTGCCCGGAAAGGGAAAACATCAGCTGTCGCCCGGAAAAATCGCCCTCGATGACAAAACCATCCTCACCCAGCCTAACCACCTCCGATACCGTGCCTGCCCGTGGAGACTGCAAGCGCAACAGCATACAGATCGACTCCAAGATAGTGGTCTTACCATGGGCATTATTACCCACAAAAAGAGTCACCTCCCCCTGCAATGGGCACTCAAGTGCCTCAAAACAGCGGAAATTGCGCAATCGGAGCCGATGAAGCATCTGAAGAACCTCTCCACCATATCCAAGGACGACTCAATGCCCAAAACGGTTGAATTTCAGCCTGAAACCGCCATCTTGCGCACCCTGTATCGAACCAATGGGCGGAAAAATACAAAGTCTCCCCGGATTCCGGGACTTCTACCCGGAAGACTGCGCAGTGCGAAACTACGTTTTCGACCACTGGCGCTCAGTTGCGCACCGCTATAACTTCCATGAATATGAGGGTCCTGTCCTGGAGCCCTCTGAACTTTACCGGAAAAAAAGCGGCGACGAGATACTCAAGCAGTTATTTCACTTTGAAGACCGGGGCGGGCGCAGTGTCGCAATGCGCCCGGAGCTCACCCCCACCCTCGCCAGGATGGCTGCTGCACGCCAGAGGGATTATCGCAAGCCCATGCGCTGGTTCGGGATCGGGCAGTTCTTCCGCTATGAAAAACCGCAGAAGGGACGTTCCCGGGAGTTCTACCAGTTTAATGTCGACATTCTCGGTGAACCCTCACAGGCAGCTGATGCCGAACTGATCGCCTTCGCCATTGACCTGATGCTCGATTTCGGGTTTTGCATCGACGATTTCGTCATTCGACTCAGTAACCGGGACGCCTGGATTGAATTTATGCAGGCCGAAACCATAGCCCCGGAAAACCTCTCATCCTTCCTGCAGGTCATCGACAAGATGGAACGTGACAACCCGGAAACCACAGCAACGAAACTCATCGACCTGGGAACCTCGCGCCAGGCTGTCGACAATTTCATTTCCTCGCCCGCCGCCGACAAACACTTCAGTTCCATCCTGCAGAACCTCTCAGCCCGCAACCTGTCTGATTACGTGAAAATCGACCTTGGAGTTGTCCGTGGCCTTGCCTATTACACGGGAACTGTTTTCGAGGTGTTCGATCACGGCAAGGCAATGCGTTCAGTGGCAGGGGGTGGGCGCTACGACAACCTCTGCGGCTTGGTAAGCAACGAATCCACCACAATGCCTGCATGCGGTTTTGCAATGGGCGATGTGGTGATCACCGACCTGATCAGGGAAACAAAAAACGCGCACACCAGGCTGCTGAGCCATCTTGGCAGGACGGGTGCAGCTGACGTGCACGTGATCATCGCCGATGAATCAATGCGTCCGGAAGCCCTCGCTGCCATGCAACACCTGCGCCAGGCCGGTTATCGCGTGGATTATTCCATGACCGAAACAAAGGTTGGCAAGCAGTTCAGCCAAGCTGAACATGCCAAAGCCCGGGTCGCCGTGATCATTGGTTCGGAATATCCAAGTGTTGGCGTCAAGGATCTTTTGCAACGCAGTGAGGTTAAAGTCGATGTTGGCGCAATGACTGACCACGTCAAAACGATCCTGGACTCACCGCCTGAAGGTCCTCTCTACGCCCAGTCAACCTGACAAGAAAATCCCGCCATCTGAAAATGCGCACGCACCATTGCAACAGTCTCCGCAGGGAACACATCGGCCAGTCAGCAACACTTATTGGCTGGGTTAATACCAAACGCGACCACCACGGCGTGATCTTTATTGATATCCGTGATCGTGAAGGCGTTACCCAGGCGGTATTTCGCAGCGAGGAGAACACCGAGGCGGCACAGCTCTCGCATAGCTTGCGTCACGAAGATGTTGTGCAGGTCACGGGCACAGTTGGCGAACGTCCGGAGATCGAAGGCCAGTCAACCGTCAACCCGAACATCGAAACCGGGGAAATTGAGCTGATCGTCAAACAACTCAATGTCATAAACCGCTCTAAGGTATTGCCGTTTCAACTCGACAAGGAGCTTTCCAACGAGGACATCAGGCTTCGCCATCGCTACCTCGACCTGCGCCGCCCGCGGATGGCACGCAACTTGAAAATACGGCACCGGGTAGCCAAAACCTGCCGGGATTACCTTGATGAAGCCGGATACCTTGAGATAGAAACACCAATCTTAAGCAAAAGCACACCGGAAGGAGCACGGGATTTCCTGGTTCCCTCCCGTCTCAATCCGGGCAATTTCTATGCCCTGCCCCAGGCTCCGCAGCAGTACAAGCAACTCCTGCAGGTTGCCGGCATCGAGAAATACTTCCAGATTGCCCGTTGTTTCCGCGACGAGGACCTGCGCGCAGATCGGCAGCCGGAGTTTACCCAGATCGATATCGAGGCATCTTTCGTATCCGCCGACGATATTATTACACTCGTTGAAAACCTCCTTGCCCGCTGTTTCAAGGAAGCCCTTGACGTAGACATTGAGGGCGGGTTCCTGCGGCTCACCTATAAGGAGGCGATGAATCGCTTTGGCAGCGACAAGCCGGACATGCGCTTTGCGATGGAACTTATCGACCTGGGAACCGTCTTTGGAGACAGCCAGTTCAAGGTGTTCCGCGCAGCCCTGGACTCCGGGGGGGTCGTCAAGGCAATCAACGCCAAAGGCTTTGCCGGTGTCACTACCGGCCAGATCAACCACCTTACCGAGACTGCCCAGTTGCACGGAGCCAAGGGACTCGCATTCATCAAGGTTGAAAACGGTGAATGGAAATCCCCAATCGTGAAATTCTTCAGCGAAGAGGAAAAAACACTGCTCTCCGAGTCCATGTCCATCGAGGAAGGTGACCTCATCCTGTTTGGCGCCGGCGAATGGTCAACTGTGTGCCAAGTATTGGGACGCATCCGGCTCAAGTGCGCCGGATACCTGAAGACCACCGAGGGCAGCACCGACCTGAAATTCCTCTGGGTAACTGATTTTCCTCTCCTTAGCCTCGACAAGGAAACCGGTAAATGGACCGCTGTCCACCACCCCTTCACCCGTCCTAAGCAGGACGATATCACTCTCCTGGAAAATGGCGAGGACCTCGGTGAGATCCGCGCCGAGGCATATGATGTCGTGCTCAATGGACACGAGATCGGCGGCGGTTCCATCCGGATTCATGAAAGTGAATTGCAAACCAGGATGTTCGCCGCGCTCGGGATTGATGAGACCCAGGCTATACAGGAGTTCGGACACCTGCTTGATGCCTTCAGCTTTGGCGCACCCCCGCACGGCGGTGTGGCACTGGGATTTGACCGCCTGGTAATGCTCATCGCGGGCGAGGAAAGCATCCGTGAAGTCATCGCCTTCCCGAAGAACAATCGCGGCATTGACCTGATGTCCTCCAGCCCGGCAAAAGTTGACTTCAAGCAACTCCGGGAACTTTACATCAAGTCCACCCGCGAGGAGAAAAAGCCGGAATAATCGCGACAACAGGCGTTGCGCTACTTCTTCATGCCTTTCTTCACGCTGCCGTCCGCCATCACCACGGTAAACTCCCCGCCTGTCTTCTTCGCCAGCTCTCCAAGCAAATTGGCGGCCCTTGGAACCATCATTGCAATGGTGTTGATCTTGGCCTTCTTGCCGCGGTTGTTGATTTTCAGGATCTGGTCAACTGCCTGCTGACCATTGCTCACAGCCCCGTCGGTCAGGAAATAAACCACGTCAGGCTTTGGATTCATCTGAAGGGCCATGCGCAGCGGATGGCGCCAATCGGTCCCGTAAGACTTTTCCACCGCATCGACGCGATAGCGTGTCTTGGCAAGATTGCCGCTGGTGGCGGGCAGCCATTTGGCGGTGTAGAGATCCTTGTCACCGACAATATAGAATGCGCTCGCCCCGCCCTTGGTGCGCCACTGATACGATTTCCCCGCGTGCTTGACGGCATGGTTGTTCTTCTTCCCGGTATGCTCATCCTCGGCAAACCACGCCGGACCCGAGAAAAAGATCACCTGGTAATTGATTGATGAAGCCAGCTTTTTCAGTGACTTGTTGAGCTCCCTCTTGATCATCTGGAACTGCTGGCCCGAGAGCGACGCGGAGGCATCCACACAAAACACAACGCGCTGCGCCGTTGAACGCGAGCCGAAGAAGCCGACACTTCCGCCGCCCGATCCTCCACTGCCAAACCCCGCACCCTTCCCCCAGCCATCGCCTATCCCGAAGGCATCAGTCTCTACCTTGGTTTCAATCACGAACACTGCCGTTGGATCAACCGCCACAGAGGTAATCAATGGCGGTGCCTGGGAACCGGAAGCAGGAGTTGGCTTTGTCTGCTGCTTCTTCGCGAACTGCTTCTTGTCAATTTGAGTCACTGCTTCCACAGGACCGGACTCAACAACCAGTTCAACTTCCTCCTCCGTGAAACTCATGATGGTCCACCAGGCAAGAAGCAACAGCACCAGGGCATTCAGCCCGATTGCAACAGCCAGGGAAAGTCCCTTTGCCCCGGTGTTGTTCCGCTCAACCCCCTGGTTCAGGATTTCCGGGTCAAGCGCTACGGCAGACATAGTGGAAATGCCGTCATAGGATGGCTGTTGTTGGGATACTTGGTCGTCCATTGTCTTAACGGATAATTAATCATATTGCCCAAAACTCAAAAATTCAAATCCAAAACATCCATCTGCGATGACCACTTCCTTCCTGTCCTCCGCAGCATGCACAGAATCCATGTAGTTTATGATCGGTTTTCCTTTCCGCCAACTGCTCCAGACACTAGAATTACATCCCATGAAGATTACCCTTACAGCCATCTGCCTCATCACAGCGCTCAGTTTTCTATCTGCCCAGGAGGCGACAACACCCGCTATCAGCAGCATTGACACGACCAATTTCCCCACCCTGGGCAAGGTAATCCGGCTCGATCCCGGCATTGATGACCTTATCGACAAAACTGCCAGGATTGAAATGATCGGAGATGGATTTGTGTGGGCTGAAGGTCCCCTCTGGGTCCCCAGCAAAAACGGAGGTTATCTGTTATTCTCCGATATCCCGCGCAACTCTATCATGAAGTGGCAAGAGGGTATTGGCGTGAGCCTGTTCATGAAACCCTCCGGCTATACCGGTGTTGAAAACTACGGCAATGAACCGGGATGCAACGGGCTGCTGCTTGACCAGAAAGGCCGCCTTGTGGCCTGCGAGCATGGCGATCGCCGCATATCCCTGCTTACCAGAGGCGGTGGAAAACGCACCCTCGTGGACAACTTCTCCGGTAAACGACTCAACAGTCCCAATGATGCCTGCATGAAGTCAAACGGTGACATCTATTTCACTGACCCGCCATACGGGTTACCAAACCGTTATGAGGACAAGCGCCGCGAACTCGACTTCTGCGGAGTTTACCGACTGGCAAAAGACGGCTCACTCTCCCTCTTGACCAAAGAAATGACCCGGCCTAACGGCATCGCCTTCTCTCCTGACGAAAAAACACTCTATGTCGCGCAATCAGACCCGAAAGCAGCCATCTGGAAAAAATTCCCGGTCAACCCCGACGGCTCTATAGGCAGGGGGAAACTCTTTGCAGATGCCACGGGCAACGTCGGTAAACTTCCCGGACTGCCTGACGGGCTCAAAGTTGACGCAGGAGGAAACCTGTGGGCTACCGGTCCCGGCGGGGTATCCATCTTCACTCCCGGAGGAAAATTACTGGGACGAATCAGCACCGGCGAGAAAACCGCCAATTGCGGCTGGGGAGGCGATGGCAGCGTCCTCTACCTGACTGCAGACATGTATATTTGCCGGATCCAGACCAAAGTGAAAGGTGCCGGATGGTAAGCGCTGCAAGAAATGCAAACAGCCTGTTGCGCCGGGACCCTGTACGAGCGTAAACTGCCATAACCCCAAATCCCTATGCCCCATTATCCGCCACTTTGTATTGGCGTATTCTTTGCTGTATTCGCCAGCATCTCGCTGACTTTCCGTGACGAAGCTGGATGCCATTGAAATTCAATACCTCCCGATACCAACCATGTCCCCGCTGCAACTCAACATCCTGAGCGTAATCACGCTCATCACCACCGGCTTTGCAAAGGACTACCTGCCGCCCGGAGGCGGCTGGGATTACCTCTTTGAGGGCGATGCCTCGGCGTCCAGTGCCACCGCGGCCCTTGACGGCACATGGGACCACAACAACAACTCCGACCATTGGGACGGCAGCGCACCGGGCACCGGCAACCCCGGCGGCATTGCCGTGGTCCCCGTCGCCGGCGAGCCCGGCAACAATGCGCTGCTGATGGTGGACGCGGTCACCACCTCCGGCACCAACAACAACCGCCGCTTTGCGCTCACCCACAACCTCACCGCCGGTGAGGGTGCCCCGGCAGCCTTCCTGGATGACGGCGCAACATTGGCCTTCCGCCTGCG
>JAYGGE010000079.1:0-20833 GCA_046581505.1 Verrucomicrobiales bacterium | reverse complement strand
GATCTATTGGCTGGCGAGGGATTTGATTACAACCCGAGCGACGGCCACGGCCCGGGACTTTTATTCTTCTCCCTGCCCGTTGCCCTGGCCAGGGGAGCAACCTCATACCAGCAACTTGATGAGACAACCCTGCGGCTGACGCCGGCCATCTTCGGCATAGGCCTTATCGCCGTAGCTCTCCTGTTCCGGGGATTGATTGGAAATGCCGGGACCGCCGTCGCCGCCCTGCTCACCGCGCTTTCTCCGATGCACGTATTCTTCAGTCGCTACTACATCATGGAACTTCCCATGGTGCTCTTGCTCTCAGCTTTTCTGTTCTTCACATGGAAGTATTTCTGCCATCAAAAACTACGATGGATGGCCTGTGCCGGAACAATGGCGGCGTTGATGCATGCCACCAAGGAAACCTTCGTCATTTCCATATTCGCGCTAGTGGCAGCCGCTGTCATTGTCTGGCTCATTGAGGAGATCACCAAGCGCCGGGCTGCCCGGCTCGCGCCAACTCTCCTCGTCAAGCATGCCGCAATCGGGTTGATGCTAACCCTGATGATATCAGCCGGGCTGTATTCGCTGCTCTTCACCAATCTCCAGGCAATCCCACAGAGTTTCTCAAGTTACCTTCACTACCTCAACCGGGCCGGGGGAAGCGGACACGAGAAGCCCTTCATGTATTACATGGAACTGCTCGCCTGGAAAAAAATGGAACTCTACACATGGAGCGAACTGTTGATCCTCCTGCTCGCCGCACTTGGTGCCGCGGCAACATTCCTGCGCCGCGACCTGCCTCAAAAAAAGCAGGTGTTTCTGCGGCTTCTGACAGTCTACGCTCTGCTCACCCTGCTGCTCTACTCCGCAATCGCCTACAAGACACCGTGGTCAATTTTGGCCTTCCTCCACGCCGCCGTCCTGCTGGCCGGATTCGGTTTCAGTTCGCTGCTGAAGCTTATCAAGGAAGTGCCCAACAAGGCAATCGCCACAGGATTACGCCTGTTGTTAATCACTGCGCTTCTTCTGGGCTGCTGTAACCTGTTGAGACAAAACCAGATTGCCAACTTCAAATCATCCCTGAGCAATTCTGGGGAAACAACACATTCCACGCCCGGCCTTCTTGAACAGGTGTGGAAAAAGCATTTCGATCCATCACCAAAGTCGCGTTCCATGGCTCCTTTCAATGCTGATCGCAACCCCTACCTCTATTCCCATACCTCTCCAAGCTTGGTGTCAAGGCTCGTTGCACAGGTCGAGGAACTGCGCGGCATCAAACCGCAACTATCCATTAAGGTCTGCCATCCGGAAACCGGCTGGCCCCTGCCCTACTACTTCCGGAATATTGAGAAAGCGGGATATCTCCGGCATCCCCGGGAACTGCCCGGAAAAGTGGAAAATGATGTAATCATCTGCGACGCCTCATACGATGAGGCACTTGCCCAAAAACTCGGGAACCGCTACATCGGCCCCGACCTGATGAACCTGCGCGACAACGTCATGCTGCACATCTACATTGAGCGTGAACTGTTCTTTGAAATGGTGAAACGCCGTTCCACACCATAGCAATGAGCGGCAAAACCCACAGGCTCGGTGCCCATGCCATGGCCACCGAGTTTCAGATTTTCATTACCGGAACAAGTGAGACCAAAGCTCACCTTTGCGCCGCCGAGGCACTGCGCGACCTCGAAAACCTGGAGGCCGAATTGAGCCGTTTCCGCAACGGCAGCGATATCTCGCGCTTAAACCATCTCACGCCCGGCGAAAACACCCCCATCGGAGAAGCCGCCTTCGACTGCCTCACCCTTGCCAAGGAAATCCACTCCGCCACGCACGGCGCATTCGACATCACCATCGGTCCATTATTGGCAGTGTGGACAAATCCAGATCACTCTCCGCGCCAGCCCAGCAAATCAGAACTCGCCCGTGCTCAGGCTGCCGTCGGCATTGACAAGATATTGCTGTATCCGGAATGCCGTGAAGCCACCGTGACCTGCGGGGACATGTGGCTCGACCTCGGCGGCCTCGGCAAGGGCTATGCCCTTGACCAAATGGCAGCTATCCTGAAAAAAAGCGGCATTAAAAATGCCCTGCTGGACGCCGGAGGAAGCAGCCTGCTGGCCTTTGGAGGAGGCCCTTCCGGTGACGGTTGGCCCGTTGGCACGGGAGAACCCGGCATTGCTGGCATAAACCTGAAAGATCGTTCCCTCAGCGGATCAGCCTTCACGGAAAGAGGAGAACACATCATTGATCCCCGCAATGGATGCCGGGTCAGTGCCGACAGACAGAACGCATGGGCGCTGGCTCCCTTTGCGGCATTGACCGATGCCCTTTCCACCGCATTCCTCGTCATGACCGCAGAGGAAATTATCGCTTTTTGTGAACAACACACTGGGGTTGAGGCAATCCTGCCCGCCTAAAGATGCATTCAGCACTCAAAAACACCAAGCGCCGCATCTTGACCGCCAAAGCCACCTCGCCGACAATTTAAAAGCTGGTTAAATATGCCGCGATTCTCTCATAGCCTGCGCAAGTTACTCTCCCGTTTAACCCCGGCGGGCTCGTGGCTGCTCACCCATCCGCGCTCAGTGCCAATATGCGCGCTGCTGGCTGTCGCACTAGCCAGCGTGCACCTGTTATTGCGCTGCCTGCAGGCCTACCGTGAAAACTCCATAGAAATCACTGAGAAAGACACCGCGGCGCTTGTCATCTTCGAGTTTATCAGAAAATCCTACTTTCTTTGCCTCTGGCTACTGCTTCCTGTTCTGATACTGATGCTTATCCGGGCGCGCCGCGAAGGCCCTCCCTTCAAAGGAACATTTATCGCCAGCTTGGCCATATTTGTCGTTTGGGTCGCCTCGGAAATCGCCACTGCCGGGGCCTCTCAACTGCAACTTGCCGGGGTCGAACCCTCTCCACTAAGCTCCGTGTTTCGTCTCACCCTCATCGGCAGCCTCATCCTGAGCCCACCGATAATGGCATCGATCTACTCCCGTGCTTCATTATTTTCAAAATACATACTCAGGCAATTCTTCACGCCATTCGCGTACTGCTTTTCCGGTTTCATTACCATCTGGCTGATCATCGATTTGAGCGACAACGGGCCCTATTTCTTTGAAACCAACGCACCTGTTGCAGCGATTCTCCGCTACTACGCTGTTCAGATGCCGCAAGTTGTCGTGATGATTCTTCCGATTACTCTCCTGCTTGCCATTTTGTATTCGCTCAGCAGAATGTCAAAATCCAACGAGATCATCTCCATGATATCAACAGGGAAAAGCCTGCGAAGCATACTCATGCCCCTGTTCCTTGTCGGCTTCTACCTTTCCCTGGTATCACTCGCTCTTAATTACGAATGGGCACCCGAGGCCGAAGGCCGCAAGAAAGCCGTCATGTCCTCAATGAAAAAAGACGCCAGGGCCAAGGAAAGCCGCTATGCAGTTCATGCCCGCCTCTACAGGAACCGCGAAGATCGCCGCACCTGGTTTGTCGGGCGCATCCCATTTGACCTCGCAGGGGATAAACTGAGTAACATTGAAATCTACCAAGCCGATGAAGCCGGGAACACGAAACTGGCTTATTTTGCCGAAAAAGCAGCCTGGAACTACTTTACCAGGGAATGGCGACTGATTCGCGGCACCGCAGTTTATTTTGATACTGACGGCGATGTTGTCAGCCAAACCCGTTTCGATGTCAGGATGCTCAGTAATTGGCGTGAAACACCCTGGAAAATCTACAGCGGCAGCTTGATCCCTGAACAACTCGGGGTTCCCGGCCTGGCCTTTCACATGAAGACAAACTCCGATCAACCTGCCAGGCTACTCGCGCCATTCAAGACCCACTGGCATTATCGTTGGGCTCTGCCCTGGAGCTGCCTTGGCATCACCCTTATCGCCGCGCCTCTGGGAATCGTGTTTTCGCGGCATGGAGTAATGGGCAGCGTCGCTGCCGCATTACTGATCTTCTTCGGCATGCTGGTTTGTGAAAACATTTTTCTCGCCCTCGGCCAAGGTATGCGCATACCCGCCTTCTTTGGTGCATGGACCACAAACATCATTCTTGCCTCCGGCGGGATTCTCGCACTTCATTTCAAATCAAGACACAAGGAATTGCCAAAACCGAGACTTGCAGGCAGCTTGAAATGGGTTAACGGAAAAGTCCTCCGGGGTCAGAATCCCTGCTGATCGTTGACGTTTAACGCCTGTTGCGCGGGCCTCGTATCCACCTGGAAATATTACTTCATGTCCTTCAACGACTCATGGCACATACGGCTGCGCTCAAACACATGCCATGAAAGCAATCACCCCTTTGCCGACGGCGAGCCATTCTACGCGGCTATTTTCAGGGATCAGGCGAAGGGGGAATTTGAGCGACGGGATTTTTGTGTTTCCGCCTGGGAAGAGCGCATCAGCAAAACGAACAGCCCGGCCCCCTATTCATTCTGGCGCACCACATTTGAATCTGCCCCCGATGATCCCCGGAAAAGGGAAATTGTCGGCAAGGAGAGCGCCGAAGCGATGCTTAGGCGGTTGATTGAGGAAGATGACGCGAAAAGCGAAAACGCCCGCTATATACTTGCCATCATGCTCGAGCGGAAAAAAATATTCAGGCAAACCGACCTGAAAGAAAACAGCAAGGCCCGCATGCTCTTCTACGAACACACCAGGAGTGGTGAAGCATTCATCGTAAGGGATCCAAACCTCAAGCTCGCAGAAATTGATGCCATACAGGAAGAAGTCTCACGATGGCTTGGCGGAGATGACAAGGGGAACGGGACAGTTGAACCTGCATCGGCTGATTCCGGCTCTGAGAGCGGAGACAACCGATGAAGCCAAACCCATTCAGCCTCCTAGGAGAATCGCAAGCATTCGCAGTTTACCGGGACGATAACGCTTCTCGAAAACCCTGAATCCGTCCTTGCTCATATTGTTGAGAATGGCCCGGTAGATTTTTGACATCCGCCGTGCTGCCCGCAATGCCTTCCTGTCAGCCTGCGGAAGAGCGATCTCTGCCGCATCAAAGTAAGTTGCAGCCCGCGCTGCCTCAAAACGCATCAATTCCAGGAAACACTCATCGCTCCTGCTCCCCAGAATATCCTCCCTATTGACCCCAAAGCGCTCTAGATCCTCCTCCGGGAGGTAAATGCGCCCTCCCGCGGCATCCTCGCCAACATCCCTCAGGATATTGGTCAACTGCAACGCATATCCCAGGTTAATCGCGTAATCACGGCTTGCCGGGTGCTTTGCCCCGAATATCTCTATACTTACCAGCCCTACCGTACAGG
Organism: Verrucomicrobiales bacterium; assembly: GCA_046581505.1. Lineage (GTDB taxonomy): Bacteria > Verrucomicrobiota > Verrucomicrobiia > Verrucomicrobiales > DEV007 > CACIUL01. The sequence goes on along the minus strand of JAYGGE010000079.1, from coordinate 15,564 downwards.
CAACCCGGTAACAGTAGGCTTTAAGCTCTTCGAAAGTCCGGTAACATACTGTGCCGACATCCATCTCCATGCCACGCACAATCTCAATAAAAAGTCCGGCATCAATGCCGTATTTGCTGCGGATGCGCTCTGTTTCACTCTGCACCATGTCGGGATTCTCGAAACCTTCACGCAATCCGCATTGCCATGTATCCAGATTTTCAAGCCGCAAGGTATCAGGGATACCAGGTTCATCGGCAATATCATCCACTACACGGCAAAACGCATAGAAGGAAACCATGTCTCTGCGGCGCTGCCTTGGCAGACAGGCGAGCGCAAAGGCCAAATTGGACTTTGCCCTTGCTGCAATCTGAGCGGGAACAACGGAGCTGGAGCAGTTACTCACGGGCGGATTCTACGTCGACTTGGATTTTTTGTTCTAGCGCAAAAAAGAAGCACCCATGCGGCAAGAAGCCACACCAGCACCCCGGCCCGGATAAAGCTGAACAGGATTTGCCAGAGATAGCCTATTGCATTCTCCCCCGCAAGATATCCCCGCACAGTCAAGTCGGCACTGTGAATGACAACAAGATTCACGGCAACGATGATCACGAACCAGAATGCTTCATACGGAAAGCGCCTCCAGCATGAAAAATTTGTCGCCATCGCTGCCGCAAAGTTACGTTCCCCTGAGAGCAAACACACCTGATTGAAAGCAAACACACAGGCCAGCAAAGCGACTATCAACCAGAACACAATGTTATCTGCGCCAGCCGCCGGCAACCACAGCGGTAGCACGACAACCACAGCCACAAGGCAGACTCCCGGCCAGAACCGTTGGGTCCTGCGCAGGGTAAAATCAAGAAAACCCCGCCATCCGGGATCCCTTTCAGGCATCACAACGCCTAGGTAAAGGGACACAAGCACGAAAAACTGCAGGCTAACGATCAGGATAACCCAAAGGATTGCGACAAGGCTGAAGATTGCGCGCTCCTTTGCCGGCAGCATACGGGCTTCCCCTGGCAATCGAAGTGTCACCACTGAACTGAAAATTCCCGCCCCATCGGCCAATGCATCAGCAGCCATCTCGAGCACCTCACTCGTATCCTGGCGGCAAGCCTCGCCGCCATCGATCACAAACTCCCCCGGGAAACCCGTGATTAACGAAAGAATTGCCACCGGAACCCACAACCGGACCCTGCCGCGCTCGCGCAGCAGGTTGAAAGCATCCACAAGGATCCCCCGCAGGGGATTGCACGTGAGCATCAGTAAATAACCCGACACCGCCCCGCCCAGCCAGAGCCACCCGGGAGCAATTCCTGCAAGCATTGGAAAGTTCCGCAGGGCCGGTTAGCGGATTGTCCCCCAGTGCTCAAACGGCCAGTAAACCATCAATGCCGGGCCGACCAGGTTGGTCTCCGGCACCGATCCCCACATCCGGCTATCCGAACTGTTATGACTGTTGTCCCCGAGCGCCATGTAGCGCCTCTCGCCCAGCGCGTAAATGCGCTTACCCTTCCCTATGCCCGCGGCCCACTCGCTGGTCTTGGACGGAGCCACGAAACTGTATCCGCGATACCCCTCCTCAACCCCTTCCCAGATACGCCGCACAAACTTCTCAACTGCAGGTTTACCGTCCCGGTAAAGTTTAGGATCCCCGTTTCGAATCTCAAGCTCATCTCCCGGAACTGCGGTCAAACGCTTGATATAATGCTGCGAACCCTGAGCCGGGTTTTCCAGAGGAATGCCGCTGATTCCACCGGTGTTGAACACGAACACCTCACCGCGCTGCGGCCTGCGGAAGTGGTAGGAGAACTTATTTACCAGAACCTGATCTCCGGTATCGACATAACCCTGCACCCTGAGATTCTCGGTAATTCTATTGTGTCCGCCAACCCGTGAACTCATCGCGCCCTTGTTGTCGGGAAAAAACTGCAGAGCCAACCGCTTGAGCAAACCGAGATCCGAGCCATTGCCATCGCCCAATAACGATTTCCGGGAAACGCCGACCTTGATGGCATTCACCGAGGGATCAGCAAACTCAATGAGTGTTGAAGTGAAGAACTTGAATCTTGTCCGCTCGGAGATGCTCTTGATCGTCGCACCCGCAGGAATAGTGAAATCGACATAAGTGCGTCCCTCCCAGGCCTTGTAAAATGCTTTTCCAAGGAACCCGGGCGCCTTGAATGCACCGCCCGCTGGATCCTGCAGATGGCCAATGATCCCGTTGAGCGTAGGCTGCATGGATCCTGTCGGGATCCGGAATGGTTGCGCAAAATAAGCACGGATACCAACAGCAATAATAACCGCAACGAAGATCACCTCGAGATTCTCCCGCAGACTGGGATGCGAAGCCGAAGGTATCACTTTCCCGCATGCCCCGGTAAGCGTTTTCGCTTCCTTCTTGATCTCCTCCTTGTTCTTCGTCGCCACCGCTCCCTCAAATTCCGCAAGCTTCATGCGGATATCCTCCATCGCTTTCTCCGGGAGAATGTCCTGCTTGTAACGCAAAAACTTTTTGACCCCCTTCTTGAGAAGCTTTGCCTGCTTTAGATATTTTTTCCTGAACACGATGAATTTAAAATGGAAAATATAAGAACCTAATCCGATGACGACTTCAAAACCTTAATGAAGGCTTCCTGGGGAATATTGACCTTGCCTATCGCCTTCATCTTCTTCTTCCCCTCTTTTTGCTTCTCCAGCAGCTTGCGCTTGCGGGTAATGTCACCCCCGTAGCATTTTGCAGTCACATTCTTACGCATTGCAGTGATCGTTTCGCGCGCAATGATGGTGCCTCCAACCGCTGCCTGGATTGGCACTTTAAAGAGCTGTTGCGGGATGACCTCCTTTAGCTTCTTGCACAACCGGCGCCCGTGTGCCTGCGCCTTATCCTTGTGAACGATGGTGCTGAAAGCGTCAACGGATTCCTCGTTAATCCGGATGTCCATCTTCACCAGTTTCGCCAGTTGATACTCCGCATGTTCGTAATCCATCGAGCCGTAACCGCGGGTCATGCTCTTCATCCGGTCATTGAAGTCGATAAGGATTTCATTAAGGGGGAAAACTGAGGTTAATATGACCCGTGAAGTGTCAAGTGTCTCGGTGTGCTCCATCACTCCGCGCTTCTCGGTAATGAGCTGGATTAAATCACCTATGAACTCGTTCGGGGTAATAATGAAAGCGCGGACCGTCGGCTCAAGGATTTCCAGTATTTCCGCCGGGTCGGGAAGAAACGCGGGGTTATCGATCAACAACTCCTCGCCGTTTGTCTTCTTTACCTTGTAGATAACGCTGGGGTAGGTCGAGATCACATCCATGCCGTATTCCCGGCGCAATCTCTCCTGCACAATCTCCATGTGCAGAAGTCCCAGGAACCCGCAGCGAAAGCCAAACCCGAGAGCCGCTGAACTCTCAGCGGAATACTGGAACGCCGCATCATTGATCTGCAGTTTACCCATGGACAGCTTGAGTCGTTCAAAATCATCCGTTGTTACAGGATAAATCCCGGAGAAAACCATGGGCTGGATTTCCTTGAATCCGGGCAGGGGCTCCGGGGCGGGATGACGGCTCTCGGTTACCGTATCGCCTATTTTTACTTCCGAGGAAGACTTCATGTTGGCTATGAGATAACCAACATCACCGGATTCAAGCACTTCGCACTTTTCCATCTTGGGCGTAAAGACACCAACCTCCTTGACCTCATACGTCTTGCCGGTACTCATCATTCGAATGCCACTGCCGCGCTTCACTTGCCCCGAAAAAACCCTAATGTAGGAAACCACTCCCCTGAAGGAATTAAATATCGAGTCAAACACCGATGCCCGCAGGTATGTGTCCCCCGACTGGGACGGCGGTGGCACACGTGCCACGATTGCCTCCAGGACATCCCCTATGCCCTGGGCCATCTTCGCGCTAGCAAGTATCGCCTCCTCTGCAGGTATCGCCAGTATGTCCTCAAGTTGCTTGTACGCCATGTCCAGATCGGCACTCGGCAGGTCAATCTTGTTGATAACCGGCACAATGGTAAGCTCCTGCTCCGTGGCAAGGTGAAGATTGGCCACGGTTTGAGCCTCAACGCCCTGAGCCGCGTCTATAATCAGGATTGCCCCCTCGCAAGCCGCCAGACTTCGTGACACCTCGTAGGAAAAGTCTACATGCCCGGGAGTGTCCAGCAGGTTAAGTTTGTAGAGTTGGCCGTCCTGCCCCTCATATTTCATCATTACCGGGTGTGACTTGATGGTAATGCCGCGCTCACGCTCAAGATCCATTGAATCGAGCAGTTGATCCTGCTGCTCTCGCTCGGAAATAGTTCTGGTATACTCCAGCAGCCGATCAGAGAGCGTGGTTTTCCCATGATCAATATGTGCAATGATTGAGAAATTCCGTGTGCGCTCAGTGGTCATCTTGGGGCAGTTCCCGTTTGGGACGCCCGTGCTGAACAGGCTACGCTACACTTTAATGCGCAAAGGCGCCCTTGTAAAGCAGGCTCAACCTCCCTGCACCGGAGGCATAATGGCAATTTCCTGCCCCTCCTTGAGGAGATGTTCAAGTCCTACATAGTCAAGATCCACCGCAACCCGGATTTGCTGCTGCCAACCACGCAGAGACGGCCACTGCTGGTAAAGAGCATCAAGCAGTTCACCAACATTATGCACCGTTCCCGGTGCCTCAAACTCCAGTTCTTCACAGCCAACGACATCCCGCAAGACGGAAAAAAACAGAATTCTTAAGACCATCAGCTATGCACGGTGTTCAGGAAGGATGTAGTCGGACTTAAGTGTGCCTATGAACGGCAGGTTGCGATATCTTCCCTGGTAATCCAACCCATAGCCGACCACAAACAAGTCATCGATTTCAAACCCAACGTAATCGGGATCAATGTCAACCACCCGTCTGGTTTTCTTGTCCAGAAGCACCGCCACACTGATACTTTCCGGGGCGCAATCCTGACGAATCCTGCCGATGATAGCCTCCAGGGTTCGTCCACTGTCAAGAATATCGTCAACAACCAGCACATGCTCACCGGAGAGCTCAGGCATCTTCGACATGTTGAACTTCACACTGCCGCTGCTTTGAACGCCTCCGTGATAGCTTTCAACACTGAGGCATTCCATCTTCAGGGGCAGTCGAATGCGTCGCAGCAGGTCAGCCATCATCATCAGACTGCCATGGAGCACTGCCACGACAGTTAGCGGCCTGTCTGCATAATCCCTGGTTATCCGTGCGGCAATCTCATCCAGGCGGGCAAGAATGGTAGCCTCATCAAAGAGCACTCTCTCTAAATGATCATGCGTGGCACCTGGAATGGACATTGATGACATTTGGATCAATCGTTAGCAGAGAGAATCCCAACCATGAACAAAAATCCTGATAAAAATCAACTCGCTGATTTACGCGTAAGCTACACCATGGCCTCACTGGGCATTCATGACACCGATCCCAACCCGCATATCCAGTTTCAGCACTGGTTTGACGAGGCACTCACGGCACGGTTGACTGAGCCCAACGCGATGACCCTGGCAACCGTAAGTGAAGGCGGGCAACCCTCTGTTCGCACGGTATTACTCAAGGGATTCAGCGAGCATGGATTTATTTTCTACACCAATTATGAAAGCCGGAAATCGGCAGAAATCAGCGACAATCCCCATGTTGGGCTCTCTTTCCTGTGGAAAGAACTTGAGCGACAGGTATTAATCTGCGGCACGGCATCGAGAATCTCCCGGGAAACCTCCGAGACATATTTCAAAAGCCGCCCGCCGGGACACCAGATCGCCGCATGGACTTCACTGCAAAGCAATGAGATTCCAAATCGTCAATGGATGCTGGAAAGGGAATCCGAACTCATCAGGAACTTCTCAGGAACTGAGATCCCCCTGCCTGACTTCTGGGGCGGTTACATCGTCAAACCACACGAAATCGAATTCTGGCAGGGGCGGGAAAATCGTTTGCATGACCGGATCATATACCGGCACTGCGACAAGGCTTGGGACAGGGTTCGCCTAAGCCCCTAAGCGCCGCCGCCGCCCTCACCGATTGCAGCAGTAATGACCCACGTGCTGGCACCGAATTCAGCAACTGCTCTTGCCATTAACGGGGCAGCTTCATCAGATCTATGCAAAATCGCAAATACTGTTGACCCTGATCCTGACATCATAGCAAGTTGCGTCTCGGATTGCTCCATGAGCCATGTCTTCATCGCCGCCAGTATCAGATACTTGGAAAATACCGGACGCTCAAGATCATTGAACACATCGCCCCATGACGCCGATTGAACGGCATAATCAACCTCGGGAAGACATTCAGACTGCGCCCACATGGAATATGCCCAACCCGTAGAAACACTGAATGCAGGCTTCAGCAGAATCACCGATAGCCGTGGAATTTCCCCGGTAAATGGCGAAACAAACTCTCCTCTTCCCGCACACAGTGAAGGTCCCGGTTCGACAAAGAAAGCAACGTCCGATCCAATCTCTCCGGCAAGGCTGCGCAGTTCAGCCAAAGAAAGATTACAGTCTGAAAGTTTATTTAGAGCCCGCAACGTGGCAGCCGCATCACTGCTGCCTCCCCCCAACCCTGCACCTGAAGGTATCTGCTTCTTCAGTTCGATTTCCCCACAAAACGCCTTACTTGTTCTTGAGCAGAATGTCCGCATTGCACGCATGACCAGATTATCCTCCCCAACGGGCAGATGAGCGTCATCACATCGCAATTTCACATCTCCTTGCCCGGTTTGAAGATCAAAATTCAGCACGTCCTCAACCCCGCTGAGCGGGACCATGAGTGTCTCAATTTCATGGCAGCCGTCATCGCGCTTGCTCAAAACCCGCAACGAAAGGTTGATCTTGGCAAGAGCTCGCTCAACGTATGACATCTTATCAAATCACTAAATCCAAATCGCGAATTTCCAATGATTCATAATGTTTATTTTTGGCTGGAAGAAGACGCCAATGAAGAAAAATTCGAAACCGGCGCGAAATCACTGCTTGATATCGGCGTGGTAGAGCGCGGATCCGTTGGCAAACTGGCCGGAACCCCGGAACGTCCGGTGACCGACAAGAGCTTCCACTATCATCTTTCCCTGCAGTTTGCCTCGATCGAGGATCATAACGCCTATCAAAACCACCCCAGCCATCACGCTTTCGTGGAAAATTGCAAAGCACTCTGGAATCGCGTCGTCGTCTACGATAGCGCACCGGTTTAAACCTCTGGGATATGGCTTAGGCCAAGCAGCGCAAGCATACGTCCGGTTTTACCCCCTTCACCACGATAGGAGTAATAGCGCCCGGGATTGCTGCTCGTACAAATCCCCTCATCATGAATCTGGTCTGCCGGAATACCCGCACGCATGCAGTCCCGGCGGATTATTGCCGCGAAATCCTCCTCATAAGCGGGTGGCCTTATGCAAGGGCTCAACTGGACCACAAGATTCTCCGCCTCAATTCCGAGTTTGATCATTTCACGTATCGCTGCAGAAACAATACCCAGTTGCGCTCCCTTCCTGCCTGAATGAACCAGGGCTATTGCCCTGCCCTGCCGGTCTGTCATGTAGACCGCACAACAATCGGCGACAAGAATACCCAGCAATATGCCTGGACGATCTGTAACTAGACCATCAACTCCAGCTACAGGAAAATCAAAACCCTGAACACAATCAACCCGGGCAATGTTGCTGCCATGAACTTGCTCAGCGGTGGCAGTCTGCTCAAAGGTGTAGCCCAGGCAGGAAATTCCGCCCCTGTAATAAGGGCGCAAGTTGGCAATGGCATCTTGACGATCAAGAGACACATCAATCCGGGGTGCCTTGAGAAGCAACGAATGCCGCACTCCGCTTATCCCCTCAAGGGCATCAAAGCGCTGGACCTCCGGGGGACATGACTCGGCAATGTCGCTTAGATCTTCCACAATCACGCCCCGCCCCACTTCACCGGCGGTTGGCAACACACACACTCTCTCTCCACCACCAACAGTACACTATGTGCGGTGGTTGTAGCACAGGAATTTACAGGTCTCCGCGGAAAAGCTGTATCCTCCCGCATTGTTAAGCTCACCCCCTGGTTTGAGCCTTGTGGGTCACAGGGGAGAGCCCGTACCTTGCGTGCTTTTTATTCGTTGTTCTTGAATGTGTCCGAAGCCTCAATGATAGCCTCGGCCGCACCGACATCCATGCCAGCCATGACCTCCACGAGGTTCTCGACGATGTCTTCACGCATCTTATCCACCAGGTCAATCCCCTTGCGGGTAACCTGAACCATCACTTTGCGACGGTCATCGGAAGCATGGAGACGCTGGACATAGCCGAGTTTCTCTAGACGATCAACGAGACCTGTAGCCGCAGCTGTCGAATGCCCCATTTTCTTGGAGATATCCGTCATCGTCAGGTAGTCTTCCTTGGCCAGATAGCCGAGGAGGAAGAACTGAGCGAATGAGACACTTCCCTTGTTGAGTTCTTTCGACAGATCAAGAAGAAACGAACGCTGCGTCAACATAATGAAGTCCGCGAGGCGTCCGGCATCTTTCCGAACAGTCTGTTTATTTTCGTTTACCGTTTGCATAAGTCTTAAAAGTTACCGCCTGCAATTATTAGAGTAGGCATGATCATTATAAAACATAAATTAATACTACTTGCAAGGTTTTTTTTAAAAACTCATAGTTACTATGATTTAAACCTTTGCTGACTTCTATACCTTATAGTTAAATTTCAGGAAATATCAAATCTGTTTTGCAAAAAAGTGAAAAATCCTTGATATGAAAGGGTTTCCGGAAGCTGATGCAGAGCATTGAGGACCTATTCTATAAAAATTTATTCACATTGGGCAGCAAGCATTGGGAAAAGCATTTCTATATTATGAGAATATCCATCACTCTAAAAAGGAATTTCTCCTTCTTCTCTGACTGTAAAAAATTCCCAAAAAGGCCTGTAAAAGGCCTTGCCACTAATGAAGGTAACGCAACCTTAACTAAGATTGACCGTTCCCAGATTCTGAAATTATCGCTAAGCTCGAAGATTCGCAATATCCGGTTAGTCTTCCCATAGCAAAAAAACCGTGAGCCTGTCCCCGCAACTCACAGAGGTTCTTGCCGCAATCCTTGCCAGTGCATTGGATTGAGCCAATCCCATGATGTTGTGTGATGTCTGGCAAGCAGATGCCAGAAACCCTGCATCGCCGTCAAAAATTCCCCGCACATAATGCGGACGGTCACTGGGATTGGCAATACTGGACAAAGATCGAGCCGTTAAACGGCGCATTCCCAGATTCCCATCACAGGCACCCAATCTTCTCTGCACTGCAGGCAGGACAAAAATCGCGAATGTTACCAAAGCGGACACGGGATTACCCGGCAAGCCAAAAAGCTGTCCATCCTCACCAAATGATGCATATAACAGAGGCTTTCCCGGCTTGATGCGCACCCGCCAAAACTCAACATTTACCCCACACTCCTCGAGAGCCGGCTTTACCTGGTCCCGGCCGCCTACCGAAACCCCGCCAACAATCAGCACAAGTTGGGATCTTTGCATTGCCATCCTGATCACTTCGATCGTCGTTTGAAGTTGGTCATCAACATGATAAAGATCCACGTTCTGTATTCCCAGTCGACGCAGGGAAACCTGCAGCATGGAAGCATTGCTGTTGAAAATCTGTCCCGGCTCAAGTGCCCCCACTGCCGGATCAACCAATTCATCACCGGTTGTGATCACTGCCGCACGCGGCCACCCGGCTACTCGCAGGCTTGAGTATCCCTGCGAGGCAATAAGTCCGAGCAATCCCGGATTCAAACGATCCCCTGGACTTGCAATAAGTTGCCCTCGGCAAATCACATCGCCTTTACGGTGAACGCATTCTCCTTTTTTAACCTCTTGATTAACAATAAGTTTACCCCCTTCATCCAGCGTATTCTCCTGCATTACCACAGCATCACACCCCTCCGGTAAAGGAGCCCCTGTAAAAATCCTCATTGCCTCACCCGCCTCCAGCACCCCTGGATTTCCTCCACCGGCAGCACTTAGACCGGAAATCCTCAAGTGCCCGCCATCACTGCCAAGATCCTTACTGCGAAGCGCGTAACCATCCATTGCAGATTGGTCAAACCCCGGAACTGCAACTGTTGCTCGAAGTTCCTCAAGCAGATAACGCCCGGAAGCGTCGACAAGGTCAACCTCCTCAATCTCGGGCTTGGGCGCGAAACTCAGGATTCGCTCAATTGCTTCAACTTCATCAATCATCGAATCTAAAGTGTCGCCAACAGGTCGGAAAAAGGAAGATTTGAGAGAGTTTGCCCGGGAAATTCTGACCTCAAGGTTACTTAATCTCGGTTGGAATCCCGTTGAACACGGGAATTTTCTCGCCCCCTGAATCATTCCTGCCAGAAGGAGGGATAGCCAGAAATGCCAAATCCCCTTTTTGAGGGTGTCCGGAAAGGATATCCGCCACAATAAATCCCTTCTTCTTCTCCGGACTCACAAGCAATTCTGCCACAACTGTGGAACTCCCATACCGTTTAATCTCAAGCTTACAACCCTCAGGAAGTCGTTTGGAAGAAGCCTTGATTAGCACAAATCCAAGTTCCTCTCTGGTCATGCAAATCGATCCAACAACCTTTGTCTTAAGCTCAGATATGACCCCGCGAACAGCCGCATCTCTCCGATTTTCCGAATTCCTGAGTGTTTCACAACCCGCTCCGCCAAAAATCACAAGCATCGCAATGCACAGCCCGGAGAGCCACTTGATCCTGAAATTCATTACCGCCCAGCATAGCAGTCCGATTTCCGCAGGCACACCAAAATATTGACGTCCCGGGCAACATTTGGTTTAATGCCGCCGCTTGATCGCCTTACGGGGCGTCAGTTACTCAAACGGTGAGATGGCTGAGTGGTCGAAAGCGCTTCTTTGCTAAAGAAGTGAACCTCAAAAGGGTTCCGTGGGTTCGAATCCCACTCTCACCGCCATTCACACAACTGGTTGTCAGCAGGCTTGCTCCTGTTGCGTTGACGGCTCCCCCACGAAACCCGGCAATGATCTTTGCCCCCCTAGCCGCAAACAAGCTAATATGGCAAATGCCAGCACCTACCACCACAGCCTCCCCGGGCATTCACTGTAAATCGCCACTGGATCCCCAATTTCCTGCTTTTTTCTTCGCTCGCTGGATAAATCCACTCCCAGGCAACAGCGCAGTTATCCTGCCCTCGCCGCTACCCTTCTTTCGAGGTTGCCCCTGCACTCGCAAAAATACCCCACACACAGTGAAAGATGCAGTAGCTTGCCACGGCAAGCACTGCGGCACTCAAGACAACACCAAGTGTCAATGAAGATATTATTGCAATGCCTGCGCTCCCTTCCTCATCACTGAATCCAAACAGAATGCTTCTGCCAAGATTTTCCTGGAAACGCAAAAGCGGCCACCAGGTCAGAGGGTTGGACACCCAGACGGCTGCAGCAGCAAGCGGGACATTGGCCCGGCAGAGGATTGCCAGCGTTGTGGCTGCTACGGTCTGGATTGGCGCCGGCGGAAGCATCGCCACCGCCAGCCCGAGAGACAAGCCTAGGGCCATGCCTTGCCTGTCAACCCGCCAAAGGCGACGGTGCAGCACACGCGTGGCCAACCAGTATTTAACCCCACTGCTACTGCTATATCGATATTTTCGAAGCGAACGATATGTCCGGCGAACAAATTTCTTCCAGCGATGTCTCACAAATCCGGTGGGCTCATGCACCTCGCACCTGCGAGAGCTTAACCTGATCATCATTACAGCCACATCGCCACGGGGCAACCCTTTGCCGTGAATTACTCGGACGCCATCATCCTGGGCATTATTCAGGGATTGACTGAGTTTCTCCCGGTGTCCTCCTCAGGTCATCTGGCTATCGCTCAAGACGTCATGGGCCTTGATGCAAAAGAAGCCCCTGTCATCTTCGACCTGCTCCTGCATGTCGCTACCCTCCTAGCAGTCCTGATTTACTTCCGTAAAAGGCTCTTTAGCCTCGCCGCCGCCCTCTTTAACAGCAAGAGGCAGGAGGAAAGGCGCCTGATCATGCTGCTGTGTGTCGCCACCTGCCCGATTGTTGTCATTGGGTTATCCCTCAAGGACTCCCTTGAACAGGTTAGAGAGCATCCCGTAATGGTATCCCTGCTCCTCTGCATCACGGGACTCATATTATTTGTACCGGGATGGGTTAAAACAAAATCCTCCCGAAGCCCCGACTTTCGTTCATCAATTGCTATGGGGTTGGCGCAATCTCTGGCACTGCTGCCGGGCATCAGCCGTTCCGGGTCCACCATTGCTGCCGGAATGGCAATGGGGCTTCGCCCTGCACTCGCCGCAGAATTCTCATTTCTTCTTGCTGTCCCAGCGATCAGCGGAGCAACTTTATTGAAAATTGATGAAATTTCATCAGTTCCATTAGATCAGGTTGCCATATACCTAACGGGAATTCTGGTCGCCTTTTTAACCGGCCTGTTTGCGATTTATACCGTTATTTCTTCACTCCGCCACGGTAAATTTGCCTACTTTGGCATCTACTGCATTACAATCGGAATTGCAGGGTTGATCTATTTCTCAACAAGGTGACAATTTATCCAGTCTATCGCATCACTCGTTTTTGCCCGTATTTTGTCACCTCTGCTTAAAATCTCCCTAAGCATTTGCTTACTGCTATCCGTGGTTTTAAAACCGGCATCAGGGGCAACTGATTATGCTGAAATCCCACTTGCCGCGGGCTTCGATTTCCCGGTGGGTAAGCCGGACTCATCCGGTTACTACAAGGCACGGGGCTTCTGGCCCAACGGTCATCTCGGCGAAGACTGGAACGGACGTGGTGGTGGAAATACCGACCTTGGTGATCCCGTCAGTTCCATTGGGGACGGCATTGTCGTTCAATCGCGCGATGTACGAATGGGTTGGGGCAATGTCATTATCATCCGGCATGGCTTTCGTGATAATGGCAATAAAATAAAATACATCGACTCTTTATACGGACATCTCAACGAACGCACTGTCGTACTTAATCAACGGGTTACAAGGGGGCAGAAAATCGGGACGATCGGGACCAATCACGGCATGTACATCGCTCACCTTCATTTCGAGATACGTAAAAATCTTTCTATCGGAATGCATCGCTCAAAATTCGCCAAGACCTACGCCAACTACTACAGTCCCACCTCATTTATCCGGGCAAATCGTCAATGCCCGTCCTCAAACAAGCTCCATGCCGTAGCCATTGATACCTTTGCCCCATATCCCGGGACAAAGCCCATTGCCAAGGCTCGGCGCATTGCCTCCACCACTGTCAAAAAATCCGCCACAACCGGGAATCTGAAAATTCCCATTGCCAGGAAACGAAAACAAGTCAGCTCCTCGTCACCAAAACCCGGTCTGTTACGCTCCCTGACATCACCGCTGAAACTTGCTCCCAAGGTTCAGGAGATCATCAAGGAACGACAGGATCAGGCCTCCTCGCCTCCAGCCCCGGCAAGAAAGCGCATCGGCCTGCTAAGCCGCCTGCGCAGCCGCTATTCGAAAGAGAGCAGAACGCGCAACTCCAGAGGGCGCCGCGGAGGTTTCCCCCATCGCTGAAGCAAGATCCCGGGTATCGCGGGCATCAGTCATTGCTCACTCCCAGCCAAGCAGGTAATACTCAAAGCTGTCAACAAGAGCCCGCCAGCTCGCAACGATAATATTAAAGGAAACCCCGACGGTTCCCCAGGTCTCGTTACCGTCACTGGAAACAATCAACACCCTGGTCTTGGCCGCTGTACCTGCCTGACTGTCAATGATCCTCACCTTATAGTCACGTAATTCAACATTTCTGATTTCCGGATAAAATGGCTCCAACGCCTTCCGCAAGGCACCATCAAGCGCGTTCACCGGCCCGTCCCCTTCCTCCACCGTGTATGCCGGTTCACCGTTCACCTCCAGCTTTACAGTTGCCTCACAGGTTTCAAAGTGAGTATCAGGATGCCGCCGCGTTGAACAGTGATATTCATGCAGAACGAACAGCGGTTTGTAGCTGTCAATTGCCTTACGAACCAAAAGCTCAAAAGACCCCTCGGCCGCTTCAAACTCATATCCCTCTTTCTCCAGTTCCTTGAGTTGAGAGAGAATGTCCTTCGCTTCCTGCCCCCCCTTCTCAAGGTCATGCCCCAATTCCTTTGCCTTCATCAGGACGTTGCTCTGCCCGGAAAGCTCTGAAATAAGTATCACTTGTGCATTACCCACTGTCTCCGGAGTGATGTGCTCATAACTGCTTGCCAGTTTCTGCACCGCATTAACATGCATGCCACCCTTGTGGGAAAAGGCGGCTCTTCCCACATACGGCGCCCGCTCGTTGTGTGAATTGTTGCCGAGGTCGTCGACAAAATGAGACATCAGCGTCAATTTCGATACATCAACCCCCACCTCAATACCCATTTTCAGCGAGACATTCGGGATCAGCGATGTCAGGTTACAATTGCCGGTGCGTTCACCGTAGCCGTTAATGGTTCCCTGTATCTGCACTGCCCCTGATCGAATCGCAGCGAGGGCATTGGCAACGCCCACTCCCGTATCATCATGGGTATGAATCCCAACCGGAATATCCAGGGTCTCGGTCACCACCAGCGTCATCTGTTCAATCTCGTGCGGCATAGTGCCACCGTTGGTGTCACACAACACCACTATCTGCGCACCGCCATCCTGTGCCGCAAGCAAAGTCGCAAGCGCATGTTCAGGATCATCCTTATAGCCGTCAAAAAAATGTTCCGCATCATAAATAACTTCACGCCCACGTCCTTTGAGATAGCGCGCAGTATCACATATCATCGCTCTGTTTTCCTCAGGGGTGGTCCTCAGCACCTCGGTAACATGCAGCTTCCAGCTCTTTCCGAAAAAAGTAATAACCGGAGTTTCAGCATCCAAAAGGGTTCGCACCTGCGGATCTTCCTCGACACTCTTGTCCGTCCTTCTGGTGCTCCCGAATGCGGCAATTTTCGCGTTCTTCCATTCCCGCCTGCTCGCCTCGGCAAAGAAATCAACGTCCTTTGGATTGGATCCCGGCCATCCCCCTTCGATATAATCCACCCCGAAATCGTCAAGTTTCTCGGCAACCCGGATTTTATCCAGCGAACTGAACGAGAGACCAAGTCCCTGCGTGCCGTCACGCAAAGTTGTATCGTAAATAGTTACTGATTGAGGAAGTGACATATTCAATGTTTATACGTGGAGAGCGTAATTCCGGGATTCCGGGAGAGTGCTGTGACCGGGCAGGATCGAGTCAATGCCAACAAAATCACACGCCCGACGCTCAGGCCGTGATAATAGTAATCGGGAAAACTCCAATTCGTATCTGCACTGTAGCCACCCTAATACCAGCAACCTGTTCTGACAAGCCAATTCCCCCCTTCCTAGGGCGTTTGATAAGCTGCCGAAGCACTGCTATATCCACATAGTTACCATGCGCAAAGCCGTCATCATCCCAGCTTACAAGGCAGCGGAAACCCTTCCGCACGTTATTGAGCGCCTGCCCGGCGAACTGACGCGTAACGGGAACAAGGTAATCGTGGTGAATGATTGCTGCCCTGATCGAACCGGCGAGATAGCCAATGACCTCGCCA
>JAYGGE010000038.1:0-3190 GCA_046581505.1 Verrucomicrobiales bacterium | reverse complement strand
GGGAGTCGGCGACCCAGGCCTTCACGCGGGCCTGCTCGGCGCGGTTCATGCGCAGGCTGGTGGGCAGATCCGCCCCGCAGTCGCGGCAAGTGTCGAAGCGGCGCGAGTAGATCACGCACTCGCATTCCGGGCAGCGGCATTCGCTCTTGGTGGTGACCTTGGCGAGGAATTGCACAAGGTTGGTGGCGGTCTCGGGCCGCAGGGCCATGGCGGTAATCAGTCCAGCGTTCATACCAAGGCAACCGTGCGCAATGGGGGCGATTTCCATCTTCGCTGTTTTTTCCCGCACGATTGCTAGGAAATCGCTTTTCCAGCCCTGAATTCATGGAACTTCAGGAGCCTGGGTGGGGGTGCAAACCAGGACCCTCCCACCGCCAGAATATCCGGCGAGGAGGTGTAGGATATGAGGTTTCCTTCATGCTCGCCTTTGCGTGATCACTCGATAATTTGTCTACTATTAAAAATCCCCCCCCCATTAATGAAACCCTTCGCTATTTTACTCTTTGCCGGCCTTGCCTTGGCAGTGCCCTGTTCAGCTGGAATCAATGCCAGTGCTGAGTTCAGCATCGCCCAGGACTGGGGGGCCGGAGCCAACGCCACCCTGCGCATCTACAATCACGGCACCACCGAAATCCCGGCGTGGCCGCTGGAGTTCAACTTTGCCCGCAATATCACCCCTTACAACAACGTCCACATCGAAAACCACGACGGGGAGCATTTTGTCCTCCAGCCCGAGACCTATTATGACGATCCCATTCCCGCCGGCGGTTCCATTTTCTTCGATATGCAGGTCAACCCGGGGAGTGTTGCCGGTGAAGAGCCGCTGAACATCATGGTTGGCGGCCAGCCCATTGGCGGGCCGGTCCTTGCGATCAGTGAGCCCTCGGTCATCGAGGGTGACTCGGGTGTGCGCAGCCTGCTCTTTACCATAACCCTCAGTGAGGCACCGCAGGCCGGTCAGCTGGTTTCCGCCGACTTTGCCACCTCCCCCGGGAGTGCCACTGCCGGGGTTGATTTCATCACCACCACCGGCACGCTTATCTTTTCGGCAGGCGAGACCTCGAAAGCAGTCAGCGTGGCTGTTCGCGGGGATACCGAGGAAGAGGACAACGAGACCCTGCTCCTTTCGCTCAGCGCTGTCTCCGGCGCGGCGCTGGCCAATGCCACCGCCAGCGGCACCATCATTGATGATGACCTCATCATCAAGGCAGGTGTCGGGGATGCCACCGTCTTTGAAAGCGATGACAGCACCCGGGAGATTGCCGTGGTTATTACCCTTGACCAGCCTGCCCTGAGCGTGATGAGCGTGCAAGCCGAGACCCGGGCGGGCACCGCCGCCGCCGGGACGGACTTTGTGCCTGTATCCCGAATGATCACTTTCAATGTCGGGGAATTGTCCAGAACATTTGCTGTTGCGATCGTCGGCGACACCGCAGTGGAGGCGACCGAGTCCTTCACCGTTGCCCTTTTCAATCCCGCCGGTGATCTTGCAATTACCGGCGACCCCGCCACCATTACCATTTATGACAATGACGGCGGTGCGTTTGGCGGTGTCCTGATTAATGAAGTGTGCGCCGCCCCGGGCTCCCGTGCGCTGCGGTGGGACGATGAGGGCATCGTGCGCCTGGGCATGGGCATGCCATGGACTGATCCGGCATTTAATGACGACTCCTGGTCGCGGGGCATTCTCCCGGCCGGTCATGGTGTCGCCGGGCTGGCTACTGACCTCGGGACGGTGATGACCGGGCTCACTCCCTCGCTTTATCTGCGCAAGGAGTTCACCCTCACCCCGGGGCAGGCTGCCAGTTCAAGTGAACTGATCCTCAGTGTTGATTACGATGACGGCTTTATCGCCTACCTCAACGGTGTCGAGGTCGCCCGTGCCAACATGGGGCCAGCAGGGCATTTCTGTTATTCTCACCAACCCGCCTACAATGCCCGTCCGTCTGGTTCCCTCGAGGACTTCAGCCTTGGTGCGGCTTCCGCGCATCTTGTTGCCGGCACCAATGTGCTGGCTATACAGGCCCATAATGCCGTCATAGATCCCGCTGACAGGGGCTTTGACCTCTCGCCCTCATTTCGCGTGAATTCCGCCCTCGTCCTCGCCAGTCCCTCCGCAATTCTTGTAGGTCCCGACGAGGCCTGGAATTACTTTGTCGGACTTGCTGAGCCCAGTGGCGGTATCATAGATCCCGTTTTGCTCGGCGGCGGGTTCACCGCCCCGGCGTCTGCCGCGCGGGACTTTGAGGATCGTGACGAATTTTCCGACTGGGTGGAGTTGCGCAACACTTCTTCCGATCCTGTTGATATCAGTGGCTGGACCCTCAGTGATAATCCCTCAAAGCCCTCCAAGTGGCATTTTCCGAGCGGCACCACCATTCCCGGCTCCGGTTACCTGCTGGTGCTCTGCGATGATCGCGAGGAAGCCAACGGCTTTGCCCGGCCCGGGCGACGCACTGTCATTGCCGCCGGGAGTTCCTGGAAGTATTACGATAAGGATTCTGCACCTCCGGCCGGCTGGAAATCAATAACCTTCCCCGATCATGCGTGGGATTTGGGATCAGCACCGCTGGGATACAGTCCCGATAATGAGGATGGTGCCGCCACTGTCATTGCCGGAGGTAAAAACAACCACTTTACCGATTATTTCCGCCGTAGTTTCACCGTTGAGGATCCGGCTGCAATCAGCGGCGATTTAACCATCCGCTATCAGCGTGATGACGGGCTTGTTATTTGGCTCAATGGTATCGAGCTTGCGCGCGATAACATGCCGCCGGGTAACCCGGGCCATGCCACCCCGGCTGCCGACAACGCTTCCGGAGAGGCCAAGTGGTATAGTGTTACCGTTCCGGTCACTGCCCTTGTTGCCGGCGACAATGTGCTCGCCGTCGAGACACACCAGGGCTCAGCTAACAGCACGGATGTCCGTTTTGACCTGGAACTTGCCACCTGGCAGCAGGTCCCCGGGGCACCCGTTGCCATGTTACACGCGAGTTTCTCCCTTGATGCGGATGGTGAACCGCTCTCACTGCACGACGTTGACGGCTCGGTGGTTGATGCCATTGCCGCCTGGCCCGTGCAGGATACCTTCCGTTCCTGGGGCCGCAGTTCATCGAATCCCGCCCTGCTCGGCTACCAGGAGGCTACTCCCCGCACCGCCAATGGCGCGTCAAGATCGGAAGAGCACACG
>JAYGGE010000179.1:0-104680 GCA_046581505.1 Verrucomicrobiales bacterium | reverse complement strand
GGCCGGTGCCGCTTGCCCCATCGGTGATGGTGAGCCAGTCAGCGAGGCTTGTCGCGGTCCACTCCACGCTCTCGGCGAGTTCGACATCGAAGGTGAGTTCCTCGCCGAGGGCGTTCGCGACACTTTTTAATTCACATGCCTCAGGAGGGAGGATGCCCGAATCCATCTGCATGGCGATGAGGCCCTGCCCAAGGGAATTGGTGCCACCAGCGTTGCCCCATATCATTTCTCCATCATCAAATTTGAGGGTAATAGTTTGGTTGGAAACAAACTTCTGATCAAAGCGCATGAGTAAAAATGCTGACGAGTCAGCAATGCCTGGACCATCACCGCCGATCAGGTAAATATTATTGTTCTTGAAGGGGGTGTCATCCGCGGCAGCAGAGGTGTTAAGGGAGAAATATCCTGCTAGGTTGTTGGCCACGGGACCCCCAAATGTGCTTGAGGTTCCAAATTGTGTGAAGACTGGTTCAGGCCGGTCACGGAAGTCTTCTGTCTGAATCAACGAACCCAGTTCAACAGGTGTCAAACTTGTGGTTACTATTGCCAGAAAGCCGGTTTCGTTTGCGATTGGGGTATTGTCAGCCTGAATCTGGGTGAATCTTGTATTGATGTTGGAAACGTTAATTGTGAGGTTCTGTCCTGAAGCACTGGGCAAACTGAAGATGACCGTGCCGATAAGGGCAAGGCAGCCGGTGGTGAGGGACAAAGGAGATTTATTT
Organism: Verrucomicrobiales bacterium; assembly: GCA_046581505.1. Taxonomy (GTDB): domain Bacteria; phylum Verrucomicrobiota; class Verrucomicrobiia; order Verrucomicrobiales; family DEV007; genus CACIUL01. The sequence continues at coordinate 103,958 of JAYGGE010000179.1, read as the reverse complement.
TGCATAACTAATTTAGAATAAGAATGTTTTTAACCTATTCTGCGAGCAAGGCAAGCCCCGAAGTCCCGAAAAATTGATGATTCGATGGAATCAGAGGGCATTGCCTCTGCAGCGTTTGAACCTGAGCCGTGCAGGATCACGCCGAAAGCTGGCACAAAAAGTGGAATGAAATCCATGGAGAGGAAAATGAGGTTGGGACGGATTGCAGTCGCACCTTAACAGCATTGCCAGCGGCCGGTGGGGTCACCATCCCTCAACCCCCACTATCTACCGCAAACCCGAAGCTAAGGGCTGGGGTGATACTTTTGAGGGTAGGCCGGTCAAGCTGATCAGCGAGAAGCCTAACCCTCCCCCAATCAAGCGACCTGCATCGTGGGGAGTGAGTCCACTGCGCGCTTTAGTGTCTCGTGGTGCGTGTAGCCTTCATGGACGGCCGCAGAATCATGCGCCGCCAGTGAACGGCGAACCTCCGCAGGAACCTGCGCATTTGCCATAAACGAAATGTAGGAGTGGCGCAGGCTGTGGCATGATCTGCTTCCTGTCTCACCGCCTGGCATGCACACCTGCCTTGGTATACCTGCGCGTTTCATCAGGACACAGAATTGGCTGGATAAGGTAGATGATGCTTTGCCGGACAGCGTGGGGAATACCAGCCCTGTTTGGTGGGGGATTAAGTGGTTGAGGTAAACCTCTACTGACTGGGAAAGGGGAATCGTGACAGTTTTCTTCTTTGCCTTGCGTTTCTGCTTAACAGGGCAGACGACCAACTTGCCTGCGGCGAGATCGATTTCCCCCCAGCGTAGTTCCGAAACGTTGCTCAGCCGCAGTCCGGTATGCGCCGCGATGAGAATGGCGCCTTTCCAATCACCCTTGGCATGCGCGATGAGGGTTGAAATCTCAGCGGCCGTGAATGAAGCGGAGATTTTGCTGTCCTCCGTGGGTAGTGCCTTGATGGCAGCCCCAATATCCCTACTAATCAAGCCCTGTTCGTAAGCACTGCGGATGGCAGCCTTAGCGTCCTGCATCTTGAAGTTCACAGTCGCGGTCTTGGTGCCTTTAATCTTGGCCTCTTTGAGCAACCGGTGCTGAACGTCCCTTAAGTCCTCAATGCTCAGCAACTGGATCTGCTTATCAGCACCAGACCCCAATGCCTGCAACACCTCGCGGATCGAGTTCTCGTAGCGCTCGATGGTTTTTTGGCTAATGCTCGGCTTGGCGTTGGTAAGCCATTGGTTAAACCATTCGGCAACGGTATAATTAGGGTATTCTTCTCCTGAAGCGATCTCGTAGATCTGCATCAAGCACTGGTTAGCGCGATCAAGGGTGAGCTCACCTCTGTTTGCCTGACCCACAGCACGCACGAGGATCTCAGCCATTTCAGATTGGGAAGCAGATGCCGCTTTTCGCGCTTTTCGTTCTGCTTTCTCCCATTCATGAAGGATCGCCTCAGCATCCCGCTTTATTGATGTGCCGGTCGATTTCCACGCTCGTGTTCCGTCCGCGCGAGGGTATGTAGCCTGCCAATTAGGTGTGCGATTTTCGCGTTTATAAAGGGTTCCCATAGTGCTTCAAAAAGTGCCAACACAAGTTACAACAGTCATAGCGTTTCACAACGTTTTACTGTGTATTTGTTACCATGCAACTTATTAACAATAAAGGGTTTATAACCTATTGGATCGTTGGTTTACAGCAGGTGGGAGGCCACTGAATCGGCCAATAACTTACCTTTATCAGTGAGGACGATCCTTCCATCCCGGGCTACGACCAGCCCTTCACCGGCCAGTTCAGGAACCTTTTTTTGGGAGTGCCTGAGGATTTCCGCCTTTAAGCCGCGCGAGGTGCGCAGTTCCAGGGCTATTCGCTCGGCACGGAATGCCGCATCATCAATCTCCTCACGCTCAGTAACCAGTGCCGCAAGGTTCCCGTTGGCGACTGCACTGATGTAGTTGGCGGTGTCCGCTAGGTTGCGCCAGCGAATGCCGTTAAGGGTAGTGAATGCTCCCGGTCCGATGCCGAGGTAATCCGCACCCGACCAGTAGGCTGCATTGTGTCTGGAATGATGTCCGGGCCTGGCGTAGTTGGAAATCTCGTAGTGCTCGAAGCCTGCGTTGCCCAGGAGATCCATCGTGCCGGTGAAGAAGGCAATGTCCTGCTCGGGATTTTCCCTGAATTCACCGCTGCGCAGGCGCTCGAAGAATTCAGTGTCTTCTTCGTAGTTGAGATTGTAGGCAGAGACGTGATCGGGATTGAGCTTGATTGTATACTCAAGATCTGCCAGCCAGCTCTCCTGGGATTGGCCTGGAATTGAGAACATCATGTCGATGTTCAGGCTCGGGAAAGCGCATTCACGCAGGGTTTCAAATGCGGCATGGGCATCTTCCGGGCTGTGGTCGCGACCCAGAGTGGCGAGCGTGGAAGGTGTCCAGGACTGTATCCCCAGGCTGACCCGCGTGATGCCGGAATCGCGCATGAGTTGCGCCTTGCCGTGGTTGAAGGTGGCCGGGTTTGCCTCGATATTCCACTCGGCCAGATTACCCATCTCGAGTGTGTTTGTAATTCCCTCAAGGAGTTTTCCGAGATGTTTTGAGGAGAGCGCGGTAGGCGTTCCGCCACCGATATATATTGTCTCGGGACGGAGAACGGATTGCCTTGAGCGTTTTTTTAACTCGGCGAGCAGCGCGCGGATGAAGGCGTCGTGGTCGGTGCCGCCGGGTGTGTGTTTGTAGAAATTGCAGTATGGACAAATACGGTGACAGAATGGGATGTGGATGTATAGATGCCGAACCATGACTGCTGTGCTATGTTAGCGGCAGCACTGCGGATTGCCAATGGATGACTTTGAACGTGAACTTGGTGGTGATTTGCTGGAATCAGTTTCGCGAAGCTTCTACCTGTCGCTGAAAATGCTTCCCCGTGAAATCAGGGGCGCTGCAAGTCTGGGATATCTCCTGGCGCGAGCCACTGACACCGTGGCAGATACAGATGCTGTTGTTCCGGGTGAAAGGTTGCGGGTGCTCTCCGAGATGGCTGCAGCAGTTGCCGGCAATGGTGTTGTGCCCGATTTCACGAAATTACTTGGCATTCAGAGTGCCGGAAGTTGTGAAAATGGTGAGCTGGTAATTCTTCGAAGCTTTGCGTGTTGCCTTGAGTGGATCGGGGAAATGCCTGCCTGGCAGGTTGAGGCGATAAGGCGCGTGGTGGCATCGGTTATCAGGGGGCAGAGGGATGATTTGCAGCGTTTTTCCGTGGAGAATCCCGCAGCCTTGTGTTCTGAAGGCGAACTTGAGCAGTATACCCATGATGTTGCCGGCTGTGTGGGAGTGTTCTGGACAGATCTTGGCTATGGTGCCTACGGGGAGCGTTTTGCAAGGTTACCGCGCGGGGAGATGGAGGAATTGGGGAAGAATTACGGCAAGGGCCTGCAGTTGTTGAATATTCTGCGTGATTTGCCTGAGGACCTGTTGTCGGGGCGCTGTTACATACCGGGGGCGGATCCGGAGGGTGGAGGCAGGCTCATATGGGAAGCGGATGCGGTGTGCTGGCGGGAGCGGTGCAGGGAACTGCTTTCTTCTGCCGGCAAATATATTAATGCGGTTAATTCCCGTCGACTGCGCCTGGCAACGGCGTTACCCGCCCTGATCGGAGCGAAGACCTTGAACCGGCTGAATTCAGCGGGCTGGGAAGAATTGCAGGCACGGGTTAAGCTGGAGCGACCCGAAATAAAGCGATTACTGGCAAAAGGTTTGCTGGCGAGTGTCCGGCGGCACAGCCTTGGTAAACTGCTTGGCGAATTGCTTGCCGCAGACACTTAGATTGGTCTGTGCATGTTGCCTGATGATGTTCATGGCCAGCATTTATTCAAGCCATGACTTGAATTCCGGTGGTGGTGAACTTTCAAACAAGAGAGCCTCACCGTTTACAGGGTGCGTGAACCCGAGTTTCCAGGCATGAAGCATCAGGCGCGGGACTGCCACTTTCTGCCTTGAAGCTCTCGCGTAAACAGGATCGCCGAGAATTGGGGTCCCAAGAGATTTCATGTGGACTCTTATCTGGTGGGTCCTGCCGGTGAATATACGGCATTCCACGAGGCTTGCATCCCCTCGGGGGCAACGCACGGAATATTCGGTAACTGCGGTCTTGCCCCTTGGGGGCATTACAATTGTCATCTTCTGCCGGTCATTAGGGTTACGGGCAATGTTGTTCTCAATTCTTCCTTCGCTGGACGGCGGGCGCCCGTCGACAACCGCAAGGTAAATTTTTGTCACTTTGTGTTCAGCGAAGGATTCGCAGAGACAGTGATGGGCAGTGTCCGACTTTGCGGCGACCAGGCAACCGCTGGTATCTTTATCCAGACGGTGAACTATTCCCGGGCGTTCCACTCCGCCGATTCCTGATAACGATTCGCAGTGATGAAGAAGTGCATTCACGAGCGTGCCGCTGGGATTTCCTGCTGCCGGGTGAACAACGAGGCCATGCGGCTTATTAATGACGATGATGTGCTGATCCTCATGGAGAACCTCGAGAGGGATGTTTTCAGGTTGTGCATCTGCCGTGACCGGATCGGGAATGATGACGGAGATAAGGTCGCCGGATACAAGTAATCTACCCGGTTTAGCGGCGGATCCGTTGAGGGTAATGTGCCCATCCCTGATCAGGGACTGGATGCGGGTCCGTGACATTTTCTCGAGCTTTGAGGCTATAAACCGGTCAAGGCGCTCTCCCTCCACGCGTTTACTTTCGAAATTCAATTCCATACCTGTTCTTTGTCCACCCTCGTTCGTGTGGGGAGGGTGTGCAATTCACTGCCCACAAGATTTTGCGATGGGAGCTTTGGGATGATAGGTTCACGGTGATGGGTGCCCCTGAGAACCTCAAAAGATTGATGAATGCTTGCCCTGCCTGCGGCGAAGTCATTGATGTTTCGGCGTGCAGCCCTTATTCCAAGGTGCTCTGTCCCAATTGCAGGACCCCTATCCGGGTGCGGGCAGAATTTCTGCAGTTCAAGATCGAGCAGAAGATCGGAGAGGGTGGAATGAGCAGGGTGTTCCGTGCGATCGACCAGACCCTTGACCGCCAGGTTGCGCTCAAGATTCTAAATGCTGATTTCAGTAAAGATGACAAACGTACTGCAGAGTTTGAGAGTGAAGCGAAAATCACCGCGGTGATCAGCCATCCAAACGTGGTCAAGGTCTATTCGGCAGGGCGTGACCAGGATCATTATTTTATTGCAATGGAACTGGTTGGGGGAGGTTCTCTCGATGAGCGAATTCAAGCGGACGGCGCATTGCCCGAGAACCGTGTTCTGGAGATTGCCGTGGAACTGGCCCAGGGCCTTTCCGCGGCGCACGATGCCGGGATGATCCACCGGGATATAAAGCCGGGGAATATCCTGTTATCAGAAGAAGGTATTTCTAAAATCGTGGATTTTGGATTGGCACGTATTTTGGAGAGTGTTGATAGGGATGAGGGTGAGATATGGGCGACCCCGTATTACGTGCCTCCGGAAAAACTCCACCAGAGGATGGAGGATTTCCGCAGTGATATTTATAGCCTGGGGGCAACCCTGTTTCATGCACTTGCCGGTAAGCCGCCCTATTCAGCGGATACTGCTTCCATTGACGAGCTCAAGGCAATCAAGGATAAGGCAATCAGTCTTGAGATGTTCGCTCCGAATGTGTCGGTCACAACCTGTGGATTGATTGACCGGATGATGGAACGAAATCCTGAGGATCGCTATTCTTCCTATGATGAGATGATTGAGCACCTTAGTTTTGCCCGCAAAAAGGTTCTCGAAGGTGGCGATTCCATGATAACTTTGACGGGTAATCGCATGCAGCGCAGGGTTCACGAGCGCAATGCGAGTACGGCGGCACTGGTAATTCTTGGTGTGGTGATAATCGTTCTTGGAGTGCGGCTGGGTTTTTACTTTAATGCTCCCGATTCTGATGTTGATGACGTGAGCAGTGGAGAGAGGGGCAGTGTTGTTTTAGATGAGGGAATCAAAACCACCACCGCAAAGCTTGAGGATGGACGTCAGATGCTGATTGCGGCAGATTTTCAAACTGCCGAGTCGACATTTGATGACATTGCGAAGTCCATTACAACCCGGCAGCCAACTGCGAACTGGGCACTTTTCAATCAGGGATTAAGCCTTTTACTGCAGGGGAAGCTCATCTATGCACGTAGCGTCTTCGTGCGTCTTGCAAAGCAGGGAAATTTCTCTGAGGAGGAGAGTAGTCGTCCCCTTTGTCATTTCTTTAGCAAAGCGGGTGAGTTATTGGGCAGTGAACTTCCGGTATTGCTGGAGCACAAGAAGAGCTTCAGTGAGGAGAGCTCAGAGGCATTGGTCTTTCTTGCCTGCGGGTTGAAGAACTGGGAGATGGGTGCATTTGTTGCAGCGCAGGGATATTTTCATGCGTTTCGTGATGTCAATCCATTGGATAATTCCATATGGATTAGTGACTTCAAGAAGTTGATCGATCCTTATCTGCATGATCTTGACAAGCTTGAACTTTTCCCGGCATTTGACCGGTATGCCGGCTATGAGGAGTCGTTGGCGGCGCTTGAGAAATCAAACAAGCTTTACAAGGAACTCGAGATGGATGGGCTCAGGGAACGTATGCGAAAGCGAATCGACCGTTTACAACAGGCCGTTAATATGCTCGAGATTGAGCACAAGAAGGCCGAGGCTGAGAAGATAGTAAAACTCAAGGAACAAGAGTCGCATCGCATTGCGGTATTATTTGCCACGATCGCCCCCTTTCGGGAGAATCGGCAGTTTAGTATGGGGATCAAGATGCTTGAAGAGGAGGAGTTCAAGCATCCGCATCTTAAGCAGCGCCATGCCGATGAGCTTTATATATGGAAAGCATCAGAGACATTCATTGATACCCTGATTGCTGACCTCAACAATTTCGGTTATACGGGTACGGTGATCGAGAACTCGGGATTAAAACGTCCGTTAAAGATTGTTGCCGCCGATCAGGTTCAGTTGACTCATCAGTTTGGTGTGGCGCAGGGTAAAATTCCCTTTGATCAGATCACAGGCCGCTCATTGCTGCTGATGGCTAAGAGGCTTTCACAGAATTTTCTGAATATGCCCGAGTATCTTCCGAGACAGGAGAACATGGCATTGTTTGCATATATGATTGAGGATTGGGATGTAGCGAAATCGGCAAGCGAAGACATAGAAAGGGATGATTTTCGCGGGCTATGGTCCCGCATTTCCGTGTCGAAGTGGCGTTTTTGATGAATTTTCCCGGTCGTTGCCTTGAGACAATGGACCATCTGTTCGATAGTGTCGGTGCAATGAGTGAGAAGGAGAATGAGCCCCAAGTACCGACACCGGATGAGATTTCACAGAAGATCACCGATTTCCTGAAAGAAAACTTTGGCGGGGCAGTTGATTTCACGGCAATGCCTGCAACACCGGAAGTGCAGGAGGATTCTGAACCTCCGGATGCAGTTGGTGAGGCAGTCAATATACTCGAGTTCAATTATCGTCCGCGTGATATCAAAGCATATTTGGATCGTTTTGTGATCCGTCAGGATGAGGCCAAGAAAGTGTTATCGATTGCAGTTTGTGACCATTATAATCACGCGAAATATCTACATCGATTAAGGGAAGAGGATCCGGAACTTGCCGCTACTGTTGAGTTCGCCAAGCAGAATGTCATAGTCGTTGGACCGACAGGCGTCGGCAAGACTTACCTGGTAAAGCATATTGCAGATCTTGTCGGTGTTCCTTTCGTCAAGGCTGATGCCACCAAGTTCAGCGAGACAGGATATGTTGGTGGTGATGTTGATGACCTTGTGCGCGAGTTGGTGCAACGGGCTGAGGGTGATGTCGATCTTGCTGAGCATGGCATTATTTATATCGATGAGATCGATAAACTGGCCAGTCACGGCAATTCAATGGGAAGGGATGTCAGCGGGCGTGGTGTCCAGACAGCTTTGTTGAAGCTCATGGAGGAAACTGAAGTGCCGGTGCGCAACCCGATGGATATCCAGTCCCAGATGCAGGCAGCCTTTGACCTCAAGGGCGGCAAGGTCGGACGCAGGACGGTTAATACACGTCATATCCTTTTTATTGTCAGTGGAGCCTTTTCAGAGCTTGAAAAGATTGTGCGTAATCGCCTCAGCAAGGGGGCTATCGGGTTTGGAGCCGAGACTGCCGATATACCGATGGATAATGAATTGTTTCGTCACGTAGGCACCCAGGATTTCATTGATTACGGTTTCGAGGCGGAGTTTATCGGCCGGTTGCCGATTCGTGTGGTTTGCGAGCATCTCGACGCGGGGGATCTCCTGGAGATTATGCTGAACTCGGAGGGCAGCTTATTGCGGCAGTATGAGCAGGAATTTGCTGCATATGGGATTCAATCCAAGTTTGACCGTAAAGCACTTGAAATTATTGCTGATCGAGCGGCTGCGGAAAAAACGGGTGCCCGGGGGCTGCTTACCGTCTGCGAGCGCGTGTTGCGTGATTTTAAGTTTGAATTACCAGGCACGGCGGTGAGTGAGTTGAATGTGGATGTCGAGTTATTGGAGAATCCCGAGGTGGTTCTTGAGCATTATCGCAAGTTGGGCAGCCAGCTTACCGCTGAACAGGCGACCAAGGAAGTCACTCTGTTTGCTGCGAAATTTAAGCGTCAGCACGGAGTCTCACTGATTTTTGAGAATGATGCCGTTGCTGCGATTAGTGAACGGGCTGCTGACAAAGGTTCAAGTGTGCTTCAGACATGTAATTTGCTGTTCAGGGATTTCCAGTTCGGGCTTAAATTAATCCAGAAGAATACCGGGCGTTGCGAGTTTATCATTAACTCAGCTACTGTTAATGATCCGGATGCTTTCCTTAGTGATATTGTGGTAAAGTCCTACCGTGATGCGGAAGAGGAAAAACCTGCCGGGGAATCCGCGGGCTAGATCATGTGGCGCTATATTGCAGCCGGTGTTCTGATCGGATTCTTCACGAGCCTTATTGCGCTGGGGCTCTATGAAGCCGGGTTCTCCGACCAGCTGGCGGTTTTTCTGCACGGTTTCTATACTGAAATTCCGGTACTGAGTATTTCCGGATTGCCGTTACTTTCATCTCCCCTGCAGTATGGAGCTATCATTGTGACTGCTTTCGGTATTGCATGGCTTGCTGTTGATACAGTTCGTGCAGTATCCAAGCTCATTGTGATGTTTGCGGCAATAGTAGTCATTGTTGCGGCATCTCCTGTATTGGCGATGTATGGTGTTCTCTTTGAACCTCTCTCAGTGTGCACGGCTGCAGTGATGTCATGTGCAGCCGGCGTGCTCTACTCGCGTACGGAATCCGGCCGTCGTAAGCTTCTGTTCCTGCAGGTTACAGGAAAGCGTGTCTCAAGGCAGGCGATGGCTGACCTTGCCCGTACACCGTTCGGGGTCAGTATTAGCGGGGAGAATCGTGCAGTTACGGTGTTGGTGTGCAGGATTGTTAACTGTCGGGATTTGCTTGGCAAGCTACGTACACGGGAGGCGATTGATTTGTTTAATCATTTCCTCAGGGAAGCTTCGGAATTTTTGCTTGAGCGGGGCGGTTATCTTGACGAGTGGGGATCTGATGAAGTGAGGTTTTATTTCGGATTGCCGCTTATCGATGAATTTCATGCCGACACTGCGTGCCGTGCTGCTTTTGACCTCAAGGTTCATTTGGAGGCAGGTGGGTGGGAATGTGAGGATCGCCGGCAGGAGCGATTGGAGTGGGGAATTGCCGTGGTTTCCGCAGAGATGACTGTGGGTCTCTGCGGCAGCGGGCCTTTCACCCGTTTCAGTGCTCTGGGTGAACAGTCCGGTCTCGCACGCAGTCTTTGCGCATTAAGTATGAATTTCGGGCCTGCGGTTCTCGTGTCGGGAAATACCCTGAGGCAGGTGAGAAAACTGATGGAGTTTCGTCTGATTGATATGCTTCATCAGGCTGAGGATAAGAAACCTGTCGAGGTTCATGAACTGTTGACTGTGAATGGTGAATTGGCGGATGAAGAGATAATGAGAAGGGATGCGTTCAGCCGTGGAATGACAAGTTTCCGGGAAGGTGATTATGTTTCCTCCCTTGAGCATTTTGAGACGGCCAGACCCCCTTTGGAAACTGATCGACCGTTGGAATATTATAGAATACTCGCGAAGCAGAACATCGAGCGGGGTAATGATTCAGATTATAAAGTCAAACACGCGGATATGACCATTCTCCTTTAGCACACCTATGGCTCGCATCGATTTTCCCGAAGAGGTCAAGCTGCTGATCGCGCACCTGAAACGCCTTCCCGGAATCGGGCCGAAGAGCGCGGAAAGAATTGCCGTCTGGCTGATTGAGAGGGATGGCAACTTCAGTGATGACCTGGCAAGGGCGATAATGCTTTCGGGGCAAGTGATAAAGGGCTGCCGGATCTGCGGATTTTTTGAAAGCTCCGCGATTGGTTGTGAATTGTGTGCCGATTTGCAACGGGATACAACAGTGATCTGTGTGGTTGAGCAGCCGACAGATGTTCTGCCGCTGGAAAGAACCGGGGCTTTCAAGGGCAGTTATCATTGTCTTGGAGGGCGCATTGCGCCGCTTGATGACATTACTCCGGAGGATTTGAGTATCGATTCCCTGATTTCCCGTATAGCCGGAGGATGCGTACGTGAGGTTATCCTTGGTGTCGGTTCGGACGTGGAGGGAGAAGCAACTGCCAATTACCTTGCTGAATTACTTACCGCGGAATTTCCTGATATGGCAGTTACCCGGCTTGCCCAGGGGCTTCCGGCAGGCAGTGGGCTGGATAATGCCGATGAATTGACACTTTGCCGGGCATTGGACGGCCGACGCAGATTCTAAGTTGCTGTTGTTTGCCAAACGCTTTACGGGCTTTACACTGGGTCGCGTCATGGCATGTAAAACTGATCCCGTATTGCAGCGTGAAAGAAAACCGGAGTGGATTAAAGTCCGGTTGCCGAGTGATCCTGTCTTCTGGTCAACCAAGGGACTGGTAGATGACCTGAAACTGCATACGGTTTGCGAGGAGGCACAGTGTCCCAACCGCTGGGAATGCTGGAGCAGTGGAACAGCAACTTTCATGATTGCCGGCGACCGCTGTACCCGTGCCTGCGGATTCTGCGCGGTGAAGACAGCAAAGCCATTCGCCCTTGAGGAGGACGAACCGCAACGTGTTGCAGAGGCGACTAAACGACTTGGCTTAAAGCATGTTGTTATTACGGCGGTTGCAAGGGATGACATTGCTGACGGCGGGGCAGAGCACTTTGCCTTGACTGTTGAGGCGACGCGGGCGGCAAACCCCGAAATTATCATCGAGATACTGGTTCCGGATTTTAACGGCAAGGATGCCGCTCTTGAGGTTTGCATGGCATCCCAACCGCATATATTCAACCACAACATTGAGACCGTTGAGCGCCTTACATCACTGGTACGTTCCCGTGCAGGCTATAGACGTTCACTCGATGTCCTGAAAAAAGCCAAGGACATTGCCGTTGCGCGTGGAGTGAATGTAGCCATTAAGAGCGGCATGATGCTGGGGCTCGGGGAAACCGAGCAGGAGATATGCATGGCGATGGATGATCTGCTTGAGCATAATGTCACGGTCCTGACTCTCGGTCAGTATTTACGTCCGTCAGCAAGTCATCTCCCGGTGGTTGAATACATCCATCCTGAACAGTTTGTTCGCCTCAGGGAAATTGCGGCAGAGAAGGGTTTTCGTCATGTCGCCTCCGGCCCATTGGTCAGGAGTTCTTATCATGCGGCTGACTTCAAGCCTGAGCTTGATGTTCTCTAGGGCGTGGCATTTGATCGTGGGATCGAAGCTGGAAATATCTCCATTGCCATTCAGTATTGAAATCCGTTCTTGCGAATACGGACCATAGGTTCCCGGGAGGAGTCATTGAGAATGCCGTCGATAACCTCCGCGGCATAGATCGTGTGGTCACCTCCTTCAATCTTTCCTGTTATCCTGCATGCAAGGAATGCAAGTGCCTCGGTCAGTTGCGGGATTGAGTGTTCGTTCTCATTGAGCTCGAGCCCGGCAAAAGGTGAGTCATTGCCTGATTGTGTAAACGGCTTCATCAGGCGCGCATCCTCATCACCAAGGATATTAATCCCGATCAGTCCGGATTGCTCAATGGCTGTAACGAGGCGTCTGCCACTGCTGACAGCAGCGGTTATCATAGGAGGTTCGAAACCCGCTTGTTCAACGAAACTTGCCAGCATCCCGATTTCCTCACCATCCAGTATGCTGGTGGCAATGTAGACGCCACTGGGGATTTTACCGAGAGCTGGTCCGATTTTTTCCTTGTCCATGTTTGAAAAAACGTGCATTGCCGCCGGTGGGCAAGGGCAATATTGCAAATAACGGTTCTTTTATAAACGGGGTGATAAAAGCTGAATCGGGAGGCGGATCATTAATCAGGAAGATCCCGGTTAATCCGGGCCAGCCAGGCGTCGATTCCCCCCTCGACATTCATTGCATCAGGGTAGCCTGCAGTGCGTAGCAGAGCCACGGCCCGTGCACTTCGTTTACCTGATTTGCAGTGGACAAAAAGCGGCATGTCCCTTGGTAACTCGTTGAGGCGTTCCTTAAGCTGGGCTAGAGGGATGCATATGGATCCCTCGATACTACATGCTTTGACTTCTGCGGGTTCGCGGACATCAAGGATGGTTATTTTTTCATTCGCTTCCAGCTTGTTACTTAACTCCACAACGGTGATTGATGCACCTGCCTCTTCTGTAATTCCGCAGCTATAGTCAATTTCTGCCAACCCGGTGATTGTCGGTTTATTGCCGCAAACGGCACACTCCGGGTCGGAGCGCAGGTTGAAGGATCTGAATTTCGCGCTCAGCGCATCGTAGTGGAGAAGCCTCCCGGTGAGTGGTTCACCGATTCCGGAGAGCAGCTTAATTGTCTCGGTTGCCTGCAGGGTTCCTATTACGCCGGGAAGCACGCCCAGCACACCGCCTTCTATTCAGTCCGGGACAGCACCCGGATTGGGAGCGTCAGGGAACAGGCAACGGTAGCAGGGGGCGTCAAGGTGTGGTGCGAAGACGGAAACCTGCCCCTCGAAACGGAAGATTGAACCATGGACGTTTGGAATCTTAAGCAGGACGGATACGTCATTGCTCAGGTAGCGGGTGGGGAAGTTGTCTGAACCGTCAATGAGAACGTCATATTGCCTGGTAATTTCCATTGCATTGTCGGGTGCAAAGGTTTCCCGGTGGAGTTCAAGCTGAACATTCGGATTGATGGCCGTGAGAGCATCTTTGGCGGATTCAACCTTCGGACGGTTGATATCGGAGGTGCCGTGGAGCAATTGTCGCTGAATGTTTGAGGCATCAACAGTATCGGGATCCACGATGCCGATGCGTCCGACGCCGGCAGCTGCAAGATACATCGCCGCGGGTGAACCGAGTCCTCCCGCTCCTATGCACAGGACACCGGAATCCTTGAGCCGACGCTGCGCTTCAATACCGAAAGAAGGCAGTGTCAGGTGCCGCGCGTAGCGTTCCAGCTCTTCCTGGGTTAATTCAGTTTTGGCAGTCATCAATTTACTTGCAGGGAAATACTAATATCTATTGCACCGGGCGGTAAATACTTCACTTCATTAATGCGCATATCGGAGTAATTTAAATAAAGCAGATTTGCGGTGGATTGTGTAGGTGGTAAGCTGTGGCAGGTATTATGGACTGCTACGCGATATCTCGCATTGATCTTCCGGAGATTCGCAGCCATGGCTGGCAGGTGAGACTGAGCCGCCGTGGAAGGAAGTTTTCCCGGTTTTTTTCCGACAGGAAATATGGTGGCCGTGAGGTTGCTCTCGGGATTGCGCGCGAGTTTCGTGATGAACTGGTTGCAAGGTTGCCTGATCGGGAGCGCAGTGGTGCCGCAGGTAAACTTACACGGCGTAATATTTCCGGTGTGGTCGGGGTTTCCCGTATTATCGTCCGCACGGCAATGGCAAGATATGAGTTCTGGCAGGCAACATGGTCGCCAAATCCCGGGGTGCGCAGAAGAGTGAAATTCTCGATTCGCCGCTATGGTGAAAAGCGTGCCTTCGAGTTGGCCTGTACTGTCAGGAGGGAAGCCGAGCGTGATTAAATTCCTTTGGAACGTTGGCTCAATGGCCTTTTTGTTTCGAGGATATCATGTAGCAGGCCTACCGATTGGTTTGTGATTGAGAGGGCTGCAGCGGATTCAGGGCAACTGAAGGCACCCGAGTTGCTGCAGAGCTTGGATAGCTGAAGGGTTGCCATAATTCAGGTGAAAAATAATCTGAAACGTTCTCGGACGGGCCGTTAATGAAGTAGATGTTTTGGCGGTCAAATGAGAACCTGGGATGATAACGAGCGGTTTCCAGTTGAGTTTCCGGCGGTGTTTCCGGGATTTTCCCAAGGGTTGTTTCAAGAAGATACTGCCGACCCTCCAATTTGGTGACGCACCATGCATGTTCACCTCTTCCGGAGGCATGGCCGATTACTACACGGGTGTTGAACCCGCGTGATATGAGCCAATCAGCCAATAACAGCGAGGTGTCTTCACAGTCACCGTTGCGGAAAGAGTAGGTGTCGGATGGTGTTTGCCAGGAATCCTTTTTACCGTTGCCCCCGGCAAGGTCCTTGCTGTAGCGGCAGCGTGCGATAACCGCAGCCCAGAGAGCGGAGAGTTCTTCAATCCTTGTGGCCGCACCCGAACCTGTCTCTGGTGGTGGTCTGTAGCCGTGCAGGTAGTCGTTGGCCCGGTGATAATTTCCCAGCATGTCTGCAGCAATAAGGTCATAAGAGTGGTTGCAGTGAGAGCATTTGACTGCAAGGGCAAGGCCGCATTTTGTAAGTGTTCCGATATGCGGTTTATTGCAATGTCTGCAAGTGACATAAAATTCGCTGAGGCCATTATTGAAAAGAGCGAGGTCGAATTTGGGAACCTTTTTTGCCGCGATGAGAATGCATCCTATTTTGCTGTTGCTGTTGCTGTTGCTGTAAAGGCGCATTGCCACGACGTTTGTCGAGGTTTTAAAGGCTTCCTTCCAAAAGTCCAGTTGCCCGGCGAGGCTGCCGGGACTCTCTGCAGAAATGCAATACAGTGAGGCATGGCTCAGCGTGAGTTTTTCGCTCGGCAGTTTTTCAAGGAAGATGTCGGGGGATGTCCTGGCGGCATTACTGATGAGCGATTCGGGATACTCATCAAGCCAGTCCTGGAGTTCGGAATCATTAACGACTTTTTCCTCTATCCCCTGTGCCTTGCGTTCGGCGTTGACCGCTGCAACGGCAACCTGACGAAATCGGTGCTGAGTTTCTTGATCAATTGCTTGTGAGCCCGGGCTGAGGAAATTACCAATGGCGATTAGTATGACGAAAATCATCAATCCCGTGAGCAAGCTGCCTGCGTGTTTTTGGTTAAGCATTAAGGGGGAATTTACGCCAAGATTAAGTAAATTAAACTAATTTACCATAATATTTATAATGAATAAAAATTGAACCGAGATGGAGATTGTTTCAATCACGAGAGGATCTGGTTCCCGGAAAGGCGGTGGGATTGCGGATGCGTCAGATGCTTTGTGGGTTAGGATCTGACGTGTTTGCGAGGGTTTTAGTTTTAACTGGTATTCTTGGTGCAGTTGGCGCGGCGCCGGACCCGAATTGGCCGCGATTCCGCGGGCCGAACGGCAGCGGCCAAAGCGCGGCGGACGCAAAATTGCCAGGAGAGTGGACTGAAGCTTCGAGCACATGGAGTGCACAGCTTCCCGGGGCAGGAAACTCAAGCCCGGTCATCTGGGGGGAAAAGGTCTTTGTCACCAGTGCGGTTGATCGTGGCGAGCAGCGGGTGTTGATGTGTTTTGATATCGACTCAGGCAGGCAACTGTGGCGCAGGGAAGTCGCATCGGTAACGCACAAACGGCACAAGATGAACAGCTATGCGACCAGCACTCCGGCCGTTGATGCTGGCGGGGTTTATGTTCTTTGGGGGCAACCGAAGATGATCCTGGCAATGGCCTACACGCATGCCGGGAAGGAAATATGGCGCAGGGATCTCGGGCCCTACAGGAGTGGCCACGGATATGGGGTTTCACCGATTGTAGCTGATGGTAAACTTGTGATTGGCAATGACCAGGAAGGCGGGAACTCAATTGTTGCCCTTGATACAAAATCCGGCAGGGAGCTTTGGAAGACGCCGCGCAAGGCCTTGCGTGCAACTTATTCAACACCTTGTGTTCGTCCCCGTGATGATGGTGGCAATGACCTTATTGTGGCCGATTGGCAGCAGGGTGTGAGTGCGATTGACCTGGCAACCGGCAGGGAGCGCTGGTCATCGGTGGTGTTTGATATTGATGACAAGCAGCGTGCTATTGGTTCACCGATCATCTGGAATGACCTGGTGATTGCCACCTGCGGGTTTGTGACCGGCATGAAGCGCCTGGTTGCGCTTCGTCCGGAAGGAGCCGGTCAGCAAGGATTGCACAAGGTTTTTCAACTGGATAAGGCGGTGCCGCATGTGCCGACACCCCTTGCGCATGACGGGCGGCTTTACCTGTGGTCAGACAGCGGCATGGTGACTTGTGTGAAACTTCCCGAAGGCAAAGTCCTTTATGATCGTGAGCGCACTTCGTCACGCGGCAAGATTTTCAGCTCACCGATTGCCGTTGGAGAGAGGATAGTCAATTTTTCGGCAACCGGGGATGTGGTTGTATTGCAGGCGGGAGATGAGTTCAAGGTGTTGCTTGAGGCAAAACTTCCCGAGGGCACAACAGCCACCCCGGCAGTTTCCGGAGGCCGGTTTATCGTCCGCACAAAATCGAAATTGCTGGCCTGGTGAGTTTGGAAACGCAAACCGGTCCCTGTGCTCTTATTACAAGCGTAATCTATTCCTCGGGGTTTTCCGCGAACTGGGCATCGAAGACGATGTCACTTGGCGGGAAATCAACCTGCTTCACGTATTGACAGCTCTCGGTGGCACCGAATTCACGATCCATTGCGCCGTCTTCCCATTCAACGCTGAGTGGTCCCATGTATTTGATGTCGTTGAGGGCGCGGATGATCTTCTCGAAGTCGATGTTGCCACGGCCCACGGACTTGAAGTCCCAGTAGCGGCAGGGGTCATGGAAGTCGACATGTCCGCCGAATACACCTGCATCCTTCGGGCTCTCAGACCAGCTTACATCCTTCATGTGAACGTGGTTGATGCGGTCGGCAAAGCGGTAGATGAACTCAACATAGTCAACGCCCTGGTAGCCGAAGTGTGAAGGATCGTAGTTGAAACCGAAGGCGGGATGTCCGTCGAGTGCATCGATGGCACGTTGTGTGGAGGCAATGTCAAAGGCGATCTCGGTGGGATGCACTTCAAGGCCGAACTTGATATCGCATTTCACGAATTCATCGAGGATGGGCTTCCAGCGCTTGGCAAAGTCCTCGTAACCGGCGTCAATTTGTCCCGGGAGAACCGGTGGGAAGGAATAAACCAAATGCCAGATTGAGGAACCGGTGAACCCGTTGATGACCTTGACTCCGAATTCTTTTGCCGCGTGGGCGGTCTTGATTAATTCCCCGGCGGCACGCTGGCGCACGCCTTCGGGATCACCGTCACCGTAGATATAGGGTGGAAGGATCTGCTCGTGGCGGGCATCAATGTTGTCGCAAACTGCCTGGCCGACGAGGTGAGTGGAGATTGCGTAGCAGGCGAGCCCGTGTTTGTCAAGAGTGTCGCGCTTGGCCTTGCAGTAATCTGCGTCTGCCTTGTCGACCTCAAAGTGATCCCCCCAGCAGCCGAATTCCACGCCGTCATAGCCAAAGGATTTGGCCTTGGCGCAAATAGTGTCGGTGTCGAGATCGGCCCACTGGCCGGTGAAGAGAGTTACTGGGCGTGCCATTATAGTTTAGTTTATTGATTAGTGTGATGCAGTTTATCTCCTGCGCGTAGCGCAGATTGAGTGAAGCCGTGCCGGGGATCAAGGTTTTTTAGGTGGATTTAGTCTCCCGGGAGGTGAACATCGGCGGTATGGACCACAATTTTACGGAACTGCCTGAGGCAGCCTATTGCGTGAGGACAAAAATGCCCGCTCGCAGCGGGGAGTTGCCCTTTACGGAAGCGATGTTGCGGGAGCGCCCCAGCGGCGATCTGTTCGGTTGGTCACATAATGTCGCGATGGGCGCACACGCGGACCTGATGACTTCCAACCAGGTGCTGATCCTTACCACGGCGGGCGGCATTCGTGCTGATGACGGCACGCCGGTGGCGCTTGGTTACCATACCGGCCACTGGGAGGTTGCCATGGTTGCAGCTGAGGCTGCCGGGGAATTCAAACAGGCAGGTTGGCTGCCTTTTGCGGCGCATTGCTCTGATCCCTGTGACGGGCGCACACAGGGAACCAAGGGGATGATGGACAGCCTCGCCTACCGCAACAGTGCGGCTGAACTGCTGGCTCGACTGGTGCGTTCACTGCCGACACGCAGGGCGGTGATGGGAGTGGCAACATGCGACAAGGGCCTGCCTGCCACCATGATGGCACTGGCGGAGGAGTGCGAGTTTCCGTCAATCATCGTGCCGGGCGGTGTGACCCTGCCACCGGACCGCGGGGAGGACGCAGGCACCGTGCAGTCCATTGGAACGAGATTTTCGCACGGTGAAATTACCTTGAAAGAGGCGGCGCAGGCAGGTTGTGCGGCGTGCGCAAGTGCAGGTGGGGGATGCCAGTTCTTCGGCACTGCGGCAACCGCGCAGGCGGTGGCGGAGGCCCTTGGCATGGCTTTGCCACACTCGGCCCTTGCCCCGTCAGGTGAACCGGTGTGGCTGGAAATTGGCAGGGCTTCCTCACGGGCATTGATGGCAATGACCGAGGCCGGTCTGACTCTCCGGGAAATCCTTACCGATGCGGCTGTGCGCAATGCGATGGCGGTGCACGCGGCAATGGGTGGCTCGACAAATCTCCTGTTGCATCTTCCTGCAATTGCCCGCTGTGCGGGGCTCAAGGCACCCGGGATGGAGGATTGGCTCTCGGTGAACCGTGCAGTGCCTCGTCTTGTGGACGTGCTGCCCAACGGTCCGAATAACCACATGACGGTGCAGGTGTTCCTCGCCGGCGGGGTGCCGGAGGTGATGCTGCATTTGCGTGACCTGGGTGTCCTTGAGCTTACATGCCTTACAGTTACCGGAAAGACTGTGGGCGAGAACCTGCAGGCGTGGGAAGAATCCGAACGCCGCCTGCGTTTCCGGGAAATTCTGCGCGCAGAGGACGGGGTTGACCCGGATGACGTGGTGATGTCACCCGAACGGGCAGGCTCAATGGGCATTGCGAGGACCCTTGCCTTCCTTTCGGGGAACCTGGCGCCGGACGGGGCGATTGTGAAGGCCACGGCGATTGCCGCCGAGCTCTTTGCTGCTGATGAAACCTATCACCATCAGGATTGCGCCCGGGTTTTTGTGGATGAGGCAGGTGCAATAGCGGCAGTGAAATCAACGGGGGAGGATCGTGTAAAGCCCGGTGAGGTCATTGTGCTGCTTGGCAGGGGACCCCTTGGTGCCGGGATGCCGGAAACCGCGCAGATTACCAGTGCGCTGAAATACACCGATGCGCTGAGCAGCAATCCCTTGATCACGGATGGGCGCTTTTCGGGATTCTCGGCGGGGCCCTGCATTGGTCATGTTGGTCCGGAGGCCCTTGCCGGGGGTCCGCTGGGAAAACTGCGCGACGGGGATTTAGTGAAGATCGATATTTCCAAAAACGGGTGCTCCGGGGAGATCAGTTATGCGGGGAATGATCCCGGTTTCGGCAACCGTCCAACCCATCCTGCCCTGGTGGCGGATCCCGGCCTGCCTGACTCGGTGAGACTCTGGGCGGCCCTGCAGGATACCGGCGGAGGAACCTGGGGCGGTTGTCTGCCGGATGTGGATGAGGTGATCGGCAGGCTTAAGGACAATCCATAACGGCAGTGAGAATAGTCCCATCCGGCTGAGTGGTGCCTGCGGGCAGGAACCCAGTTACCGCCGTATCGCATCCAGTCAGGCAGCGCCATCCTGTAGGAGTGATGATACACGGGTTCCACACATACAGGGGCCCTGTGATAAGAGCCTGCGGAGTAACTGACACCGGTCGAGTTGTCTTTGTAACTGGACAGCAGCAGGGACCCTCCAGTCAAAAGTAAAACAGCTGGTTTCTTTATTCATTTTTTATTGTATGAGAGTTCGTTGTGTGTGTTAACAAGGCTGTGGTCCCATCCACTGGACTGTATTGAGGAGGTAATATTCATTCCCAGTTTCTTTATTTATTGATGTACAAAGGTGAAATTAAGGGATTGGTTATTGGTAATATTTTCCCCGTAAGCTAATTAACACTGACTGTGTAATGCCCCTTGAACGTGAATTGTTAGACTGGAAGCGTCCTTTCAGTGATGTTCTGGGTGACTGGTTGTGGGAGCGGCGGGATTGCCTTTCCGGGATGTTGATGATCGTGCCCACCGCGCAAAGTGGGCGACGGGTGAGGCAGGACCTTGCCGAGCGTGGGGGTGCGTTGGCGCCACGAGTAAGGACACCGGGTTTTTTCATAAGGGATGAGGCGTGTGCACCCAATTACGTGGAAGTCCTTGCGTGGGTTGAGGTTCTGGAGAGGATCAGTGACTGGGACGGATTCGGGGATGCTTTTCCTCATTCACCTGAACCGGACGGGGAGGGACCGGGGTGGGCCATCGGGCTGGCGAGGACGTTCACCGAAGTTCGGGAGATCCTGCTGACCTCTGCTTTGACTATGCGCAGCGCGGCAAAGTGGATGAAGAACACCGCTGAGGCGGGTCGCTGGAATGATCTCGGTCTACTGGAGGAACAGGTTGAGAGGACGATGAAGGACTGGGGATGGAAGAGCCGCAGTACTCTTGCGATGCGGCCGGATTTCACATGGACCGAGGGATTGAGGGAAGTCATTCTTGCCGGGGTGACGGATGTGTCCCGGATCGTGATCAAGATCCTGGAACAGTGTCCTTTGCCTGTTCGTATCCTGCTTGCCGGAGAGCAGGAAGAGGATTTTGATGAATGGGGACGACCGGTTGCGCAGTGGAAGGAACGGGAAATCCGGTGGCCGGAAAAGAATTGTGCCACCCTTGCTGCTGATGCCAGGCAGCAGGCTGAAAAAGCACTGGAAAAGATTGCCGTTGGTGAGAAATCTCGGAAGGAGCAAGCTAAAACAAACTCGTCAGCAACGGGTAGGATGACGTCAAGCAGAGTAGCCCTAGGGTCGGCTGACGAAGCGGTAACCCGAGAACTGATCCGCACTTTCAAGCAGGCAGGCTGGGAGCTCTATGATCCCGGCAACCGGAGAGTGATGCCGTTGAACAGTTGGTTGACGTCATGGCGGTCATATCTGCTCCGACCTGGTGTGTCCGAGGTCATGGATTTGCTGAGCTTTCCTGAAAGTGATGGTCTTGTCAGTAATCGTGCTTATAAAGCTGATTCCCTGTCCCGTCTGCAGGACCGGCACTTGGTGAGGTCTACCGAGGATATTGGGAGGGTCGCAACTCTCCTCGAAAAACAACTGGCCGATGAGAGCGAAGAACAGAAATCTGAACATCTCGAGAAAGCTCTCAAGAGTGTGGAACAGATCTTCAAGACGATGACGGATCTGGAGCAACAACGTAAGCGTTTCCTGAGTGATGGATTCCACCGTGGAATGAGAAGCCTTCTGCCCAGAGTGTACCCTGATGATGCGGTCGGGATCATGGAGTGGCTGGACCAGACCCAAGACCTGGCCCGGAAAGTGGAACGGCCTCCGGCTTTTTGGTTGGAATTGCTGCAGTTCAGTATACAACCGATCTCCGACCCGGCTCCGGAAGAGCGGGTCTTGGACGTGCAGGGATGGGTAGAGCTTTTTTTTGAACCGGGAGAGCACCTTGTCATCTGCGGAATGAATGAAGGGAAGATCCCGGCCCACCGCAGCACTAATGCCTGGTTGCCGGAAGCGACCAGGAGGGAACTGCAATTACCCAACCAGGAATCACTTGCCTCGAGGGATGCCTACCTGCTGAGCGCGATGCTGAAGGCACGGGAAAGCAATGGGCATGTGGATTTAATCCTGGGGAAAACGAGTGGCACCGGGGATGTGCTGCTCCCCTCCAGGTTGCTTCTTGCAACTGGTGGCAGCGAACTTGCCCGCAGGGTGGAGCTTTTGTTCAAGAAGAACCTGGATCCGGTGGAAGTGGGGTTTGCCGGGGATGACAGGAATAAATGGCAGGAATTAAAGTGGTCGGCGGATCTCCCTGATGAAATTGATGACAGGATCAGCGTGACTGCCTTCAGAGATTACCTGTCATGTCCGTTCAGGTATTACCTGACCAGGGTGAAGGGCATGCGGAAGCCCGATCCGCAACGGGTTGAGTGGAGTGCTGCAGATTTTGGCAGCCGTATGCATGAGATCCTTGAAGAATTCGGTGGTGACGAACAGGCCCGTGAATACGGGGACATGACGGAAATTGAGAATTGGCTCCACGATGCGCTGGATCGCATGATCGAGGCGCGCTTTGGAAGGCGCCCTGTCACTGCCATCAGAATCCAGAGAGAATCCATGCGGGAGCGCCTCTCCTGGTTCGCTGAAGAACAGGCCGGTTTACGCAAAGACGGTTGGTGTATTGAGCAGGTGGAGAAGGATTTTAGAATCGAGATAGAGGGATTAACGGTGAGTGGGGTTATTGACCGGATCGATCGCAATGAGCAAAACGGAATGATCCGTGTCCTTGATTACAAGACAAGCAGCAGGGCCACAAAAGTTGCCTATGCCCACGGGAAAAAGATAATGTCGAATACTGCCCTGCCTGCACACCTTGAGGGTGTCGATGAGGTTATTGCCGAATTGCCTGTAGGAATACGGGAGAAAGTGGTGACGGCCGCTTGGGTTGACCTGCAGGTGCCTCTTTACGCGTATGCTCTGGGGAAAGATTCCCTCACAGTGGACGAAGCAGGATATTTCTCGCTGGGAGCAAAAAAAAGGGATGTAAAAGTCTCGCTCTGGCCGGATTTCAGTGTAGACGATCAACAGGCAGCCCTGCGTTGTGCCGGATGGGTGGCGCACCAGATCAGGGCGAAACAATTCTGGCCTCCTTCTCAAAGTCCCAAGTATGATGCTTTCGAGCAGCTGAAGGCGGGCGAAGTTCTCGACTTGATTGAATTTAAATGAGTATTGAAGGGAACAGCCTCAAGCCCCTCCTGATGATCCAGGCTTCGGCCGGATCAGGAAAGACCTATCAGTTGTCCAACCGCATTATCGGAAAGGTTGCAGTAATGGGTGATGACCCGGAGCGCATGATTGCGCTGACCTTCACGAGAAAGGCCGCGGGCGAATTCGCCGACGAATTAATGGACAAGCTGCAACAGGCGGCAACCAACAGGAAAAAAGAAGAGCAACTGCAGGAGCAAATTGGCGGGTCCTTTGATGCTCAGGAAGTTCTGGAACATATTGTCAAGGCACTGCCCAGGATGCAACTGGGAACAATGGATTCCTTCTTCTCCCAGATTGTAAGGAGTTTCCAGTATGAGTTGGGCTTAAGTGGCGGAGACTTTGAACTGATTGAGGGGGTGCAGTTGAAGCTGGCGATGGGAGAACTGATCAGGGAAGTGCTCTCGGAAATGCTTGAGGATGGTGACGGGGAAGATTTCGTGCATGCTTTTCGACGTGCCACTAGGGGGAGCGAAGAGAGTCGGGTAGCACGCAATCTGGAGGCATTCGTCGACCGGTGGCATAATCTTTGGAAATCGAGCGGGGATGATGCGTATAGTATGACCCGCTTTGGCGGGCGTAATCATTTTCCTGACCTTCCTGAAGTTGGACAATGGGAGAGGGAGAAAGATCGGATTGTCAGTGCTTTGCGCGCTGAGCTTGAGCTTATGGAAGGGTGGTCGGACAAACGCCAGAAGAAGGCCCTTGCCGACATGTGCCAGACAATGGAGGATCACACGATTGGAAGCGGGGTGCTGGGGGACAAGGGGATTTTTTCCAAGGTTCTGGGATGGATAGAGAGTGAAGGCGAGCCCATTCTTCATTATTACAAGGATTTTACTTTGAGTGCCCCTCTGGCATTACTATTGCGGGAAGTTGTTGAACTGGTTGCCAATTGCGAATGCGCGGCCGCGATAGAACGCACGGAGGGGATTGGGCGCTTGATAAGGCGGGTGAACGTGGGATACGACCGGCGCATAAAAAACCGTTCATTGCTCAGCTTTGATGACATCAAGGTGTTAATGGCATCATGGCAATCAAACGAAGAGGCGAGACTGCAGCGGGAGTTGGTCGATTTCCGTCTCGATGGCAGTTATGACCATTGGTTTCTCGATGAGTTTCAGGATACCAGCCTGGCTCAGTGGGAAGGGTTGGTTACCTTGCTGGATGAGGTTGTCAGCGGACAGGATCAGAAC
This sequence comes from Verrucomicrobiales bacterium, assembly GCA_046581505.1. GTDB lineage: Bacteria > Verrucomicrobiota > Verrucomicrobiia > Verrucomicrobiales > DEV007 > CACIUL01. The sequence goes on along the minus strand of JAYGGE010000179.1, from coordinate 79,569 downwards.
CGCAGCCTGTTTGTCATCGGGGACAAGAAACAGGCAATCTACGGATGGCGCGGGGGAGAGGTGACCCTGTTTGATAAGGTGCAGCAGCGTTATGAACACTATGGGATGGAAACCATACCTATGGACAAATCCTACCGCTCCTGCCAGGCGGTGCTGGATCTGGTGAACGAGGTGTGCTGCAACAATCCACTTATCGGAGAGTTGTTCGGGCCGGAAGTCATGGCCAGGTGGGACTGCAATCTTCATACTTCCGCAGTGAATGAAAGTGGCGAATCCCGGGTGGATGTTTGCCCGAAAGAAGAGATGAACGAGCGCCTTGTGGAGAGGCTGCAAAAGCTGGGGATTCACGAGAGGAAATTGAGTTGCGGAATCCTTGTCCGGAAACGCAAGGAGGTTCAGGAGGTTGCAGACTTCCTGCGTCTGCATGGGTTTGATGTGGTTGAGGATGGACGTCGTAAACCGATGGAAGACAACCCGGTTGGGGTAGCACTCAATGCTCTTATCCAGTGGTTGGCGGATCCTGCCGATCGCCATGCGCGGGGATTGGTGGAGTTGTCACCTCTGAACAGAATTCTGCGTAGCCGCTTTGGAGATGATGAGTGGACAGTAAGGTGGGAGGCATTGCTTAATGAGGCGCATGTGGATGGCTTTGCGGGAATGATCCGGCAATTACTGGCACCTCTCCGGGAGAACCTGCCGTCATTCGGGCAACGTCGCGTGGAAGACATTCTTGTTGCCCTGCAGGATTACGATGCTTCAGGTTCCGGAACGGTTCGCGGGGTGAAAGCCTGGCTGGAGGCTCTGGAAACCTCACAACCTCCTACAGATGCATCAGTCCAGGTGATGACTATCCATCAATCCAAGGGTTTGGGCTTTGATGTGGTGATTCTTCCCAACCTGAACGATGAGACAATTCCCAAGAAAACCCATTACGGGATGATAAAAAGCCGGGAGGGATGGGTTCTGCAGCCTCCCGCATTCTGGGTGCGTTGCCAAATAGAAACCCTCAGGAGAATGGAGCAGGAGTGGGAGAATGATCAGCGCTATGAGGCGATGTGTCTGCTTTATGTGGCACTGACACGGGCTAGGCAGGGACTTTATATTCTCCTTCCGGAGGAACCGGAAAACAGGCTGAAGAACCCCGAAGAGGCGGAGAGCAGGGCATCACCCGCCAATCTGGTCCGGCGCAGTATATCCACTGATCATTTTGGAAATGCTGAGTGGGCGGAGGGAATCAGTCTCAAGGAGCCGAAACAGGAAACGGTAGAGGTTGAACTCGGGCCAGCTCTCCCTCTTCTTGGAAGGTCCACACCATCGGCAACCAAGACCAGTGACGGGAGAATGTCCTTCCGCAGCGGGGCAGGAATGCAGATCGGCAGCGAGGTTCATGCATTACTTGAAGGGATCTCGTGGCTGGAACCCGGGGAGTATCCCAGGATGCCGCGAAGTCAATCCGGACAGCATGTCGAGGAGGCATTGGCTGATCCCAAGATCCATGCACTTTTCGAAAATAGCCCACGTGATGTGGAACTCTACCGGGAGCAGCCCCTGGAAGTGATCCAGGACGGCAAATGGATGTCGGGTATCGTGGACCGGATGCATGTTTGCCGCGGGGATGATGGTGCGCCCAGGAAAATTACCATCATTGATTACAAGACTGATGCCGCTTCGGCTGAGGAAATTACTGCAAAATACACGGCTCAGATGCGTTGCTACCAGAAAGCTATCGTTGATATTTTCGGAGTCGGGAAGGAACAGGTGAAATGTCTTATCATCTCAACCAGGAATAAGGCTGTGATTGATTTGTCATAAACCGGTTGAGGAGCCATGCTCCTGAATGCCGGCCGAAGCAGCATGAGCCGTATCAAGGAGCAGTCTGGCGCAGAGAGAAAAGTCGAAGAGATTCACAAAATTCAGTGAATGCAGTCCATGTCCAGATAAAAAAGATACCACGTTCATCATGACCTTCGAAAACGTTTCCGCTTCAGCTCTCGCCAATGTCTACTTCGACGGGGAAGTGGTATCCCATTCACTCACCCTAGCCGATGGAGAGAAAGTCACCCTGGGGCTCATCTATCCCGGCGAATATCACTTTGCCACTGAAAGCGCGGAGCGCATGGAGATGACTACCGGTCAGTGCGCGGTCACACTTGACGGAGAAAAAGAAGCCACGATTTATCCGGCAGGAAGCCACTTTGAGGTGCCTGAGAATTCCAGGTTTACCATTTCCACGGCCGAGGGCATCTGCCAGTACATCTGCACTTTCCTCTCCTGAGTTTCCCTGACGGGTCCGCGGTGCTAATGACGGTTAATGCGCTCCATCCAGTGCGCAGTCACCAGGCTGAGCAGGACCGAGGTGCTGAAGGTATAAAACCCCGCCTGCAGGGTAATGCGGCTTCCTCCCGGCATTTCCTTGATCAGCAATACAGTGAGTGCCACCAGGAACACCTCCAGCATGGCGTAGCGGGATACGGCCCAAAGGAAACGCATCCATTTTTCCGGCAGGCAACTGCCTAAGATCTCCTCCACCCAGAGCAAGGTGAGTTTCAGTGTCGGCAGGACAAGGGAAAAAAGAGCAATCAGGAGGGCCAGCATTCTTTCCCCCTCATGCCAGAGTATGCCCACGCCCTGCAGCAGACGCATTGCCCTGGTCTGCATGTCGGAGGGGGAAATGATCTGCGCCAGCGGTGTCCATTCCCCCACCTTGGGCTCAAGGGTGAAAATGGGCAGGACCAGGGCACTACCGAAGAGCAAGCAGGATAATCCGATCAGGCCCAGAATTACGGGACGTGTCATTCCGGGTCCGGCAGCAGTTTCTCGAGTGACTCCTTGATTTTACTTCCCGCCTTTTCCCCGGTTTCCTTGAGGATTTCCTTGAGGCGATCTTTTTCCTTGCCGACACGTTCCTCAAGTTTCTCGATACTCTCCCCAACACCCTTTCCCAGCCGGTCAATCCCCTTGCTGACGGTTTCCCTGAGCTTCTCGATTTCCTCTTTTGCCTCCTCTGCCCAGCGTTCCATGGTTTCCATCATGGCTTTCGGGGGGGTATTCAGGTAAACCGCGCCTTTAGGCGTGAATTTTCTTTCCGGCATATCCAGGCTGTCATTCATGGTGACCGCCAGGACGATCCTGCGCAGTGATTCACCGGACTTGAGCTCAAGCAAGCCCGGACGCAGTTGCCCTGTGGGAATGTTCCATCCGCCAATAAAGTCACGACCGATGAAGTCCTCGTCAAAAAGAGCGACGCTGAAGTTTCCTTCCCGGGAATCCTTGATGCGGGCGATTCGCTTGACCGAGGAGGTGCTGATCCCGCCCTTGTTAAGGATCACATCCCCGATAGAGATCGCCACGGGATCCCAGCGGGCAATGAGCGAGTCTTTTGCAACCACAGTTTCAAGGACAACCTGATCCTGCCAGGTAACCAGGGCACCGGGGTCGGGTGCGCTACCGTCCTTGTCCCAGCGATTCTGATTTGTCTCCGTTGGGGCGATCTCCGCTTCTGTAATCCAGATACTGTATACGTTCTCAGTGGCATTCGCGGCATCATCCTTTGCCCAGAAAAATTGGCTTACCAGAATACCAAGGCTGATCAGGGCCAGGGGAATGACCGCGAGTAACCAGGTGTTTTTCTTGGTGCGTTCCGGAGCAGTCATCAATCACCGGGTTACAAGAGCTCTTTTTCCGGCAGTTGAGATTCTTTCAGGGGATTCTCCGGTCATTAATCCGTATGCAGGATATGTCATCATGACTAGCAGGTTTTTTCCTGCCGCTTAGTTTCCTCCTTGTGCCCAATCCTGTAATTTCGTCCACTTCTTCCATTTGTGCCACGGATCTTTTGATTTGATCAGTAACTTCACAAGCGTCAATGAACTTTGTAGAAACAGTTCACGCTGATTACACGATTTTACAGTTTGGGAAACTTCAGCCATTTCTGGTCGCTTGCACTGCTCTTTACCGCGGTGTCAATGAAGGCAAGGCCGGCGATGCCATCGGTGGTATCAGGAAAGTCGTAGCCTTCGGCGGGTGCCGGGTTGCCGTTAATCTGGTCGCTGATCGCCTGGGCGGCAGCGAGATAAACGTTGGCGAAGGCCTCAATGAAGCCCTCCGGGTGGGCGAAGGGTGTGCGGCTGTTGCTTTTGGCCGCCTCGCCCAGGTAGTCATTGCCGCGGCGGTAGACCTTGCGCGGGGCATTGGCATACTTGACGATCAGGTCATTGGGCTCCTCCTGGTGCCATTCCAGTGATGCCTTGGTGCCGTAGGCACGGATGTTGAGTGCATTCTCATCACCATTTGAGATTTGTGAGGCGTAGATGATGCCCTTTGCACCCCCCTCAAAGCGGATCAGGTTGTTGCCGTCATCGTCCAGTTCACGGCCCGGGATGAACACGGTGAGCTCCGAGCACATCTCGTCGATTTCCAGGCCGGTGATGTAGCGCACCAGGTTGTGTGCATGGGTGCCGATGTCGCTCATGCAGTTTGAGGATCCGGCAATGGCGGGATCGGAGCGCCAGTTGGAGATTTGGCCCTGTCCCTCACCCTCGACATCACCCACGGCGTAGCCCTGGGGATACTCGGCGACGATCTTGAGGATTCGCCCCAGTTCACCGTCCTTGACCATGCGCCTGGCCTCCTTGACCATCGGGTAACCGGTGTAGTTGTGGGTGAGGCAGAAAACCTTCCCGGTTTCGTTGACGATGTCGCGCAGTGCGCGGGCTTCATCAAGGGTGCGGGTCATCGGCTTGTCGCAGATGACATTGAATCCCGCCTCGAGGAAGGTCTTGGCGACCTCGAAGTGCAGGTGGTTCTGCACGACAATGGAGACAAAGTCGATTCTGTCCTCTCGTGCGGCCTCCTTTTCCGCCATTTCCTGGTAACTGCCGTAAACCCGGTCCGGGTTGAGGAAGAAGTCCTCACCTGAGAGCCTGGATTTCTCAGGATCGGAGGAAAACGCCCCGGCGACCAGCTCGATTTTTCCGTCAAGGTTGGCGGACATGCGGTGCACGGCCCCGATGAAGGCGCCGCGGCCTCCGCCGACCATGCCCATGCGTAGCTTGCGATTCATATCTTTTTCTGAGTGCTAAGGTTTAAATAGAAGAAGAGAACACTATTGGCAGGAGACCGGCGTGCCGCTTGCTGCAGATTCATATGCCGCATCGATTACCTTCATCAGGGTCAATGCCTGCGCGGGGGTATTGAGGGGTTCCTCCCTGCCCTCGATTGCGAGGATGAAGTTGGCTGCGGACTTGATGCGTCCCATGTCTTCACATTCCTCGACGTTAATGGTCTCATCATCGCGCTCGGTACCATTCTGGCTGTAGATCTCGCAGGTGTCGATGGCCGTCTCGTCCAGCCCGTCTTCACCGAAGAGGCGCTCGACCTTGCCACCGGACTTTGTGCCCTGGAAGGTGACCGAGACCTCTTCGCGCTCGATCATTTCCGCCCAGCTGATCTGGAATGAGCAGACCTGGCCGGTCTCGAAGCTGACCAAGCCGTGCGCGGCGGCCTCGACGTCGGTTGTGCCCTCGTCATTGTCCGGCAATCCCCATGGTCCCTTGAAGTTCTTGTCAGTAATGAAGTCATTGAAGGTCTGCGCCAGCACATGGGCGGGTTTCGGGTAGCCCATGAAATACATTGCCAGGTCCAGCATGTGCAGCAGGTCGATGAGCGGGCCTCCGCCGGAGAGAGCCTTTGTGGTAAACCAGCCGCCAAAGCCTGGAATGCCGGTGCGCCGGCACCACTTGGCCTGCGCGGAGTTGATCGTGCCGATGTTACCGGCGTTGATTTTCTCCATGATGGCATAGGACTCGGGCCGCGCACGGTTGTTGAAGTTGAACATCAGGGTTTTTCCCGCCTTTTGCGCGGCGGCAAGCATTTTCTCAACTTCTGCGGCATTCAATGCGGGAGGTTTCTCGCAAAAGGTGTGCTTTCCCGCCTCAAGGGCCTGGATGGCGAGGGGAGCGTGGAACTTGTTGGGGACGATGATGCTGACAGCATCGATTTCCCCGAGTGCCAGCATCTCCGCAACGTCGCCAAAGACTTTGGGGATTGCGTTTTTATCAGCAACTTTCTGTGCCGCCTCCTCGTTGATGTCGGCAATGGCTGAGATCTCAGCCCCTGCCTGCTTAAAGCCCTGGATGTGATAGCTGACCATTCCGCCAGCGCCAATGATGCCTACTTTTGTTGTCATAGAGAGAAATGAGTGGATTGTGATTTTATGCAGGCTTGTGCCTGAGGGAAGGATTTTTTTGACATCTACTTGCCTTCCAACCCATAAATTTTGACGCCCATGCGCCAGGCAAACAGGCTTTCCCCATTGGCCAAAGCCCAGACATCATTCGGGTTTTGCGCCTTCAACATCCGCTTGATTGCCCCCGCTGCCGACCACGCAGATCTCACCCTTGGCATAATCAGCACAGACAGAATTATATTTGGAGCAGTTAACAATTTCTGCCGCAATGCCGGTTCCATGGCTCGCTAAAAACCCAAAGACCAATGCCAGATGAGTCAGTTTCAGTTTCATAAGTTCACCCTTGCACGTTCCTGCACCCTGTCAGTAGAGAATCCACTATACATGATCCATGTCTAGCACCCAAGAAGACCTTCCCGGGTTTTGCCAGAGCGACTGCTAGTCGCCGGCGCGACGAATTTCCAAAACCTCGGAAGCGTGGATATTGAGGAAATAACGTGAATTGTCACGTATAATCAGGCGTGCCCCTTTTGAAATAATGGAGTCGGCTAGAATTATTGATCCTGAGAGGGTTGTGATCACGAACCCCTTGGATGGTTCTTTCTGCATACTGGCAAGTTTCACCGCACGGACCTTACTCAAGGCAACCTCCTTCTTTCCAAAGATCGGCGACCATGTGGAAAACCCGCCTTCTTTGGTTATCCCCTCCAGTTTAGCTTCCACAAAATTGTTATTTTCAAGGAGGTATCCGGGGGGGGTTTCCCTCAACATTAATCTCCATTCTCCCTCAACGGTTCCACTGCGCATATCAATTACCGCGACCGCTGCGCGCGGCAGCATGGTCAACCCTCCACCGGTTTCCAGTGTTACCGACTTCGAGTCAATATCCGTCACTTTGCCCACCACAAGTGATCCACCCTTGAGCCAGATTTTTCGATCGCGCGAAGGTGGCAATTTTTCGGCAGAGGCAATCGGTTCCGCCTCCACCCTGGTAAAACGAACAATTTTTACGTCTTTACTGGCGAAGGTTTGCGCAGAGCCCTGTCCTGCCTTGCCACCCACCCCCGAGATACGGATTGTTCCGGGCTCGAATACCAACCTGCCGGTAAACTCATCGCCGGCATTAACGGTGACACTTCCCTCAATGCCCGATCCAACAACTGCGATTTCAGGCCTGCTGCCACTTTCCGTTTTCTTGGGAGGCGTTGCCGTCGCGGCCTTAAAGTAAAGGCTGATACCGAAGCTGCGGGCTATTGAATGGATGAATATACTGTGTTTTGGAGGCGCCTGTTCGTTCCAGTTGCGCAGATAGTTTGCGAAGGAAATATCGTCCTTGCCTTTGCCGCTATTGAGGTATGCGACGGCGGGCCAGTGTTCAGGGTTGGTCTCGAAGGCACTTAGAAGGGCGAGTGCCACCCGGCCGTTTATCGGGCGATCAGTCGGGTTTTTACTGAGGGCATCAGCGTTTTCCTTGTAGAAGTCCACAAGCGTCATGCCATCAGGCATGGCGTGTTGTTTCTCCAGGTCGCTCACATAGTCATGGATTGCCTCCGAGTAACCTTTCCAGTTGGGATAAGGAGCCTTTGTTTTCCAGTCCTTGGCCATTGCCCGCAGGGAGAACATCGATGCAAGCTCGCAGAGCGACTCCTCAAACCACAGGTTTCTTTGGTTGCCGGGGCGGAAACGGCACAGCACATGGCAGAACTCGTGGGCCATCTGATAGGCATACTGGCACCAGAAGCGATTGCCTGTATTGAGTTCAATAATGACTTCGCCGCGCACATTGCGCTGAAAAAGAGTAATTGGGTCGCTTTTGTTACGACGAACGTGGAGCACTTCCTTTTCCTTCAAGCCGCCGAAGTGCCGATGGATTGAGTCACAGGAAGAGTGCAATACAGCCTTGATGTCATTGAGCGAAGCTTCTCCCCATCCGGTCTTCTCCAGCTGAATTTGGTAGCCGCGGGCTGCATCCTGGGCGGATGCTGCTGAGAGCAGCACAATGGCAATCACAAAGGGAACTGTCGCCTGGCTATTCAAGGAGCTGGATTAAATGGTTTCTTTGCGGGAACCCGCGCCGGCAGGGTAAGCCTGCGATCAGGCTCGCGGCCGAAGCCGTCGATATTAAGGGCGTCATCCGCAGCCCCGATGATGGCGTAGGCGTTTTCCTTTGTGTCTAGCATTCCCCTTAGCGTGAGGTAGTGGATGCCGTCACGCTCGCCGTGGCCTCCGGCATGGTTGTGGCCGTTGATCCAGGCGACAACCGTTCCCGCGTAAGGTTTCAGTGTTTCAAGCAACTCGGAGTCGTTCCAAAGGTTGTGGCCGCGCCCGGCAGGGAAAACCGGGAAATGGTTGAACAGGATGACCCGCTCCCCGGCATCACGGGCCGATGTGATTCTTGACACCATCCATTTAATCTGGGCCTTGCCCATCCCTCCGCAGTAGGTGGGAGGCTGCTCCTTGAGCTTTTTCCTGTAGGCAATCGAGGTGGAGTCCTCCTTTGAGCCTTTCGGGTGGGCGTAGGTGCTCAACTCGTTGCCGTCAAGCACGATGAAGCGCCAGCCCTTGACGGCGAAGTCGTAGTAGCGTGCCGGCATTCCCAGCTTGCCCGTCACTTCGCCTTTCCTTGCCTCTTTCACGGAAAAATCGTGGTTGCCAAGCAGGTGGTATCCCGGAGCGCGCAGTGAGCGGAAGATGGGACCGACCACATCAAAGCTTGCCCAGTCGCGGTCGATGAAATCACCCAGGTGGATGACGAAATCCAGGGATTCCCCATTGAGGTGCTCGACGGCCACGGTGAGCTTTTCCTTGGCGAGCCTGTAATGGCGCGCGCCCTGGGCCGGGACATTGGCGAACTGGCAGTCGGCAATGGCGCCAAAGCGCAATGCCGGCTTTGTGGCGCACGAGTCGGCCTTGGCCGAGTCGCGGTAGTCCTCCCCGGCATCGCTGTTGGCACATGATTTCTGCCATTGCTTCAATTTTGCATTCAGTTCCCATACCAGCGGCTGGTGATCGGCGGAAATGTTATTTTTCTCGTAGGGATCCTTGATCAGGTCATAGAGTTCGAGTGGTTTGTTTTGCGCCTGGGTGGGATTGTCGTTCTTTTTCTTCTTATTGCCCTTGGGTGATACCAGCTTGTAGCGATGGGTGACATAGGAAGCCATGCCGGCACTCTGGAAACCCATGGCCTTGGTGCGCTCCCTGATTTTTCCGTTGATGGCGGGGAGCAGATCGATGCCGTCATTTGGCCGGTTTTCCGGCATTTTGACACCGATGGCACTCAAGATGGTCGGTATATAGTCAACGGTTCCTGCAGGGAAGTCGGTAATGCTGCCGGGCTTAACCTGTGCCGGCCATTCAAGCAGGCCCGGGACGCGGACACCTCCTTCGTAGAGGCTGCGCTTGCGGCCACGGAAGCCCCCGGTTTTCCCGGGTGAGGAGTCATTGCCCTCGGGGCCGTTGTCGGAACAGAACCAGAGCATTGTATTGTCGGCGACACCGGCCTTTCTCAAGGTCTTGCGCAGGCGTCCAATCTGCTCATCCATCGCGCTGATGCAGCCGTAGTAGTGTTTCCTGTAGCCATCAAACTGCTTGTACATTGCGGAGTGCCTTGGACCGGCAACCACTGGCAGGTGGGGGGTGTGGAACCACACCAGGGCAAGGAACGGGTCACCGTCAGCTGCCGCTGACTCAATGAAGGGAACGGCGCGATCCATGATGACGCGGGAGTTGTCACCACGCAGGTTCCCGGTGACCTGCCTGCCCTTGTTGTCCCAGTAATACGTTCCATAGGGGATCATGCCGGAGGTGTCCTCGAGCGGCTGCCACCAGTTCTTGCGGCTGCTTCCCCCGGAGTGTTTTTTGGGAGTCCACATCGGGTCCCAGGTCGGGACCTTGGACTCGGTGGAGAAGCAAACATCAAAGCCGTTGTCCTGTGGAGGTGAGTAGTGCCTGACCCCGCGCGGGCCGCCACGGTTGGCTTCGTTCACGGTCTTGGTCAGGGTGCCCACGTGCCACTTGCCGAAGTGACCGGTTCGGTAACCTTTTTTCCTGAGCAGTTCGGCAAGGGTTGTCTCCTCATCCTTCATGTGCCCGGTATTGGCAAAATAGATGCCGTAGCGGTAGGGGTGCCTGCCGGTGAGCACACTGCCGCGGGTCGGCGAGCAGACGGGTGCCGCGGCGTAGAAGCGGGTAAAGCGCAAGCCGCCGGCGGCCATGTTGTCCAGGTGGGGTGTCCTGATCACCTTGTTGCCGTTGAAACCGGTGTCGCCCCAGCCAAGGTCATCACACATGACCAGCACGATGTTGGGAGAGCCGGGGCCTGCGCCAACGGCGGTGAATGGCGCACAGAGCAAGGGCAGGAGAAGAAACAGCAGGAAGTTTTTCATGAGAGTTCGTTGCGGTAGGCAGCCGCCATGATTTCCACTGTATGGAGGATGGGAATCCTGCAGTCAATTTTTTCCATGTGATTCTTAAGCTGGGATAGGCAGCCAATGTTGCCGGATGCCACCATGTCAGCACCCGTATCGGCAATAATTGCGGCTTTTTTCGTGCCAAGTTGCCCGGCAATTTCCGGATAGTCGAGGTTGTATGTTCCGGCGGAACCGCAACAAATATTGGCATCGGCCAACTCGATGAGTTCGATGCCAGGAATTGATCGCAGCAGGCGTCGCGGCGCATCACGCACCCCCTGCGCGTGGGCAAGGTGGCAGGCATCATGGTAGGCGATCCTTAATTTTTTGCCGGGATCGGGCGGGGGCGCAAGGGTCATGTCATCAAGGAACACGGAAATGTCCCTGACCCTTGCCGCGAATGCCCGCGCAGTTTCAAGTTCCCGGGTGCCGGCGAGTATCAGTGGATATTCCTGGAGCCCGGAACCACAGCCGGCGGCGTTGGTGATCACGGCATCAATTTCCCCGGCAAAGGCCTTGAGGTTTTGACGAGCCTGGATGCGTGCACGGGGTCCGTCACCAATGTGCCAGGCAAGAGCGCCACAGCAGCCCTGTGTTTCCGGGATGTCCACCTCGATGCCGTGGCGGGTCAAAATGTCGATGGTTGCCAGATTGATCTGGGGAGCTAAAACCTGCTGGGCGCATCCGCAAAGCAGGGCAATCCTGCCGCGTTGCTCACATCCCTGTGCCGGGTAGTGGTTTGAAAGTATCTCCGGCGCGGGAATTCTTCCCGGCATCAGATCAAGTGGTGCACGCAGTGATCGCGGCAATATCCTGCGTAGCGGGCGCACAAGTGTGGCAAGCCTTGCGAGGCGGCGGAAGCGGCCCGGATGGGTCAGCGTTGCAGCCAGGAACCTGCGCTTTAGCCCGGAGAAAATTCCTCGCCTGCGACGTGACTCGGCGTAATCCCGGAAGGGGCTGATCAGTTCCCCGTATTCAACACCCGATGGACACGTGGTTTCACATGCCAGACAGCCCAGGCAGCGGTCAACGTGGGGCAGTGCCCGGGACAGTGCAAGATTGCCCTCGAGCACTTCCTTCATGAGCACAATCCTGCCGCGCGGGGAATCCATCTCCTGGCCGAGTTCCCGGTAAGTCGGGCAGTCCGGCAGGCAGAAACCGCAGTGAACACAGGCTTCCACCGCCTTGGCCATGGCCTCGCCGTGTGCTCCCAGTTTTTCTGCTGCAATTCTGTGCTTCACTTCAGAGGGAGAGGAACTTTCCTTCGCGGTCCATTGCCGATTGGATTATTGTTTCAGCTTCGGCAGCGGTCTTACAGCCAAGACGGGGATTGGCAATATCACCGCGCAACGCGAGCCCGGAAAGCTTCATCCGGGTGAGTATATCATCAATGGCCAGCAGTCCTTTCCTGTCGGTATCGACATAGGCGACATTACCGGCGACACTGTAGTGGCGGGCTGCCCCGATTTGCTCAAGGGCAAGGTCGAGATCACCGACCAGTGAGGGGATGAGCGCAATCTTGAGCAGCGTGTCTCCTGTTGCCCATTGAAAATCTCGCAGGTGGCTCCAGATAGCGGATTCAATTTCCCCGATTTTACGGCTTGCCGGCAACTTTACAAATTCCTCCACAAGCCCGGCGGTACGTTCATTTGCCTGGTGGTTGCCGCCTATTCGAATTTCCAGGCGTCCGGGCGGAATGATATCAATTGCGAAGGGTTCAAAATGACTTCCGGCCAGGGCACATGCTGCGGTGAGGGCTGATTGGATATTCCCGAGATTAAAGCTCAGTGTCAGGTAGGCCTGCGGGGCGGGAAATACCTTGAAGGTTATCTCGTAGAGTATGCCAAGCCGCCCGAGGCTGCCTACAAAGAGTTTCGGGAAGTCGAAACCTGCGGCATTCTTGACCACCTTGCCGCCGCCCTTGAGCTTTTGCCCGGAGCTGTCGACAAACTTTGCACCGATGATGAAGTCGCGCACTCCGCCGTAGCGGAACTGGCCGGGGCCGCTGAGACCTGCGGCAACGGTGCCTCCCAGTGTTGCTCCTGAATTGGCCAGCGGCGGGTCAAATGGCAGGAACTGGCCGTGTTCAGAAAGTGCTTTGATGATGTCTTCCAGGGGGGTTCCGGCAAGGGCGGAAAATACGAACTCGTCGGGATCGTATTCGATAATTCCGCGCAGCGCGGTGAGGTCGATTCGGGTGGCGGCGGCGGCACCTTCAGTGGTTAACAGCGCGGGCTTGGTCTGGTTGCCGTGCGGGAGTACAATCATTGACTCGGCGACGCAGTCAGCGAGTTCGTCGGCGGTCCGGGGCAGGTGTTGTTGCTGGGAAGGCAGTGGGTAGCGGGCGTTGTGATCCTGATTTGCTATTCGCGGGAGATGATTCCCGCCTTCTCAAGGGGGTGCAGGCCGTACATCGAGAGTGCAGGCGCTTCCCCGGAGGGAAACATTTTACCGCGATTGGCAATTTCTTTTGGGTCAAATCCGCGGCGGACACGGCGCATCAGGTCAATGTCATCCTGTGAATACATATCAGCCAAAAAGGCGCGTTTCTCCATGCCGACCCCGTGCTCACCTGTGATTGAGCCGCCCATGGCTGTACACATCCGTACAATTTGTGCCGCACATGCCTCTCCTTGCTCGAGTGCCCCCTCCACCCGGCCGTCATACATGATGAGGGGATGCAGGTTGCCGTCCCCGGCATGAAACACATTGGCAACCCGCACCTTGTGCCTTTCGGCGATTTCCCGAATCTCTCGCAATGCCCTGCCGAGCAGGCGCCTTGGCACCACACCGTCCTGCACGATGAAATCAGGGCTGAGGCGTCCAACGGCGGAGAAGGCACTCTTGCGTCCTTTCCATATTTTTGCCCGCTCGGACTCATCGCCGGCAATGCGGATTACTTCGGCCCCGGAATTGTGCAGCAGGGTGGAGAGTTGTTCCTTGTCATGTGCAACCTGGGCCATGGTGCCCTCGAGCTCGATGATCAGTACAGCCTCGCTATCCAGCGGGTAACCGGCTCCGACTGCTGCCTCGGCGGCTTCAATGGCGAGTTTGTCCATAATTTCCAGTGCGCCTGGCAGGAGCCTGGAGGCGATAATTTCCGACACGGTATCGCCCGCTTTTTCCAATGAGTCATAAGAGGCAAATACGGTGTGGAAACATTCCGGCTTTGGCACCAGGCGCAGGGTAATTTCCAGCGCAATCCCGAATAAGCCCTCCGAGCCGCAGAACAGGCCGGTTACATCCGGACCTGTTGACTCGGAACTGGCATTGCCAAGCTCGATGACCCTGCCGTCGGCGGTAACTGCCTTGATGCCGAGAACATGGTTTGATGTCATGCCGTATTTCAGACAGTGTGCTCCGCCTGCATTGAATGCGACATTACCTCCAATAGTGCAGATCTGCCCGCTGGAAGGATCAGGGGCGAACTGCAGGCCATGGGGTTGAGCTGCCGCGGATACAGCGAGGTTGATCACGCCCGGCTGCACAACTGCCACCCGTCCGATGGGATCGAGCTCCAGGATTTTGTCAAGGCGGTTGAGAGCGATGACAATTCCATCGGCGTGAGGCAGTGCGCCACCCGAGAGGCTGGTTCCTGAGCCGCGGGCGACAAACGGAACATTGTCTGCGTGGCATATCCTGACGATCTCAATGACCTCTTCAGGAGTTTCCGCGATTACCACAGCGCGCGGGGTGACAGCGAATGCTGTCAGGCCGTCTGATTCGTAGGCGGCAAGATGTGCCGGATCAATGAGGAAGCGTTCATTGGGCAACTGGCGCTGAAGTTTGCGCAGGACATCATTACAGGTTTTCAAGGATGTAGGTAATATTACCCGGTTAGAAGGTTCATAGAAAGCCCGCAGTTAAGGGCCGGCACTGTCAGTTATCCAAAGCCCAAACACGATAACAGGGGGAATACTTAGAATTGATACAATCGTGGTTGCCATCACGACCCGGACAGCAGTGGCGATATCTCCGCCATAGCGACGAACGAGGAGGATTGGGAATACGGCTGCCGGCATCGCGGCTTGAATAACAAGAATACGCTTCAGTTCAAGGGGTAGTGGCACAAGTCCCGCAAGGAGAAGCATCAGTGCCGGAAGGGTCAGGAGGCGCACTGCTATTGCCATGATAATTTCCGTGCAATGCCCGCGTTGCCGGTCTTCGTGAGTGGAGGATGCCTGCAGCAGGTCGCGGATAATGGCCCCGATCAACAGCAGGCTGACCGGCACCGCACATGCCGAGAGCATTGATATCGGCCGGCTGAGAACTTCCGGAAGATGGTTGCCGCTCCCCAGTGCGTTGAGGACAAGGCAGGCAATCGTCGTGATAAGCGGCGTGTTGAGAAGGTTCTTCCAGCCTCCTGATTTTCCACCGGTGAGCATCATTATGGACGCTGTCCAGAGGGCTATCTCGACCCCGATTGAGAACATCAACTGAATGGGTATGATCGCTTTTCCAAAGAGCGAGAAGAGGATGGGGATGGGGATGAATCCATAGTTCTGCAGCCCGGCGGCCACGGCAAAAGTGCGTCGATGTTCTTCCTCCAGCCTCATCGATCTCGCCGCGAGATAAGCAATGCCGAGCCCGATGACGACAAACAGCCCGCCTGTGGCGGCAGCAGTGAAGATGATTGCCGGGGAGCTAAGATTGTTGTTGCCCAGAAGGTGATGAATGATGAAAGCGGGAAAGAGCAGGTTAAGAACTAGGTTTACCAGTGACGTGTCCGCCTGTGCCGAGAGTATGCGCAAGCTTCGCACAATATAGCCCGCTGCGATTACCGCGAAGACCGGAATACATGCGTTGAAGATGGTGATGTAACTAGGCACGAGCGTGCAGGGGTAATGACTGTCTTTTACTTTTTCTCTGCCTGCTGGAGGTTTGCGCTCACCCCCCCGCTAGGGCGATTGCTTTCCCGGTTTGTTCCAGTGAAAGAATCCTGCTGCATCAAGGCGGTTGCGCAACTCGTCCATGATACCTGGGGGGGGGGTTTTCAGCGGGGAGCGATGGGGTCCGCAGTCAAATCCGGCAATCGTCATTGCCGCCTTGAGACCCGGCATCCCGGCGGTTTCGATAATGATGCGCACCAACTCGGCGGCCTTGGCCTGATGGAGTTGGGATGAGTCCTGATCGCCGGCCTGGAAGTCACTGATGATTTTACTGTAGAGTGGAGTGAGGAAATTATAGGTTGATCCCACAGCACCGTGTGCACCCATGGCCAGGCCGGCGAGCAGCATCTCGTCCGCACCGAAGAGCATGTTGTATTTACCATCCTCATAGCGCGTGCACTCGACGAAAGTGGAGAGGTCGGCACATGAATACTTGATCCCGACCAAGCTCGGGATGGAGTCCTTGGATTTTTTCAACAGCTCGAGCATGTTGAATTGTGCTCCGCTCAATCGGGGGATGTGGTAGTAGTAAAACGGTGTTTCCGGAGCATGTGCTGCAATCGCGGCAAGGTGATCAACCAGGCCGTTGATACTGGAGGGTTTGAAATAGGAAGGCGGGACTGCGGCAATGCAATCGGCACCAATCCGGGCGGCGTGTGCCGCCAGTTTCCCTGATACGGGGAGGGAATCGTGACCAACATGGATAATGCTCGTTAGAGGTTTATCCTTGGCTGCCCTTGTATAGCACTCAGCAGTTGCGCAGCGTTCCTCTTCGCTCAGGGATGGGCCCTCACCAGTGGTGCCGTTGATAAAGATTGCGCTAAGGGAACATTCCACGAGGTGATCTACAATATCAGGGATGAGTCCAAGGTTGAGGGTGCCATTCATGTCAAAGGGCGTAAAGGTTGCAGCTACGAGGCCTTCAATCATTATTGAATCACGGGGTTTTTCGATCATTTACAAAATACTTCTCTGGAGACTGCACCCGATAGCCTCAAAGTGATACTTAAAATGCTTCTACCAACCGGCTTATTCTGCGGATTGCATCAGGGAGATATCGGGGAAACCTCAAGGGAATAAAATCTTTTTTTACCGGCAAAGGGAACATCACCCGTCAGGCTGCCATCATCAATCCAGATGAAGCTTGTGTCGGGGGAAAGGATATCGAATGAAGCCGCCTCCATCCAGCTTTTCAGGTCACCTGAGTAGAGGATCCGATAATGCAGGTTGGCTCTTACCGGGAATTTTAAGGAGAGAAGGTCGTGGTCCTGGTTGGTGATGGCTTTGATGGAAAAACCTCCAGGTTCAAAGGCCAGTGGATTTCCTCCGGTGAGGAACTCAGCGTAATTTGAGATGCCATCACCGTCAAAGTCGCCGTTTGCCCCGTGCACTCCCAAAGGATTATTGGAGTCGAGTCCGTGAACCAGTTCCCAGACATCAGGCAGGAGATCACCATCGGCATCGGGCAGTGCGGCGATTTTCGCACGGAATTTCCGGGTTGCTGAGAGTATTGAGTCACCGCGGCGATGAATGCCGCGGATTTCATGAAGGGTATCAGGATTCCCGTCGAAGACGTTGGGCATGGTGATTGCAAGCGCGTCATCTGCGGGTGTCTCGTTGCGCACGATGGTGAGGGTCGAGGAGGGAAGTGCGATACCGTCGACAATGATGTTAAATTCGCTGGCGAGCAGGGAATCGCTTATCCCATTTCCGAGGGACTTGTCAAAGAGCACCTTGGCAACGTATTCTTCCCCGATCGTCTCGTTGTCGACGGCAGGATAGCCGAACCTGTAGTTGACCGGGATTCCCGTGTTGATTCCAACACGGATCGTGGTGAAGTGCCCCTCCTCATCAGA
Source organism: Verrucomicrobiales bacterium (assembly GCA_046581505.1). Lineage (GTDB taxonomy): Bacteria > Verrucomicrobiota > Verrucomicrobiia > Verrucomicrobiales > DEV007 > CACIUL01. The sequence continues at coordinate 62,228 of JAYGGE010000179.1, read as the reverse complement.
AAGGCTGTTGTCTTCAGAGGAGGATATTTCCCTGAAGCGCACGTATAGCTGGGCGGTTCCTGAGGAGGGAATATCGGTATATTGCAAGCGCCATTCTTTTTGAAGGATGTCCCCGCCGGCGAGCGAAGGGGCGGCAATTTCATTTGTCTCTGCCCAGTTTCCGGTTCCGTTGCCGTTGATCGGGCTGTCGTTTTCCGGATCGCTGTCAAGGATGTTATAGGAAACACGGGTCACTGTTGCATCAGAGGCAGCTACCGCTTCATAACCGGATCCTCCCAGGGTGTCGTTCTCGCGGGGAAACAGCACACGGGCTCCCGGTCGTGCCGTGTCATAGTAGAAAGTCTGCGTCTCAGTGTTGAAGACTGAGGCGCGCCCGGTGCGATTGAGGAATGATTTTGTGCGCAGCACATGGAAGCCTTCGCTGAGGCCGAGGGCCATTGAACCGTGATCGTTGTGGGGAAAGTGGGTCACCGAGGTGGCATCAAAACCGGTGACCTCGAATTGGGTTTCCATCCTGCCCTTGATGTCGATATCCCGCTGGGAGAAGGGGAAACGATCCGGGGAATCGGCACGGTGAACACCAATCTTGTAGCGTAACAGGGTGCCTTCGACCTGTGGCGGGAGGGTGGTATACCACCATTGCGGTGTGCCGCCGGGATCGGGGTTGTCGTTTGCTCCCTTGGACATGAGGCTTACTTGCGTTTTGCCTTTACCGCCGCCCAGGGAGCCCTCGGGATAGGTCTTGCCGCCGGTGGTGTAATACACCCAGGCACTGTGCGGATTGTCGTCCTGATAACCGATTTTTACGGCGATACGGACAGACAGGTCCGGGGCAACAAGGAACTGCAGATTACCTTGGTTGTCAGTGTCATTCGGGTCGTGATAAACCCAGTCGACGGTTCCGGTGTCGGTTACAATACCGGCCCCGTCATTGCGGGTTATTTCCGGTGTATTGCCGGGGGAAATTACCGCCTGCCAGGTTTCTGAACCGGCAGAGCCTATCACGTTGCGGTTGACATTAGTGGCCGCGAACTTCTCAACGCTCCGCCCGACAAAGCGCATCTGTTCATATCCGGTGAAAAGATCCTGGGCACCGCTCTCGAAGAAACGGTCTTTCGGCGGCGGGTTGTCGCGCTTGTCAGTGCCTTGCGGTCCAAATCCCATGGCTGAGTTGATATTCACGCCGCCGTCGAGTTTCATCAGGATGTTTGCGCATGATCCGTCGGCACGGGCAAACAGACGCAGATGTGAACCATTCGTGACGCGGGGGATACGCACCGTGTAGGCATAATCCGGATCCCCGTCACGACCGTCATGGCGATGATGATTCATCCACGGCGCACGGGTAGTGCTTTGGTATATTTCAATGGCTTTAGTCTCGGAGTCTCCAATCCAGAGGGATGGCAGGCGCGGGTTGTCCCAGGAGAATGAGAAATAACCTCCTGAGGGGACCACGGGGAAATTTCCGCTGTCATCGCGCAAGCGGTTGTCATTACCCACAGTCACCCTGAAGGCACCACCGTGTTCAGAGTAATTGCGCAGGCGCGCGCCATCGGGGAACCCGGTAATCACCGGGCGTGCCTGGCCGCCGGTGAAGCCGCGTGCCATCATTACAAGCAAAACAGCACCGTCCGCGTCGGTCATGCCTGTGTTTTCGCGCTTGTCGCGCATTTCCCAGGCAGTGAAGTCCTTGTCACTCCAGCGCGGGACCTGCTGACCGCGCACGAAATCGCGGCGAACTTTAAGCGGCCCGGTGACCCACCGGTGGCCATACTGGCCGAGGAAGGGAATGTAGGAGGGGCTCGGGAAGTAGGAAGGCGCGCCTTCAATGTTGTAGCCATCAGTGTATACAATCGGCAGTCCTTCCCGGGTGAGCATATACTGGTGCACGGCCGCCCTGATTGAGCCGTTCATGTAATTGTTGTCGTGAGAGAGGGCATAGCTGAGGCCTGTTGATGTGCCGATGCTGCCGTGGCCGGGTTGATCATATCCATTCAGGTTGCCGCCTATCCCGTTAAAGTTACTGACAGCGTTCAGGAAGTTGTCGTTTGCCACACGCATGCCCGCGTTAAGATAAGGCAACCAGTCCGGTGGTGAGCCGAGGTGCTCTCCGAAGAGCAGGGCATCGTCGCGGGCAAGGGTGTTCTGGAAAACACTGTCCCGGTGGTTGCCCCAGTCGGTGTGGCCACGTGTTACATTGAACTGCTCCTGGATCTGGCCGGTGTAACCCCAGTTGACATAGTCTTTATCATTGCCGTCCAACTTGCCGAAGAAATACGCCGGCACGTGCTTGACTGCGTCAAGCCTGAAACCGTCCACCTTGGCGATGTCGACAAACCAACGGACCTGCCTGTAGAGCATCTGGTTCACGTCCTCTTTGACCGGGTTGCCCATATTGTAGATGGTGTCGCCGAAGCCCCAGGTTGCGTTGCGTCGCCAGGGGCTTTTTGGATTCACGCCGGTGTCAGTAAACGGTTCGGAATCCTCCCCGTGGCTGTGCTGGCCGTCACCATCGAGATCATGCCAGTCAAAACGGCCATTTCCTGAACCGGTCATCTGCGGACCGTAGCCGGTGTCCTCAAAGGGTTCCTTGTCAGCGAAGGTGTAGACTGGGTCACCCCCGAAGCGGGTTGTAACGGGCAGGTCAGCATCCAGATAATATTCTGTTTTACCCGGATGCCGGATTCCCCGCCATTTCGGGTAATCATTGTTCTCCAGTAATCCGTTTGCGTCGAAGGATGTGTTCCAGTCCTCTTGTGCTATGTCCCAGCCAAACGGGTTGCGGTTAAGCACCTGCCACTCGTCGTTCCAGTTGATTGAGTCGCTGAATTTGCGCCAGTGTCCGTTTTCCCGCCCGAGGTGAAAATCCTCGGGAACGAAGCCGGGGAGTCCGGGGAAGAGCTTACCGGGATCAGTTTCCGAATCGAGAGGCCCGCCATTGTGGGCCATTATATTGTCAAAATAGACCTTGAGCGCGAAGCGGTGGGCAACCCGTATGAGTGAGAGAAGTTCTGTCCGGGTTCCATAGCGGGTGGGTCTGGTGCCCATTTGATCTTTATCCCCCAGGTCAAAGCGGTCAAAAGTATCAAAACCCACCGAGTAGGTTCCTGATGAACCCTTGAAGGGCGGTGGCAACCAGAGTGAGGAGTAGCCCGCCTCGGCGATTTCCGGGATGCGACGTTCAATTTCCCTCCAGTCGGTATTGAAATACTGCAGGATTACCTCTTTGCCTTGCAGCACGGAGGTGCCAAAAGACACGGTTGCCAGGGCGATTGACAACCAGCGAGGGTTTAAAATCTCAGGCATTGAGGTTGTTTAAAAGCCTCGGGCATAAACTGCACGGTGTCCAGATGCTGATTTATAGTTCCTGTAGAGTTATATTGATCAATGGTTGAAGTCTGCTTGCCGAACATCTTAGGCTGGAAGGATGAAGGTTCAATTTACCGCCCTGCTTTCTTTAACGTGTTTAATGGCCCTTTGCCCTGCCGGCGACTGGCCGAAGTTCCGCGGACCGACCGGTGACGGGAATGCCCGGGTCAAGTCGTTGCCGCTGAAGTGGAGTGCGACCGGGAATGTGCGTTGGAAAGTGTCTGTTCCCGGAAAGGGCTGGTCCTCACCTGTGCTGGCCGGCGGCAGGATTTATCTCACCACCGCGGTAGCCGCAGGCAATGACCAGGATGCCAACGGGGCTGACCGTGAACTGCGCGCGCTTTGCCTTGAGGCAGCTTCCGGAAAGGTTGTCTGGGACACGGGAATATTCAGACAGGATGGCAAGAGCGCACCTCGTATCCACAATAAGAACTCACATGCCAGCCCGACTCCCATCATTGAGGGTGGGCGTGTTTATGTGCACTTCGGGCACATGGGAACTGCCTGTCTTGACCTTGCCGGCAAGGTGCTTTGGAGACAGGATGAGTTGAGTTACCCGCCCCTGCACGGCAATGGCGGAACACCGGTCATCTTTAATGACCTGCTAATCTACAGTGCGGATGCATCAAGGAGTCCGTTCATTGTTGCCCTTCACAAGGAAACCGGGAAAGTCGCCTGGAGAAAGGCCCGCTCGAAGATGCCTGTGACCAGGAAATTCTCATTCAGCACACCAACGCTGATCAGGGTTGCGGGGAAGATGCAGTTGATCAGCCCGGCAAGCGGCGCGGTATTCTCCTATGATCCGTCCAGCGGAGAAGAATTGTGGCACGTGAGATACGCACAGGGTTACTCGGTAATTCCGAAACCTGTCATGCACAATAATATGATTTTTATTGGTACCGGTTATGACCAGCCGAATGTGCTTGGCATCCGTGTCGATGCGCAATCCAGGGGTGACGTTACCGACACCCACCTTGAGTGGGAGATTACCAAGAGGGCTCCACATACCCCTTCGATGCTGGTTGTCGACGGTCTGCTTTACTTTATCTCCGATGGCGGGATTGCCAGCTGTGTTGATCCGGATGACGGCGATGTAATTTGGCAGGAGCGTGCCGCCGGGCCAATGTCAGCCTCGCCCGTGTATTCTGGAGGGCGAATCTATTTCCTTGATGAGAAGGGCGTTTGCACGGTGATCAGGGCTGGCCGGAAATTTGAGATATTGGCCACCAATGACATTGGCGAGCGCTCACTTGCGTCGTTTGCAGTCGGGGAGGGGGTGATCTATATTCGCACAGAGAAGAACCTCTTCAGGATAGGCGAACAGGCAGACTAATCAGCAATAATCCCCCCATCAATCCCTTCTGCGCGCACTGGTTGTGGTTTCAAACCAGTGGAACGCTGCTGTTGGGATGCATCTCCGGTACAAAAACCTCAGCAACAGCAATGAATATTCCCCAAGATAAACATAAAAATCTATTCACGCGAGGGCAGTTCATGGGTCGCAGTGTCTTGCGCATCGTGTCTGTCATCCTGGTTACCTGCGTATCTGCCTTCGTCCCCTCGATACATGGGGCACTCCACATCACCGAGTTCATGGCTGACAACGGTGGCATCATTGTCGATGAGGATGGTGCTTCCAGCGACTGGATTGAGATATTTAATTCGGGGCCGGAAACCACTGACCTCGCCGGGCACTACCTGACTGATGATTCCGGTGCGCTCACCAAGTGGCAGTTTCCGTCACTCCCGCTGGAAGCGAACGCTTTCCTGCTGGTGTTTGCCTCGGAGAAGGACCGGCGGGATGCCAACTCGCAGCTGCATACAAATTTCAGGCTGAGTAACAGCGGCGAGTATTTGGCACTGGTTGCGCCTGATGGCGCCACCATCATTACCGAGTTCGGCTCCGCTGCGAATCCGCTGGCCGAACAGTTTGAGGATATATCCTATGGTCTCATGCAGACCGGCGACACTACTGCCTCGGTGCTGCTCTCCAGCAGTGCGGCCTGCCGGGTCCTCGTTCCTCCTGACTCCGCGCTTGATGGGACATGGACCGGTGTCGGGTTTGATGACTCCGCCTGGAACGCGGCGGTGACCGGGATTGGTTATGACGAGAGCAGCACCTATCGTTCGCTCTTCGGCACGGACGGGGACCTGGGCGACCAGCTTAACGGGGTGAACACATCAGTATACGTCCGTGTTCCCTTTGATCTGGCTAACGCAGGTTCAGTGGCCCAACTGACACTCAAGATGAAGTATGATGACGGCTTCGTTGCATTCCTCAACGGCCAGCGGGTGGCGGATTCCAACGGCCCGGGGGCTTCCTCCTGGAACTCCGCGGCCACCACCGACAACCCGGACGGCAACGCTGTCGTCTTCGAGGATTTCAACCTTGATGTCTCCGCTTCATTGCTCCGGGATGGAGGCAACGTGTTGTCGATCCAGGGCCTGAACGGCGACCTTGGAAGTTCTGACATGCTGGTTCTTCCTGAGCTGCACGCGGTGCGCGTGACCAATCCTTCAATCGGCGGCCCGGGTTACATGTCGACCCCTTCTCCGGGAAGTTTCAACGGCGATACCTTTGGCGGTTTCGTCAGCGATACCAGTTTTTCGGTCAAGCGCGGCTTCTATGACGCGCCTTTTGATGTCGGGATCACGTCAACAACACCCGATGTCCTGATCCGCTTTACCACCGATGGTATTGACCCGAGCATATCGAGCGGCACCCTGTATACAGGGCCGATCAGCATCACAACGACGACAGTTCTCAAGGCCATTGCCTACAAGGCGGGATTTACCCCAACCAACGTTGATTGTCAGACTTATGTGTTCCTTGATGACGTGTTGCGGCAGCCCTCAAATCCGCCGGGATTTCCCTCCGGCACGGATTATGGGATGGATTCCGACGTGGTGAATAACCCGCTTTACAGCGGCACCATCAAGGATGACCTGAAATCGATTCCCTCAATCTCAATCGCGATGAGGACGTCGGACCTGTTTGGGGGTAGCGGGATCTATACCAACGCCAACAACTCAGGAGTGGCCTGGGAGCGGCCCGGGTCGGTAGAGCTGATCTTTCCCGACGGGCGCAAGGGCATGCAGATCAACTGCGGGGTGCGCATGCAGGGCGGGGTCGGGCGCAATTCAAGCTTTCCCAAGCACAGCTTCCGCTTCCTTTTTAAGCGGGAATACGGCAACACCAAGCTCAACTATCCGCTTTTCCAGGACGCGACGGAGGACGCCGACGGGGCGGTGGACTCGTTCGATAGCATCATCCTTCGTTCCGGGTTCAACAACAGCTGGCACCGCGGCTCGGGCAGCGAGGAGAACAGGGCGCAGTATTTGCGCGACCAGTTCATGCATGATTCGCAACTGGCGATGGGGCATGCCTCATGCCATGGGACCTTCGTGCACCTCTACCTCAACGGCCTCTACTGGGGCCTTTACAACGTGTTGGAGCGGCCGAACGCGGACTTTGCCTCCTCCTATTACGGCGGTGAGAAGGAGGAGTGGGACGCACTCAATTCCTATCCGCGTAACGTGGTTGACGGCAACGCGGCTGCTTGGGAAACCGCGCACAGCATTGCCAACGCCGGAGTGGCCACCCAGACCGGATATGACGCGCTCTCCGGGTATGTGGATATTCCCAACCTGATCGACTACATGCTGGTCAATTTCTACGGCGGGAACCGGGACTGGGATGACCACAATTGGTATTCCGCGCGTCGCCGCCTTCCGGGCGAGGGCTACAAGTTTTTCAGCTGGGACGCGGAGCGAACACTGGAAAGCACGACCGGCGACAACAGGACCGGCATCAATCAGTCGAATAAACCTTCGCGTCTCTATTCAAGGCTGCGTGAGAATGCCGAATTCCGCCTTGAGTTTGCTGACCGGGCACACCGGCACCTTTTCAACGGAGGAGCGCTGACTCCGGCCAGGACAATCGCCCGGTACAGAGCGCTCGCTGATTATATTGATCGGGCCATTGTCGGGGAGTCTGCGCGCTGGGGGGACTCGAAGCGCTCCAATCCCTACACGCGCAACGCCGAGTGGGTTGCCGAGCGCGACCGGTTGCTCAACTCGTATCTGCCGCAGCGCACCGGGGTGGTTCTCTCGCAGTTGAGGGGAGCCGACCTCTACCCGGACACCGATGCGCCGGTGTTCAGCCGGCAAGGTGGTTCAGTGTCGCCTGACACGCCGCTGACTATGGCGGCGGATGCAAACACGATCTACTATACGTTTGATGGCAGTGATCCCCGACAACCGGGTGGCGGAGTGAATCCAAATGCACAGGTTGCCAGTTTCGGCGGTGGGGGACCGGCTCCCGTCACCTATGTCACCACCGGGCACGAGTGGAGTTATCTTGATGACGGGAGTGACCAGGGCAGTGCCTGGAGATCACCGGACTTTGATGATTCCGGATGGGCAAGCGGCCCCTCCGAGCTTGGCTATGGAAGTGATGGCGAGGGATCTGGAACAACAGTCAACTTCGGGCCCGACTCCTCAGGAAAACATGCCACCACCTACTTCCGCGCCAGCGTCAATATCCCGAACCCGTCGATATTTTTCAATTTCCTGCTGCGCATCAAGTATGATGACGGGATCGCCGTCTACATCAACGGCACGGAGGCCCTCCGCCAGAATCTTCCCGTTGGTGCGTCATTTGAAAGCTTCGCAAGTGGCGTTGTCGACGACGAAGGGGGATGGAAGGATTTCACGCTGCCAACCTCAGACCTTTCCGCCGGCGCCAACGTCATTGCGGTCGAGATTCACCAGACCAGTGGCAGTAGCTCGGACATCCGCCTCGATATGGTGCTGCGCGGGGAAACCAGCCAGGGCGGCGGCGACAACGTGTCTGACCCGATCTTTCTCTCCGCGCCGACGATGCTCCGCGCGCGATCCTACAACAGTGGCAGCGGTGAGTGGAGTGCGCTTAATGAGGCATTCTTTACCATCGACACCGTTCCGGCGGACGCCGAAAACCTGGTGATCTCCGAGATTCACTACCACCCGGCGAATCCCTTGACCCCGGAGGAGATGGCGGTGTCATCCGACCGCGATGATTTTGAGTTCATCGAGTTCTTGAACATTGGTGCGGAGGCCCTTGAGTTGACCGGAGTTGAGTTTGAGGAAGGGATTAACTTCACCTTCCCCGATTTTACCATCCTCGGTGTTGGTGGGCGCTTGTTGCTGGTGCGGGACCGGGAGGCCTTTGTCGCCCGATATGGTTCCATAGATGGGGTGGAGGTTCTCGAATACACAGGCAGGCTGAGCAACGACGGTGAGCAGGTGGTGTTGGCGAATTTGGCGGGCGAGGCAATCCGAGATTTCACCTACAATGACCAAGATCCATGGCCAACTGCGGCAGATGGTGACGGCGTGAGCCTGGTTCTTATTGATCCGCAGTCCAATCCTGACCATGCAGAGGCGGTCAACTGGCGTGCAGGGGGTGTTCCCGGCGGCACTCCCGGGATAGGGGAGCCTACCGGCACAAGTTTCGAACAGTGGGCCGCGGTCAACGGTGTCAGTGGCGGGCCTAGTGAGGATGAGGATGGCGATGGTATCAGCAACATCTTCGCCTTCCTTTTTGGCGGATCACCTGTAGCCAACCCGCCACATCCTGCGGTGGGCGTGCGGTCGCTGCAGATCGGTGGGCAGATTGATGACTACCTGACTCTGACCTACCAGCAGAACATGAATGCCATCGGGGTCGGGTTAGGCATTGAGATTTCAACGGACCTTTTGACCTGGAGTGACGATGAGGGGTTAATTAAAGCCGTGTCGACGACGGACAATGGCAATGGCAGCGCGATGGTTACCGTGCGTCTTGCAATTCCTGCCAGCGCGGCAGGCAAGCAGGTGTTCATTCGCTTCAGCACGCATTAGTTAAATGTTTTACACCGACGGACTGGTGCCGCTAGAGTGATAGCCTGATGCACGATCAGTTTCTTGATAGCTTCAAGCACGCCATCACGCGCCGGCAGTTGCTGAGCACGGGATCGGCGGGCATTGGCTCACTCGCACTGCAATCAATGCTGGCACCCGATGCCCTTGCGGCTGATGTCGTGGCCCGCTCTCCCCATTTCGCGCCCAAGGCGAAGCGTATTATCTTCCTGTTCATGAACGGTGCGCCCTCGCAGCAGGACCTCTTTGATTACAAGCCGAAGCTCGACGAGTTCCATGGCAAGGAACTCTTCAAGAAATACGACCCGAAGTCGAAGTCCTGGAGCAAGGAGGGATTTGTCGAGAAGAACCAAAGGCTTACCGGGATGACTTCCAAACAGAGCTCGTTCCCTGTGGCGCGCTCAAACTGGAAATTTAAGCAGCACGGTGCGGGCGGGGCCTGGATAAGCGAGTTGTTGCCGCACACTGCGCGTGTTGCTGACGACCTGTGCTTTGTGAAGTCAATGCACACTGAGGCGATTAACCACGACCCGGCGGTTACATTTTTCCAGACCGGCCACCAGCAACCCGGGCGGCCGAGTTTCGGTGCGTGGATGAGTTATGGACTGGGTAGCGAGAACAGCGACTTACCCGCATTCTGTGTGCTTATTTCCAACGGCACTGGCCGGCCGGGAAGTCAGCCGGTGTACACCAAGTTATGGGGTTGCGGTTTCCTGCCGGGTGTGCACCAGGGCGTGCAGTTGCGTGGCGGCAAGGCCCCGGTGCTCTATCTCAACAGCCAGCCTGGTGAGAGTGTCGATTCCCGCAGGCGAATGATTGGCCGGATAGGGGATCTCAACCGCATGCAATACGAAACTTTCGGTGATCCGGATATTGTCACCCGTATTGCCCAATATGAGATGGCTTTCCGTATGCAGATGTCGGTTCCCGAGGCAACTGACATCAGCAAGGAACCTAAATCGATCCTTGATCTCTATGGCCCGGAATGCCGGACTCCCGGGAAATTTGCCGCCAACGCATTACTGGCTCGCAGGCTGGCTGAACGAGGCGTTCGTTTCGTGCAGCTTTACCATCGCGGCTGGGACCAGCATGGCGGCCTGATCGGGGCCCTGCCAAAGCAGTGTAAGGATACCGATCAGGCATGTGCAGCGCTGGTTACCGACCTGAAGCAGCGGGGTATGCTCGAGGACACGCTGGTGATCTGGGGCGGTGAGTTTGGCCGTACTACCTATAGCCAGGGCGGAGCAGGTAAAGCCGCGAACGGGCGCGATCACCACCCGCGTTGCTTTACTTACTGGATGGCTGGCGGTGGGATCAAACCGGGGATAACCCATGGCGAGACTGATGAGGTTGGCTACAATATTGTAAAAGATCCTGTCCATGTGCATGACTTTCAGGCCACAACCATGCACCTGATGGGTATTGACCACGAGCGACTGGTGTTTAAACACCAGGGGCGGCGATTCAGGCTGACTGATGTCCACGGTGAGGTGGTCACCCCCATTATCACCTGATGAACCGGGTCGCCTTTATTATTTCCCTGTCGACCGGCTTTGTTCTGCCAGCAGGTGCTGTTTCCTTCAATAAGGATGTTCGCCCGATCCTGGCCGATCGTTGTTTTGCGTGTCATGGGCCGGACTCCGCTGCACGCAAGGCGGGGTTGCGTCTCGATCGGGAAGAGTTTGCCAAGGCGGCGCTCGCTGAAAGCGGCAATATTCCGGTTGTCCCCGGTAAACCGGGGGAGAGCGCAATACTTGCCCGCATTACCAGCGATGACCCGCAAGAGCTTATGCCTCCGCCGGAGTCGAAGTCGAGCCTGACGACAAGCGAGATCGGGGTGATCAGGGAATGGATTTCCAATGGTGCTCAATGGGAACGCCATTGGGCCTTTATTGAGCCGAAGAAGCCTGCACTTCCTCATACCGGAACCCGGGACTGGGCTCTCAACGGAATTGATCATTTTATTCTTGAGCAGTTGGAATCAGCAGGGCTGAAACCGGCACCGAGAGCGGACGCCGAACACCTTCTGCGCCGGCTCACTTTTGACCTTACCGGCTTGCCTCCAAAGATTACGCAACTCGATGCTTTTCTCGCGGCTGAAGGGCAGGATGCCTACAAGAACGTCGTGGAGCGCCTGCTTTCCTCGCCGGCTTTTGGTGAGCGTCTCGCTCTTGAGTGGCTTGACGTGGCCCGCTATGGTGACACCGACGGGTTGTTTGAGGATCATCCGCGCAGCATCTACCCGTGGCGTGACTGGGTGGTGCGTGCGTTTAACGAGAACCTTCCCTACGACGACTTTATCTCCTGGCAACTCGCTGGAGATCTTTACCCAGGTGCCACAGTTGACCAGAGGCTTGCCACCGGGTTCTTGCGTAACAATCCGACATCAAACGAGGGAGGAATCATTGATGAGGATTACCGGGTCAAATACCTGATTGACAGGGTGAACACGACATCAACCGCGTTTCTCGGGCTGACAATGGAATGCACTCAGTGTCATGACCACAAGTTTGACCCCATGACACAGCGCGAATACTACGCTATGACAGGATTTTTCAACAGCCTGGTCGGCAAGGGCAACACCAAGGGCGCGACTGCTCCCACTCTGAGCATCCTGCCGCCGGGAGACGGCGAGAGGGTTGCCGGGCTAGGAAAGAAGATTACGGCTCTCGAAGAAATCCTGGTTTCCAGTCCGCCGCAGTTGATTGCTGATTTTAACCTTTGGCTGGCGCAGTTGGAGAAACCCATACGGTGGCATTCTCCGGAGGTCGTGGCCGATTCTCGCCGTGCCCAGTCGGAGCCGAAGGACAGTGCCGCGACGCATCCATCTGAGGTGCTCGGGCGTTACCTGCGCCTCGCCCTGCCCCCGGGTGAGTCAGGCTTTATAACCCTCTCCGAGATAGAGGTTTACTCGGACGGGCACAACATTGCGCGAGCGGGAACCGCCTCCCAGTCCAGTAACTATTCTCCCGGGGCACTTGCAGCCAAGGCCGTTGACGGCAACGCCAACGGCACCTTCGGCTCCTGTGCATGCACCCAGGAGCAGAAGGACGCGTGGTGGGAGATTGACCTCGGAGCAGATGCCGCGATCGACCACGTCGTGGTCTTCAACCGCAACGACTGCTGCCCCGAGCGTCTGGATAATGTATCGGTTACTGTCCTTGACGCGAAACGCAAGCCTGTCGCGGAGCGCAAGATTGGCGATGCCCCGTTTCGCTCGACCCTTGTGTTCAATCCAGGTGCTCCCGTGCCAAAACCCATTAAGCGGGATTACGTGATGACCCTTGCCCCGCAGCCTGGTACCCTGGCCGCGCTTTCCTTTTCGGGATTGCGCCCGGGTCTGCTGAGTTCGGTTAAGCTGGAACTGCTGTCAGCCAAAGGTGAAAGCCGCGAGTTGAAGCTCAGCAGCAGCGGAGAAATAAAGTTTGGTAAAGAAAATCCTGCCATCATCGGGCTGGAGAAGCCTGAGGCTTTAGCCAAGGGGCAAACGCTGAAGCTTTCCCTGGCAGGTGATACTGTGCGTGTGCACCTCACCGCCGACGTGATTGCCGCGCAACGAGCAAAGATTCCGCAGGACCGGGAAAAAAGACTGCTCTACTATCGCGACAGTTGGCCCGGGTTTGCGGGGCAGCGCAGTCAGTTGGAAATCCTCAAGAAAGAGAAGGCATCGATTGAAGGCGGCAAGGTCATCAGCATGATCGCTGCCGATGAGGGCAGGATGCGGCCCAATTATATCCTCATCCGGGGGGAATACGACAAACGCGGGGAGGTGGTTGAATCTTCAGCTCCGGGAAGCATCATGGCCTTCTCACCGGAGTTGCCGAAGAACCGCCTCGGCCTGGCACGCTGGGTTGTCGACCCGGCAAATCCGCTTACTGCTAGGGTGGCAGTCAACCGCTACTGGCAGATGATCTTTGGTGTCGGCCTGGTGAAGACCTCCGAGGACTTAGGGACCCAGGGGGAGCGTCCGAGTCACCAGGCATTGTTGGATTATCTTGCGGTGAATTTTGTGGAGTCGGGTTGGGACATCAAACACCTGATGCGAACAATCGTCACTTCAGCCACCTATCAACAGTCGAGTATACTGCCCGGGGGCATCTCCAAGATTGATCCCGGCAACCGTCTAATTTCTCATGCCCCGCGTCAGCGTCTCACTGCGGAGTTGATCCGTGATCATGCCTTGTCGGTTAGCGGGTTGCTGGTTGACAAGCGTGGTGGTCCCGGGGTGCATCCATACCAGCCTTCGACGCTCTTTGGCCGTAATGCGATAGGAGCGTCGAATGTATCGTTCACCCAGAGCAAGGGGGAGGGGTTATATCGGCGCAGCCTCTACACTTACTGGAAACGACAAATTCCCGCCGCCAATATGCGTATCTTGGGCAGCGATGGGCGTAACGCCTGCCGCACCCGCAGGGAAAAAACCAATACCCCGTTGCAGGCCCTTGTCCTGCTTAATGATCCACAGTTTATCGAGGCTGCCCGGGTCCTTGCCGAGCGTTGTTTCCGGGAGGGCGGTGAATCTGCAGAAGAGCGCCTGGCATATGCGTTTCGGCTTTCCACCTCGCGCCGTGCCAAGCCCGCAGAGCTTAAGGTATTACTCGCCGAGTATCACGAGCGACTGAATGAATTTCGAACCAATCCCGCTGCGGCCAGGGACTATATTGCCGGGGGAGGTGCACGTCCCGCTGTTGCTGACATAGCACCGGCGGAGTTGGCTGCCTGTGCGGCGGTTGTCTCGCTGATATTGAATTTGGACGAGTCGATTTCCAAGAGTTAGCGAGCGTTTTCTAGATCTTGTAGTATTCCTCCCAGCCTTTGCGCGGAGGATGCCCCTCGAGTAGTGCGTCAGCAATCTTGTTGTTGGTGATGCGTTTGGTCTTGCGGTCGAATTCAAGTTCTCCGCCAAGTCGCTGTGCGATGACGCCGAGACAGAACATTTGGCTCAAGGGGCCGGATATATGGAACGGTGAGCGCGTTTTTTCTTCACCTTTGGCTCCCAGAATGAAGTTCTTGTGGTGGCCGGACCCGCCGCCGAACTTTGGCAGGCTGCTTGCCATGTCCTTCATTTTGGCTTCAGGGATGATTCGCAACGGGCTGCCATGCGAGGTACCCTTGAAGGTGAGGTCCTTGCCGTAGATGATCTTGCCGTTGTTATCCAGCCTGCGGCCGGCCCCGAGTTCCTTTGGAGGATCCGGCTTGTTCCTGGTGCCGTCATACCAGGTAACCTCGCACGGTGGCTCGCCTTCGCGGGCGGGGAAGTCAAACTGGATGGTTGTGGCCATCGGGAAGATGAGTTTCCTGACTCCTTCGCGGTGCACTGCGGTGATGCGCTCGGGCAGGCCGAGCTTGAGAAAGCGGTGTGCGGTATCAAGAATATGAGGTCCCCAGTCGCCGAAGGCGCCGTTGCCGTAGTCATACCAGCTGCGCCAGTTGCCCGGGTGCAGATACTTACTGTATGGATGTTCCGGGGCAGTAGCCAGCCAGGTGTCCCAGTCGAACCCATCGGGCATCTTCTCGCCTGTTTGCCACTGGTCAAACTTCCACGGGTGCCAGCGCCGTCCCGAGTTCATGTAGGAGGTGATCTTGGTGACGTCCCTGATCACGCCGGCTTCCTTCCAGGCCTTGAACTGGTGGTAATTGGCACCCGAGTGGCCCTGGTTGCCCATCTGGCAGGATACCTTGTATTTTTTCTCGGCAGCGATCATCAACTCGATTTCCTGAAAGGTGTGCGCCAGGGGTTTTTCAACGTAGCAGTGAATACCCTCCGCCATTGCCCGCATCGAGATCGGGAAGTGGGCATGATCTGGAACCCCGATGGTGCAGGCGTCGATTTCCTTGCCCATCTTGTCGAACATCTTACGGAAGTCCTTGAATTTCGGGGCGGCGTTGAATTTTTTCTCCAGTCCGCCGGTGTGCCTTGTGCCGAGGGCGACATCGCAGAGCGCCACGGGATTCACCAAGCCGGTGCCAAATACATTGTTAGCATCTCCGGCACCCTGTGCTCCGCATCCAATAAAGGCAACGTTGACCTTGGAGTTTGCGCCGATGACCCGGCCGGGAATTAAACTGAATACCGTGCTGGCAGCAGCGGCTTGAGAGAATTTTCTACGTGTTAGATTTTTGCTCATTAAAGTGTGTTTCTATCAGTTACTGCGGATTGGGGATGCTTCTTTCAAATTGATTTTTCCATGCGGAAAGGTGTGCTTCCCAGGTCAGCGGCAGCACGTTTTCCCGTGCGCTTTCACCTATGGAACGCAGATTATCATGGTGAATGGCGTTAACTACAAGCCCGGTGAGTGATAAATGATCTTTTGGGGCATCCAATAACCAGCCATTCCTGCCGTTTTCAATGAATTGTCGCGCTCCGTCTGCGGTAGAGATTATTCCGGGCAATCCACAGGCCATGCTCTGCAAAACTGTGTTGGCGCAGGCATCATAAAGGGTCGGGTGTACAAAGAGATCGGCAGCTTGATAGAGATGCAGGATGTCATCAAGTCCTGTAAAACTGGTGATGGTTCCGTGCATACCGCTTGGTAACGATTTGATGAAGCGTTTTATTCCGGGGCCGGCAACCCAGAGCTGTGCACCTGTCAGTGCGTGAATTTCCGGCCAGGCGGCCAGGAGGGTCGCCAGACCTTTGCGGCGGTGAGAGCGGGAGACAAAAAGCAGGACTGGTTGCTCGTCCCTGACACCAAGGGATTCTCGGAGTGCGTTGCGCGATGGATTGTCCTCAGCAGGCCTGAAATGTTCTGCATCTACAGCAGTCCGGATGATGGTGATGTCATTCTCCGTGAGAGCATAGTGCTCAATGAGTTGTTCCCGGACAAGTGTGGAATTGACGATAAAGTGTCGTGTGCGGCCTGAGTTGTAGAGATTGCGTTCAAGGTTGAGTTCAATCCGGGTTTTAAATCCTTTACGCTTGAACGGATTGAGTAAAGGAAGATAAGCGGCATGGCAACCTGCCCCGGCCCGGTGCAGGTCCTGCTGCGTTGTGCGTCCAAAGCCGATAGTGACATCAACTGGCAGTTGCTTGCCGCGCCTGAGAACTTCCCGTTCGAATGTCAATAACGCCCGGGTCTTTGAATGCTTTGGCAGATAGACGGAATGAATAGTGGCACCAAGTGCCTCGGTTTCTGCATCGGTTTCCCCTGTGAGTATGTGCAGTTCATGACCGGCGTCCAGCAGTTCCCCGGCGAAGCGAAACAGGTAAGTCTCCAGCCCTCCAGAGGAGATGAACTTCTGGTAGATGAGGCCAATCTTCACGGATCTTCTCTATTCACGAAGGCGCGTTTTTTCCGCGTGGGCGTAGAATTCTCATCGGTAATGAGTCGTAATAGAGGTTGGAAACCAGGGACGCGGAAATTGGATTATCAAGGATAATCATTATGGAATTAATTTCTGAAAACCCGCGAGTTCAAGGCATCAAGGGCAGTCCGATTGGCTGGCGGGTCAGCTTTACATTTACTCCCGGTATTTCATGGCGGATGGGGTTTTTTGTCCGGGTGTCTTTGGTGATAATGAGTGCGACATGAATATCATCGACTTCGGTTTGCGAGTCGCTTCCATCGCGTAATGGTTACAAGATGAAGGATGATGCCAATGCATGTGAGCGAAATTACCCATAGCCAAAATCCCAGGAGCGGTGAATGGAAGGCGACAGCTCCTGTTGGAAAAATACCATTTCCAAACGGATTGGAGAAGAGCCAGTTGTCCGGGGCGGCTTGATTTCCGGCCAGTGGTATGAACAGGGCAGGGGCGGTCAGGCTCATTACCAGTGATCCATTGAAGACACCGACAGTGGTTTCCGTTCTTAATTTCCGGTGGGAGAGAATTAGCCCGACGTAGACAGTAACCGAGAGCAAAGTGAGCAGTTCAAGCACCAATACCAGCGGGATTTCGATCATGGCCTGTGCAACGCATAAATGATGGCCTGGCATGTCAGTGCCATTGAACATTGGGAATGTCAGGCTGAGTAAGTGAAGGATGATGACAACTGCGATGATGCACCGTATCCCGGGGATGTCATGTTCAGACCTCATGGGCGATGTGCCTGTGCATGAAGGTTGGCAGATTCACCGGATTTAAAGGGTTGCGAGGCGTTTGGGGTTGTCAGTGATCAGTTTTACCGAGTGGAGGATTCGTTTTTCTGGACCTGTGCGCTGGAGTGTTCGGATATACTCATGCATCGAGCCAGGGAAGCTGCGACAAAGCCTTTAAAGAGCGGGTGTGAAGAATTTGGCCGGGAAAGGAATTCCGGGTGGAACTGGGCGGCAACATAGTAGGGGTGGTTGGCAAGCTCGATAATTTCCACAAGGGTTCCGTCCGGTGAGGTTCCGGCGATAACAAGTCCGGCTTCCTCGAGTTGTTCGCGGTAGTCGACATTGAATTCGAACCGGTGCCTGTGGCGTTCATTGATTGTTGCGCTCTTGTAGAGTCCGTAGGACTTGGTTTCTGGCTTCAGGTCGCATACCCAGCTTCCCAATCGCATTGAGGCACCCTTGTGGGTGACGCTCTTCTGTTCTTCCAACAGGCAGATGACAGGGTGGAGAGTGTTTTGATCAAACTCGGTGCTGTTGGCATTCTTGAGCTTGGCAACATTGCGTGCGAACTCAATGGTGGCAATCTGCATGCCAAGACAAATCCCGAAATAGGGGATACCACGTGTGCGTGCGAATTGCGCGGCGCATATTTTACCCTCGATGCCGCGGTCGCCAAAGCCTCCGGGGATCAGCAGACCGTCTATTCCGTCAAGTTTTTCCTCCAGGTCTGCTTTGTTCTCAAGATCCTCGGCGTCGATACGTTCCACAATGACCCGGGTGTCGTTAGCCGCACCGGCATGGGTGAGTGCTTCATAGATACTTTTATAGGCATCCTGCAACTCAATGTATTTTCCAACCACGCCGATGCGTGTCTCGTGTGAAGGGTCAATGACCCGCCAGACAAAATCCTTCCATTCTTCAAGTTCCGGTTCTCTTTGCGGGAGTCCGAGACGATCACAGACAATATCGTCAAGTTTTTCCTCGTGGAGATAAAGCGGCAGTTCATAGATGGAGTGAGGGACATCACGGCATTCGATAACGGCCTCGACCGGGACATTGCAGAACATGGAGATTTTTTCCCTTATATCATTATCAATCTGTAATTCCGAACGACAGAGGATTACCTGTGGCTGGATGCCGATTTCGCGCAATTTTGCGATGCTTTGCTGGGTTGGCTTGGTCTTCAGTTCTCCTGCTGCTCCGATGTAGGGGACAAGGGTAACATGGATAAACAGGGTGTTTTCCGGACCTGCCTCGTGCGCAAACTGGCGCAACGCCTCGAGGAACGGCAGGCCTTCAATGTCTCCGACTGTGCCGCCAATCTCGGTGATGATGACATCAGCATCCATACGTTCGGCGACCTCGTAGATACGGCTTTTAATCTCGTTGGTGACGTGGGGGATCACCTGCACTGTCTTGCCCAGGTAGTCTCCCTTGCGCTCTTTTTTAATGACATTCTCGTAGACCTGTCCGGAGGTAAGGTTGTTGAGTTTTGACAGTACGCCACCGGTGAACCTTTCGTAGTGACCAAGGTCGAGATCGGTTTCGGCGCCGTCGTCAAGGACATAGACCTCACCATGCTGAAACGGGCTCATTGTCCCCGGATCGACGTTAAGGTAGGGGTCAAACTTCTGCAGAATAACTTTGTGCCCCCGCTTCTCCAGGAGAGTTCCCAGGGATGCGGCGGCCAGACCTTTCCCCAGTGAACTTACAACACCTCCGGTAACAAAGATAAACTTGGTATTTTTCATGTTTGATGGCGCAGGAATCGGACGGTGATGTGAATTTAGCAGTTGGCGAGGATAAGCTGTTCGACCATGTCGGCTTGTGCAGGAGTGTCGACTCCGGAGGAGGTGTCGTCAGTCATCACCACGTGGATGCGCACACCGTTTTCAAGTGCGCGTAATTGTTCAAGTTTCTCGGCGAGTTCAAGGGGTGAGGGATCCCAGCGGACGAACTTCAGGAGGAACTCCCTGGTATATCCGTATATGCCTTTGTGCCGGTAGCAGGGTGTTGCCGGGATTCCGCTGTCCTGATATGGGATCACGCTTCGCGAGAAGTACAGTGCTTCGCCATCTCTTGTAAGTACTGTCTTCACGATGTTGGGATTTGCAAGATCCAAATTGTCCTTCACCGGCACAGCAGCAGTAATCATCGATATTGCCGGGTTTTCAGTGAGTCTGGCTGCAACTTGGTCGATAAGTTCCGGATTAATGAGAGGTTCGTCGCCCTGGATATTAATAACGTGGCTGTAGCCGTGTTCGGTAGTAACCGCCTCGGCGATTCGATCAGTGCCGGAAATATGGTCAGGGGAGGTCATTTTCACGCGGGCTCCAAATGCCTCAGCAGTTTTAGCGATGCGCTCGTCATCGGTGGCGATCAGTGTTGCTGCAAGCCGTTTTGCCTGCTGGCAGCGCTCCCATACATGCTGGATCAGGGGTTTTCCGGCGATAGGATGCAGCGGTTTTCCCGGGAAACGGGTTGATCCCCATCTTGCGGGAATAATCCCAAGGGTGCTTGTTTGAGTGCTGTCGTTGCTCATGGACAATCGCACGCGGCGGCAAGGAGTTCTTCCGGTTCAAGAGTTGCGGTACCAAACTTGGCAACGACAACGGCACTGGCCCAGTTTGATATTTCTGCCGCGTCCACCGGGTCTGCTCCCGAGGCAAGGGCAAGGGTGAAAATCGCGATTGCCGTATCCCCGGCCCCGGAGACATCAAATACTTCCTGTGCACGTGACGGGATATGTGTGAATTTGGCATCATTGTCACAGAGGACCATGCCCTGTTCTCCAAGGGTAATGAGCAGGTGTTTTGTTTCCCAGAGATTGAATAATGACTTGGCGATTTTTTTCAGGGTGGTGTCTTTGGAAGGCGGATCAGAAATGGGGACCTTTGCTGTCTTCGCGAAGTTGAATGCCTCATTACGGTTCGGTTTAATGGCAGTGGCTCCGCGCCATATAACGGGATTGTTCGGGTTGGGGTCAACAGTGATCACCGCTTGGCTTTTGCCAGCGATATCGTTGATGCGGTCAACGAACCTTTGAGTGATGAATCCTTTACCATAATCCTGCATGATGATGGCGTCGAGTTCGGGAAGTCGTTCAGCAACCTGGTTAACAGCCTGTTCTGTCTGTGTTTCACTTAATGGGGTGCGTCTTTCGTGATCAATGCGAACAATCTGCTGGTGGCGGGCGACAACGCGTGTTTTTACGGTTGTAAGGTTCTTCTCAGAGCTCTGCATGCAATCGATGTTGAGCCCGCGCTTGTTGAGGATTTCAATGAGTTGTTCACCTTCGCGGTCGTTACCGGTGAGGCCCATCACGGCAACGGAACTGGCAAAGGGCAGGAGGTTGCGGGCAACATTAGCCGCACCGCCCGGATAGAGTTCCTCCCGGTCGATCTCGACAATCGGCACTGGTGCTTCAGGAGAGATACGGCTTACATTTCCCCATAGAAAGCGATCAAGCATGACATCGCCGACAACCAAGATTCTCTTGTCAGCGAATTCCTTGAGGGTATTACCGAGGCGCGATTTGTCCACGGAATTTGGATGTAGTGGCAATAAGGCTCTACCGCAACCGGGATTTATATTTTTCAGTCAGAATTCTCGCAAAATTCCCGCTTGGAGCTATAATTCGCTGCTCTGATGAAAATGCTGCAAAGGCTGATGGCAATGCTCGTTGTTCTTGTTTGTGGGGTTTCTGTATATGGCAAAGGGCTTTGTGCCGAAGGGGAAGGGGGATCGCTTAACCCGCCGGAATTTCCAGGCGATTATATTGCCGCCTCAATGGTTGCATTGCCGGCTGAGATTTTTCCCATACTTTGTCGGGAGGTAAAAACAGGATGTCCAGTGGAGATGTGTGCAGAGCGGAATGGCTCATTGCGCAGGGGTAAGGGGAGTTACGCATTTATTTCCGGGGCGGCAACCCTCCGGGTTCCTGCTGCGGAAACGGCGACCTGTCCCATCAGTAGCAGTGCGCAAGGTGTTGCTGTGGCACCGAGCTGGTCGTTGGCCCATGGTCATTGATAGAGGATTCCCTGG
The DNA here is from genome assembly GCA_046581505.1 of Verrucomicrobiales bacterium. GTDB lineage: Bacteria > Verrucomicrobiota > Verrucomicrobiia > Verrucomicrobiales > DEV007 > CACIUL01. Next base: position 40,875 of record JAYGGE010000179.1, on the reverse strand, counting down.
ATTTGATTATTTCCCGATGGCCAGAGAAAAGCTTAATTTTGAAAATGCCCACTTCCTGCTCTCCTTGCTGGCTGGTGACATCTCTTTAATTAAAGAGATTGAGGTGATGCTCAATCTCCGGGTTACGACGCGTGATGCCTGGATTAGTTTTGAGGGTGAGAATGATGCGGTGGTGCGCGCTGTTTCTGCGATGCATGATCTTGAGAGAGCTCGCAGGAATGGTGCGCAGATTAGTCGTCAGGCTTTTTGTCATGCAGTTGAAATTGCTGCGGCCGGAGCGGAAGGGTCGGTCACCGAGTTGCTCGGTTACAAGTTACTTGGCGGCAGGGGGCGTCCACCGGTTGTACCAAGGACGCGGAAGCAATTAGCTTATTTACAGTCGATGGACCGGCAGGATGTTGTATTTGGTGTTGGCTCAGCGGGGACGGGGAAAACTTATCTTGCTGTTGCAGCTGCATTGTCGGCCCTGAAAGAGAAGAAGGTTGGGCGACTGGTTCTGACAAGACCTGCAGTGGAGGCGGGTGAGGTTCTGGGGTTCCTGCCGGGTAACCTTACAGAGAAGATCCTGCCATACTTGCGTCCGCTTTACGATGCGCTTTACGATATGCTCGAACCTGATGAGGTGAACAAAATGATTGAGCATGGGTATATTGAAATTGCCCCGCTTGCATACATGCGCGGACGAACTTTAAATAATGCGGCAATTATTCTTGATGAGGCGCAGAATACCACCGGTGAGCAGATGTTCATGTTCCTGACCCGCCTTGGAGAAGGATCCCGCTGCACAATAACCGGAGATCCTTCGCAGGTAGACCTGAAATGTGGTGTGACTTCAGGATTGAGTGAAGCGATGGAAATACTCTCACCCGGGGTTGAAGGCGTTGATTTAATTGAGTTTGGAAGAGATGATGTGGCACGTCATCCCGTTGTTTCATCAATTATTAAGGCCTACGATGAGGCCAGGTGAGAAAGCAGTTGACCAAGGGGTAAAAGCCGCTTGCAAAAGTTGTCGAGAAGCGTTGATTTCATTGTGCGGCGTATTTAGCTTTGAAGCAATATCCTGCAACTGGGGTATGCGTTTCCCAGAGGAACCTTGCCATTGCAGCCAAACCGAGCATTCCGTTCACTGAATTCCCCGAGTTAACGAACCCAGCCTATTCTTTCCCGCGCGTATCCGCCTTCGCGGAATAACAGTGTCCGTCACTGTTGCGCATCACGGATTTAATTCCCCATGATCAAGGCGCTTAAGAGGCTCCAGCTAAAACGGCGGGGGCTAATGACCGAGAAAACCCGCCGTAAGCACAGCGAGAAGGAATGGGTTGAGAAGGTGCGTGATGCGGCGTTTGTCCGCGGTGCCCTGTTCCTGATATTTGCCCTTGGGCTCGGTGCGTTGATTATGGGGGCATCGGATGAGCGCCTGCCGATGGTTGGAACACCGTGGCGTGCCACTGTGCTTGGGGCAGTGGTTTTGGTGATTGCCCTGTTGCACTTTTACATCAACCATCCATCCAGTTTCCGTCGCAACAGTCGAGTACTGTTGATTTTCGGAATGATGTTCATTCATCTGGCATTGCTTCGACTGAGTTTTGTTCTTGCTGATAGCGGCACTTTCGGGGGGCAGGGCCAGTATTTCGGGTTCCTGCTCGCTCCTTTTGCTTTGGCGCCGATGGTCGTCTCGATTTTGCTGGGCAGGACGCAGGCGTTATTTGTCACTGTGTTATGTTCGATCTGGAGTGCATTGCTGGTCGATGGCGCACAATCTTTGCCAATCATTGTTGCCGGCCTTGTGGTGGGTTTTGTTGTAGTGCTTTTGACTGACGGGGTTCGTAAACGCAGTGACTTGGTGCGTGCCGGTTTTCTGGCCGGCGTTTCGGTAACAGTTTTTGGATTTCTGTTCGGGATGATTGGAGCGGATCTGCTGGGCGGGGAAGCAGTGAATTCAGTGGATTGGATCGGGTTGGGCTACGGTGTCCTGGCTGCTCTGCTGGGAGGGGTCGTGACCGCCACGGTCGTTGGGGGCCTGCTGCCCGTTCTGGAGAGTGTATTCCGGATTACCACAGATATTTCCTGGATTGAACTTACTGATCTTAATAACCCATTGCTACGGAGGATGACCATCGAGGCGCCGGGCAGTTATCATCATAGCCTGCTGGTTGCCAATCTCGCCGAATCTGCAGCTGAGTCAGTTGGTGCGAATGCGACAATGTGCAGGGTTTGCTCATATTTTCATGATATAGGTAAGCTTGTTAAACCCGAGTATTTCATCGAGAATATCGGGGAAGCTGATAATCCCCATGATGACCTGACTCCGACAATGTCAGCCTTGGTCATTACCGCGCATGTGAAGGAGGGGATTGATATCGCCCTGACCAACAAGCTGGATTCGAGAATTATTGACGTTATAGAGCAGCATCACGGGACTTCGATGGTATATTTCTTTTATCGCAAGGCCATTGAGCAGGAAAAGGAGGCGCGTGAGCGACAGGAGGGAGGGGAGCTTAATGATGATGATATAGCTGCGGTTTCCGAGAAGAGTTTCCGGTATCCCGGACCAAAACCCCAGTTCAAGGAGAGCGGTATCATCAGCCTTGCCGATGCAGTGGAAAGCGCATCGCGTACGCTGCAAAAACCGACACCCGGGAAGATCACGCAGCTTATTGAAGATATTGTCAACAGCAGGATCCTCGATGGACAATTAAGTGAATGTGATTTAACCCTTCGCGAAATCAGAGTGATCTCCGAAAGTTTCAATGCCACTTTGCGCAGTATGTTGCACAGTCGGATTACCTACCCGAAGGATACTCAGGATAATGAGAAGAACGGTGCAAACAAGCACAAGTCCTCCGGCAAGAAGTCAGCGAAGAGGAAAACTTCATCGAAGGATGATCTCCGGGCGGGCAGCGGCAAGAAGACCGACTCACTACTTCCATGAACTCGGTGTGTGGCGGCCCCCGGCTTATGTTGTATAATATCCAGGCCAAGATCAGCCTGGATATTGATTATGTGCGGGAGACGACCAACAGGGCACTTCCCCTGTGCGTTAAGGAGGCAGCCAGCGGTTCCCCTCTTGGTGGATTGCAAGAGGTTGAGGTAAGCATCGTGTCCGATCCGGACATCTCCGAGGTGCACGGCAGGTTTCTGGATGACGCCACTGCCACTGATGTCATTACTTTTGATCACGGTGAGATTATAGTCAGTGCGGACATGGCGGAGGACAGGGCATCCGGGTTCGGGCACCCAACTGAGCGCGAACTGGTGCTTTATATCATTCATGGCTTGTTGCACCTTGCCGGCTACAATGATAAGTCCGACGGGGAATCTGAGGAGATGAGTTCGCTACAGGAAAAGATCTGGAAGAATTCCTGCTGATTACCTGCTGTTATTTCAGGAGTTTCTTTAAAGGCTTTACGTTCTGGTATATATTGTTCTTGAGAATGTCATGAATGATGTGAATGGAGAATCTATCTATCGCGATATGACCGGGGACGGCATGGAAATGCAGCGTGCCATTCGTAATGCGTGTCATGGAATCCGTCCGCAGAGCGCGTTGGTTTATCTTGGTGAAGAGCAAGCCTGGGATGAATTCTACGGCGCATTGTTTAACGGCGTGCTGTTGCCGCATTTTGCATTGGTTTACGGGGCTTCCTGTGCCGGGGAAATGGATCAGGTGATTGCCGCTGATGACCGGTTGCTGGAACAAATACCGGCTTTGGCAGCGGCTCGTTTGAGCGCGTGTTCATCAGCGGTTTTCAATGCCCGGGGGGGAGCAAAAGCGATCGGGTTATTGGGAAAGCTCAGAGAAAAGCGTCCGGAATGCAGTTTCACGACGGCATTTGCAGTCCATGCAACACTGTTCAGCCTGCCGTTATTGCAGGCGGCCATGGCTTATGCCTACATTGAATGGAGCATGGGAGCAGAAACTGCAGGTCTTGCGGGTGAGAATCCTGTGCAGTGGGAGGAAATGTTTTACAGTGAGATTATTGGATCTTCCGAGTCAATTCGTGAGGTCCTTGCCCGGCATTTCAATGGATGGAAAGAGATTGCCGGGGGTATTTCCTGATGACCGTGGAGAATGCCAGCGTGGAGGTTGAGTCCATCCCGGTTACTGATGTCGCCGGCAGTGATCAACTTACATCACTTTGGCAGGTGCTGATTTTTGATGACCCGGTGAACCTGATGAGCTTTGTGACGCTGGTTATTCGCCGTATTTTCGGTTATTCGGAACAAAAGGCCGCCGAACTGATGCTGCAGGTTCATCACAAGGGCAGGGCTATTGTCTGGACAGGGGACCGTGAGAAAGCCGAGTTGTTTGTTCAACAGTTGCAATCATACCAGTTACTGGCCTCAATGGAACCGTTGGAGTAATGCCCGGCTAATGGAGTTGATCAGCCACAATGACGGCACCTGGTCGTTGCGCAAGGTTTCAGAGCTTGAGTATCTGATGCTTTCCCGTGTTCAGGAATCTGCCGACCCGGCCGGTTGCAACGAGGCTTGCAGCCGCCTTTATCCCTCTCCGGTTACCGCAACAGCCGATCTTGATGAGCAGGAGACATTGTCCATTGAGGCTGATTGGCGGGAGTATACAGAGCCGGATATCCGGAAAGGTTTTGACAAGGCTATCCAAACTGTTGCTGCAGACATTGAATCGGTGGCCATTGAGCGGGTCTCCGGGGTGGATTCCTACGAGATTAATGTTCCGAAGATTCATGCGGAATACTGGTGTAGTGCATTGAACCAGGCGCGGCTGGTGTCACATTACCGGCATGATCTGCCTGCGGAGCCCGGGGAGATTGGCAAAGGTCCAGGTTCCGAGGAATGGATGGCAATGCTGCAGTCTGAAATTTATGGAATTATCATGGAGTTCTTGGTTACCCGTGTGCTCTGGATCAAGTAGGGGGGCGGCGTCTTCGGTCCCGCGGCGGAAAAGGGAATCGCTAAGGAATTTAAAAATCCATCAACACGGCAATCGACATTGCCTGAGTGTTCCCTAGCATACTTCAGTATGAGCTTAAAACTGAGCATTATCCTTGCTGTGCTTGCCTATTGTGGGCCTGTCGGTGCTGCTAAGAGGCCCAATATTCTCTGGATTACCAGTGAAGACAATGGCGCGGACCTGGGTGCCTACGGGTTTGACTATGCCCACACGCCGGCTCTCGACATGCTGGCCGGGCAGAGTGCAATTTACAGCAATGCATTTGCCACTGCCGGGGTGTGTGCCCCGGCGCGATCAACAATCATTACCGGCATGTATCCGCCGGCACTTGGCAGCCAACATATGCGCAGCCGGGCACCGCTCCCGGAAGGCATCAGGTTTTATTCCCACTACCTGCGTGAGGCGGGATATTATTGCACTAACAACTCGAAGAAGGATTATAACCTGATCGAACCGGCTGGTGCCTGGGATGAATCAAGTCGTAATGCCCACTGGAAGAATTGTCCCGCGGGCAAGCCCTTTTTTGCCATCTTTAACCACACCATTTCGCATGAGAGCAAGATTCGTCTCCGCGAAAAGTCCTTTCCGCACCACAAGATCGGGGATGTGCCGGTGCCGCCGTATCATCCTGATATCCCTGAAACCAGGAGGGATTGGGCACAGTATCACGCCAATATTTCAAAGCTTGATGATATCGTGGCCAGAAACCTCAAGGACCTTGCTGCTGCGGGGCTTGATGACAATACCATTGTCTTTTATTACGGTGATCACGGTTCCGGTATGCCGCGGCATAAGCGATGGTTGTGGGATTCGGGAATTCATATCCCTCTGCTGGTCAGGATTCCGGACAAATGGAAGCATTTGCGTGAGGTTGCCCCGGGCAGGAAAACCGACCGTCTGGTGAGTTTTGTGGATCTCGGCCCGACCGTTCTCAGCCTTGCCGGCGTGAAGCCTCCGTCACACATGCACGGCAAGGCATTTCTTGGTGAGCACGCTGTTGTGCCGCGGCAATATGTGCATGCCTTTCGTGGCCGTATGGATGAGCGCTATGACATGGTGCGGGCAGTCAGGGACAAACGTTACAAGTATATCCGTAATTACAACCCGCACCAGATCTACGGGCAATACATTGCCTACATGTTCCAGACGGATACCACGCGCCTCTGGAGAGAGATGTTTGATGAGGGAAAACTCAACGCGGTACAGAGTGCGTTTTGGAAGGTCAAGCCCCCGGTTGAATTCTATGATATCGAGACTGACCCGCACGAGGTTAGAAATCTCGCTTCCAGTCCAGCGCATGCGCAGGTGCGTGCGCGTTTTGCTGCCGAACTGGATCGCTGGCAAGGGGAGATCCGGGATCTGGGTTTTCTGCCGGAGGGACAGATGCATGACCGGAGGGGCAACCTGACACCTTATGAGTTCGGGCAGGATGCCGGGAAATATCCTTTCAGGAAGATTAAAGACGCAGCAGAGAAGGCTGCCAGTGCAACGCCGGATTCACTTGAGCAACTGCGCACAATGATGAGTGATCCTGACGCGGCGGTTCGGTATTGGGGAGCGACGGGGTGTATTATTCTCGCAGAGAAAGCGGCAACCGCCAGGGGGGATCTTGTCAAGTTGTGCAAAGATCCCTCACCTGATGTGCGCACCGCTGCTGCACAGGCCTTGTTTATCCTTGGTGAGGGAGGAAGGGCGCTCATCGTGCTTGAAGGAGTGATGAGAGAGCAGAATGTATTTTCACGTCTGCGGGCCATGAACGTGCTTGATCACATGAACGAAACCGCGCGACCCGTGGTGGCGAGGATTGCGGAGCTTGGGGATAGCGCAAAAATTGGCGCCTACGGCGAGAAGTATATAGGTAACGTGATCAGTAAAGCGGCGTCGGATCTTGGTATTTCCAGTGCCGGCGGCAAGGGTAAGAAACCCAGGGGCAAACAGCGTCAAAAGGGCGGTGGCAAAGGGAAATAGGCCAGATGCCAGGAACTGAACTGCAGGGTTGCTACCTTTTAAGTGTGAGCATTTCTTGCATTTAAGGAGACGCCTGACAACATTGCCAGCCATGTTTTCGCAACTCTCCGGAGGCCTTGAGGGTGTTTTTAAGAAGCTCAAGGGCCGAGGAAAAATCACCGAGAAGAATGTCGCTGACGCGATGCGTGAAGTGCGCATGGCACTGCTTGAGGCGGATGTTGATTTCGGGGTTGCCAAGGAATTCATTGCCACGGTTAAAGAGCGGGCACTTGGAGAAAAGGTATTAAGGAGTGTCACGCCCGGGCAGCAGGTCGTTAAGGTATTCCAGGATTGCCTAACTCAATTGCTTGGCGGTGATGCCGCGGTGCTGGATCTGAATGTGCCGGCGCGCATTATTATGTGTGGTCTTAACGGTGCCGGAAAGACCACCAGCTCGGGGAAACTTGCCTTGTGCCTGAAGAAGGAAGGACGCAAACCGTTGCTTATTGCATGTGACCTTTACCGCCCGGCGGCTGTGGAGCAGCTGGCCACACTGGCCAAGGAGATTGATGTTCCTGTCTACAGGCCTGATCCCGGGGAGAAGAATATCGTGAAAGTGGCCAAGAAGGCCCTTGCCTGGGCAGAGACTCAGGGAGGAAATGTTTTGATATTTGATACCGCGGGAAGGCAGGAGATCGATACGCAACTCATCAAGGAACTCAAGGGACTTAGCGATTTCCTTAAACCGAGGGAGACATTGCTCGTTGCTGATGCCGCTACCGGGCAACAGGCAGTCAGCGTGGCCACGCATTTCAAGGAGGCTGTCGGGTTAACCGGGATCGTTCTTACCAAGCTCGACGGCGATGCACGTGGCGGTGCGGCGCTGTCGATGCGCTCAGTGACAGGTCAGCCAATTAAATATGTTGGCGAGGGTGAAAAACTCAATGACTTCGATGTTTTTGTGCCTGCACGCATGGCTGAGCGAATTCTCGGGATGGGAGATGTGGTCGGGCTGGTGGAGAAGGCAGCCGAGGCAATTGACGAGGAAGAAGCCATGAAAATGGCCAAGCGGATGGAGAAGAACTCCTTCGACTTTAACGATTTTCTTGCTCAGATGCAGATGATGCAGAAGATGGGTCCGCTTGATGGAATACTGGGAATGTTGCCCGGGGCGGCGAAGTTGAAGGGGCTTGCCGGCGCCATGGATGAGGGCAAGCTCAGGAGAGTCGAGGCAATCGTGTTGTCAATGACCCCAAAGGAACGCAGTCGTCCGGAGATACTCAATGGCAAACGGCGTTTGCGTCTTGCCAAGGGTAGCGGCAACAGTATTACCCAGGTGAATCAATTTTTGCGTCAGTTTGGACAGATGCGCAAGATGATGAGAAGCAAGGGCAAGATGCGCAAGATGCTGGGAGAACTTGGCGGTGGCGGTATGGATATGGGGAATCTTGGCGGATTGCCAAAGGGTATGAAGTTTTAGGGGTTCTCCTGTCGGGCAGGAAAAAATTTCTTGGCAATCCGGGAAAAGAGGCCAAGTTTAGCGCCCCTATTGAAAAGCGGTGCCGGATGATGCCGCTGAAGTAATTATCACATGATATCATGGCAGTTGCTATTCGATTAAAAAGAGAAGGAGCTAAAGGTTGTCCCTATTACAGGGTTGTCGTTACCGATTCGCGTTCTCCCCGTGATGGGCGTTTTATCGAGAGCGTGGGTGTTTACGACCCGATGCATGATGGGGATTATACCATCGACCTGGATAAGGTTGACCAGTGGATTGGTAACGGGGCAAAGCCCAGTGATACGGTAAGGAGCCTGATCCGCAAAGCGCGCAAGGCTGCTGCGGCTACAGGTTGATTCTGGAAAGCGGGTCATTTTCAATGACCTTCGGGCAACATCGCTTCAGTTTTCTGAGGGCTTTTCCGGTAAATCAATTGTGCGGTCAGCGCACTCATTGATGAGTCGTTGCCTGTGCCTGCAGGGCAATCTTGCAGCACTTGGGGAACTGGCGTAGCCTGTAGCAGAATTTCATCTGATGGATAGGTTTTTATTGCTGGTTTTATTTTTTGCCCTGGGGGCTTTACCGCCATTCGCCGGAGCAAGGGATCCCGTTGCCCTCGAAGTCGTCGGCGGTGTTGATGCGGCAGCTGAACCAGAAGGTCCGGCTGAGAGGAAGAGAGAAAATCCTGCAGTGGAAATGCCGCCGCTTTCAGCAGGGGATTCCATCCTCAAGGACCTGGATCTTGACCCCAGAGGCGGGGCTTTTGACAGGAAAATGGCATCACTGTTTCTTGACCGGGACCAGCTTGATCAGGTGATGCAACAGATTAGAGATCTTGACGCTGAGGATTTCCGGGAACGCAACGAGGCGTCGAAGGGCCTTGCAATGGTGGAGGCTCCCGTTGAGCACCTGCTTGGTGCCGCGCGCAAGGATGCCGGCGCTGAGATGTCCCGTCGTATCCAGGGTATCCTCAATGTGCGCATTAAGAAGCGTCGTCTTGATGCGCTTTATCATGTTGCGGGAAAGTTGGCTGCCGAGGAAACACCGGGATGGGTTGCCCGGCTGGGCGTGATGGCATCAACCTTTGACTCTATTGCTCACTGGGATCTGTTGCGGATGTTCGAGATTGCCGCCGCCAAGTCCTCACGACAGCAGGATCGCGAGGTGCTTGACAAGGCTTTGGCCGCCAAGCAGGAAGCGCTTAGGGAACTTGCTGCTTTTGTAATTGGGTTTCGTTTTTCCGGAGACCCCGCAGTGAGTGAGATTGCTGACGCTATTGAGGATGACGATCATCTTAAACTTGCCAATGCCCGCGGGCGGGCTGCCGCCGGTGACATGGGAGTCACAGCAGCATTGCTGGATTTATTGGCTTCGAAAAGTCTTCGGGTGCGTCACGAGGCAGGGCTTTTGCTTCGTGGCACATGCGGCAAGGATTTTGGCTTTGCAGGCTATGATCCTGCTGAAAGGCAGGCCAAGGCGATTGGCCGTTGGCAGAATTTTCTCGCCAGTTTGGTCAGGGACAGGCCGGTCGCGCCGATGTTGCTTGGCAGTGGCGTTCGCGGTGAATTCATGGTGCTTGTCGGGAAACCTCCGGGCAAGGAAGGGACTATCATCCCGTGGACAACCAGCGGCAGGAAGATGAGTGGTCTTGGAATTGCTGCATCAATGGCGGCCATTAGACCCGACAATATTTCCTTCGATGATGCTACCGGCCTCATTGTTGTCTCTGGAGGGGGACATGAGGACGGCAGGGTTGCGGTCCTTACTGATGATGGGACGGAACTCTGGAGCGCATCCGGAATTCCTGTGGAGGGAGGCACGGCGCTCATGCCGGGAGGCAGGCTGCTCGTGGCGATTGGCCGGGAGGTGGAAGAGCTGGATGTGAGAGGTGATCGTGTCGGAGTGTGGCAACTTCCGTCACGGGCGGTTTCTTTCCACCACCTGCGGGAGGGGCGTTACCTTTGTGCCCATCCTGACGGCGGGAGCTTGGCTGAATACGGCACAGGTGGAGAATTACTATGGCAAGCGGATGGATTTAATCATCCGAGACGGGTTGAGCGCCTCCAGAATGGCAACCTTCTTGTGGTTGTCGTTGCCGATAAGCCAAAGGCAGGCAGTGAACATAAGGCAGGTGGCGGGAATATGGAGGTCATAGAGACCTCGCCGGATGGTAAAGTGATCATTTCCCGCATCCATCCGAGGGGTGTTAATGTCATCAGCAGTGCGGCGCGCTTGCCGAACGGAAATACCCTGGTTGGAACCGAGAAGGGTCTCGCTGAATACACTCCTGAAGGATATGCTGTCAAGGTTTGGCTTAAAACTGTCATCTCCTCGATCCATGTGCGTTAGTTGTTTACAATTCTGCAGGGCTTCCTGTGTGGTTTTCTTTGTTTCCTGGTGCATGTCGTTAATGGGGGCATCGATTCTTTGCGCCGCCCAACCGGGAGCGAGTTGGTGGATTGAAGTTGTTGGTGAGCGCAAGGTGCCGGAAGCCCTGCTGGAATCACGCCGCAAGGCTGCTGATGAAAAGGCGAAAAAAGCCGATAAAGAGTTAAAGGATAAGGCCCTCGGGAAGGAAGAGGATGTCGGTGACAAGCTGAAAGACAAGGTCAAGGCCCTGCTGGATATTTTGCCCAAGTTGAAGCTGAAGGAGAATGATGGAGATGATCCGGTTAAGGAGGCAAAGGAAGACGATGTCAAGGTGCCTGGCGATCGAAAGGCGGTTGCTCCCGCGGAGCCGGTTGTTGGCGCGAAGAAGAAAGCTGCGGTGGATGCCGATGAAGTGCCCGGAGGCAAGGATTTGATCAAGGAACAGAAGGGGAATGCCGGGGATTCTCCGGCAGGGGACACTCTTTCGATTACTGTGGCCATGGCCGGTGAAATTCTCGCTTTAAGCAATGAACACCTTGTATTCCGTCCGGCGTTGCAGCCGGATAAGGAGTTAAAGCTTCCACTCAGGCAGGTCACTTCATTGAGTCGTCATGCGCCGGGACAGGCAACCCGATCAGGAGATGATCGGGATCTCGAATTTCGCGTTTCCTTGCGGGACGGATCGGAAATACCGGGACAACTTGTAAAGCTTACTGATGACGCGATCGTGGTTGCCCTTGCCGGCAGCGGGTCGAAGCTCAGCCTGCCCCTTGCTGAAATTACCCGGGTTGAGCGCAGTGAACCGATCAGTGAGGGTGCCAAGGGAATTCTTCCCGAGGTCCCGGGCCGTCATATTGCGGCTCTTTCAACCGGCGAGATTGTCGCCGGGCAACTCCTGCCTTCACGTGACTCTGATAAATGGTTGCGAATTTCCAGTCCGATCCTGACTGTCGAGGCGCCATTGTCCCTGATTGACCTGCTTATTTTTCCCGATCCCGAGTCGGTTGTTGTGGATGTCGAGGAGTTACTTGCCGCGGATCTTGAAGTGGAGGATGAGGGAAATAACGGCAGGCAACCGCGGACTGATGCAGTTGCGGATGCCAACCCTGAGCGGATGGATGAGCCTGAACCTGTGGTTCGTCATCTCATATCATTCTCCCCGGCCGGGATGCTTTGGGCAAAAAAAATCGAGGTAAGCGGTACTGATCTGCTGGTATCGGCACTGGGTGAAGAGCGGATTGCAGTTCCCCTTGATCGGGTGGAATCGCTGAGTTTCGGCCATGAGGGACTTCCTGCGAGCGCTCCGGTTCTCGTCTGGGGTGGCTACGCTGATGAGGATGATGAATACCGCAAGACTATCGAGGCGATTGACAACCGTATTCCGGTTCGCAAGCTGATTCGCAATAGATCGAAGGTGCCTGATGGTGATTTCATGCGTCATTTGCGGCGTGCGCGCGTATTGCTGATTCCTGAAATGGAGGGGTTCAAGAAGTCGGCAATGAAAGATGCAATGGACAAGCACGGCAGGGGAGGCCCGAGTTGGCGTGAGACATTTCGTGACTTCCTGCGTCGCGGTGGAAACATCGTGTTCCTCAGTCCGACCGGCGAGGCATTGTCTTTTTTTAATGAATGCGGTCTGGGTCCCCTGCGTTCAGGTGGCAGCGGCACCGGCTGGGAGTTCACTGCGGAAGGCAAGAAGCTTGGAGCCAAGGTGACCGGCGTGGTGGGCAATGTGAATTCAACGCATTATTACCGGCAGGGGGAGCCTTGGAGAATCTGGGGGGCTGCGAAGGGGGGTGGTACCGGTGCTGTTGTTGTGGGGCGGAGGATGGAGCGTGGCTGGGTAATGGTCTTCGGTGCTGATTTTTATGATACCAGTAACGATGCGACCGAGACACTGGTGCGCCTGATTGAATATCGGGGGCGCGAGTAGCAGGCGGGCAGGGGGAGTGACAGGAGTTGCCAGTTGATTTTTGCCTCTGCGCGGCAGCACAGAAGGCAGGAATTGAGCGATAAAAGAAAGGGAATTATCCGCATTCGACACAGCATGGTATTTTGTGGTTAAATTAAACCAATTGAAATTCATGAAGACTTTTTATCCGGTAATTATCGTATTCGCCCTGACCACGGCAGCCAGCTTTGCTCAGGATTCTTTAAAAACCGCGCCTGCTCGCACCGGGCAGGGGGCAGGCATCTATGAGGTCGTTCGCAACTGGCCGAAATATCCCGAGGGCACAAAACTCGGGAACCTGCACGGCGATATGGCTGCCGACAGCAAGGGCAGGGTCTATATCGCCACCGGCGGGACCATCCAGGTGATTTCTGCCGACGGAACCTACCAGGGCGAACTGCGTGCCAAGAACGGCAACAAGGCCTTCAGGGGCGTGCACGGCATGAAGGTGCGCAGGATTGGTGATGAGGAGACCCTGCTTATTGCCATGCCCGGGGTAAAGCGTGTCGTTAATGTCAGCTTTGACGGCACCGTGGTGTGGCAAATTATCGGCCCCCCGAAGGTGGAGGGGATGTATGGGAACATCTCGCAATACAACCCGACTGACGTGGATGTTGCCCCCGACGGGACAGTTTACATTGTCGATGGCTACGGCAAGTCACTGGTGCATGTCTACGACAAGGACCGCAAATACCTGAAGACTTTCGGCGGCAAGGGCAAGGAGGACGGTAAGTTTAACATCTGTCATAATATCCTGATCGACAACCGTACAGACAAACCGACCCTGCTGATCAGCGACCGTCAGAACAATCGCCTGCAATTGCATGACATGGACGGCAATTTCATTCGTACCATCGACAGCAAGCTTGGGCGTCCCTGTGCTGCCGATATTTATGGTGAACTGCTTGCAGTCAGTGAACTCGATGGGCGGGTTTCACTCTACGACAAGGACAACAAGCTGATCTCGCGCCTTGGTGATGAGCCGAAGAATCGCAAGAAGGCAGGCAACGGGGTTGGCCCGGCTGACTGGCATGAGGGTGCACTGATTGCCGTTCACGGCTGCACCTTTGATGCCAAGGGTGACCTTTACGCCCAGGAGTGGAACGTGCATGGCAGGGTAACAAAGTATACCAGGGTCAAGTAGGAACCCAGATTAATTGAGGATCCCCCGAGTCACCAGATTATTCAGCCTGCGGGCAGTTTCCGCTAGACCGTCCGCTACAGCTTCGCTGTAGGTTCGACCGTCCGTTGTGTCGATCCCGTGCCCGGGGTCGAGATTGCGGAGGGCTTCAAGGGCTGGATCCTCGTGGTGGAACAGCTCGACGAAGACAAACTCCAGCTTGCCGGACCTGGCCGCCGCGCTCAGCAGTGCGCCGATCCATCCGTCATCAGTGGACAGGCAGCCGCGGGTGGTCTTTGCCGAGGCGTGGAACATGCTGAATTCATCGGACCCGGCGATCTCGGCGATCAGTGCCTCGTTCTCGGGAATGGAGAGTTCGGAGTCACCGCAGTGTGCGGCATCAACCATGACACGGAAGAACTTCTGCCCGAGTCCGGCATTGGCGGCCTTGACCACTTCCCAGCACTTGGCCACGTCAGTGAATGTCTGAAACTCCCCGCCGCGCAAGAACTCGATGTGCCAGTGCTTGATTCCCGCCTCAACGGCACCGGTTTCCTGCACCGCGCGGATATGCACTTTGGCGTCCTGCGCTACCGCGGCAGCAAAATCCTCACCGGTCTTGGGCGTGGCTCCCTCCTGCATCCATTCCTCGATTGAGGTCGAGGCGACCTGCTCGATGCCGTATTTCTTTGCCACCTCAAGTCCTGCCTTGAGCATCTCGACCACCTTGTCCTCGTCATTGTGGTTCATCGGGTCGGCACCGCCGACCATCAGCATCAGGTGCACGGCGAGGCCGAGCCCGCGCAGGCTGATGATCATTTCCTCGGTATCACCCTCGTCCACCCCCGGGAACAGGGTGATTTGCGCGCTGGCAATCTTTACCGGCGAGAGCTCGATGAGGGTTGCCATCTCGTTGACAACAATGAGATTTCCGTCTCCTGCGCGGGGCAGGCGCCCGTCATCGTCGGGCACCAGGCCGCCGACGAATTTGATATGAGTGGGGACAACGCCCAACTCGACGTTGGCCTTGAGAGTGATCTGTTCTGCCATGATGGCGTGGATTGTGCGGCAAAATCTCTTTTACTGCAAGCCTGCAGGACAAAAGGTGCGTGGCAAAAAAAAATCGCATATTCTCTGGGTGTTATGAAAAAGGATTGCCATGGCAAGGTATTTAAGGGTGACTAATGACAGAGTGTTTTTTCGACGCATTAACAGGCAGGCAGCCTTGCTATTGACCCTTTTAGCTGTGTTCTCCCTGTCCAGTGTGTTGTGCGGGCAGCAGGCGGATCTGGACAGGGCATACGCCACGGAGATCAGGCCGCTCATGGAGCATTATTGCTTCGAGTGCCACTCGGGTGAGGATGCCGAGGCGGAGATTGACCTCGATTCATTCAAGGAAGTTGCTGATATCCGGCGGGACACGAAGTCGTGGATCAAGGTTGCCGACATGCTTTCCGGCAGGCAGATGCCGCCGAGGAAATCCGAGCAACCGGGCGCCGAAGAGCATCGCCAACTACAGCAGTGGGTGCACGGTTTCCTCACTGAGGAGGCGCGGGCGAGGGCGGGTGATCCTGGTCCGCTGGTGTTGCGGCGGCTGAACAACGCTGAATACAATTACACGGTGCGAGATCTGACCGTGGTGCCGTCGCTTGATCCGACCCGCGAGTTTCCCGTGGATGGCGCGGCGGGTGAAGGATTCACGAACGCCGGGGCGGCTCAGGGGATGTCGCCCGCGTTGGTGACGAAGTATCTCGACGCCGCGAAAGAGGTCGCGGCCCACGCGGTGCTCACACCGGAAGGAATCCGGTTTTCCCCTTACACGACGCAGCGGGATCAGACCGATGAACTGTTGGCCCGCATTCAGGGGTTCTATCACCAGTTCACGGATGAGAGCGGCGGTTCCGCTGTGAACCTGCAAGGGATCAAGTTCACCACGAACCAGGGTGGCCGGCTTCCGGTGGCCAGGTATTTGGCGGCGACGCTCGCGGAACGCGAGGCACTGGCGAGCGGCGCGAAAAGTATTAAAGCGGTCGCGCAGGAGAGGAATCTAAATGTCAAATATCTTGGCATGCTTTGGATGACGCTGTCAGCTGACAAGGTGGCGGAGGGCACGATACTTGGAGACCTGCAGTCTCGCTGGCGTGCTACAAAATCAGGCGACCCGGGAAATCTGGTGGCAGAGATTGAGCAGGCTCAAAAGAAAATGTGGAAGTTTAATTCGATCGGGCACATGGGCCGTGAAGGCGGTCCGCCGCGATGGATGGAGGCGGTTGGCGTTCGGACACTCGTCGCATCGCGGCAGGATTTGAAATGGAAGCTTCCCGCTGCGGCAGACGGCAAGGACATTGTTTTCTATCTCGCCACGGGTGACGCGGGTGACGGGAACGACCACGACTATGTCGTTTGGAAGAACCTGCGTTTGGAAGGTGGCGGGCGCCCATCGTTGCCATTGCGGGATGTGGCGGGATTGCAGCAACGCATCGACGGGCAGCGGCTCAATATGCTTGGCCATACCGCCAGCTACCTCGCAGCGGCGCGCGCCGTTAACGCCGACAGCAATGTCGCCAAGGTTGCCGCGGCACACAACGTCGATGCGGAAGCGCTCAAGGTGTGGCTGGACTATCTGGCCGTCGGCCGCAGTAGTGCCGTGAAGGTCGAAGGGCACCTGACCAAGAAAACCAACAGCCGGAAGGGGATCACCGGATGGGCAGCACACAGGTCGGATTCGCTCCCGACGGTGGTCGCAAACTCACCGGACAAGAATGAGGATATTCCCGGCCTGGCGAAGGCGCACTCGGTGGCGGTTCATCCAACCCCGACCCATTATGCCGGGGTCGGTTGGCAAAGTCCGATCGACGGTGTGGTGCATGTCGAGGCAACTATCGCCGACGCTCATTTCGCGTGCGGCAACGGAGCGGAATGGCTGCTGCAGCATCGCACAGCCGGCAAGGCGGGGACGCTGTGGAAAGGCGAGTACGAACTGCGCGGTTCTGCCACGATGACGCCCACAACCGTTGCGGTTCGCAAGGGAGAGTTGCTGTCATTTTTGATCGGGCCGAGAAAAGGCGAACATGCCTGTGACCTGACCGCCATCACTCTCGTCATCAGCGAGGCCGGCGGCGCGAAACAGGTTTGGGATCTGGCCAGGGACGTGTCGCCAAATCTCCAGGCCGGCAACCCGCACGCGGACAGCCACGGCAATCAGGACACGTGGCATTTCTATCAAGGGGAAATGGCGAAAATTCACAAAGGTGGATCGCCAATCGTCACCGTGCCGCCCAATTCGATCCTCGCAGAGTGGCTCGCCGAACAGGATGCCGGGAAGCGGAGCGAATTAGCGCGGCGGGTTCAGGCACTGGCCACGGGGGCGGCACGGAAAGATGTTAACTCGCCCGACGCCTTGCTGCAGCGTCAGCTTCGCACGCTGCCCCTGCCGGTCGATCTGTCGACCTTGCGCAAGGATTTGAAACCAGGCGGACGCTTTGGCCACCACCCGCTGGGAGACGCTGTCGATTCGGCTGACCTGGTGGTTCGGGCACCCGAGGTCATCGAATTCCGCGTTCCGGCGGAGCTGGCCAAGGACCGCGAACTGGTCGGCATGGCCGAGTTGGACGCCAAGCACGGCTACGATGGCACGGTCCAGGTGCAAGTCCTGGCGTCCAGGCCGGCCGCCTTGAATGTCTCGGCGAACGATCCGATTCTGGTTCGCGAGGGGAGCCCTGCACGGGAGCGGATCGAAGGGCCGGTCAGCCGGTTTTGCAACCTGTTTCCGCCGGCTCTCTGTTACGCCCGCATCGTGCCGGTCGACCAAGTTGTCACGCTGACGCTGTTTCACCGCGAGGACGACCATCTGAGGCGGTTGATGCTGGACGACCGGCAGGCCGCTCACCTCGATCGGTTGTGGAACGAGTTGTTTTACGTCGCTCGCGAACCGCTTAAATATCAAGTTGCTTTCGAGCAGATTCGTGAATTCGCATCTCAGGATCGCCAGGACCTGGTCAAAGCCTGGGCACCGTACGTGCAAGCTGTGAATGATCGAGCGGACGCTTTTCGACAGCGGCTCGTCACTACCGAACCGGTGCACGTTGACGCGGTGGTGGAGTTTGCCGATCGAGCCTGGCGTCGTCCGCTAACCGATTCCGAAAAGCAAGGCCTGCGCGGTCTGTATCGACAGCTGCGCGACAGCGAGATTCCGCATGAAGAAGCGATCCGCTTGACGATCACGCGGGTGTTGACCTCGCCGGTGTTTCTTTACCGCAAAGAACAACCCGCACCGGGCGACAAGGCCGCACCGGTTTCGGGTCTGGAATTGGCGAACCGGCTGAGCTATTTCCTTTGGTCGTCGATGCCGGATGCCGAACTGCGCCGCATCGCGCTGGCCGGGACGCTCACGGAGGATCAGGCGCTCGTCGAACAGACGCGGCGGATGTTGGACGATCCTCGCACGCGGCGGCTGGCGATTCAGTTTGCCTGCCAGTGGCTGCACGTTCGCGGTTTCGACCAGAACGATGACAAGAACGAAAAACTCTACCCCGAATTCGCAACCCTGCGCGGCGAGATGTACGAGGAAACCGTGCGGTTCTTTGAAGACATGTTCCGCAACGATGGTTCGATCTTAGGATTTTTGAACGCCGATCACACCTTCCTGAACGAAGCCCTGGCGAAACACTATGGCATCGGTGGGGTGGGCGGAGCGCAGTGGCGGAAAGTTGATGGCGTGCGGGAGAAAGGCCGCGGTGGGGTTCTGGGCATGGCAACTGTTTTGGCGAGCCAATCTGGGGCTTCACGCACCAGCCCGATCCTGCGCGGTAATTGGGTGTTCGAAACGCTGCTTGGCGAACGTCTACCTCGACCACCGGCCAACGTCCCTGACTTGCCCGACAAGGTGCCGAGTGGGCTGACGGCCCGGCAGTTGATCGAGAAGCACAGTTCGGTTGCCGCATGCGCCAAGTGCCACGCCAGGATTGACCCTTACGGTTTCGCTCTGGAGCAATACGACGCCATCGGCCGGCTGCGGTCGCAAGCCGTGGACACCAAAACCAAACTGCCCGGCGGCAAGGAAATCGAGGGCATCCAGGGTTTGCGCGACTACCTCCTGAAAGACCGCCGTGAGGATATCGTGCGGCAGTTTTACCGCAAGTTGCTTGGCTATTCCCTGGGTCGTGAGATTCAACTTTCGGATGAGCCGTTAATTGATACAATGATGGCTAAACTCGCCAATAACGATTACCGCTTCAGCGTGGCCGTCGAAATGATTGTCAGCAGTCGGCAATTTCGCGAGATAAGAGGAAAGCAAAATACTGAAGACTGATTAAACACCACCCCTGAAAAATAAAACAATAACAGGAGAAAAACGATGACCACCTATCAACTTTCCCGTCGTACCATGCTCCGCGGTCTGGGTGTCAGCATGGCGCTGCCCTGGATGGAATCGCTGCGCGTGTGGGGTGATGAAAGCTCCACCAAGAACAAAGCCAGCCAAGCCCCCACACGGATGGCGATCTTGTTCGCCGGTTGCGGCTTCCACAAACACGAGTGGTGGGCCAAGGGTGAAGGCAAGTCGATGGCACTCGGCAAGGTCCTTGCGCCGCTGGACGACTTTCGTGAACAGATGGTATTCATCCGCGGGCTCTACAACGCCGAGGCGCTGAAGGGCAACATTCACAGTTCGCAAACAGGCAACCTGCTCTCCGGTGCGCCGCTGGCGGCTGGCGGCACGATCCGTAGCGGGACCAGTGTAGACCAGCTCATCGCGCAGCGGATCGGGCACCAGACGAAAGTGGCGAGCCTGGTCATGGGCTGTGAAAAGGCGAACCCTTCGGTGCACAAGAATTACTCGATGCTCTACAGCTCACATATCTCGTGGAGCAGCCCGACGACGCCGACCCCACTGGAAGTCTACCCGGCTCTGGCCTTCGACCAGTTGTTCAAAGAGCGCGCCCAGCGCGGCGACAAGAGCGTCCTCGACGCGGTGCTGGAGGACGCACACGATTTCCGGCGCGGGATCAGCCGCCGCGATCAGCAAAAGCTCGACGAGTATCTGAACTCGGTTCGCGAAGTCGAGAAACGCATCGAAAATGCCGGCCAGCGCGGGGAATTGCAGGGCTGGCGCCCGACCTTATCCAAACCAAACATCCCGCGGCCGAAAGACGGATACCCGCAGGACATCGTCGAACACATGCGTCTGATGAGCGACATCCTGGTACTGGCGTTCCAAACCGACACCACACGCGTCTGTACGCTCAAGCTGAACAACGACCACGGCACGCTGCGCTTTCCACACCTCGGTGTCGATTACATGATCCACCATCTGCTCTCGCACAGCGACACGGATGACTGGCTGAAGGTAAACCAGTTCTTTCTCGAGCAGATGGCCTACATCGCCCGCAAGATGGACGCGGTACAGGAAGGCGAACGCACCTTGCTGGACAATTCGATGCTGATGCTGTGTTCCAGCATGATCCACGGGAGCCACGACGCGAACCAGCTTCCCGTGGTCATGTTGGGCGGTGGTGGCGGCCGTATCCAGGGTGGCCGAAATCTCGACTATCTCGGCAAGCCCGACCGCCAGATGTGCCGGCTCTACCTCAGCATGATGGACAAGATGGGCGTGCGACTGGATACTTTCGGTGATGCGACCGGGCCGCTTGAGGAGGTCTAACAAGGTTCCGGCATGTATCCAGGCAATAACAGGTTGTTTCTGCTCGTTTGCTTAGTGGGTGGCATTTTGCATGCTCCATGGATCTCGATGGCCATTGAGGTTGGCCTGAACAAGCAGCTCTTTGTTGATGACTATGTTATCGAGAGGAAAGAAAACGTAACCCTTGAGGCAGGGAGAGCCAGGAAGCTTGGTGTGGTGCTGAAACCTACGCTACCCTCTGACTTCCAGTCAGGCAAGGTGCATGACGGTCCGGATGGCGGGCCGGGTTACGAATTCGGCGAATCAACCTTCTGTTGGTTCTTTTCGCCGCACTGGGACCCCGATAAGGAGATGTTCCGGTTGTGGTATATGGCGAGCAAGCGCAAAGGCAGCGGTTTGGCCTACGCCGAGTCGAAAGACGGGATCAATTGGACCAAGCCGATGGTATCCAAGGATGGCAAGAGCAATCTAGTGATTGTCAATCCAGGAGGCGGACTTGACGGCATCACTGTGACGATCGACCCGACCCTTCCCTGGGGCCATGCAGAGAAATACAAGGCGGCTTACTTCTCCTACGGGGGTCAGGGGAACCACGGCACCAAGACACGTATAGATTATTCGGTCGACGGGATTACGTGGAAATCTTATAACAGGGGCAGGCCGGTAACAGGCAGGGCTGCGGACTTCAGCAATCTAATCACCTGGGATCCGAACCGAAAACGCTATCTATTGCTCTGTCGTCAGGATTTCGGGGTCGGCGGGGGGATCGGTGAACTGCGAGGCGTCCGTGTCATGGTGCATGACAAAGACAACGATTTGATGAACCACCCAACAGCTTGGAAGACCTTGACCAAGTTTCTGCTGAACGACCCTGACCAGAGCGTAGTCCCACACAGCAAGGGGACGCCAGAACGTCAGATTCACACCTTTCCGATCTGGTATTACGAAGGCGTATGGTTCGCCCTGACCGATGTGTTGGCGGCGACTGATGTGCCCGTGCCAAAGGGTAAGCAGGATTTCAAGACGCGTCACGAAAAGGGCGTGTGGGAATTTTACATGGCTCCGTCGCGCGATGCGATCAACTTCGATTTCAAAGTGGCAGCCTATCCGCGCAAGACCCTGATTCCCCGAGGCCCTGACAGTAGTTTTGACAAAGATTGTGCTCGTCCGCCGGCGAATATAATCACGCACCAGGACGAGCACTGGATCTATTACCTCGGAACCAATGAACGTTGGGGCGCTCGAAAGTGGGACGCCCGATTGGGCTTGGCTAAACTTCGACTCGACGGGTTTTTCTATCTTGAGGCCAGGGAGAAGCCGGGCAGCGTGGTGACCAAGCCATTCGAGCTTAAAGGTGACAGGATCCAGGTCAACGTAGACGCAAGCGCGGGTCGGGTGAGGGTTGACCTGCTTGATGCTGAGAGCAACCCGATTCCCTCCTTTTCAGGAGAGGCGGCCAGGACCTATCGTCAATTGGATCAATTGCGCATGGAGCCCGAGTGGCGCGATCAGGCCAACCTTTCATCGTTAAAGGGAAAGGTGATCAGGCTGCGATTCCACCTGGACAACGCGAGGTTATACGCGTTTCAGATTCTCTAGCGGCATCAGGGATCCTGCTGATCTTCGGCAATGCAGTAGAGGTGCTTTTCGCCCCGCAGGAACAGCTGGTTTCCGGCCACTGCAATTGAGGCGCTGAAACTCTCGTTGAGCCTGTTAACGGCGATCGGTTTGGGTTCTTTGGAATGAGTAATGACAATTGTCAGTCCTTCCCTTGAAGTGATGTAAATGTGGCCACCGGCACCTATTGGCGAGGCATAAATATCCCGCAGGGAATCGATCCTGAACGGACCTGCCTTTATTTGCCCGGACTTGGCGTGGATTACTGATAGGATACCCTGGTAATGGCTGAGGTAATACAGGGTGTCACCATACAACAGCGGTGATGGAACATACGGTGTCCGTTTGTTTGTTGACCATGCGATGTGCTCAGTGTCGGTGATGTCACCTTTTGCTCCCTTGAGTTTGATGGCGATCATGGCCCGCTTGTCATAACTGCAACCCAGGTAGACGATGCCTTCACCGGACACCGGGGAGGCCACTACATTGTGGGACATGCCGCTGCATTCCCAGATGACTTCGCCGTTATCAAGGTTGTAACCGCGCACCCTTTTGGAGGCGCTTACGATGACCTGAGTTGTCGTGTCGGTGCGTATAATCAGTGGAGTGGACCAGGAAGTGACTTCCCCTCGCTGCACCTTCCACTTTTGTTTGCCGGTAGATTTGTCGAATGCGAAGAGTGCTGACTGGCCCTGGTGATCCCAGTTGATAACGACGGTATTGCCGGCGAGGGCGGGAGAGGATCCCTCTCCATGGGCATGTTTTGAGGACATTCTGCCGAGCATCTTTTTCCAGAGGATCTTGCCGCTTATGGTGTCGATGCCGTAGAGGCCGTGTGAGCCGAAGTATGCGATGAGGTGTGTCCCGTCAGTTACCGGCGAGGCTGAAGCAAGGCTTCCGCTTACATGACCGCCTTCGTGCGGGAATGCCTGGTGGCATGTTGTTTGCCACAGGATCTTGCCGGAATCTCGCTTAATGCACATCGCGATGAAGCGGTGTTTTTGTGCCACCGGAAGATTGTCGTGTGAGCCGGGAGCGTTGTCAGTGACGGGGGGGGAAGTTTTTTCCCCGAAGGGGACTGCGGTGGTAAGGTAGATTTTGTCTTCCCACACGACCGGTGTTGAGTGTCCGAGGCCGGGAAGCTTGATTTTCCAGGCTATATTTTTTTCTTCCGACCATTTTATTGGTGGTTTTGAGCTGTCGGGGGCGGTGCCGTTGCCGGCAGGCCCCCGCCAGGATGGCCAGTTGGAGTCGGCGCATGGTGCCAACGGGACGGCAGGCAGACTAATGAAGAATGCCGCAATTATGGCTGAACTCGTGCATGTCATATGGCAATGAGATTTTTTTCGTGAAGACAATCAGTTTGCGGCAAGTTCAATTTCGTAACGGGCAGCACCCGGGAACCGGGCATCAGTTCCCGGAGTTCAACCATGGTCATTGTTCCTGAAATGGCGGGATTGGCATTCATCGAAATGAGTTGGGGACTACTAAAAACTCGCATATCCTAAGGTGCAAATATTTGATGATTTATCGGTGAGAGACGAGAAAGACTACGAGCCCAAGATATACCTGCTGCCGAACCTGATGACGGCAGGCAATCTGGTGTGTGGGTTCTTGGCTATTATCAGTATAATTAACGCGATCTCCAACGGGGGAATTGATGTTCTCGAGGAATCGAGGATTTCATTTGAGCGTGCCATCTGGTTCATTCTGGCGAGTTGCCTCTTTGATGTCCTAGACGGCAGGTTGGCAAGGCTCGGGGGACGTGACAGCCCTTTTGGCAAGGAGTTTGACTCCATCGCGGATATTGTTTCCTTTGGTGTTGCCCCCGCGTTGCTGGTGCAAAGCGTCATCATGAACGAGTTTTCCGGCAGTTTCCCGGTCATTGTTGCATCCATTTTTCTTGTCTGTGGAGGCATGCGCCTGGCCCGGTTCAACTGTATTGAGACTTATGGCGGGAAGAGCAGCGGTTACTTCAAGGGTTTTCCGATTCCGGCAGCGGCCGGACTTATCAGTTCCCTGACCCTCTTCGTCCTGTGGATAGCGGAAAGGGAACGTGATCTGAGCAGGTTTCGCATCGTTTTCCTCATCCTGATGCTTTTCTTGTCATTCCTGATGATTAGCTCTGTTCGGTATCCGAGTTTCAAGAATGTGAACTGGAAAACCCACCGTCCTCTGCCATGGATGGCCGGGGTGGTTATTTTATTGCTGTTTACGATTTGGTATTACCAATGGATGCCGGCGTTGCTGCTTGTCCTGTACGTCGTTTACGGTCTCATCCGGCCGTTTATCGGGAAGGCTTTAAGGCGGGGCATTGAGGAAGAAATACTAAGTCCTGAGGGGGATGACATAGAGCCTCTTGACCAGGCTGGCACGGATACTGATTCATAACGATGTCGTTTATAATATTGATCATGATGCAGGGATTGCGTTTACCTGCGAACTCCGGAAAGTCCATTTGTGTCTGATTTCTACCAGCACCGTCTCGTAACCACGCTGCACCAGCTTGCTGATCCTAGCTTTGACCTTCAACAGGCACAGCTGAAGGAATACAGCAGGAATAAGCCGATTTCCCTCGTCATGCCTGCCCTTTTTTCGGAGGTGGAGGGGCCTGCCCTGCCGGGTATCCTGGATCACCTTGAGAAGGTTGACTTCATCAATGAAGTGGTTATCTCGATGAACCGGATGAATGCGGATGAGTTTTCCCGGGCCAAGGAGTTCTTTTCCCGGCTTCCCCAGAAGCATTTCATTATCTGGAACGATGGGCCCCGGATGGCTGAGATTTATGACCAGCTCAAGGCTGCGCAAGTCACCGAATACATTCCCGGAAAGGGTTGCAATGTGTGGATGGCATACGGCTTTATACTGGCGAGAGGAAATTCCGGGGTCATCGCAATGCATGATTCGGATATTCTTTCTTATCACCGGGAAATGTTGGCCCGGCTCTGTATGCCGACGGTGCATCCCGGTTTGGATTATGATTACTGCAAGAGTTATTACGGCCGTGTCAGCGACCGGATGTATGGACGAGTGACGCGACTGTTTGTTATTCCACTGTTGCGCTCGCTGATTACAGTATACGGGAACTTAAGGTTGCTTGATTATCTGGAGGGTTTCCGGTATCCATTGTCCGGTGAATGCTCCATATCAACCGATTTGGCCCGAAGGGTTCGAATGCCGGGTGACTGGGGACTCGAGGTCGGAATGCTCGTGGAGGTCTATCACAACACGACGGTAAGGGGAATTTGTCAGGTTGACCTTGGATCCAATTTCGAGCACAAGCACCAGTATCTGGGGCATCAGTTTGATGATCCTGAACCGACTGTGGACAAGGGGCTCATGAAGATGGCTCGTGAGATTGCCCTGAGCCTGTTTTCCAGTATCGGGTCGGAAGGCATTGTGATGGATGCCGGTTCGCTGAAGGCACTCAGGCTGACGTATGAGAGGACCGCGAAGGAATTGATCCAGTGTTATCATGATGATTCGACGGTTAACGGGCTGAATTATTTCAGGCACGAAGAGGCGGAAGCCGTCGAGGCTTTCAGCACCGCCCTCAACAACGCGATTCACGTGTTCGTGGAGGAGGATTACGAGGCAAGGCAGATTCCGAACTGGAATCGTGCGTTTTCAGCTGTCCCGGATTTGGCCAATCACCTCAAGAATGTCATTGAGGAAGATAACGCATAGGTTATTTATTTGTTGCCGAGGGGCTCCGTTCAACCGGGGTTGATCCCGAGCATTGCGGTGGCGATGCTGAAGTATATGAGAAGCCCCAGGACATCGACAATCGTTGTAATTGCAGGTGAAGCGACAACTGCAGGGTCAAGTTTACAGGATCTTGCAAGCATCGGCAGCGCTGCACCGATGCAAGTCGACACAGTCACTTGAATGGTCAGCGCGATGCCGACGATGGCAACCAGTCGTGTCAGTTCATGGTTGTCAGCCATGACGACCAGTTGTTCACTGCTGATGAAGGTCTTGATAAGGATCCAGCTGCCTACTCCGATCAGTACGCCCAGAAGTGCCCCGAGCGCGAGTCCTATCCGTAACTCCTTCCAGACCACGCGAAAGAACTCTGAAGGCGTGAATTCACCGAGTGACATTGCGCGAATCACCATTGTTGCAGCCTGGGCTCCGGTGTTGCCGCCGGTAGCGACGATCATTGGCATGTAGACGGCAAGGATGAATACCCTGTCGAGTAGATTCTCGTAGTGGAATATGACGAGCCCAGAGAGGATTGCCACGATTGCCAGGAAGAACACCCAGAGGGCGCGTCGCTTGAAATGCGAGAGGACAGGAGATTTGAGATAACCTTCCTCATCCCTTTCTCCGAAAATAGCTGCGGCTTTTTCAAGGTCTTCGGTGGATTCCTCTTCCTGAATCTCAAGTGCATCATCGTGGGTGATGATGCCAAGCAACCGACTCTCGATGTCTATGACAGGGAGTGCGAGCATATCGTATTTAAGCATCATTTTTAATGCCTCTTCCTGGTCTGCTTCCGCTCTTATTGCCAGTTTTTCGTGGTCCATGACATCCTTGATCCCGGTACTGCGGGAGTTAAACGTGAGATCCCTCAGTCTTACCTTGCCGAGGATGCGATTTTCCTCATCGACGACGTAGATTCTTGCCAGGATTTCAGCATTTTCCTTGGTGGTTTCCAGAGCATCGATAGCCTGTCTGATGGTCATGTTTTCACGTAGCGTGGCAAATGCGGTGGTCATCCGGCCTCCTGCTGAATCCTCAGGATACCCGAGAAGAGTTTCCGCGGCGTCCTTCTTTTCCTCGGAGAGCAACTCAACGTAGCTTTGCTGCAGATTTTCGTCAGCTTCCTGGATGACGTCGGTAACGATATCGTCCGGGAGACTCTCGAGAATTGCGCTTTGATCCTTTTCTTCGAGCCCGGCGATGAGATCCGCGGATTCTGGAGCCGGCAGGAAGCTGGTAATCAGGGAAAGCGCCTCGTTATTGAGACACTGCGCAAAGCGAAGTTGCAGATTTTCATCAAGAGCGGTGAAAGCCGCCGCTGCGTCAGCCGGGTGAAGGTCGTCGCAGATTGTCTGCAAACGGGTTTCGTCACCGCTCTCGAGCGCAGTCTTGATGGCTTCGGGAATCTTCATTGATGATGTATTGTAACGGCCACCATGCAGAAATCACTTGGTAAAGAAGACCGGGTGATTTGCCAGTTCGTATATCCGCCAGAGGATCATGGAGCTCAGGGTGAGATGGGCTGTGCAATAACTTAAGAAGAGAGTGCGGCTGCCATTCCTTTGCTCAATTCTCCTGTAAATGCTCTCAGCCGCCCAGATTAGGCTGAGAACAACCGGCGCGTAGAGTGCAAGCATGAAGCGGTCCCCCTTGCCGATAGGCCTGTACCAGCTGAAAAGGATCAGGTAACCGATTACGGTGCCGATTGCGAAAAGCATGATGGTTGCAGTTTCCGGCTGATAGCGCTCCGGGACTGGTTGCCCCCTGCCCTTGTAAAACATGCCGCATAACCAGATGAAGGTAAGGATTCCTGCGAGGAACAGCAGGTAGAAGCCGCGTGAGGGAAGAAGAACACGCCATGGATCAGGGCCGGTTTTACGGATTTTAGCCCGTTTTGGCAGCAGGAAGTCACCAGTTGTACCTTTAATTCCCTGCATTAGTCGCTCTGTGGCGTGGTCAATAGAGTGGGTTTTGAGATAGACGGGAAGTGAAGGTTTTTCATCTTCAGCAATGGCGCCAAGTTTTTCCCGGGTGTTGTAATTGAGCAGGAAGTCGATTCCCTGGGGTTCAAAATTATCCAGCCACATCCAGTAACCCGGGTAGTTCCCGAAAATGTTGCCGAAGCGCTTGTAGGAGGAGTTCAGCTGCGGTCCCGCTGTCATCAGGAAGGCCAGGATACAGAGCAGGCTGCCCACGATATGTGAATGCGAATTCCAGTGCGGGGAGTTTTGGCTGTGATGGTTGCGTATTCGGTCAGTTATCCAGCGCACTAGAAAGCGCAGTGTTGAAATGCCCAGGAAGGCGAGCATCAGCGGCAGGGCTGATGACTTTGTCAGGTAGGCCAAACCCGTGAGGATGCCGAACAGCGTGTAGCGCCACAGGCTGTTTTTTGCCAGTGTCGCTATGGCGCATGTCCAGGCCGCGAGGAATAACATGAAGTAGAGCGGCTCGGGTTGAAACCAGACAGCGCGGGGCAGGAATGCGCCGAGCCCCGTGAGCAGCAGGAGATTGAGCGTTGCCGGCAGGGAAAAGCGCCTGGATATGAAACCGGCCCCGATTAAAAGCGCGCTGAGGGTGAGCCCGAGATTCAGCCACTTGCCGCGTACAAAGAACTCCTCTTCGCTGTCATTATCGCGGTGAATTCGCGCTGCAACCCATGGCCAAAGCGGGTTGACTACTCCGTCACCGTGATGGGGAAACCAGTCCCACAGGGCCTGCGACACGCCGCTGGAGAAGTCGGGGCTTGCAAATGCCTTCGCTTCAAGGGCCAGCCGGATGTTGTTTTGCTGGTCGGAGCGATTGCGGTCGCTGTTGGTCTGGTTGATCAGGTGCCGGCCGAGATAAAAATACAGGGCCGTGAATATTATCAGGATTGCAGCAAGGACATACGGCCTGGCAGCGGACCATTTTGAGACTATTGAACCTGTCACAGTGGCATCGCCAGTGCCGGAGGTGGATTGTCGCCTGAACATGGATTATCTACAGCGCGTGGGGAAGGCCAATGGCCGTTTCAGGGTTCTTGCTGTTTTACACGATTTTCCTCCCCGAAAGCATCACATTTACCGGCGACGTGGTGGGCGAATCACAATTTCCACCCGCCGGTTGATGGATTGTTCCTCTCTGTTCCCGGCCGGGTTGGTGAGCGGCCGGGTTTCGCCCAGGGCCTTGATCTGGATTCTTTGCGAGTCGATCGACAGAGCTTCGGCGAGCCAGTCGTGAACCGAGAGTGCGCGTTGCCGGCTGAGTTCCATATTGTATTCGGTGGATCCTGTGGTGTCGGTATGGCCTTCTATGATGAAGATTGCTTCTGGATTTCTTTGAATAAGCAGCCCGAGTTTCATCAGGCTGAGCCGGGCGCTTTCCTGCAGAGTTTTCTTGTTATACCCGAATAACAGGTCGGTAGGCATCAGGATTGGCTTGGTTGCGTCCATGATGGGACCGACGCGGTTGAGGAGTTCATCCAGGTTACTGAATCCCTGGGTGACGTCATTTCCGGCTTTTGAAAGCTTTGCCAGTGTATCATTGTAAGATTTCAACAACTCCTCATTGTCAATAAGCTCATCCTCGGAGACACCGTTCTTAATAACAAGCTGATCCGGCGATGAGGGCGGAACCTTGTCGAGCATGAGCTTGGTGATGCGGTCGAGTTCCCTGGTAAGTTGCGCTGAATCCTGCCCGAGTATGGATGCGACGTCGGCAGGTCCCTTGGCCCCGCCGCTACCGGGAATCGGCGGCAGATCCTCATCCGGCTTGAGCCGGATTTCTACATCAGGCAATTTTTTCTGCAGTTCGTAGGGATCCACAACCTGCTTGATGATGTCCTTGGATTTGATCTCTGTAATTGCAGCCTTGTCAGCCTCGTCGGTGGACTCCGGTTCACGGGGCTTTGCTGACTCGTTGATAACCTGCTGTATCTTGAGGTCTTTGAGGCTTTCTATTGCCGCCCGTGTTGGGGATTCTTCAAGAGGTATCACCACCTGTTGAAACCAGACATAGAGTCCGACATGGACGCCGCCGGAGAGGATCAGGGCGACTACCATCCAGGGCTTGATCCATGACTGGGCTCCGTGAGGGGCAGAGTTCCAGTCGTAATGGGATTCGAGTGCCATTTTTTTAGCGGCAAGTTCCTTTCGGGGAGGGATTAAGTCAAGCAGACCGGATATCCCGATAACATTACAGCGGCGCTTGATTTTCCGGACATTTCCCCGACCATATTCGCCCCGGTTGCCCGATGGCTGCCGAATCTGAAGAAATCAATCCACCAGTGACTCCAACGATCCATGACTTCTGATTCTGACCGCAACGAGCGCATGGAGAAGATCGTCAGCCTTTGTAAGCGCCGGGGCTTCATCTTCCAGTCTGCCGAGATGTATGGCGGCCTTAATGGCTGCTGGGATTACGGTCCGCTCGGGGTAGAGCTCAAGCGCAACCTCAAGGACTACTGGTGGCAGAAAAATGTGATTGAGCGTGATGATATTGTCGGCCTTGACGGCTCAATTCTGACCCACCAGGAAGTGCTTAAGGCATCCGGCCACATTGGCGGGTTTTCAGACCCAATGGTGGATTGCCGCACCTGCAAGGCGCGATTCCGTGCGGATCAGGTCTGCGAGCAGAAATGTCCCGAGAAACCATCGAAGTCGCCGGAGGAAAATGCCTGTGACCTTACCCAACCGCGTGAGTTTAACCTGATGTTCAGCACGCATGTTGGCGCCTCATCGGACGAGGGATCGATTGCCTACCTGCGACCGGAGACGGCGCAAAGCATCTTTGTGCAGTTCAAGAACGTGCTGGAGACATCGCGCCAGAAGCTGCCCTTTGGTATTGCGCAGATCGGCAAGGCTTTCCGCAACGAGATCAATCCGCGCAATTTCACTTTTCGTTCTCGTGAATTCGAGCAGATGGAGATTGAGTTTTTCTGCCGTGGTGAGGATGGATTGCGCCTGACTGATGAGTGGCTTGAGCGGCGCATTGGTTTCTACGAGGCGATTGGCATTCCCCGCGACAAGTTGCACATACTGGATGTGCCCGATGGTGAGCGTGCGCATTACTCCAGCAAGACCTACGACATTGAATACGATTTCCCCTTCGGGATCCAGGAACTGGAGGGAGTGGCCTACCGCACCGACTATGACTTGAAAAAACACGGTGAGGCAAGCGGCAAGCCGATTGAGTATTTTGACGAGCAGAGCAAGGAGAAGTTCGTGCCGCATGTCGTTGAACCCAGCGCGGGCTGTGACCGCACAGTCCTGGCGTTGATTTGTGAGGCTTATGACGAGGAGAGCGTGACTAACGACAAGGGCAGGGAGGAGACGCGTACCGTGATGCGTTTTGACGCGAAGATGGCGCCGGTCAAGTGCGGTATTTTCCCGCTGCTCAAGAACAAGCCCGAGCTTGTCGCCAGGGCAAAAGAGGTCAAGGCACTGCTGGCCCCCCTGATGAATGTATTTTATGACGAGAGTGCTGCGGTAGGACGTCGCTACCGCCGGCAGGACGAGATCGGCACGCCTTTCTGTGCGACCATCGACTTTGACACGATCGGTGAGAACGGTCCTGAACTGGCTGACACGGTGACCGTGCGTGAGCGTGACTCAATGGCGCAGGAACGGGTAAAAATTGAACAATTGCCAGATTATATCGGCTTGAAGCTTGTATAACGGGACAGCAGCCCGGGTGATTTGATCCTTGAGCGGATCGTGCAGTAGGCTAGGCTTGTCATGACCCGGTGTTTTCCCGGTGAACCAGAGACTAACCCAGACAAACAAAGCAATGAAAATTTCAAACGTGATTTCAGCCGGTATTATTTCCGGAATCTTTGTCCTGAGTGTCGCGGCGGAAGACAAGGTCCAGATCGACGGTGCCGAGGTTGGCAAGTGGACCATGGACTTTGATGCCGCAGTTGAGAAGGCGGCTAAGGAAAAACTTCCCTTGATGCTTAACTTCACCGGTTCCGACTGGTGCGGCTGGTGCAAGCTGATGGACAGGGGAGTGTTCGCAGAGAAGGAGTGGCAGCAGTTTGCCGCCAACAATGTGCTGCTTGTCACGCTCGATTTCCCGAACGACAAGAATATCGTCCCCGAGAAATATGTCAGCCGGAACAACGATTTAAAAAAACAGTTCGGCGTGCGCGGTTACCCGACCTACGTGGTGCTTGACAGTGACGGGAAAAGTAAACTCGGGCAACTGGGCGCGGGACGCGACAAGACACCGGCCTCCTTTATTGATGAGTTCAAGGGGGTAATAAGGATGAGTACCGCGAGCATTGAGGCCTTCATCAAGGCCAATCCAGACAAGGCTGATGCCTACAAGGCGGCGATCAAGGAGGATAAGGATGCCAAGGAGGCCCTTGCCAACTGGACCTCGACCAAGCCGAAGCGCAACGAGGAGAATAACAAGAAGTTTACCGCCTTTCAGGCACGGATAGAGGCAGCCGGTGAGAAACTGGAGAGTTTCTAGAGGGAATCTCCGCGCATCAGGCGGGTAAAAAGAGTTAAATCAATTAAGAGCGGCCCTACGGGGCCGCTTTTTTTGCGATGCGGATGCAGGCGTTTCAACCTGTCAGGCATTAGCTCTTGGCCGGTGCAACTGGCAACTCGATCTGCTTGTTGCCGCGCTTGATCCTGGCGGGGTATTTTTTCCCGGCTTCAAGCTTGTTCAACACTTCCCGAAGCCCGTTGAGATTATTAATTTTCCTGCCGTCAAGCTGATTGATGGTGTCACCCTCCTTGATGCCGGCTTTTTGGGCGGGCGAGTCGGGCAAAACTTCAAGGACGCTCACCCCGCCATTGTCAGGGACGTTCTCAATGCGGACACCAATGACAAGTCTCGTCCGTTGCTGTGCCCGCCCGCGTGGGACTTCGAGGTAAGCCGGGGGCGAATCCAGATTGGCGACTGCTGAAGTGAGTGACTTCAGGTAGTGTGATATCCTGCTGAGTCCCTCGAAGTCAATCCTCTCAACAGTGTCACCCGGCGTGTGGTATTCATCATGAAGGCCGGTGAACAGGGCGATCACGGGGACCCCGGCCGAGTAGAAGGATGTCGAGTCGGTCGGCAGGTAGGGGCTTGGGGAGACCTTGGTCTTGAGATTTTCCCCCAGCGAATCGAGCACTGTCTTCCAGTCCCTGCTGGAACCGGTGGCCATGACGTTAAGCGCCTGATCGCCGAGCCTGCCGACCATGTCCAGGTTAAGATAGGCGGCAGTGGCGGGGTAGAGCCTGCCGTCACCCTTCTCTCTGGCATTCTTTACGTAATGCTTTGATCCGAAGAGGCCCATTTCCTCACCTGACCAGCCGGCAAAGACGAGATCCCGTTTTAGTTTGAGCTTTCCGCTGCGTTTGCGATTCGCAAAGAACTGGGCAATTTCCATGATTGCAGCAACTCCGGAGGCATTGTCGTCAGCGCCGGGATGGAGTTGCTCAGCGCGATCCCCACTGGCTCGTGACGAGCCGCGCTTGCCGTATCCAAGATGATCGATGTGAGCCCCGATCACGATTTTCTCGGCGGAGGGTTTATCACTGACTTGCAGGCGGCCGATTACGTTGCGGCCCTGTTCACTGGCCTTTTCCAGGCCGATCTCGGCACTCACCTGCCAGGGGAGGGGGAACCCTGTCACGCTCTCAGCGGCATGATATTTCCTGAAGAGGCGCTCAAAATCAATGAGGCGCTTTGCAATGTCCTCGACATCAATGCCGGTAATCAGTGCCGAGGCAAGCTGATCCGAAATACTGATTGCCGGCAGGATTTCGCCCCGTGTGCCGACGTTCTTTGAGGGTGGCACAATCTCCAGGCCGATTGCCGGGTTTGGCCCCTTGATAAAGATGATGCCAATTGCCCCAAGTTTCTTTGCGGTTCGGGCCTTGTCGACAAGTGGTCCAAAGCGTTCCAGGTTCTTGCGATCCTTCGGGGAGCCACGGAAGACGATTACCCAGCGATCCTTAACCTCAAGCCCCGCAAAGGAATTATACCGATCGGTCTTGATTCCAAAACCGCAGAATACTGCAGGTGCTGATTTAATTTTCGCTCCAGGGCTGAAACTCAGCGGTTGATAGTGGGTGCCGGGTTGCAGTTTGCGTATCAGCCCGGGAGGTTCTGCATTTTTGATTTCAAGGCTGTTTTTGCCGGAGAGTTTCTTGCCGGCATCAAAGGAGAAGTGCTGATAATAATTACCGGCATCGCCTGCCGGTGAAAGTCCCAGTTTTCTGAAGAAAGTTGCCAGGTAGGCAGTCGCCATGCGCCCGCCGCGGTCGGCGGTGCCACGTCCCTCATACTCGGTTGAGGCCAGGCGGTTCACGTATTGTCTCAGGTCACTGGTGGAGATTGCCGCACTGCTGGTTTCGATGGCGGACTTTCCATGTCCTTCCGCCTTGGCCTCGGCAGCGGAAAAATCAGCGGCACGGGAATGACCCGAGCTGATTAGGAATACAGGGGCAAGCAGGATCAGGTAATTTGAATTGTGCATTGGCGAGAGGGCTGGCAGTTTTACTGGATATCGTTGATATTCCTTGTCATTGACCTGTATGACTGAGTTAAAATGAGATGGAGGATAATTACATGCATCATGCTGGCAGGATAACTTGCAAGTGAGCGCGGAAAAAGCCAGCTTGGCCTTTTCAGGGAGAGAGCAGTAAATGATAACTCATTTAATTTCAGCGTGATGACAATCAACGGCGGGCAGGAGGTTCTGTGAAGTGGCGATTTGTCGTTGTCGGTAAACCTTCCCTGGAATATGCCCGGGCAGGTGTTGAGGAGTATCTCAGGCGGTTACGGCGTTATACCGGTGTTGAACTGGTAAGCGTAAAGAACGGTTCCAGAGAAGAGGAGGGCAACAGGTTGCTGGCTGCCAGCGAGGGTTGCTACCGTATTGTATTTGATGAGCGTGGGGAACTGCTCAATACCCGGGACCTGGCGGGTAAAGTAACTGCCCTGGAGATGGATGGCAGAGTGAAATCGGTGGCGGTGATCATTGGCGGAGCAGAAGGGCATAGTGATGAACTTCGCGAGGCAGCTGATCAGCTGATTGCCTTTGGTCGCCTGACCTTGCAGCACGAACTGGCGCTGGTTGCCGCAACAGAACAGATTTACCGTGTTTATAGCGTTAAACGCGGTGACCCCTATCACCGCTGATTGAAAATCTCAGAGCTTGAGCAGCCGACCACTGACCTGGTCCTTCAGGAGCTTGGCAGCGCCATCGAGAATAGGATCATTACCGGCCCGGTAAGGCAGGGGGGAGGGGATCTTGATATCGGGGATGGCACCATGTCCTTCAAGTTTCTTGCCGGAGGTGAAGGAGCGAATGACGGCATCACCGAGACTGACCGGAAGCATCAGCTGCGCGCCTCCGGAAAGATCGATGAAGCGGGCGGGCAGCACCGCCCCGGCGGTGGTTTCGCCGACCAGTGTGATGTGCCGGTATTTCTGCAGCCGGTAGGCGAGCATTTCCTTGGCACTGCGCGCTTCCCGGTCGATTAACAGGGCGACTGGTCGTTCTTCACGCGCGAGGGTACGGGCAATTTGTGAGATGACCCTTACCCGTCCTCCGCGTCCGCGCAGGTCAATGGCGAGAGCCTTGGCCTGCTTTAATTCATCCCGTAGTGCTTCCTGCACCAGCCTGGGCAATTTTCCGGACATGACGTTCCAGAGGTGAAGGTAGCCGATCGGGCATTTACTTCCAGGATCGATGACGCGGATGCTGCGTTGCAGGGAGTCAACGCCATCCAGTGGCTTCTTTGCGCTGATTTTCAGTGTCTCCACCTGTGCGTTTGCCTGCCTGCGGTAGCCGATGCTCACTGTCTCGCCGTGGTCCACCTGTATCGTGTGGATGTTTCTGCGTGCCTCGTAACCCGCCAGCGTGCGTCGCGGTGATTTTTCAAAAGCGATGTTGTTCACCGAGATTATCTCATCGCCTTCCTTGAGTCCTGCTTCGCGCACCGGGGAGCCGAACATCATTGAACGAATAAAATAGCGCTGCCTGCCGCCGGAGTCCACTTTCTGAATATTGATACCGAGGTGAAAATGTTTACCGTTGCCGAAGAGGTTCTCGCTTACCCAGGGCGTGATTACTGCCGTGTGGGAGAGGTCGAAGGTGTCAATGATGGCGTTCATGGCCTCGTAAGCGCGTTCCCGGGTTTGTGTTTTCCTGACGCTGTCCACCAGTTTCTGCTCAAGCAGTTCGAGTTCCGGTTCCTTCAGTCGCCGGAACAGCCGGTGCCCGGTTATATACCGGGCGATTTCCCGGGCAGTTACCACGATGGCGGCGTCGGGAGTGATCTGCAGATCCAGTCCGGCACCGTCACGCAGCACACGGATGGTGGTTTTTTCAGGGGGGTTGTTTTTCAGGAAAGCCACAAACTCCTGTTGGCTGTCTGCAAAATTCCATGTGCTGATTCCGGTGATGAGGTCGCCCTCCTGCAGGCCGGCACGCAGGGCTGCGCCGTCCTCCATCAGGTGCTCGACACGGATGCCCTCACGGGTTTCGTCTATCCTGATGCCAAGGTAGCTGCCCGAATGCGATGGATTGAACCGTGATTCCTCTGCGCCGACGGCGCACGCAGCCGTTACAGCGAGGGTTATGAGGGCGATCCTCATGCAGCCTTTTTCTCAGCCGCTTTATTCTTCTTGGCCCTGGGCTTTTTCGGGGCACGCTTTACCGGCCGCGTGTCTTCAGGAACCTTGTAGAGCTGGCGCAGGCGGGTCAGCTCCTTTTTCATGCTGGACTGCGTTTCCCTGTAGGCGGGATCCCCGTAGACGCTTTTCAACTCATTGGGATCTTTTTCCAGGTCAAAGAGCTCCCATTCATCCAGGTTGTAGAAATGAATGAGTTTATGCCTCTGCGTGCGCACCCCGTAATGACGCCTCACGCTGTGGGCTCCGGGGAACTCGTAGTAGTGGTAATACATGCTCTTGCGCCAGTCCTCCGGGGTGTCCCCCCTGAATACCGGCACCAGTGAGCGTCCCTGCATCGGTTCCGGGATTTCCTTGACCCCGGCGAGGTCGAGGAATGTCTGTGCGAAATCCAGGTTGGAAACGATGTCCCTGTTGATGCTGCCCGGCTTGATTACCCCGGGCCAGCGCGCGACGAGCGGGGTCTTGAAGCTTTCCTCATACATCCAGCGCTTGTCATACCAGCCATGCTCACCGAGATACCAGCCCTGGTCGGAGGAGTAGATGACAATGGTGTCCTTGGCGAGGCCGCTCTCCTCGAGATATTTAAGCAACCTGCCGATGTTGTCATCGACACTGGCAACACAACGCAGGTAATCCTTCACGTAGCGCTGATACTGCCACTTGATGCGCTCTTTGCCCTCGAGCTTGGCTTCCCTGAACTTCTTGTTCTTGGGCTGGTAGGCGGCATTCCAGCTTTCCAGCTGTGAGCTGGTCAACCCCCTTGGCTGATTGAGCTTGAGGTCATTGGCGGAGAGATGCTTGGCAACGGTCATTGCCTGTGATGATGCGGCTGCACTCCTGCCCTTGTAGTCATCCCAGAAAGTCTCCGGGTAGGGCATATCAACGTCATTATACATGTTGAGGTGACTGGGCCCGGGCTGCCAGTTGCGATGTGGTGCCTTGTGCTGGCACATCAGCATGAAGGGCTTGTTTTTAGCCCGGTCGTTCTTGAGCCAGCTCAGGGTGAGGTCCGTGATGATGTCAGTCGTGTAGCCTTCAATCTTGTCGGTGCCCGCGGGGCTTTTCATCTGCGGGTTGTAGTAGGGTCCCTGGCCGAGCAATACCCGCCATGTGTCAAATCCGGTAGGGTTGGTCTTCAGGTGCCACTTGCCGAAGATGGCGGTTTGGTAGCCGGTTTTCTGCAGCAGTTTTGGAAAAGTCTGCTGCGATCCGTTGAAGCTGTTGCCGTTGGTCATGAAGCCGTTGATGTGGCTGTATTTCCCGGTCAGGATCACCGCGCGACTCGGGCCGCAGATTGAGTTGGTGACAAAGCAGTTCTCAAAGAGCATCCCCTCATTGGCGATGCGGTCGATGTTGGGCGTCTTGTTGCGGTTCGAACCGTAGGCACTAATGGCCTGGTAACCGTGGTCATCAGTGAAGATGAAGAGGATGTTCGGCCGCTTGGCGGCGGTAGTGCCGGCAAGTGCCATGGTGAGAAGGGCAAGGATGGTTTTCATTGGGCCAGTGGAAGAGAGAATCTATGGGAGAAGGAAAGCCACAAGCTTTCCTGAGGCGCAACCTTAGTGGTACACGATGGTAAAAGCGATGGTTTTGATGGCATCTTTCCAGAGTTGTCAGGGAACCCGGGAATTGTCCTGAAATTGAACGTTTCTTAACTTTTATTTTCACTTTAGCTGCAGGCTGTTCCTGCTTAACGTTACGCCGTGTTGCGATTCCATGCCCGCCAGCTTGCTGCCATTATTGCGCTTGCGTTGCTTAGCCTTCCTGATGCGTCCGGCCAGGCAAATGCACCGACCAAGCCGCCAAAGGATCTCAAGCCGATAAAGATTTCCGCAGAGGAATATAAGCTGGGCAGACTGTCCTTTAACCCGAAGACCCGGGAGATATGGTTTCCCTGCCGGGTCAATCAGGACGAGGTGGTCCTTGAGTTTGCCATCTGTGACGAGTTTCGCGGCAAGCTTCATGAGAGCTTGCTCTCCACCAAGGTCACTCCCTTCGAGATCCAGATCACGATGAAACTGCTGCGCTGGCAGGCTTCCGGGCGCGATATTTACCGTGAATTCAATGAGCAGGGAAAGCCGATCGGCATCCTGAAGGATGACGGCAGGGGGCGGATGGCGATCCTGATCCGGCATAAGGGCAAGGACGGCAAGGAGATTACCGAACCCCTTGGCAACTGGGTGCACAACGCAACGACCAAGAAAGTGGTTGGCCCGGGCAGTTGGACCTACACCGGCTCAAAGGTGGTTGACGGTTATTTTCTTGCCGCCGAGGACGGCGCGATTGCCGCGGTTTATCGCTATGATGGTTCATTGTGCAATACCTTCAACCCGGGCAGTGATGATGATGAACTGTGGTTTCCTGTTGCGGAAAAGGTCCCGCCCATCGATACTGTGGTCACTGTCATCCTCAAGCCTCTGCCGGATGTGGAAGTTCCCGCGGAGCGCCGTCTTGAGATCAGTCCCGCAAAGACGAACAAATCAGTGAACACCCAAACCGAGTGAACCCTTGCGTGCAATGAAAGCAATTCTCCTTATCCTAGTTCCCGGCATTTTCCTTGCCGGTTTTGCCCCTGCCCAGGATGCGGCCACCAGGCTGCGCAACGAGTCCGTCAAGAGGGAGGCTGAGCATGCCATTTCCAAGAGCATTGCATTCCTTGTAAAGCAGCAGCAGGAGGACGGTCGCTGGGGCGAGGAGAACTACCCGGCACTCACCGGCCTGGCGGTGCAGGCGATCCTCGGTGATCCTTCCCGCGAAGGCATAGCCCTGCCCGCACATGTGGAAAAGGCCCTCGACTATATCCGCTCAAAGGTCCGCCTTGATGGCGGTATCTACGGCAAGGGGCTGGGGTCCTATAACACCTCGATCTGCATGATGGCCCTTCTTGCCGCCGGGCAGGAAGAGGACAAGAAATTAATTATCAATGCGCGCAATTTTCTCGTCAACCAGCAGTCGGATTATGACCGCAAGGGCAAGGCTGACAATGTCTTCGACGGCGGGGTGGGTTACGGCTCAAGTTATTCCCATCCCGATCTTTCCAACACCTACCACGCGCTTGAGGCCCTGCATTATACGCGTGAGCTGGTCAAGGAATCCCCGGACGCGGCGTTTGACCTCGACTGGGAGGCGGCGATCACCTTTGTCGCCAACTGCCAGCAGCGTCCCGCTTCCAACAAGGCCAAATGGGTGAGTGGGGATGCCAAGGACCACGGCGGGTTTGTCTACTTCCCGGGCAAGAGCATGGCCACTGAGGAGACTGCGAACGGCAAGGTTGCCTTGCGCTCTTATGGCAGCATGAGCTATGCCGGGCTGTTGAGCTTTGTCTATGCGCGCATGGAGAAGGGGGATCCGCGCTTAGCAGCGGTGGTTGAGTGGCTCAGGAAGAACTACAGCGTTGAGCAGAACCCGGGCATGGGGGAGCAGGGCCTTTATTATTATTTCAACACCATGTCCAAGGCGCTTGCCATCCTCGAGGTGGACGCCTTTGAGCTTGCCGACGGCAGCAGTGTCAACTGGCGCGCGGACCTGACCAAGAAGCTCTTTAACCTGCAGAAACCGGACGGTTCCTGGATCAATGAAAACGGCCGCTGGTGGGAGAAGGATCCGGTATTGACCAGCTGTTATTCGCTGCTTTGCCTCGAGCGCATGCATGCCGGGCTGTAGCCCGGGAAAATCGCCCCTGGAGTTCTACCTCACCTGTCCGGGCGGGCAGGGCGCATTTCGTTGGATTTCTTCGACTTAGCTCTTTTTTTTTTGAAATTTGTCGAATTTCAACTTGAGGGGAAGGGACTTAATTTGTTAAAAGTAATGTTATGAAATCATTTTTTGCGGTTTTTTGCCTCAGTTTCGTATTCACCGGTTTTCTCGGTGCTGAAACGTATATTGCCAAGGATGTTCTGGCTGACTCAAATGCGGACTTTGCGGTGAGTTTTCCCGCCGCCGGGGTGCCGGATGCCAATGGCTGGAATTACGGCTGGTATGATTACGCGGCGGATGCGGACAACACCTACAACCATGACACGGATTTCCAGCAGTTCGCTGCAGGGCAAACCCGTAACAATGGCTTTGGCGTTGTCCCCGGGAATGCACCCTGGACATTTGTCGCCGCCAACGACACGGGGCATCCCCAAGGTGGCGCAACAGAGCAGTGGCCCATTCGCCGCTACACGGTCGAGGCCGGGACTCCCGCGAACGTTGCCCTCACCTGGTCGCTGGCAGCGCAGAACACGGGCGGCTCAGGCACAACGCTCAATGTCTACCGCAACGGCAACCAGGTCGCCACCGGCACGACGAGGCAGGCAGCCGGTGTGAGTGGCACAGTATACTTTGATAACGTGGTCTTTGGCGATGTTTTTGACTTTGCCCTTACCCCGGTAGGCGATGACGGCAGCCATTCGCAGGGATCGGACGGTTCCTATTTTGGCGGCGTGTTCACCACACCCACTTTGATCGAGAGGGAGCTTGTTGCCGACTC
>JAYGGE010000020.1:0-4080 GCA_046581505.1 Verrucomicrobiales bacterium | reverse complement strand
AGCCGCATACAATGCCAATTGCGATTGCCGGCGACGTCGCCTTTGCCTCACTTGACCTGACCCGCAGGCCCAGATTGGTTGATGCTGTCTTAAACTTGCCGGTAACGCCAGCTTCCTCTGCTTCCTCTGCTTCCTCTGCTTGCTTTGCTTCAGTCGCCAGCAATCCGGCAGCTGTGGCCGCCTCCTTAGCCGGTGCTTTTGCTGTTGATCGCTTCCCGGTTTTCGGGCTCAGCGCCGTTCCCCTGCCGGGTGACACCGTGCCCCTCGTTGGTTTAATCGCGGGTTTTATCACGGGGTTACGCCGCGTTTTGCCGGCGGGAAGCTCACCCCGCTCAAGGAGCTCAACCTCATCCCCGGGGCGTAGTGGCACGATGAACTTTGAGTTGCAATTCCCACAGCGGCCCTTCTCGCCAATGTTGTCCCAGCTCACCCTGACCATAGTCGAGCAAACCGGGCAGTCGATCCCTGTCATCGGCAGCTTGCCGCGCTCAAGGATCTCGACCTCATCACCGGGGCGTAGCGGCACGATGAACTTTGAATTGCACCTCTCACAGCGGCCCTTCTTACCAATATTGACCTCGGTCACCCTGATCAGGGTCGCACACACTGGACAGTCGATCTTTGTCATTGCTCCACTGGTTTGGATGCAAGTTCTGCCTCAGCCTCGTGACGGGTTTCGCCTGCGGGAACCCCGCCCCGCTCAAGGATCTCGATCTCCTCACCGGGACCCGCCGGCACGATGAACTTTGAGCTGCACCCCTCACAGCGGCCCTTCTCACCAATGTTGTCCCAACTCACCCTGACCACAGTCGAGCACACCGGGCAGTCAATCTTTGACATCGGCAGTCTGCCGCGCTCAAGGATCTCGGCCTCATCACCGGGGTGTGCCGGCACGATGAACTTTGAGCTGCACCTCTCACAGCGGCCCTTCTTACCAATGTTCACCTCGGTCACCCTGACCACAGTCGAGCACACCGGGCAGTCGATCTTCATGATCGACAGCTTGCCGGGCGCAATAATCTCAATCCTGTCATTGGGATGTGCCGGCACGATGAACCCTGCCCCGCAACTCGCGCACTGCCCCTCATCGCCAATGTGAGCCTCGGCCGCCTCGACCGTGGTCGAGCAAATGGGGCAGTGAATACGCATACTCAATTGTACAATTCTAAGGTCACAGGCCCCGGTATTCGAATTTTTTTCTTCTTTTCCCGTCAATGCCCTGCTACCGTCAGGAAACCGTGCTGACCGGCCTCCATGCCAGCGGGTGATTGGCATCGGCAAACCCGGGGAATCCGGCGCGTGCCCCCCCGAAAAGTTACTAACGAGCGGAAAGAACGCGGCTATCGCGGGTTCTGGACACGATGCGGGATAAGGCCACCGCCTGTGTCATCGCATTTTGTTGAGTGTTGGGTCGGGCGCAGCGAATAAATATTCCGATCAGGAAGTTGTTCCTGTATTCAATTACTGAATGTTGTCATACCAAATGGTGCTCCGGAGAGCAACGCCCTGCACCCCCTCCGAGTCCACTGGCGTGATCACGCAAAACACTCGGTTGAAGCCATCGCCTGCATGACCATGAAAGGGCTCGCCAACCGCTTTGTAGTCATCCCGATCCAGCGTCACTGTGGTCGCCCCAACAAAAGGGAAGTGTCTGTCCAAGGGACCAGAGCCACCGTCGGCATCGAGATCGGGATTCCAGTAGTACCACTGGTACAGATGAACTCCGGGTTCGCCGGATCCACCGACAAAATTGATTCGCTCACCTGCCGGCAACGTCCACGCGTTTGTCTTCCGGTCAAAATCCGTGTACACCCCCGAGCCTATGCCGTCGATATATGGAAATGAAGGTTTCTGGCCTCGAGGCCAGAGGCCATTGGAATTGTTTTCAAGTGTCGCCAGTTCAGCATCAATGAACTCGCCTCTCTTGAGTCCGTAGAACCGGAAATGCTGCGCCAGCGGGTGTGAGTTTGTGCCGATGCGAAATTCACGAATGTCGCGGGGCGCCACAAGATGGTCGGAAATGATTTCCTCACCATTCAGGTACACCTTGATAGACAGATCCGAGGTCTTGTAGGTAAGCCTCAGCATGTAGTCGGTGCCAAACTGGGGCGTGACGGGCGCAGAGGTAAAGGCCTCACCATTTTGCCCGTAGAAGACAAAAGTATTGTCTCCCATCCACTTCAAGCCCAGCACAACCTCCTCCCAAAAAGTTCCGTGCCATAGGCGAAACATATAAACCTGGTCGGTATCGCCAGATAAACCGCTCACCTGGCCGGGGTCCGTTTCGTAGGAAATGTGAAGCGTATTATGAATATTCAGGAACCGATCATAATCGCCTTTGTCCCAATAACGGGACTCCACGCCTTCATGGCCGAACCACAAATCCTCCACCACAAAATCAGGAGACACCAAGTACAGGTTGCTGAGCTCGGGCATGTCATTGCCAAAGCCCTTGAAAGCCTCGACTGCGGAGCCGTTGGAAACCTGAACGGTCAGCTCGGTATCTTCATATGCATTGGAAGCTGAAACACCCCAGTCGACGACCGCCTGCATTTGCGCGAAGAGCTCATCCTTGGTATCTAATAACTGCGGAGCGGAGCGCCATGCGCTGACGCGCAGCCAGCACGAGGGGCCATCAAAGATGAATTCCCAGCTCAACTCGCCGCCGGTCCCGGCAATGGGCTGCTCGTTGAGGGCGGCCCAGTTCACCAGGTCATCACTGACCATCACGCTGTAGTCAATGCCCTGCCGTGACTGCCAGGCAAGGTTGACGC
The DNA here is from genome assembly GCA_046581505.1 of Verrucomicrobiales bacterium. Taxonomy (GTDB): domain Bacteria; phylum Verrucomicrobiota; class Verrucomicrobiia; order Verrucomicrobiales; family DEV007; genus CACIUL01. The sequence continues at coordinate 1,306 of JAYGGE010000020.1, read as the reverse complement.
TGTTGCCGGAGGTGAATCCCACCTCTTGGCTGGAAACAGTAAGGAAGGAAGCAACATCGGTCGGGTCGGTGTCGGAATGATACTCGGCGCCATCACTGACACCGTCGCTGTCGGCATCCGCCCCGCCGCCGGCAAGGGTAGCCGTACCGCCGGTGCGCTGGATCTCCCAGGCATCGGGCAGGCCGTCATTGTCAATGTCGGGGCCGGAGTCGATGGTCGTGGTACGCACCCCGTCGAGACTGATCCACCCGACATTCGCACCCCAGGCATAGCCGCTGAGCGCACCGCTGGAGGTATTGACCCTTGGCTTGCCCCGGGCCTGCTCAAAGTTGATCCAGCCGATGTTCGCACCGTAGGCGTAGCCGCTCAGGTTGCCCGCGCCGTCATGGTTGATTCCCCAGTCGCTGGAGGAGTTGTTGGCATACTGCCAGCCGTTGCTCGGCACGCTGCCAAGTGAAATCCAGCCGACATTGGCCGCATAAAGAAAACCGGAGCAGTAAAAGCGGCCAATCACGGCACCATTGCTGTTGTCCCCGCCCGCGTTGATCCAGCCAATGTTGGCGCCGTAGGCATACTTGCTGGCCGGGTCAATGGTGGTGTCGGCAAAGGCCGGGGCCAGGGTACAGCATCCTGACAGGAGCATAATGCCCAGGAGGCGTGTAATTAGGTTCATGGCTTTGGACAGTTGAGGATTGTTAAAAGGTCTTAAATCAATGATCGGCACCTTGGCAATGGATTAACAACAAGTTGATGCTCTTTTTGCAGGACACTCTCAGCGCCCTCCCCGGAACGGCGCCTTGAAAGCGAATTTCAGGCCTCTGTTGGTGGTGTCATAATACGAGATGGCAGGGTTTCCTGAGGGACTGAAGCTCAGGGAAGTGTAAGAGCCGACATCCCCTTCGCTGTCGATGGTTGTGGTTTGCCAGGGCAGGCCGATGTCAAGGGAGGCAAGCAATTGCTGAATGGTGGCATTCTGATCCTGTGTTGCAGTAAGCGATTCCTTCAACTTCGCGTTCTCCGCCAGCAAGGCGGCGATCGTCGCTTCCGTGGCCTCCCGGTGCTCAGTGAGCATCGCTTCCGTGGCCTGCCGGTGCTCAGTGAGCATCGATTCAACGGCACTCCGCGCGCCAATGATATCTGCGCGAATTGCCTGATACTGGGATGCGCTGGCAAGGGCAACCTGGTCTTCCATTTCATTAAATCTCAATTCATGCCGGTTTTGCAGGACACTGATCTTCTCCCAGATCTCCTGCAGCGACTTCATGGTCGGCGCAGGAGCGCCGGCAGGAGGGGCAAGGTCACCCTG
>JAYGGE010000198.1:0-4346 GCA_046581505.1 Verrucomicrobiales bacterium | reverse complement strand
GTAGAGCGGGTTTAAGGCCTGGATCTGGGAGGCCAGGACTTCGACTCCGAAGACGTTCCGGTTCATGGCTTCGGCCTGCAAGACCCAGGAGGAGCCCGTCTGATCGAAGAGTGACCAAAAGACCGAAATGAAGGCGTAGAGCAAGGCCAGGGGCACCAGGGTCGAAAGCCCTTCGCGACTCGTCAATTGTCGCAGGAAGGTGCGGCCCCCGGCGGGTATGTGAATGAATTCGTTCCGTCCGAGCCAGAAGACCCAGGTGGCCAGGAGCATCAGGGCACCCGGCAGTCCGAAGGCCGCGTGCGGACCGAAATGCTCGAGCAGAATGGGTGTGATCAGCGTGGAGGCGAAGGCACCCAGATTGATGGCGAAGTAGAAGTAGGAGAAGACGTTGCGCAGACGGTACGCGTTGCGTTCGCCGAACTGATCACCCACATGTGCCGAGACGCAGGGTTTGATCCCGCCGGAACCCAGAGCAATCAGCATCAGGCCGCCCAGCAGCCAATATGACGCATCACCGGCAATTCCCATCAGTGCCAGTGTTGCGTGTCCGGCGCAATAGACCAGGGAGAGGTAGATAATGGTGCGGTATTTTCCAAGGAACGCATCGCAGAGCAGGGCCCCGAGGAATGGGGTCAGGTATACAGCGGTAACGAACAGGTGCACCTTTTCCGCGGCTGCGGCTTCGCTCATCGCATTGCCCGCACTGTTGCCCATCAGGTGCAGGTAGTTTACCATGAAGATGGCAAGGATTGCCTTCATCCCGTAGAAACTGAAACGCTCGGCAGCCTCGTTGCCGATGATGTAAGGGATACCGGGCGGCATCTTCTCGGTTGCCAGCGGGGAAGTGCGGTATTTGCTCATTGAAATCGGATATAATGCCTGTCTTCGGCACTGCTGCCAAGTGCGGAGGTGGACAAACCTTTAGCGGGCCCCCGGGTGGAGCGTAAAAAACGCGAATTTCCAGATGTTGTGTTATTGTTAGAGGGTTGAGGCGTTCATTGATCACATTCCTGAGAGTTGCGGCAGTCGCAGCAGTCCTGTTTCCAGGGCCGGTCATGGCCGCCCCGCCGGACATCACCGTGGCGACTTTCAACGTGTCGCTCAGCCCCAATACACAGGCGGCACTTGCGGTGACCTTGGCAAACCCGGGCTCAGTGAACCCGAAAAAGATCGCCGAGATCATCCAGCGCGTTGCGCCCGATGTCCTCTTTATCAATGAGCTTAATCATGACGGCAGCAGGGCGAACCTGGATGCCCTGCACGACAACTTTATCGCTGTTCCACAGAACGGCCAGGCGCCACAAAACTACCCGCACCGCTTTGTGGCCGCATCAAACACCGGCATTCACTCCGGTTTCGACCTCAACAACAGCGGCAGCATCAGCACGACCCCCGGGTCGACTGTCTACGGCGATGATTGCCTCGGCTTCGGGCGTTTTCCCGGGCAGTATGCAATGGCAGTCCTGTCGAAATTTCCAATACGCGAGGAGGCCGTGCGCACTTTCGGCAAGTTTCTCTGGCAGGACATGCCGGGCGCCCTGTTGCCGGACATTTCCGGCAGTCCTGCACCCAATGACTGGTATCGTCCCGAGGAACTCGCGGTTTTCAGGCTCTCCTCCAAGAGCCACTGGGATGTTCCAGTCGTGGTCGACGGGCACTTGATCCATTTGCTGGGCAGTCACCCGACACCACCGACCTTCGACGGGCCTGAGGATCGCAATGGCAGGCGCAATCATGATGAGATCCGGCTGTGGGCTGATTATATTGATCCGGCACGTGACGATTACATTTACGATGACAAGGGCAATACCGGCGGCCTCGGCACGGGCCGGCGCTTTGTCATCGTTGGTGACCAGAATGCGGACCCGGATTCCGGGGACAGTGTTGCCGGGGCTGCGCGGCAATTCACCCGGCACCCGCTTATTGACAACTCTTTTGTTCCTGCAAGCGAACGGGGAGGAAGCGATACCGCTGGCTTTGCCGGGGGCCTGCGGGTGGATTACGTGCTGCCTTCCAGGGCCGGGTTGACAATCCTGGGTGGCGGGGTTTTCTGGCCTGCCTCAGCTGACCCGTTGAGTTCCCTGGTGAATGCTTCCGATCATCGCATGGTGCACCTGGAACTGCGTCTTTTGCCGTTACTTGATGAGGTGGTTTCCGGTTTGCAGGTGAACCTTGACGGGGATGACGTGATCCTGGCCTGGAGCGCGGCGGCGGGAGTGAAATATTCAGTCTGGAGCAGCGGCACCCTGACAGGGGATGACTGGTTGCTGGCATCCGAGGTTGAGTCCCGGGATGATGCCGGAACGGCGAGCATTCGTGATGCCGGTGCTGCCCAAAGCGGCAGGAGAAGGTTTTACCGGGTCGAGGCAGCTTTTGATTGAATGCCCGGTGAGGATTCCTGCATGATCGGGCAATGCTCAAGAATACAGGTTGCCTTCTCCTTGCGGTTTTAGTTCTCGGTTGCACCTCCTGGGCCAAGCCGCGCAATATCATCTTTATCCTCTGTGATGATCATCGCGCCGATGCCATGGGCTGCGCGGGTCACCCGTGGATTGAAACACCCCACATGGACCGCATGGCACGCGATGGCGCGTATTTTCCAAAGGCGATGGTGACCACCTCATTGTGCTCACCGAGCAGGGCATCCATCCTCACGGGTCAATATGCGCACAATCACCGTGTCATTGACAACTATAACCCGGTTGACGAGGACCTGGTTTTCTTCCCCCAGCACCTGCAGGAAGCAGGCTACAAGACCGCCTTTATCGGCAAATGGCACATGGGGGATGTCGATGTGCCACAGCGCGGGTTTGACCACTGGCATGCGTTCAAGGGACAGGGAACCTACTGGCCGGACGGCCACGGGACCACCCGCGTGGTGCCACAGACGAGCTACGACGGCTACAATGTCAACGGCAGGCGTATTCCACAGGAGGGATATATTACTGACGAGTTGACCGATTATGCGCTCGCCTGGCTGGAGAGTCGCAGGGGATCGCAGCAACCCTATTTCCTCTACGTCTCGCACAAGGCGGTGCACTCGGACTTTGTCCCGGCCGACCGCCATCGCGGCAGATATAAAGACAAGCCCTTCCCCGTGCCGCCCACCATGGAAGACAGTGACGAGAATTATCGCGGCAAGCCGATGTGGGTTCGCAACCAGCGCAACAGCCGGCACGGCGCTGACTTTGGATACAATCTGCCGGACTTCAATGTCGAGGAATACTACAAGCGCTACTGCGAGGCGCTGCTGGCAGTTGATGATGCGCTTGGGCGCACCCTGAAGTGGCTTGAGGATAACGGGGAACTTAAGGAGACATTACTTATATACATGGGCGACAATGGTTTCCAGTTTGGTGAGCAGGGGCTCATTGACAAGCGCACCGCCTACGAGATGTCCATTCGCGTCCCGCTCCTCATGCACTGCCCGGCGGCAATCAGGGGTGGAACCCTGATCCGGCGCGCGGTGGCGAATATTGACATCGCCCCGACGCTGCTTGACGTGGCAGGTGCCGGGGCAGGCAAACAGATGGATGGCGAGAGTTTCTGGAGCCTGGCGCGGGGGGATGAATCCTCCTGGTCACGGCAGCACATCCTCTACGAGTATTACTGGGAGCGCAATTACCCGCACACCCCGACCATGCATGCGCTGGTTGGCGACCGTTACAAATACATTCGTTACCATGGCCTGTGGGACGTGAATGAATTTTATGATACGCGGGAGGATCCGCATGAGCAGCACAACCTGATCAATGACCCGGCGCACAAGGAACGGTTGAAAAAGCTTAATGGACAATTGTTTGACCTGCTGAAGCAGAGCGGAGGGGACAAGATGCCGCTGTTGCCTGATCGCGGGCGCACTTTCCCCTGGCGGCATCCGCAGAAAGGCAGGCAGGCGCAATTTCCACCGGGGTATTTCCAGGAGCGGGAACCGGGTGCGGAGAAGCCGCCGGAGAAAAGGGGCAGCGGGGCGTAGCTGCAAGGCAATTGCGGCAGTCCCCCCGCAGGCATTCTCAACAGTCCACCGTTCTTATAGGGATCCTTGGCCTGTGCAGGTTGAACCCCGGCCGGAGCTTTGCCGGGAATTCATCTTGGCGGTTCTTCCCTTCGGAGAGGCACTCAAACGGAAAAATAAACAATTTGACCTTCATGGGTAAGTCGCCACCCGGGTATTTCACCTGCTGTCCCGCCTTAAATTACCTATGTGAATGGCTGATGAGGTTTATGACTAAGGAATGGTTAAGCAATAAGGTGTTTATTTCAAATTACTTACTGCACAAGGCTCCGATCCCTAAAAAATCAGGAAGAAAAGTACCGAAAAGCCTCGACTCGGCATGCCCGATCAG